>JBKQNJ010000033.1:0-31779 GCA_052146315.1 Candidatus Acidiferrales bacterium | reverse complement strand
TGCGAGAATTCGAAGCCTGCGCAAGCAACGAGACCGCATCGACGCCGCTCTCAATCGCCTTTTGCAAAAGATTCAGGGTGCCGCACCTCGCCAGACCCATCACAAAATCAGCGCAGCGGCACGGCGTCGGATGTCAATCGCGGCAAAGAAGCGGTGGCAGCAAGCGAAGAAAGCCGTGAAGTTGAAGGCAGTGGCGTAGCGCTCGTCATATCCGCGTGCGGTACGAAAGCTAACGGCGAAGGGACCACCAATGTCGAACGAAACATGCGGAGTGCGTGACGGCGGAAAGGCATGCAATCAGCCAGCCGCAGCCTTGGTGAGTCAGACGACGCGAGAGTCCAAGGGTCAACCCGAGAAGGAGATTAACACCTACATGTGTGAGAAGCACGCCAAGCAAATTGAGGCAACAAGCGGACCGCACACTGTCACGTGGCTCTAGCTTTCCTCACGCGATGGTTGTACCTAAATTGTACCCAAAGTCATCCAAAACGCCCCGAATAACCCGAATTTCACCGAATGTCAGAACTGTAACCTATTGAAAACACATGACGGGATTGGTGACGGCAGAATTACGAATCGGCTGCTCTACCAACTGAGCTACCTCGGCGTTTGCGTTTCGTTCGAATGTAGCATCCACGGGAAAATTCTTCAAACACGTAAGAAGGGCGTATTTCGTCGCGAAATGGCGCATCAAGTCATGGAAAGCCGTTAGCCGCCTAACCTTGACACAATGTGATCCATCGCGTAGCTTGAACGAAATTGAATTTTTCGAGCGCAAGGCTCGGCAATTGTTGGAGTTGGAACATTCGACGGAGGATTGTGAATGGCGACTCACTTCATTCTGAATGGCAAGCCCAAGACGGTGGACGTGAATCCGAGGATGCCGCTGCTTTGGGTGCTTCGAGACACACTCAACATGACCGGTACCAAGTTTGGCTGTGGCATGGCGCTCTGCGGAGCCTGTACGGTCCACATCGACGGCGAAGCGACCCGTTCCTGCATCACGCCGATATCCAGCGTATCTGGCAAGAAGGTAACGACCATCGAAGGACTTTCCGCAACCGACAGCCATCCCGTGCAGCGCGCCTGGATCGAAATCGACGTGCCCCAGTGCGGCTACTGCCAGTCAGGTCAGATCATGACGGCCTCAGCGCTCCTCGCCAAGACGCCCAACCCGACCGACGCCGAGATTGACGATGCCATGAGCGGCAATATCTGCCGCTGCGGCACGTACGACCGGATTCGCGCGGCGATTCACCAGGCCGCGAAGCTGCAAGCGGCCGGCACGAAGACTGCGAGCGCCGACGAGGCTTCTGAACTCGTTGCTAGCGCCGCGGCGGTTTCAAACGGAGGTGCCGAATGAGCACGCAACCCAACGGACTGGACCGGCGCGGCTTCCTCAAGACCGGCCTCGCAGGCGCAGCGGGGCTTGTGATTGGCTTCTATCTCCCCGGACGCACGGAAGTGCTCGCGGCATCGCGCATGGACGGCAGCGGCGCCAAGCCCGATGTGTTGAATGCGTTTATTCAGGTGGCTCCAGACGACAGCATCACCATCCTCATCAGCAAGTCGGAAATGGGGCAGGGAGTCGTGACGTCGCTTTCGATGCTGGCTGCGGAAGAGCTCGAGTGCGACTGGCGGAAGATTCGCACGGAGTTTGCCCCGGCGGCGGTCGTGTACTTCGATCCCGCGTTCCACATGCAGGGAACGGGCGGAAGCCAGAGCATTCATTCGGGCTGGCAACCTATGCGCGAAGCGGGCGCCACGGCGCGGATGATGCTGATTTTGGCGGCGGTGCAGAAGTGGGGCGTCGATCCGTCGGAGTGCCACGCCGAAGACGGCGCCGTGATTCACGCGGCAACCAAGCGGCGAGCCACCTACGGCAGCCTCGCGGAAGCAGCCTCGAAAGTTACGCCACCGCAAGACGTGACGCTGAAAGACCCGAGCCAGTTCAAGGTGATCGGCAAGCCGTTCAAGCGGCTCGACACGCCGATCAAAACGAACGGCAAAGCGGGCTTCGGCATCGACCAGCGGCAGCCGGGCATGGTCCATTCAACCGTGTTGCGCTGCCCCGTGTTCGGCGGCAAGGTCGCCAGCTTCGACGCCACCAAGGCGAAAGCTATGCCTGGCGTCAAAGACGTCTTCGAAATTTCGGATGGCATCGCTGTCGTCGCCGACAACACGTGGACCGCGATGCAAGCCCGCAAGGCCATCGATGTGAAGTGGGACGAAGGCCCGAACACGGACGTCTCGAATGAAACGATCTTCAAGAGCTTCGCCGACGCGTGCGAAACACCCGGCGTCGTGGCGCGCAAGGAAGGGGACGCCGAATCCGCGCTCAACGCAGCAACCCAGAAGGTCGAGGCCGTCTATCAAGCCCCCTACCAGGCGCACGCCACGATGGAGCCGATGAATTGCACGGCGTACATGCAGGACGATCGCGCGGACGTGTGGGCGGGCACGCAGTTCCAGACGCCTTCGCAGGGCGTCGGCGCGAAGATCGCCGGCGTGAAGCCGGATCAGTCCTTCGTGCACACCACTTACCTCGGCGGTGGATTCGGCCGTCGCGGCTGGACGGACTTCGTCACCGAAGCCTGCGAAATCTCGAAGCACATGAAGGCGCCGGCGCAGGTCACGTGGTCGCGTGAAGACGATATGCAGCACGACTACTATCGTCCCGCGTCCTACGTGAAAATCGCCGCGGCGCTTGGCCCGGATGGCATGCCCACCGCGTTCACCGCGCGGGTCGCATGCGATTCGATCTCGCGCTGGTTCTTCGGCCCAGCTGCGGTCAGTAACGGCATGGATTCGAGCAGCGTGGAGGGCATTTCCGACACGCCGTACGACATTCCCAATATTCTGGTCGACTACCACATGGTCACCGGACCCATTCCCCTGGGCTTCTGGCGATCGGTGGGCGCGTCGCAGAACGGGTTCTTCGAAGAGAGCTTTATCGATGAACTCGCGCACGCCGCGAAGAAAGATCCCTACGAGTACCGCAAGGCTCTGCTCTCGAAGGAGCCGCGCCATCTCGGCGTGCTCAACCTCGCCGCCGAAAAAGGCGAATGGGGAAAGCCGGTGCCGAAGGGCCGCTACCGCGGGATCGCGGTTCTCGAGGCGTTTTCGACCTACGTGGCCGAGGTCGTCGAGATCTCGATCGAAAAAGAGGGCGTAAAGGTTCACAAAGTCACGGTTGCGCTCGATTGCGGCCGCGTGATAAATCCGAACATCGTCCGGCAGCAGGCGGTGAGCGCCGTGGTTTTCGGCCTCACGCAGACGCTCAAGGGCTCCATCACGATCGACAAGGGCCGCGTCCAGCAGGCCAACTTCGACACCTACGACATGCTGCGCATGAACGAGATGCCGAGGGTCGTCGATGTGCATATCGTCGAAAGCGATGAGACCCCGACAGGCATGGGCGAACCGGCCGTTCCGCCACTCGCTCCGGCCATCTGCAACGCAGTCTTCGCCGCAACCGGCAAGCGCATTCGCCACCTGCCGATTGCCCCCGAAGACCTCACTTAGCCACAATCACAAATTCGGCGAACGAGGAGGGGCGCTCGCGCCCCTCTTTTTTGTTTTTGAATGTCAGTCGCGAAACACTACACCCACTTGTCGATCGAGACGCTCCGCACGTAATTCATGTTGCCCACCTGGAAGAACGTGTTCGTCTGCCCGCCGGCGACGACAAATTCGATGTCCGAGGCCTTGGGCCAGCAGGGAATCTGCGTATCCTCGGGGACCTTGTACCAGGCGGCGTAGGGTTCTTCGCCGCGGAGCGCGCGCGGATAGAGCCACACGTGCGCCAGGAACGAGTCTCGATACTCCTTCGCCGAGACCGTGGTGTTCTTCCAGAGCCACTCCTGCAGCTTTTCCTTCGTGTCGTATCCCTGCTCCACCAGCGCCTTCACGGTAAGCGGATCGCAGATCACCAGCGCGTTGAACATGCGAGTCAGCGTTGGAAACATGCTGCTGATCTGCTCGTCGAATTTGGGCAGCACGGCTCCCGCGCCCTTCGCGCCGTGGCCCTGGCGGATGTCCCATCCGTTGAATATGCTGACCACGTTCTCCTCGGGCTTAAATCCCTTCTGCACGTGGAAGGGAGTCCACGGGCTGTTCTTCTCGTCTTCTGCGACCACCGCGTTGTTGTAATTGAGGGTGTTGCCCTGGCCGCCCCAGTAGGTTTGGCCGGGGATCGCGCCGACGCCCAGATTCTTGCCCATGAGCGTCCACGCTCGGCCGATGGTGGCGTTGGACTGCGCGAATGGGCTGAGTGCGCCGATGCCGTAATTCATGCTGAGCTTGTCGCGAATCGGCCCATTGATGATCATCGAATAGCCGAACGAAGTGGTCGAGGTGCCGAGCGCAAGGTCGCCCGTCGAGGCAATCGCGAGAAGAACGGGAAGGTACGATGGATCGCATCCCGCCATCGCGGCGTTCACCGCCACTTGCTTCACGTTGTACTTGTAGCCTCCGGCTTTGCCGACCGGCTCGTCGGGCTGATGGCTCGTCCCCTTGAGCATCGCGGCTACTCTGGCTTCCGTCGGGACGATGATCGGCATGTAATCCGTCATCGCGTTGTTCATGAAATAGCTCTGCAGATTGTCGAGGGAGTCGGGGCCGAAAGTCTCGGGCCCCGCCGGAACCGGCAGCAGCCCGGATTTTTGATCTTCCGCGGAAAGCGGCGCGGTCAGATCGTCGAGGATTTCCTTCATCATCGGTTTTCCCGTGATCGGATCGGGACCGTTTACGGCAGCCCACAATTCTTCAGGCGTCTTGCCCCAGATCGGATGAACGGTGAAGACGATTCGCAGCGTCGGCATGCCGCGCTCTGCTGCCGTGGATTTCGCCAAATCTTCATAAGCGCGCGTCACGAGCGGCACGCTCGGGATTCCCATCTTTTCCATCGTTACGCAGTGACCGACGGTCGCTGGAGTGCAGCCGCTTCAATGGCCGATGGCCATGATGGTCGCGTTGCCGTTGGCCTTGATCTCCGCCCAGAGCTTTGGATCCTCCTCGGGATACGTCCCGGCCTTTTTCCGGAGCACGGTCTTGACGTCCGGCTGATTCTTCTGAAACCATGCCGCCACTTGCTGCAACAGCTGGTCGGCGCCCAAGAATCCGGTGTCGATGAGATAGATCGTCTTTCCCTGAATCGCGCTCAACCGCGGCGCCATGGAAAAGCGCTGTACCGGCGGGGGAGTGCCCTTCGGCGAGAGCGCCAGGAACTTCGCGTGATCGCCGCAATTCTCGGCAACGTTCTTGTGCTTTTTCTCTCGCGCCTCCGCCGGAGACGCAGCCAAGATTGCCGGAGATACGCCCAGCAATGAGAGCAGTTGTCGCCTATTCATGATCTACATCCCCCTCTGTGGACTTCAGCTATAAGACGCGTCCACAGAGACTTTGTATGCAATCCACCGCCGATATATTCCCGGCTTCGCGAAGACGCAACGCCCCTCCGCACAGCCATTTCGATCAACCCTCATAGTTTACCGCGAGAAGGGATACATCAGCCACGCAAGCCCTACGCCGATCGCGAGGAACATCACGAATGACCACACCGCATACTTGATTCGCTGCGCCAGCGTATGCCCTCCGAGGCTGGCCAGCGCGATCGACACCAGTAGCGCGAAAACGACCATTGCCGGGAAGTGGCTGAGATGCAATCCGCTCGCGTGCACCGGCTAGCCTCTCCGCCCGCCCGCAATCGCGTACGCGTCGAGCATGCCGATCAAATTCACGATTCCGGCCGATGCGAGAAAACGCGTGCCGTAATCGCCGGCGGCTCGCGAAAGGTTTGGGCCGGCCGCTTCGAGGAATCGCGCCAGCACGTAGAAGACCCCCGAGCAGGCGTCCGCCAGAAATCCGAGCCTGCCGAAGGGATCGTTCGACACCGCCGTGAAAACCTGGCCTCGCATAATGTAGCCGGTGAGCGCCAGCCCGCCGACCGCCACAAAGAACGCCAGCGCGCGCCCCCACCGATGCAGCCACGCGTGGCCAAGCCCGGGCACGGCGAGCGAAGCAAGAGCAACGAGGAAGGGAAGTGCGCTGAGAGATTTCCTGCGGACCGCCGCAAGGACGGGCGCGGCTTCGTTCACGGGTTCTTCAGCCACGGTTCATCCGGCGCGCCTCACGCGAGCAAAGCGAGAATTTCTTCCTGGATCGCGCCCGTCACACGCGCGTCGCGCTCGCCGACGTAAACGTTCACTTCGCTGCGAATGCCGAATTCCGGCAGGTAGATGCCCGGCTCAATCGAAAAGCATGTATGCGGAACAATCTTGCGGTCGTCACGCGTCTCGAGTCCGTCCATGTTCGCGCCGTTGCCGTGCACGTCCTGGCCGATGCTGTGGCCGGTGCGGTGAACGAAATTCTTTGCGTAGCCCGCCTTGCGAATCGTCTCGCGCGCCACGCGATCCACTTCCCAACCGTGGATCGTCCGCCCGCGCCTCACGGATTCCTCGACGAATTCGACGGCGTCGTCGCGCGCCTCGCGTACGATTCGAAATATTTTGGAATACGCGTCCGGCACGCGCTGGCCGAGGTAGCCCACCCAAGTGATGTCGTAGTAGACGCTGCCAGGCCGCGCGAACTTTCCCCACACGTCGAGCAGCAACAGATCGCCCGCGCGGATCGGCCGCGACGCTCCCTGCTGCGGTTCGTAGTGCGGATTGCCGTTGTTCGGCTGCACGGCCGCGACCGGAGGTTCGTCCGTGGTAAGCCCGTTCGCGCGAAACTTGTCGAGAATCCACTGTTGCAGCTCGAATTCCGTGAGAGGATCGCCGTCGCGCACGCTCGCGGCTGCGGTTTCGAATGCCGTGCTCATCACGCGGTCGATTATCTTCCCGGCTTCGATGTGCGATTCGAGCTGCTCGGGTGTCCACGCCGCCTCGAATGTCTGCACGAGATCGGCCGAAGTCACCACGTTCTTTTTCAGCTTTCGCACAAACTCAACCGTGCCCGCGTCGACGAGCCCGATGTATGGAATATTGTTTTCCGGCGAATACTGCATCGCGATTTTCCGGCTTCCGGAAAGCAGCTTGCGCAGGCCGCCGTGAAGTTCTTCCCAGCTCGAATAGACGCTTCTGCGCCCGGCAAGCGAGTCGAGAGCGCCTGCCTCGATCCGGTGTACCAGCTTGCGGGGCTCGCCCCGTGAGGGGATGAAATAGAACCAGCGGCGCGTCGCCATGCCGTTTCCGCCGAGGCCCAGGATGCGTGTGGCGATCGGATCGCGGTGGTGGTGATCGTAGAAGAGCCAGCCGTCGATTTTGCTGGCGCGCAACTGCCCCTGAATCGCTTTTATGTCCGGCATGAATTCAGCATCTCGATGATTTGCTCGCGGCGCGCGCCCGCAATTTCCACGCGCTTCGTGCGGCTTTTTCCCCCGGCCACGATTCTAACAGCCGACCGGGGCACGTTCAAACGCTCCGCGAGCAGCCGGATCAGCGCGTCGTTCGCGCGATCGTCGACCGGCGGAGCGGTCAGCCGCACTTTCAGCGCGCCCTGATATTCGCCTTCGATTGCATCGCGGCTCGCCCGCGGGATCACGCGCACAGCAAACGTGATTGCGCCGCCGCGTTCTTGCACGTCGATCGTGGAATCGGATTTCAATCTGCGACTGTACCATCGGCGTGGCTTTCGCCGCTGGCGGAATTTCTGCGAGAAATCCTCCCGCGCCGCCGCGTTTTGCCATACAATCCACGCCCGTCGTGGCCACAACACCAGCATCCCCGAAAACGACTGGCCCGGTTCGCCTCACTTCGAACCAAATCCGCGGTTTTTGGGCCTCCTGGGCGGGTTGGGCACTCGACGGGATGGACTCGTTCATTTACGCGCTCGTCCTGGTGCCGGCGCTCCGCGAGCTTCTGCCGAAAACCGGCATTCGTGCAACTGGCGCGAATGTAGGCTTCTATGGCGGCCTGCTCTTCGCGCTGTTCCTCGTCGGATGGGGCATGGCCCTCGTCTGGGGGCCGGTCGCGGACCGGTTTGGCCGCGTTCGCACGCTCGCGTTGACGATTCTGTGCTATTCGCTCTTCACGCTTTTGGCCGCCTTCAGCCAGAACGTTTGGGAATTAGCGGCCTTCCGCTTGCTGGCCGGCGTCGGAATCGGCGGCGAATGGGCGATGGGCGGTACATTCGTCGCCGAAGAATGGCCCGAAAGCCGCCGCAAGATGGGCGCCGGCCTGATGCACACCGGCTACTATTTCGGATTTTTTCTCGCGGCGCTCGCCAATCATTTCGTAGGCGAAACGCACGGCTGGCGGCCGATGTTCGCGATTGGCGGCGTCCCCGCGCTCCTGATCGGATTCGTGATGTACGCCGTGAAAGAACCGGCGCGCTGGCAGGCGATCGCCAAGAAGATGACGCACCCGTTCTCGATGATTTTCAATTCAACGTACCGCCGCCGCACGCTGCTGAATTCCGCCTACGTTCTCATCTCGATTATCGGGTTGTGGGGCGGGACGGTCTACGTGCCCACGGCTGTCGCGGAGATCGTCGGTCGCCAGCACATGTCGGCGATCCTCGCGCCGCGGCTCGGTTCCTACGCCACGATGGTGCTGTCGTTCGGCACGATCATCGGCTGCCTGCCTCTGCCGTGGATCGCAGAACGCATCGGCCGCCGCTTGACGCTGGGGCTCTACTTCATTTGCATGGCGGCGTCGCTCGTGTTTTCCTTCGGCTACGCCTTCTATCTGCCGCAGGATGCGATGAAGTGGTTCTTCATCGGCCTTTTTTTCCTAGGAATCGGCGGCGCCAATTTCGCGATGTACACGCTGTGGCTGCCCGAGCAGTATCCAACGGAGTGCCGCGGCAGCGCTTTCGCCTTCGCGACTTCGGTCGGCCGCTTCGTCGGCGCGGGCTTCACGTTCCTGGTGGGCGCGGGTGTGTCGTACTTCCACACGATCGGCATCCCCGTCGCGCTGACGGCGATCCCATTTCTGCTCGGCCTTTTCCTGCTCCCGTTTGGACTCGAGACCAAGGGCCAGCCTCTGCCCGACTAGCGCGCCGCTTCAGTTTTGGTTTTGATGTTCCGGGTGCCCCATCCTCGTTTTGTGAGGGTGGGGCCTTTTCGCGATACAGATTCGGAGCCTGCTACGCCCCAGCGCGCGTCCGCTCGCCAAACAGCGCCGTCCCGATGCGAATCTCCGTCGCTCCCTCTTCGATCGCGATTTCAAAATCGTGGCTCATTCCCATCGATAGGACGGGCAGGGGAGCGCCGAGGCGGCCGCTCAAATCGTCTTTCATTCGTCGCAGCTTCTGGAAGTAAGGACGCGCACGTTCGGGATTCTCGAAATATGGCGGGACGCCCATCAGCCCGCGGAGCCTCAAATTCGAGGCAGGTGTGATGCTTTCCGCGAGCGCCGCCAAATTTGCCTCGGCGATCCCGGTTTTGCTCGGCTCGTCGCTAAGTTTCACCTCAATCAGAATCGGAACGCGTTTTGCCTGAGCCGTTGCCTCGGATTCGAGCGTCCGCGCCAGCGTCAGGCTGTCGACGCCATCGATGCGGTTGAAGAGGTAAACCGCACGGCGCGCCTTGTTGCGCTGCAGGTGGCCGATGAAGTGCCATGCGGCCTCCAGCTGGAGCACCTTCGGCCATTTCGTTTCAAATTCCTGCACGCGATTCTCGGCGAAGTGACGCAGACCCGCATCGTACGCCGCTCGAATCGCCTCGGGCGGGAAAGTTTTAGAGACTGCGACGATGGTAATTTCCTTGGGTTGCCGCCAGGCGCGTGCTGCCGCTCGTGCAATCCGTTCCCGGACGAGTTCCAGATTCGCGCTGACCGTTGTGGTTTCCGCAGGCACTGGCGCGATTCTAACACGGGGTACGAACCACTGGTCACTCGCCGTGCGTCGCTGCTACACTGAACGTCACTTCGATGCCTGCCCGCGGAAAGCTCATCGTGATCGAGGGAATCGACGGTTCCGGGAAGCGCACGCAGGTCGATTTTCTTGCGCGCGCGCTCGGCAAGCACGGCGCCCCAATCGTGCAGATTAGTTTTCCTCACTATGAAGGCTTTTTCGGGAAACTCGTGGCGCGCTTCCTCAATGGAGAATTTGGCTCGCTAGCCTCTGTCGACCCGCATTTTTCAGCTTTGCTTTATGCGGGAGACCGCCTGGAATCGAAGCCGGCTCTCGAAGCTGCTCTCGCGTCGGGAAAGATCGTGCTCGCCGATCGCTACATCGCCTCGAATCTCGCGCATCAGGGCGCGCGCGTGCCCCCGGTACAGCGCGAAGAATTCATCGCCTGGCTCAAGCAGTTGGAATACGGAGTCTATGGCCTGCCTGCCGAAGATCTGGTGATCTACCTGCGCGTCCCGGCGGCGGAGGCGCATCGCCTGGCCGGGGAACGCGGCAAGCTAGGCGCGCGCGACTACACGAAATTGCGCCGCGACCTGCAGGAGTCGGACATCGCGCATCTCGAAGCTGCATCATCCGTTTACGACGGTCTTGCGCGACAGCCTCACTGGGCAAAAATCGAATGCTTCGATACTGCCTCCGGCACTCTTCGGGCGCCCAAGGCGATTCACGCGGAAATTCTCGCGGCTATCGACGCACGCATCGGATCCGCAATGGGCAAAGGGAACTGACGCATGGGTTTCGACGAGTTCCTCGGCAACGAACGCATCGTCCGCGCCCTCCGCTCGATGCTTCAACGGGAGCGCGTTCCCAGCGCCTTGCTGTTTACCGGCCCGCGCGGTATCGGGAAATATACGCTGGCGCGGATGTTTGCGCAGGCCGCCAATTGCCAACGTCTTCGCGACGACTTTTGCGGCGAATGCGATTCCTGCTTGCGGATGGCACCGCTAGCCGACCCAGCTCCGCTGATTCGGGCGGGCCTCGGCGAGCGTGGCGAAAGCGCGGACGCCTCCGCCGTCGAGCGCACTCCGCTGATTCTTGAAACGCATCCGGACGTCTGGGTAATCGTTCCCGATCCGGTCCGTCTCCGCACTCCGGTGGCGCGGCCCATGATCCGCGTCGGGCAGTTGCGCGCCGTCCAGCGCGCAGCCTATTTCAAGCCCCAGGGACGGCGGCGCGTCTTCATCCTCGACGGCGCCGATACGATGCGTTGGACGGACGCCGACGTCTTCCTCAAGATCCTCGAAGAGCCGCCCGAATCCTCGACTCTGATCCTGCTCGCGCCCACGCCCGATGCTCTGCTGCAGACGATTCGCTCGCGCTGCCTGCAGTTCCATTTTGCACCGGTACCTGCGGATCAAATCGAGGCGTTCCTAAAGGATCGGTCGGACCGCAAGCCGGCCGAGCGCAAGCTCGTGGCCCAGCTCTCCGAAGGCAGCCCGGGTGCGGCGCTTTCGCTTAACCTCGAGGAATCCGCGCGCCTCCGCAGAAGCGTCTTGCATCTTCTCGATCGATCGGTCTCGGGCGAGGGCTTTTCCGACATTTTCGCCTCCACTGCTCAGCTTTCCAAGCAGGAACAGGAATCGTTTGAAAACATATTGGGCCTGTTCTATAGTGTCCTTACAGACCTGATCGAGAATTCCTTTGGCCAAACGAGCAGGCTACCTCGCAATCCCGATCTGCACCGGGAAGTCGAAAGTCTTGGCAAGAAGATTGATTGGGCGTGGGTGCTGCGGGCTACACGAGGCCTCGACGCGCTCGAAAGCCGCATTCGCCGCAATACGGGACGTCAACTGGGCCTGGACGCGCTGATTGCCTCATTGAGTCTCCGCTAGGCCCAACCAAAGTTTTTTTCGAAATGTTGCAACCGAAGCCCTTCTCGCGTAGTCATAATCTATATCCTACTTAGGAGCAGCCATGGTAAACCGCAAGTTGTTTCGTCCCTCACTCGGGGAGCCGAAAGAGGCATATACTCCGCGTGCCACGCAGGTGATGCCGCAGCCTGCAGCAGGGCCGCGGAAGAAGCCCGCCCCACCCGATCAGACGTACGCGGAGAATTTCTATTACGTGAAGCAGATGCAATCCCGCACGCCCGTCGCGGTAGTTCTCACGGACGGCGAAGTGATTCGCGGCACGGTCGAGTGGTACGACCGCGATTGCATCAAACTTACTCGCTACGGCAGTCCCAATCTTCTGATTTATAAGCACTGCATTCGCTACGTCTACAAGGAAGGCGAAGAGGCAGCCAACGGCGGCTCCAACGGGCAGAACGGTCAATAGGAACGCCTCGTTGCGCGTTGCCATCTTGCCGGGCGGCGGTTGCGACCGATTTCAGCCGCCGGCTCAAACAGCATGAAGATCGGGATCACCTGCTACCCAACCTACGGCGGATCGGGTGTCGTCGCCACCGAGCTCGGCCTCGAGCTCGCGATGCGCGGGCACGAAATTCATTTCATCAGCTATGCGATGCCGATTCGCCTGAGCGGCACGAACGAGCGCATCTTCTTCCACGAAGTGGAAGTCATCACGTACCCGCTTTTCGATCATCCGCCCTACACGCTGTCGCTCGCTACGAAGATGGCCGAGGTGGCCGAAGAGGCGTCGCTCGATCTGCTGCATGTACACTACGCCATCCCTCACTCCGTGAGCGCCCTGCTGGCCCGCATGATGACTGTGCCCCGGCGCCTTCCCTTCATCACCACGCTCCACGGCACCGATATCACCCTCGTCGGCAACGACCGCAGCTACCTGCCGATCGTCCGTTTCTCGATCGAGCAGAGCGATGGCGTCACCGCTATCTCGCATTACCTCCGCGACCGCACCGTCAAGGAATTTGAGATCAAGCGCCCCATCGAGGTCATCCCGAATTTCGTTAACTGCGATCTCTATAAACGCTCCGACGATGCCGCCGCCCGCGCGCGCTGGGCGCCCGAAGGCGAACCCATCCTGATGCATCTGTCGAATTTCCGCCCTGTGAAGCGCGTCACAGACGTTATCGAAATCTTCGCGCTCGTCCGCGAAAAAATTCCCGCCAAGCTCGTGCTGATGGGCGATGGCCCGGATCGTGGCGCGGCTGAATACATCGTGCGCAAGAAGCGCCTTTCGAAAGATGTCTTTTTTTTGGGCAAGCAGGACCACGTGCAGGAAAAACTCGGCCTCGCCGATCTATTCTTGCTGCCGAGCGATTCCGAATCCTTCGGCCTCGCCGCGCTCGAGGCGATGGCGTGCCAGGTGCCGGTCGTTGCGACCGACGTCGGCGGATTGCCGGAAGTCGTCACGCACGGCATCGACGGCTACCTCTTCGAGCCGCGCGATGTTGCTACCGGCGCCAAATATGCGCTCGATATCCTCACGCTGCCCGACCGCGGCCGCATGATGGGAGAAATGGCGCGCGCCAACGCCCGCCGCAAATACTGCTCCAACGACATCATCCCACTCTACGAGCGCTACTACGAAAAGGTCCTCAACGCTTCCCGCGCCTGAACGCTGTCTGGCAACGTCGGTTTTTCGGTATTCAGGTTTAAACGTAGCGCCGGGTTCTTCAGCCCGGCAGTTTTTCTCTTCAATTCGGACTCATTCACACAGGCTGCGGCGTCAAAACCATAGTCCCTCTAAAAGCAGAAAGCCCGCCTTGCGGCGGGCTTTCGAGGGGAGAAAGTTCCCAGCCAATGCGCGGATGGCCGCAGAACCCTTTCCTCGACCGCAGTCTAGTGTTGCTTCCAAGGGAAGTCAAGCGCGAAAGCCAAAATCTGTCGCTATGTAAGCCTATTTGTTTCAGCGGAATATGCGTAGGGCGATCCGGTCGGGGAGATTCTTATCCACTTTCACCGATGGGGTCGGCCCACCTGGGGTGCCGTAGAAGTCCTCTGCATTGATAGGTTTACTGGCCAATCCGAGCTGCAGCACCTGGACGTATTCGGCGCGATCGAAGATCTTCCCCGGCAAACTGCGCTTCACCACCACGCGCAGTCCCCCAAACGCCAGCCCTGCGATCACTGCGAAAAGGCAGATGACTCCCGTGCCCTCGATCGTGCCCACAACCATCACTCCGATCGAGGGTTCTTTGAACTGAAACGTCGGCTCATTCCACGTGAGCACGGTTCCGGGTTGAACCTGACCTAGCAGCGCATTCGCCTCTTTTTCCGAAGGCGCCCCTGCGACCACCGCCAGCAGCGTCAACGACCGCGCCGCGAAAAACGCGGGTGAATTCGATCCCGGCTTCGAACCGTTCACGTCGAAATTCTTTTGGATGTTCGCAAGCATGCTTTCCGCCATTTGCGGGGTCGGGAAATCGACGATCAGCAGCGTCGCATCGTGACCGTCCACGCGGTACTGCGCCACTTCCGCTTCCGCGCCGTTCGAAAAATCAACCGAATCGCCCAGTCCGCCCGGGAAAAGCTGGTCCAGCGTTTGCGGCCCCAGAATGTAGCGATCGGTTCCCTCGATGATGTTCTTCTGGGGCACGTCTTGCCACAGCGTCGGCAGCGGCCCCTCCTGCGCATGCTTCCGCACGGCGCTGACGAGCGCCTTCAAGTCCGCCGCGTGCGCCGTCAGATTTTTCCCCTGAATATCGACCACCAGATTGCCCGCCAGAAACAGCGCGCGATCCGGCGATACCGCCGAATAGTCTGTCAGATTCGCGCGCTCCATTCCCGGCACGCGTTGATAGGAATACTCGCCGTACGCCCCGCTCGGATCCTTCATTTTGTAGAGTGTGACTTCGAGCGTTTGGGGACCCTGCGTGTACGAGGCTTGCTCCCCGCCGGCGAATCCATACTCCTTAGCCGCGCTCAACGCGTCGCGTGTGGCGCCCGCGAAGGCACCAGTAGGCGACTGGGCGGCGGAAGGCGTGAACGCTGCTTCGCTGCTCTGCGTCCATCCTGCAAATGAATGAGGCAGTATCTGCTGCGCGGAGGCGCACAAGGGCGTCAGCAATAGGGCTGCAAAGAGAAGCGAAACGAATCTGTGCATGAATCCCCGTTCTCTTGTTAGATGCCGAGATTCTACTTGGGGTTCCCGGACGGCGCCAGTGTTCCGTCGGCGAGCCGGGTTTCGGAGACGTGATTGTCCGAGATCAGCTTTGCCTTGTTCGGGGAAAGACTGTTGAGGCTCGCAAGGTAGGTCGCAATGCCGCGATAGAGGCCTTCGGCGATTCTCTCCCGCTGGGCGGCTTTGCGCAGGAGACTTTCGTCGTATGGGTTGCTCACGAACGAGATCTCCGCCAGCACCGAAGGCATGTTGGCGCCAATCAGCACCACAAATGGGGCCTTCTTCACCCCGCGGTTCCTCTCGTTGCGGCTCACAAGCTGCAGGCGGTTGGACAGGCTGTCCTGGATGTCCCCCGCCAGATCCTTCGATTCTTCGATCTTGTCGTTGCGTGCGATCTTCTTGATGATGTCCTGCAGGTCGTGCATCGACTCCTGCGACTCCGCGTTTTCGCGCGCCGCCACTTCCATGGCATCGGCCGACGTCGCGAAATTTAGGTAGTACGTCTCCACGCCGCGCGCGGATGGATCCTCGCTCGAATTCGCGTGGATCGATATAAACAGGTCGGCCTTCGTGTCGTTGGCGATCTGCGTCCGCTCTTCGAGCGGCACGAACGTATCGTCTTTGCGCGTATAGATCACGTCCGCGCCCGGCAGTTTCTGTTCGATCAGATTACCCAGGCGCAGCGCCACGTCGAGGCACACGTCTTTTTCCAGCAGGCCGTGCGGCCCGATCGTTCCCGTATCGTGCCCGCCGTGTCCGGCATCGATCACGATGCGGTTGATCTTGAGCCCAAGCGCGCGCGTCAGGGAACGCTCGCCGTCGCGATTGGGTTCTGGCTCGGGCGGCGGCTCGAGAGCAGCCGATTCCGGCAACGTCGCCTTCGGATGCACCTTCGCAGCGCTGAGGGCGGCCTTAGAGATCGATTTGGCCGTTGCGCTATCGCGTGTTGGGTCATTCGCTTTCAGGGAAATCGTTTCGGCGGCCACCGCTTTGTCGGTTCCCCCGTGCGTGTCGGGCGGCTTGGCAGAGGAAGCGACTTCGGCGTCAGAGGTACTCGGCCGTGAGCGCAGATCAATCACGAGACGATACGGTTTCTCCACGAGAAACGCCGAATAATCCTTCGCGCCGTCCACATCCAGCACGAGCCGCACCGTATCCGGTTTGTTCTGCGCGATCCGGATCGTCTTGAGCATCCCGCCCTGCACGTCGACCGGCTTGCGCGGCACCTTCGGGCCAACTTGCGCCTTATATAAATCGAAATAGATGCGCTCGGGAGACGCGATGTGCACGGCCCTGAATTCAACCGTATTCCCCAAGTTGACGACGATCCGCGCCGAATCCGGAGAGTCCCACGTCTTGAAATCCTTCACCACGGGCAAGCCATATTCCACGGCTTCTGGAGTCACATGCGGCGCATCCACCGGCAACATCTGCGCGGCCTTATCGACCGGATCGACCTGTTCAGGCTCGCTGGCGGGTTCTGTTCGATCGGTTCGATCAGTGCCCTCAATATGATCGGTATGATCCGTGCGAGTCGCGGCAACATCATCCGGATGCGGCGCTGCCCCGCCGTTGTCCTCGGAATCGCTGATCGCTTTCAGCGCGGCTCGCGCCTCTTCCGTTCTGTCCGAGTGCGGGAAAAGTTTCAAATATTGCTTGTATGTGGTTTCAGCCTCATGCGGCTCGTTGAGATCGTCGTTCTGGATTTTGGCGATCGAAATCAGCGCCTCGCCGCGATACCGGCTTCCCGGATACTGCTTCATCAGGAACGAATACATCGCGACCGCCGACTTGTAGTAGCTCGGATCGTAAAGCCGCCCCATCTCCGTATACAACTCCGCCTCGGCAATCAGCGCCGAGGTCGCGTCATCCGCGTCTGGCGTGATCAGGTACACCTTGTGAAACGCCGCAATCGTCTGCACGTAGTCGGAGCGCGAGCGGTCCTTCTCGAGGTAGCCCTCGAGCATCGTGCGCATCCTTACCGCTTCCGCAAACTGGTCTCGGGCGTCGGATTTCTTGTCAGCGCGGGTGGAAACCGCCAGGCAGGCGAGCAGGCAAGCCGCCGCGGCAAAGGCGCAAAAAATGTGCCGCGTGCTCGGTTTTAGTCCAGCCAAAGCCATTCGCGTCTCATTCGTTCGTGAAGATGATCCGTCCCTTCGAGTCCGCTTCCTGACGTATGGGAGCCTTGGGCTTGCTCCACAACGACGGGTCGCGGCCCGAATTAGGCCGGAAATATGCGTCGGTCACTTTCTGCACGTACCGTTCGGTTTCCGGGTAAGCCGGAATCCCGCCGCTCTGATCGACGGCTCGTTGGCCGGCGTTGTAAGCCGCCAGCGATTTCGTCAAATCGCCGTTATAATGATCGAGCAGCTGTTTCAGGTACGACGTCCCGCCCTCCACGTTCTGGGCAGGATCGAAAGCGTTTCCAACGCCAAAGCGTTCTGCCGTTGCCGGAATTAACTGCATCAACCCCACCGCACCCTTGCGTGATATCGCCCAGGGATTCCAATCCGATTCCGTGCTGATGACGGCTTTCACCAGCGCCGGATCCAGGTTGTGCCGATCGGCGGCCTGCTGGACGATCTGATCCAGGTGGTCGCCGGGCGCATTGGCCGACTGCGCAGTCGGGGTCGGACTGATAGTACCCTCAACCTTGCGCTTCGGGGAATCCCCGTTCACGTAAACGAGCTTACCGTGCTCATCTAAGTACGATGCGATTTGGGCTTGAGACGGCGCGGACACCAACAACAGGATTACCGCCGTAATCACGACGATGGTTGCCCTAGTCATCAGGTTCCTCAATACCGCCTCTGGGGAAGGCAAAACGCTCCGCTCCGAACTAGGCTAAAAACGCGAAAACGCGCAGCGACAATGCGCCCAGGAAGACGAGCTTCCCCGGCGTAAGTTTCTGGCGTCGCGGGAATTATAACAATCGGTCGAGAAGGGGGTAAATGGACCGCAAGGCGTTTTCTATGCCCGATGTGTCTTTTCCGCCAGCCTCGGCCAAATCGGGCCTTCCGCCCCCGGAACCGCCTACCAGCTTGGCCAGTTCCTGGACGATTTTGCCGGCGTGGAGCTTGGGGATGAGGTCCTTCGTAACTGCTGTGATTAGAGCAACTTTGCCGTCTTCGGCGGAGGCCAGCACTACCACGCCTGAGCCGAGTTTCTGCCGCAGGGAATCGACCATCTGGCGAAGGGCTTCGCGGTCGAAACCGTTCACCTGCGCAGCCAGGACCTTGATTCCCTTGACGTCCTTTGCCTCGCTCAGGAGGTCGCCTGCCTGGGAGCCCGCAGCCTTCCGTTTGAAGCCCTCAAGTTGCTTTTCGAGGGCCTTTATGGCGTCAATTTGGCGCGAAATGGCCTCGATTAGGCCATCTTCGGACGTATTCAGCATCCCAGCAGCGGAGCGCAGGGTCGCCAGCGCCCTCTGGTAATCCGCCAAGGCGCGGTCGCCGGAAATGGCCTCGATTCGGCGAACGCCCGCTGCAGCCGACTGCTCGGCGAGGATCTTGAAGACGCCGATTTCGCCCGTCCGGCGCACGTGTGTGCCGCCGCACAGCTCTTTGCTGTAAAAGCCGCGCGGCAAGCCGGCGTCGGGAATCGTGACCACGCGGACGTTGGCCTCGGGATACTTGTCGCCAAAGAACGCCAGCGCGCCCGAGGCAAGCGCGTCGTCGATGTTCATGATGTCCGTGCGCATCTCGAGGTCTTTGAGGACCTCTTCGTTCACCTGCTGCTCGATTTCCGCCAGTTCCACCGGATCGACGGCGGCGAAGTGCGAAAAATCGAAGCGCAAGTGATCGGGCGCGACGAGCGACCCTGCCTGCTTCACGTGCGTCCCGAGAATGTTGCGCAGCGCCGCGTGCATCAGGTGCGTGGCTGTGTGGTTGCGCATGTTGCGCGCGCGCCGCTCGGGATCGGCGACGGTCGCCACCCGATCGCCCACATGCAAATCTTCTTTCGCCAAGACGCGGTGTGCCACCAGCCGCGAAACCGGATAATACGCGCCGCGCACTTCGGCCACTTCGAGCGATTCGGAATTGTCGTAGAAGCCGCCCGTATCGGCCACCTGCCCGCCCGATTCGGAATAGATCGACGTGCGGTCGAGGACGACTTCCGCCTCCGTCCCCGCCTTGATTTCGTTCACCGGCCCTTGCTTCGTGATGATCGCTTCGATCCGGCAGTCGCGCGTCTCGGTCCCAAAGTAAAAGTCCGGCTCCGTCTTGAATGTCTCGCCAAGCTTTCGGTAGACCTCGTGTTCCTTAGTAGTGACATAAGCATCAGCAAAATGAGAGGCTTCTTTCGCGCGCGCTTGTTCGCCTTTCATCGCTTTATCGAAGCCGACTCGATCGAGCCCAATCCCCAAATCCTTGCAAACCTCTTCAATCACGTCGAGCGGGACGCCGTACGTTTCATAGATGCGAAACGCTTTTTGACCCGGGTACACAAGTTGTTTTTTCCCGGAGTCGGGCAGGCCTCTTAGCATTGCGAGACTTCTGCGGCGGCGATCTTCCGCAGAGAGTTGTGAAATCTCCTCCTTGAACTTGCGCACGCCTTCGTCGAGGTTCTCGGACTTCTCAACGTACGTCTCAAATTCTGTGGCGAGGTCCGAATCTAGTCTCGTTAAGCCGAGGTCCAGAGCCCGATGGAACCGATTACCCTCAGCGCGAACCTGTTGCTCTATGAATTCCGATTTCTCTCTGATTTCAGGATAGACATCCCCCATTAGCTCTACAACGCTGGCTGTCATTTCCCAAAAACGGTTCCCGACCGCTTCGAGCAGCCGAAAGTGTCGAATCGCGCGACGCATAATTTTGCGAAGGACATACCCGCGACCTTCGTTCGAGGGAATCACGCCATCGGCAATCAGAAAGGTGGCTGCGCGAGAGTGATCGGCGATGATGCGCAGCGAGGGCTGGACTTTGGTGTCGCTAGGATCCACGTTCGCGAGTTCTGCGGCTTCGCGTATCAGCGGTTGAAACAGGTCCGTGTCAAAGTTGCTCACAACGCCCTGCAGTACGGCGGCGACGCGTTCGAGGCCCATCCCGGTATCGACCGAGGGCTTCGGCAGGGGATTGAGCTTGCCATCGGCGTCGCCCGCCACGGCGGGCAGGCGGTTGAACTGCATGAACACGAGATTCCAGATTTCGACGTAGCGCCCGCAGTCGCATCCGAATTTGCAATCGGCATGCCCCTGATCGGAAGCAGCCGGGCCCATGTCGTAGAAGATTTCGCTGCAAGGACCGCAGGGGCCGGTATCGCCCATGGCCCAGAAATTTTCTTTCAAGCCGGGCACCGCAATCACGCGATCCTTCGGCGCGCCGACTTCACGCCAGAGCCTTGCGGCTTCGTCATCAGCATCGAGTTTATTGCCGGGAGAGACTTCGGCGCCTCCAAAAACCGTGAAATAGAGTTTCTCGACAGGGATCGCATACCAATCCTTGCCGGTAATCAGTTCCCAGGCGAAAGCGATCGCGTCCTTCTTGAAATAATCGCCGAAGGAAAAATTGCCGAGCATCTCGAAAAACGTGTGATGGCGATTGGTGAAGCCGACGTTTTCGAGGTCGTTGTGCTTGCCGCCGGCGCGCACGCATTTCTGGCACGAGGTCGCGCGGTTGTAGTCGCGCTGCTCGAGCCCGAGAAAGACGTCTTTGAACTGGTTCATGCCCGCGTTGGTGAAAAGCAGCGTGGGATCATTCGTCGGAACGAGCGAAGAGCTGCGCACCAGGCGATGTCCGCGCTCCTCGAAAAATCTCAAGAATGTCTTTCGAATCTCGTTTCCGGTCACGTTTTTTCGGCCCTCAGGGGTCCCGTAAGTGTGTCGATTAGAACGTACCTCTGTCTTTTGTTTTCAGCAAGATACGTCGATTTCTAATCGCCGCAGTGTCGATTAGAAATCGAGCCGCGCGGCGCCAGAAAGCCGCCGATCGCTCTGTCGACTCCAACTCGCACTGAACACAATATCTCACGATGACATTGTATGGGTAGGGAAAGACGAGCGCAAGCAATCTGCATTGAGGAGTCGATTTGGCGGATCGAAACGAACCGTCGCGCGTTAGTTGGACAGTGCCCGCTTCGACGAGGAAATCTCGTTCAGCCGATCTTCAGCCCGGAGAGGTCCTCAATCGGGGAGAACCCAAACATTACACGGAGTACACAGAGAGGGACACGGAGACGACGGAGAAAACAGCACACCGCACCCTTCGCTCGCGCCGTCGCGTGGCTCAGGGCGAGGAGACGCCGCGACCGCTACTCAGGCGGTTCTACTCGCTAACCCTGAAGTCCTTGAATCCGCGCCAAATCGTGATAATTAGCCCAATGTTGCCCAGCGTGAGGAGCGTCAGGAGTACGACCAAAGCGACCAACACCCCTGGGCTACCGCGCAGAGGTGTCTCCAATTCCCAATGCCCCTCTGGAGCATGGCGAGCTTGAAATTGAGGAAGGATATAGAAACCAAAAACAAGACCCATTTCTAGACAAAGCAATCCTACCCACATCATCAGTCGTATCGTCTTCTTTGTTCTTGAGCGCACAACCATATAACTCGGATGCTAGCGGGCGGTGTCGAGCCATCTCTTCCAGGCTGCGGAATCGCTTCCGAAATGCTTCCCCGAAATATCGCTCAGAGCCTGGAGCGTCCACGCGCGTTGCTGCGCTGAAAGCAGCGAATCGTCGAGCCATCCCACAAGGCTCGCCGCTGCCGTGATGCGCTGGGCCTGCGTGTACATTCCGGATTGGGCGAGATCGCAAGCGGCGCGTTCCTGGACGATCGGAGAAGGATCGTTGCGGAAGCGATCGAGGAGCATCGGAATCGTTTCGTCCGTGCCGACAAGCGAAAGCGCGTCCACGGAGCTTGCCCGGACCTGAACATTCGGATCATCGAGGTAGGACTCGATGATCTTCGCCGTGTGCACGGCATCTACGCCGCGGTTTCCCAATGCGCCAAGCATCCAGAGCGCCCATGCCCGTTGACCCGGATCTCCCACGGCTCGCTCCAGCATCGCAACGCTGCTTTCGGTGCGTGGGACTCCGTCTAGCGCGAGCTGCGCCTGAACGGCGGCTTCGCGGGCAGGATGGCTGGTTCCGTTGAGGATAGCCGTGACCAGTTGATCGGTGCGCGGAGTGCGATGCGTCTTACCAGCCCAACCGTCCGATTCGGCGAGCGCCTGGGCAGCCGCGGCGGCGTCTCCCGTGGAGACCTGCGCGAGGAGCTTCTCAGCCTCATCCTGCGCTGCGGGATCGATCGTGGAGTTAGCCCGGCCGGTCGCCCCGCTTGTGTCCCGGCCACTCCCGCCGGAAATGTCGGTGAAGTTGATCTTCGAGATTTCCTTGGCGGCATGCTGAAATCCCCGCGCCAGCAAGAAGCTGACTGCGCCGATCGCCGCAACGACGAGCAGCACATACACAACGACAGGCCCGTTGCCGTACAGCCATGACGGCGGTGCAGTGGCAACAGGGGACGGCGAATTCGCATTAGCCGGAACGGCCGGCGGCAACGGATCGGACATAGCGGTCTAACTCCGTTTCTTGGATTGGAGCCGTTAAGGAAACAATAAGAAGGAAAAACGAAAGGGGCCATCCCCCGTTAGTACAGGCGCGTCGAAAGAGGCAACGATCGCGCGGCGCTGCCGAGACTCACCGAGAGTGTCAGGGATTCCGCGAGCGTGCGCGCATGAACACTCCTCGCTTTTTAGTCTCGTTTTGCAAATCCAAGCATCTCCGGCGAGATCGAGGTTTTTCGAATGGCGGCATCAGAGTTGCTTTTGCATGCACGTGAATGGAGAAACCAGAGTACCGGTTCACCTTCCGTACCATTGACCGTTTCGGGAGGCGCGACTGAAATGGAAGCAAGGGAAGAGCCCGCAGATCCGACATGACAAATCCTGAACCAAATGCGGAAAATCATGCGGCTGGAGGCGTGCGCCGCCACAACCGGTGGGCCGAGCTGTTCTTTCAGATTCGGGTGACGCGGCAACGAATCCGGCGAACGATTGCCGATTTGTCTTCGGGACTGCGCCGCTGCGAGAAGATGCATGATGGCCCGTACTCGATGGTCGTGGGCGAGTCGCGCAGCAAGCTTTGGTCGGATGAACGCTCGGCCGAGGCGGACTTCCAGAAGGGCAAAGTGCAGAATCTGCGGATTGCTGCTCAGGCGCTGGACTGCGCGCTCCTGCTGCCGGGGCACGTGTTCAGTTTCTGGATGCAGATCGGGCGAGCCACCGAGGAACGCGGATACGTGATCGGTCGCATGCTGCAGCAGGGATGCATGATTCCGGCGATTGGCGGCGGCTTGTGCCAGCTGTCGAACGCGCTCTACGATGCGGCGCTGCAATCGGGCTGCGAGATCGTCGAACGGCACGCGCACTCGCGCGTTGTTCCCGGTTCGGAGGCGGCGGCCGGGCGGGACGCGACGGTCGCGTGGAATTACGTCGACCTGCGATTCCGGTCACAGGTGCCGCTGCTGATCCACGCGCAGGTGACCGAGGACGAGCTAGTGGTGTCGTTCTGCGCGTTTCCCGGTACCGTGGTGCCCAAGGAGAGGATGGCGGACGCCGGCGAGCACGCGAGCAATCCAGATGCGGCGCAAGGGCGCAAGCTGGTTGCATCCATCTGCGGGACCTGCGCCGAGATCGGGTGCTTCCGCCACGAAAACGCGGAAAAGATCATCTCATTCTAGCTTTCGGCGCGAGCGGAAAAGCTTCCGCGTCAAAAACCCGCCAAAATCGGTTTTTCTCGGCCATTGGGAGGCTGTTTAAGCTCCCGACGAGAGCGTCATTGATGCTGCACTTACAGCTATTCCGCAAGCGCGTTGCACTCAGGCTGATATTGCGCGATGAGACGGGAAAGAATGGCGGCGCGATCCTCCGGCGTCGAAGATTCCATCGGCAGAAAGGCCACGTAGAGGTTGATCGCGCCTCCAGCCGCGTTGCACCATGCCGCGTATTTCTCGTGCCAGGGAGTGAGGTACGCCGAAATGTTTCCCGACTCGCCGAAAAAAATCACGCGCAGCATCCGCGGATAGCAGGCCGGATCGCGCATCATGATCGCGTAGACGCCGGACTCGCAAACGGCCGCCGAGCACGGAAGAAGTTCAGGCTCAGTGAAGCAGCAGCTCCCGAACCAGATCCCCTGCGGCGGTGCAGGCGTAGGGAGATCGGCGTAGTTGGGCGAGGCCACCTGAATGCTCCTGCGGCTCGCAAGCTGCGCTCGCGAGAGCGTGAGTATAGCCTCTCCGGGCGCCTCGAACGATTTGAAAAACGCACGGCGCGCGTTCGGATTTTTGAATGGAAGGCCGAAGCCGCTATTGCGGCTTGCGCTGCTGCATTTTCGCCTGCGCGGCGGCGGTCCACGGCGGGACGATGCCGTTCATTCGCGCGTAGGCGATCGATTGGCCGAGATGCTCGTGACCGTGAGCAACAAGGTGGAAGACGACGGCGCCGACGGTGTTGAAGCCCTGGAAATTGAGCGGCTTTGACATATCCACTTCCGACATGTTGGCGATGCTCTTCTCCGCGTAGTCGAATGAGTCATTCAGCAATCCAATGATTTTGGTTTTGTCCGTCGTGGATTTCTCGAAGCCCTGAAATTTGAAGCCGGGATAGGGCGGAGCGCCGGCGACCGCCGTCAGTCCGAAATTTCCCGCGGCGACGTGCAGGTAGACTTCGCTGACGGAGCGGACACCTTCCTCGGGACGCCACGTGTATTTTTCCTGCGGCATAGCCTGCGCGAGGCTGACGAGTTCGTCTTGCGCGGCCTTCAGTTCGACGATCGCTTCCGAGCGGAAATCGAACGCTTTGCCGGCGGATGGCGCGGCTTGGGCAAACGTCGGAGCGACCGCCGAGGCGAAAAGCAGCGCGAGCGCGGAAACGGACGGACAGAGCTTCTTCGTCATTTTCTCCTCCAACGAAAGTGACGGTAGCCTATCTGTTTTGCGCGCAAAAAGCGACGATGAAAACCGCGTCGTGCGCGGCCTAATTCTTGGGCTGCGCGTTCATCTGCTCGGCCGTCCACGGTGGGACGATGCCGTTCATGCGCGCGTGGGCGATCGACTGCCCCAGATGCTCGTGCGTGTGCGTGACGATGATGTACACGATGTCGCCGGCATTGGCATCCGGGCCGAACTGCTTCATCGGTTTCTTGAAATCGGCATTCGACATTTTCTCGATGGCGTCCCGGGTGTACTCGAATGACTGATTGAGTTTCTCGACGATCTGCGCCTTGTCCATTTGCGACTTATCGTAGCCGTCCGCCTTGAAATCGGGAATCGGCGGCGCACCAATTGCGTGCGCGTATTGAAAATTCGTACCCGTGACGTGCAGGAAGACCTCGCCGAACGAGCGCACGCCCGGCATCGGTCGCCAATCGTATTTATCGGCCGGCACAGCCTTGGCGAGGCTGACGAATTTCTTCTGCAGGTCGTCCAGGTCGAGGAGGGACTGGGCCTTCATATCGTAGCTGGGCGGGGTTGTGTCGACGGGTTGGGCTGACGAAGCCGTTTGGGCAGCCGGCTTGTGAGCAGGCACTGCTTCGGCCTTGGCGGCGAGAGCAAACGCCAGGCCAAGGGCGAAAGCGAGAACGGAAATGCGAAGAGTTGTCGTCATGTGATCCCCTTTTTCGGTGCTCGAAGTTTGGCGCAGGGCCCGAATGCACGCGCTTGCGAGCTATAGACGGAGGAGAAGCGAAAAGGGCTTTCGTGCTTGACGGGGGTTGAGAGGTGATGGAATCAGTCTTCCGGAGGATGGATTTCCGCGGATTCGGAGGTGCTGGCGCGGGTTGCGGCGCGGATTTCGGTGCGGATGATGTCCGTCGAGAAGCCGGCGCGCAGGAGGCTGGCGTAGAGCGAGGCGATTTTGCGCTGGTCGAGCGGGCCGCGAACGTGCGCGAGGCGGCGTTTCAGGCGCGCGCGGATCAGGCTGGATTCGTCGGTCTCGGCGAAGACGGCGTCGACGGCAGCTTCGATATGCCGGTCGGGAACACCACGAGACCGGAGCTCACGTGCAATGCGGAAACGTCCCTGACGGCGCGACTGGGCGTGGGAGCGCGCGTAATCGAGGGCGTAGCGCGCATCGTCAAGATAGGCGCGCTCGCGGAGCTTGGCGACGACGCGCGAGACGAGGTCCGCGTCATCCGCGCGGCGCTTGAGGTAATCGCGCATTTCGTGGATCGAGTGCGCGCGGCGCATCAGAGCGCGGAGGGCGGCGGCGTAGAGTTCTTCCTCGGTTTCAAATTTGCGAGGGGATGAGCGCATCGCGAAGAAGCATAGAGGCAGGAGGGCAGGGAAGCAAGAAATCTGAAATTTGAAATTGGAGATTTGAAATTGGAAACGCGAAGCTCGGAACGGTCGAGAGTCCCAGCGAGGCAGAAAGACGGAAATTGGAAGTCTGAAAGTAGTAAGTCAGGCCCGCGATGGGCAGTTGCGCCCAACTTCCGGCTGCGAATTTCTATTTTGGAGTTTCCAGTTTCGATTTTCCGATTTTCGGGCTACTTGCGGGAGCCTGTGCGCTCGAATTCGGTCATGGCGCGCTCCATCTCTTCGCGGGCGGAGTCGGCGGACGAGCGGACGCCCTGGACGCGGAGGCGGAAATCGTCCGGATTCGAGGCGCGCGTGAGAGCTTCCTCGAGGGTGATGAGGTTGCGCGAATAGAGATCGAAGAGCGACTGATCGAACGTCTGCATGCCGTACTGGCTGGTGCCGGCGGCAATTGCGTCGCGAATCATTCGGGTTTTGTCCGGATTCATGATGCAGTCGCGGATGTAGCCGGTCGCGATCATCACTTCGCAGGCGGGAACGCGGCCTGAGCCGTCGCCCTTGCGTACGAGGCGCTGGCTGACGACCGCTTTGAGCGTCGAGGCAAGCTGCAAGCGAATCTGCTTCTGCTCGGGAGGCGGAAAGACGGCGATGATGCGCTGGATCGTCTCGGTCGCGTCCAGCGTGTGCAAAGTCGAAAGCACCAAGTGGCCGGTTTCAGCGGCGAGCAGGGCGGTGGAAATCGTTTCGAGGTCGCGCATTTCACCGACGAGGACGACGTCCGGGTCCTGACGGAGGGCGGCGCGCAGCGCGGTCGAGAAGGACGAGGTGTCGACCTCGACCTCGCGCTGATTGATGAAACCTTTTTTGTCGCGGTGCAAATACTCGATCGGGTCCTCGATGGTGATGATGTGCTCGGGGCGCAGCGAGTTGATGCGGTCGATCATGGCCGCAAGAGTGGTCGACTTGCCGGAACCGGTGGTGCCTGTGCAGAGGACCAAGCCGCGCTGCTCTTCGCAGACGGTGGCGAGCACGCGGGGGAGCTCGAGCTCTTCGAGTGTGCGAATCTTGGTCGGGATGACGCGGAGAACCATGCCGACGTTGCCGCGCTGCTGGAAGACGTTGACGCGGAAGCGCCCGAGGCCGGCGACGCCATAGGCCATATCGAGCTCGGCGGTCTCTTTGAATTTCTGCTTCTGCCGGTTGGTCATCATGCTGAAGGCCATGGACAGCATCTCTTCCGGCGTGATGCGGGGGACCTCGGTGATCGCGTTCAGCAAGCCGTCGACACGAAGATAAGGGTGGTTGCCGACCTTGAGGTGCAAGTCGGAAGCCCGTTGTTCGACGGCGCGGCGGAGCAGATCGTCAATGCTAGTGGCCATAGCGAGATTCCCCGAGTGACAAGCTTTCAAACCACGCTAGCATCCGCTCCGGAGCGAGGCAAGGAACGGAGGGAAGGTGGTTTCCAGAGTCGCAACCCAAGCTGAATTTGGAGCTCCTGTTGTTTGCAGCCTACTGACGAATCGTAGCTTAGCGGTGCGCTTGGCATGGCGTGATCTTGCCTTCTGGCGTGTGCTAGAGACTGGAGGCGGCTCGGCCGGGTTTTCGGCCAGGAGACGGACAGGTCGCGAAGAAAGATGCGGTCGCCGATTGCTTGGCCTCGACGAAAGACTGGAAATCAGTGCTAGGCAGGAAACGCACAGCCGTGCGCACGTGAGGTACAACTACAGGCGAAATAATCCAAAGACCAACAGACCAATTCCGCCAAGCAAACAAGGTAAGAACAAATAGATTGGCCATGGCGACCAGCCTTGTTTGGCGCGAACCTTAAGATACTGCTTGGGCGTGTCCAATCCCTTCGCGCTCAGCGGTCCCCTGAGGACATCGAAAGACGTTTTATAACCAGCTGTGACCATTTTGAGTTGAACGTGAATGTACAGCACGGACGAGCTGCCAATCAGAAGCAATCCAGCGACGACCGCTGGGTCGTGCCTCACCATGTATGAAAGGGCTTGAATTTCGTTCTGCATGGACGCGTTTCCTGCGCCTCCAGTGACTGCGAAGCGTTTAAGCAATGCTACGGCTACCTACGCCCTGCCATTCGCGTGGAATTAAATTCGGTGCCGAAGCTATAACTCCCGGCTACGAGACGGGTTGATTGCGGAGGAAGACGCGGTCGTAGATTACGGCTGCTAGGACGCCGCCGAAAAGCGGGCCGACCCAGTAGACGCCGTGATTTTGCCAGTGATGCGGGAGCAAGGCGAGGTCGGGTCCGAAGGCGCGCGCCGGATTCATCGCGGCTCCGGTGAAGGGGGCACCGACGAGGTAGCCGATTGTGACGGCAAGGCCGACCGCGAGCCCCGCGACCTGGCGGAATGCCCCTTTCGTATCGACTACCGTGGCGAATTGGACGGCGACGACGACGAAGGTCAGAACGGTCTCGAGGGCCATGCCATGCAGCCGCGTGAAGTCCGAGGAAAGATCGGGCGCGCCGAGAGACACGGGCCGCCAAATGGATTCGGGGAGGATCAGGCTCAGCAAATAGGCGCCAGCTGCTGCACCGAGCAGTTGCGCGACTCCGTAACCGATGCTCTCGAGAGCGCCCAACCGCCTCGTGACCCAATAGCCGATCGTGACCGCGGGATTCAGATGTGCGCCGGAGATGTGCCCGAGCGCGCTGACCATTGCGCCAACGGCCAGGCCGTAGGCGAGCGCGCAACCGAGCGGACCCATTCCGGGCTGCATCGCGGCGCGGAGATATTGGTCCGTGCAGGTGGCGCCTGCGGCAATAAATACAACCGCGAATGTTCCGATGAATTCAGCGGCGAGCTTCTGTGGCAGGCGATACAACGTTCCTCCGGCTTGCTCGGGCGGACGCGGGATTCTACTGGATGGGAGGGAAGAGAGTCAAAGAAAGGGCACAGCCCAGATCCCAGTCGGGATGTCGGTTGGGTGCTTATGGCAAAGGCCCCACCCTCACAACCCGAGGATGGGGCGCCCGGAAAGTCAAAGGCTGACGGCTAAACCTTGACTGCCGGCGCGCCGACTGGGGAGAGCCAGGCGTGGCGGTCGGGCGTTTTGCCGTTCACGATGGCGAAAAATTCTTCCTGGACGCTTTTTGTGACCGGGCCGCGCGAGCCTGCGCCGATCTTCACGCGGTCGACCGAGCGAATCGGGGTGACCTCGACGGCGGTGCCGCTGAAGAAGACTTCGTCCGCTATGTAGAGCATCTCGCGCGGGATCATCTGCTCGGTGATTGGAAAACCGAGTTCGCGGCAGAGCGTGATGACCGAGTCGCGCGTGATCCCGGGGAGAGCGGAATTGGCGAGCGGCGGCGTGTGAATCGTGCCGTTCATCACGACGAAGATGTTTTCGCCCGAGCCTTCGCTGACGTAGCCGCTCACGTCGAGGGCGATGCCTTCCTCGTAACCGTTGATTTTCGCTTCCATGCGAATCAGCTGCGAGTTCATGTAGTTCGCAGCGGCCTTGGCCATTTGCGGGAGCGTATTCGGCGCGGGGCGATTCCACGAGCTAACGCAGACGTCCACGCCGCTGCGCATCGCATCTTCACCGAGGTATTTCCCCCATTCCCAGCAGGCCAAATAGACCTCGATGGGGCAGCCGTGCGGGTCGACGCCGGCGTCGCCATAGCCGCGCAGAACGATCGGCCGGATATAGCACGCGCTGACTTTGTTCACGCTGACCAGATCAAGGCAGGCCTGGCACAGCGTCTCGAGATTGAAGGCAACGTCCATGCGATAGATGTGCGCGGAGTTGAGCAGGCGCTGCATGTGCTCACGAAGACGGAAGATCGCGGAGCCCTGAGCCGTCTCGTAGCAGCGAATGCCTTCGAACACGGCCGAGCCGTAGTTGACGACGTGGGAAAGCACGTGAATCTTGGCGTCGTCCCAGTGGATGAATTTGCCGTTGTGCCAGATCTTCTCGGTCTTCGGGATGCTCATCAGGTTCTCCGGGCCACGAAATTCTTTTATGGCGCTGCGAAACCAAAATTATAGCACACGGATTCGCCGGTTCTTTGAGGCGAGAGGCGGCGACGTGCGATGCATAAGGCCAAATTGGCGATGCTGATTCGAGGATGTGGTCCGATCCCAAAGATGGACATGCGCGTAAAGCGGGCGCAGCAAGCGGCGCCCCTACAACAGAGATTGCCGAGGCGCTCAAATCGGACGGTTTTCAGTCCGAGTGGTCGTCGGTTTCCTGACGCGACACAGCGGACACGGTGGTGAAGCCGGTGATGCGGCCCCAGGCGCTGGTCTTCCAGTTGTCGGCGATTTCCTTGGAGAGGATCCACGGAGGAAGCTGCATAGCGAAGAATCGCGAGAGAGCTTCGAGGTAGGGCTCGTACATGCCGCGGAGCTGCGTGAGCTTCTTGTCCGCGGCTTCCGTATCGGCGAGCTTAAGGCCGGCCTGGCACAGGCTGGCGCGCAGGCGCTGAAGTTCGGACGGCGGCAGGCGGTCGACGGAAGCGGCGCGCGGGGCGGCGTTGAAGAGCTGGGCCAGATCGACGACGGTGTGGCGGCAGATGGCGAACGTCAAACGCGCCTGGCGGGCGCACGCGTTTTCAATGCCTGCAATCAGGAGCGCCGATGTGTCCAAGATGGCGGCGAGAGCGGCGAGCCAGGACTCGTTGTTGTGCTGCGAGCGGAAATAGGTGACCGCAGGATACGAGACATGGCTTTCGAGGATTTCGGCTGCGGCGCGTTCCCAATTGTGGAGAAGCCGTTGAAGAGAATCCATTCCGTCCGGCTCGGCGTGGCGGCGGAGCAGTTCGCCCGCCGTCGGTGGCGAGCCGGCCCGTGCGTCGAGCAAAACGATATTGACCTCGCGGCGCGAGAAGGCTTGATAGATCACCGGCAAGTAGCTCAGCACAAGCGCAAGAAAGCCGAAGCCGAGGCCGCTCTCGACGACGGCGAGGAACCGCCCGGCGGAAGTGTGCGGGACGACGTCGCCGAGGCCGAGCGTGAAGAACGTCGTCCCGCTGAGATAGAGGCACGTTTCGAAGTCGCGTGGAGTCGCAACCTGATGAGCGGCGCCGTAGAACAGCAGAGCGAAGCCCACGATGAGCGACGCCGCCCAGAATACGAGCAGCGTCAGAAGCGAAAGCGGCCCGTAAAAGCTGAGGAACGTTTCGCGGGCCCGGACCTTGCGGAACCAGCGAGCGATCATTCTCCAGGGCAGCCAGGTGCCGCGGTAAAACAAGACAGTGACGCGCCACCGGCGGTTGACGCGCCGGGGCAAAATGATCGTCTCGAACGCCTCCCAGAGAACATTCAGGATGATGAGGACGCCCGCGACGACGGCAAGAATCATGCCGCCTGCTCCAGGTGAGCGGTCATCGTGATTTCGGCCTTGAGCAGACGCGAGACGGGGCAATTTTCCTTGGCGCTGGCTGCGGCTGCTTCGAACGCGGACGCGGTGATGCCGCCAAGGCGGGCGGCTACCTCGAGGTGGACCTTCGTGATCGCCCAGCCCGAATCGACTTTGTCGAGAGTGACGGTAGCCGTGGTTTGGAGCTTTTCGGGCGTGAAGTGCATGGTGGCGAGTTGTGCGTCGAGCGCCATGGTAAAGCAGCCGGCGTGGGCGGCGGCGATCAGCTCCTCGGGGTTGGTGCCTTTGCCGTTTTCAAAGCGCGTGGCGAACGAATAGGGGGCGCTCGAAAGAACGCC
>JBKQNJ010000032.1:0-43232 GCA_052146315.1 Candidatus Acidiferrales bacterium | reverse complement strand
CGAGTTGTGCGTCGAGCGCCATGGTAAAGCAGCCGGCGTGGGCGGCGGCGATCAGCTCCTCGGGGTTGGTGCCTTTGCCGTTTTCAAAGCGCGTGGCGAACGAATAGGGGGCGCTCGAAAGAACGCCGCTCTGCGTCGAGATGTTTCCCGATCCTTCTCTCAAACTGCCATTCCACACTGCGGTTGCGGTTCGTTGCATGATTTCCTCCTTATCCGATTGATGCGTTGATGCGGCCCTTGGCTTCGGGGACCGTTTTCGATGTGAGCGACTGCGCGGCTTGGCGAAGACTGCCGGGCTACCCTTCGACTTCGCTCAGGGTAAAAAGAACCCCTTCCTTCGTCAGGGCAAGCCGGCGCTACGCTTAAACCTTCTACGGTACGAGGACGATTTTGCCGTGGGCTCCCGCTTCCATGACGGCTGTGTGAGCACGCCCGGCTTCGGCGAGCGGAATCTGCTGGCCGATCACGGGACGGAGCGTTTCGTTTTCGAGGCCTGCGGCGAGCGCGGCGTGAATGCCGGCAAGCTCTTCGACCGACGCGTTCATCAGGCTCATTCCTAAAATCGAGGCATCGCGGCTCATGGTGTCGCGCGGATTGATCTCGACCGGGCCGCGGCTGCCTATCGCGACCACGCGGCCTTTCGGCGCGAGCAGCGGGAGATCGCGGCCGAGGTTGACATTGGACAGCATCTCGATGATGACGTCGTAGCCGCGGCCGCCGGTCGCCGCGAGAGCCTCGTCGAAATGGCTGGGCGACGTGTGATCGAGGACTTTGTGCGCGCCTTCGTCCGCGACCAGCTTTTTCCCGCGGCCAGAGCCCGCCGTGCCGACAACGTACAGCCCGGCGGCGCGCGCGAGCTGCACGGCGGCAACGCCCACGCCTCCGCTGGCGCCGTGGATCAGGACCGTTTCGCCACCGAGAGCATGAGCCCGATTGAAGAGCGCGCGATATGCCGTTGCATAGGGAACGTGCATGGCCGCGCCTTGCGCGAAGGATGCGGTGGAGGGGAGGGGGTAGACCGTCCGCTCGTCGCAAAGGGCCAGTTCGGCGTAGGTGCCCGTCAAGCTGCCGCCAACGTACACGCGATCGCCGGGCTTGAACCGCGACCCATTTGGCCCGACAGATTCGATCGTGCCACCGGCGTCAGAGCCCGGAGTGTAGGGCAAGCCAGGAAGGCGTGCGTAGGCGCCGGCCCGGACGTATGTTTCGACCGGATTGACGCCTGCCGCCCCAATACGTACGACGACTTGCCCGGTCGAGGGCTTGGGATCCGGAACGTCCTCGAGGCGCAGAACCTCCGGCCCGCCGAACTGATGCACACGAATTGCCTTCATTGCTCCTCCACGTTTACCTGAACAGCGGCCCGAGCACTGACTGGGTCCGATCTCGTCGCAATGCAATTTCGATGTTGGCGAGGCGAGGGTGGATGCAGCTCTTAAACCAACTCGCCCTAGTGTGCCCCGGGCATGTGCTCGGTTATCGAGCGGCTGCTGAGTATATCGAAGTTTTGCTTGATGTGATTCAGTCGCGTGCCCGTCGCGCTTTCCCACGCGCCAAACGCAAGGAACGGAACCAGGGCGGCCAGCACCCAGAGCTTCGCGCTCCGCGGGGCCTTTGCTTCCGGCTCCCAGCGGAAAAGCTGGCGCGAGACTTCAAAGGCCACAACCAGACCCAGAATCAGGGCGGTTGTGTCCGTGATCAATTCGGCGCGCGTGGTCAGGCTGGTTGCGGCCGATTCGAGACCAGTCGCCAGATATTGCGCGGGAATGAACAGGGCAACGTGCTGGAGCCAACCGGGGAACTTCGCCATAGGGATTGTGGTGCCCGATAGAAAGAGGAACGCCATCCAGATGAGGTTGTTGATCATCTGGGTTTCCTGCATGGTGTTGGTTACGCTCGCCACTACCAGTCCCAGCGCCGAAAATGTGGCAGAGCCGACCGTGACTAGCAGGAGAATCGCGCCGAGGTCCCCCCAGGACTGCATGTGAAACGCCCAGCGGCATACGAGAATCTCGAAGGCCACAACGGGGAGCACAAGGAAATAGTTGGAGAGGATGCTCGATGCGAGCATGGGACCTGCGCCCAGGGGCGCGAGACGGAATCTTCGCAGAATGCCTTGTTCGCGGAACGTGACGAGCTGGACGCTCAAACCCCAGAAGCTGCCCATTACCGTCGCAGTGAGAATTGCGCCAAGAATGTAGCCGACCCATTCGGTATGCCCGCGGCCGATCAGCGCGAGGGCGCCGAACAGAAAGATCAGCGGCATGACGAGGCTGAAAAAGAAGAAGGCGCGATTGCGGACGGCGAGGCGCAGGCGCATTTTGGTCAAGATCCAGGTGCTGCTCACGGCTTTTCGCTCCTATTCACGTAGGCGCCGCCCGGTCAATTCGATGAAGACGTCTTCGAGGGACGGCGAGAACATTTCGAGGCTCTGCAATTCGTTGTTTTCGGCTTCGAGCTGCTTGACGAGCGCCACGATTGTCTGCGGCGGGCGCGCCGAATGCAGCACGTAGGTGCCTCCGAATTCGCGGCAATCGGCGACGCCGTCGAGCCCGGAGAGCAAGCCATTCGTCAGCGGGCGCGCCAGGCGAACTTCGATTCGCGTGGTGCCCGCCGAGCTGTGCTTGAGCTCGCGCGGCGTGCCGAGCGCGATCACGAGTCCGTGATCGACGATGGCGACGCGGTCGCAGAGGCGCTCGGCCTCTTCAATGTAGTGCGTGGTCAGCAGGACCGTTTTCTTGTCGCGCTTCAGCTCCTCGATGATGTCGTAAATTTCGCGGCGGACCTGCGGGTCCAGGCCGGCTGTCGGCTCATCGAGGAATACGACCTCGGGTTCGTTGACTAGCGCCATCGCGAGCGCCAGGCGCTGCTTCTGGCCGCCGGAGAGATGGCTGTAGAAGGCGTTGCGCTTCTCTTCGAGCTGGAATCGCGCGAGCAGCTTATCCGTGTCGGCGCGACGATGGTAGAACTGCGCGAAGAGCTCGACAGCCTCTTTGACCCGCAGCTTGTCGGGCAGGGCAGTCGACTGCAGAACGGCGCCGATCGTCTGCTTGAACTGCTCGCCGCTTTTTTCGGGATCGAGGCCGCAAACACGCACGACGCCGCCATCGGGTGTCCGGAGTCCCTCCAGGATTTCGACGATCGAGGTCTTGCCTGCTCCATTGGGTCCGAGGAGGCCAAAGACCTCGCCGCGCTCGACTGAAAAGCTCACGCCCCTGACGGCTTCGACACTGCCGTAGCTCTTGCGCAGATTTTCGACTTGGATGACGGTTTCAGCCACGAATAAGTCCCCAATTTCTATGGAGAGGAATTCTATCGCAGAATCGGGAGTTGAGCGCGAATCACTGCACCTTTCTGCGCTTGCGTCCGCTAGCCTGCGAACGCTTCTTGGCGAGCTTTTTCGGCAACCAGCCGAAGCGCCGCATGTCGAGGGAGCGCACGCCGACCTCGACGCCTTCCGATTCGAGCAAACGCCGCTGCTTGCTGCCGTAGGGTTCGCGAATGATCAGGCGCCCGCCGGCGCCGACCACGCGATGCCACGGAATTCCGCGGCCGCTCGGGCAGCCGGCCATGGCGTAGCCTACGACGCGAGCGCCGCCCGGCACTTTCAGCGCCTTCGCGATAGCGCCGTAGGTGGTGACGTGGCCGCGCGGGATTCGTTTCACGAGCCGATAAATGGGTTCCCAGGACATGTGTTTATGCTTGCTCCCGGTCAACGAAAGTCTACGCTTCCTTGCTAGGCTCGACGCGTGGATCAAGCATCTAAATCAACAGAGGAAGGTTTTGTTTATCGATTCCATTTCGAAAGCTGCGAGAAAGCTCCTGCAAGTCTTGTCGTAGCCGCTCCAGCATCGTTCCGCAAGAGTAATAACTACTTCGAAGCAACCTTCTGCTATCTGGAGCATCGTACCATTGACGGTGTAGTGGAAGGGCCATACACTACAAAAGTTGGACGCGGTCCTTGGCCGGAAGGAGAACGGTTGTGGCTTTCGTTCGGCGCAAAGGGAACACCTACTACCTGGTTCACAACGTGCGCCGGCAGGGCAAGGTGCAACAGCTTCACCTCGCCCGGCTGGGTGAGCGGCCGCGTATCACCGACGAAATCGTCCGCAAAGTATCGCGGAACCACCCCTTCCTCGACCTGGACTGGTCCGGCCTGCGCGAGCAGGTGAACAGCCGGGTAGAGCTGTTTGACATTCGGTCGATGTACGTACAGAGCCTGATGAGCACGTTACGAAACCTTAACCTGGACCTGGCCGACCTGTCGCCGCCGCTTTTGACGCTGGCAGACCGAGCCAATTCAAGCCGGGAACTGGTCACGCAACTAAGATTGCTGCGGTCGACGCTGGACATCAAACTGGATCAATTCGAGCGGTCAGTGCCGCGCAGTCCGGAGGGCGGAAGAAGGTTCCGGTAGGGAGCAACACCATGGGCGCGCAAGCAACGCAACTCGACCCAACACTCCGTAGCGTGGAGTCGCGAGACTTCGAAGCGGGGTTGCGTCGAAAGATTGTTGGCCAGGACGAAGCCGTGCAGGCGGTGGTCGACCTGTATCAGGTGTTCCGTGCCGGCCTGAACTCGCCGGGACGGCCGGTGGGCAACCTGCTGTTCTTGGGGCCGACCGGTGCGGGCAAGACGCGCGTGGTGGAGGCGACCGCGGAAGTTCTCTTCGGTGATCCTCGCGCAGTGATCAAGGTAGACTGCGCCGAGTTCCAGCACTCACACGAGATTGCCAAGCTGATCGGTTCGCCGCCGGGATACTTGGGGCACCGCGAGACGCATCCGCTGATTACGCAGGAAGCGCTCGCCCAATATCACACGGACAAGCTCAAGATCAGCTTCCTGCTCTTCGACGAGATCGAAAAGGCGAGCGATGCTCTCTGGCAGCTGCTGCTGGGAATTCTCGACAAAGCGACGCTGACGCTCGGCGACAACCGTCGCGTTGATCTCTCGCAGACCATGATCTTCATGACCTCGAACCTCGGCGGCGGCGAAATCACCGAACTGATGACCGGCGGGTTGGGCTTTGCGCCGATCATCCGCCCGGAATCGAAGCCGAAGCTCGACGAAAAGGTAGAACGCACGGCTTCGGAAGCGGCCAAGCGGAAATTTGCGCCGGAGTTCATGAACCGCATTGATAAGGTTGTTGTGTTCCATCCGCTGCGCTCGCAGCAGCTCGAGCAGATTCTCGAAATCGAGCTTGGGATGGTGCAGCAACGCGTCCTTGAGACGGCCAAGGGGAGGTTCCTGTTCCGCGTCACACCGTCGGCCCGGGACTTCCTGCTCCGCGAGGGAACCGATCTCAAGTACGGCGCGCGCCACCTGAAGCGCGCCATCGAACGGTACGTCGTGTATCCGCTGGCGAGCCTGCTGGCCACCGAGCAGGTGATGCTGGGAGACGTCCTCTCGATCGACTGGGATCGGACTTCGGAGGGTCTCACGTTCCTGAAGGAAGCCGAAGGGGCGCTTTTGCCGGTCGATGCTCCTGTGCCCGAAGGTTTGACGGAGGCTGCAGCCGCAGCCATTCCGGACGGCCGGGAGATCACGCTACCGGCAGCGACCACCGCAAGCGCGAAGACTCCGTCGGATGCTCGGCCGTCTTCGATGCAAGCGCACCGAGGCATTCCATCGGAGAAGGCTAAGAACGAGAAGCGCTAACCATCACTTACGAATTATCGATCGCGGCGGGCGTTGCCAATCTGGCGATGTACGCCGCGATCTTTTTTTTGCCGACTCTAGTGAGGAAGAATACCGAACTGTCCTTCGGATGGGGTTTTGCACTCGGAATCTGCTCGTTTCATTGGAAATTCCGCGAACAGCAGATCCCTCCGTCCCGCGCGCGCAAGAACCGCGCGAAAGGCAAGAGCGCGGGACTGCGCTCGGGATGACAGTGCACTCTCTTCTCGGCAGCCTGTCTAGCCCGCCGCTTCCTTGGCTTTTTCCTCGACAAACTTCTGGTAGGCAGCCGCGTCCATCAGAGCGTCAAGTTCTTTCACGTCCGCGAGGCGCATTTTGGCGATCCATCCGGCGCCGTGCGGGTCCTTGTTGATGGTTTCCGGTGCGTTTTTGAGGGTTGTGTTGGTTTCGGTCACTTCACACGAAACCGGGCTCAGGAGGTCGCTGACAGCTTTTACGGATTCGATCGAGCCGAGAAGCTGGCCGACTTTGATTTGGGAGCCTGTCTTGGGCAATTCCACGGAAATGATGTCGCCAAGCTCCTGCTGGGCGTAGTCCGTGATGCCCATGGTTGCGGTTGAACCAGCCGCTTGGATCCACTGGTGTTCGGGTGTGTAGCGATAATCGGCAGGGTATATGGCAGCTCCTTCGGTAAAGTCTCCGAACTCCATTGTACGTGCTACCTGGTTGCAAACAAGGATAGCCTCGAGCGCTTGCCGGTGCGCCCAAGTGGGCCTACCATAGTGTAAAGACGCGGTTCTGACCGGGGAGATACCGTGGATACCCTCTGCTCGCAGTGCGACAAGCCGGAAAGGCAGTGTACCTGCGAGAAATATTGTTGTTTCTGCCAGTCGCAAACTCACGTACGCCTGTGCGTCGATGGCTTATACTATTGCCCAGACTGCCGGGAAGCGTGCGACGTCCGCCTGGCTGATTCTGATGCCCACTAATTTTGACCACGCCCTCCCCGGAGACCAGCCCGCCCACGCGGGCTACACGGTGCCGTCCGTGCAGGTGGTTGGCACTCTGCATGACGATCCCAGGCTCTTGATCGGCGCCGGAGCGATCGCGGGCCATACCGCCCATGAGGCTGGCCTGACCGAACAAGTGCAAGAACACCTGGCGATTGCCACGCAAGAGGCTTGCGGCGAGGTTTTCGCCCTCGCCCCTGCCGATCCGAAACTGCCTTCGGAGGTAATCGTCACCGCGTCGCGCTTTCCGGATCGCCTGCAGATCACTGTGGAATTGTCGGTTGGTGTGACGTCCAGCAGTTTGCCACCCCGCTTCCCGTCCCCGGCGCCTGTCTTCTTCGAGGCGGCACTCACCTCGGTGCTCGAAAGGCTGGTCGATCACGTGCAGCGGGAAACGCGCGACGGCAGGCCTTCCATCGTGCTGGTGAAATATTATCGGCCGGTAAAGCACAAAGCTTAGCGCGCCTCACGCCCCGCGAGCCGGCGGCATCCCGCGGGATTTCTGCTATAGCGACCTAAATCGGCCCACATCCAACCACACAGATCTACATCGGCACGGCGAAAGCGCGCGTGCGAATCAACGACAACAGCTGATCCTGGCTTACGGGCGCGTCGATCTTGAGGCGATCGCCGCTCGGAGTGACGCTCACTTGATCGAGCGCGCTCGCGAGGGCCGGCTGGTCCTGCGCCGACTGATAGCGCCGGTACATGACGCCGGCTTGCAGTGCTGCGGCGAGGAGATTGGCGTCGTTGGGCGAATCGCACACGGCCTGGAACTGCGCATCGATGCCGCTATCCGCCGCCACGCTGATGGTCATCGCATGCATGCGGTTAATGATGGCGGCGGCTTGGGGAAACTGACCTGCCTGGGGCAGCAGTTCCTGGACCGCAACGTGCGTGTAGCCTTGGTCGAGCACGGCCCAAATGACTCCCGAGCCGTTGGCTTCGTTGATCAGCGGAAACAGCAGATCGTTGTTGAGCAGGCTCTCTGAAACGCCGGTGCGAACGTCGATCATCTTCTCCATGGCCGGGCGGACCCCGAAGGCTGCCGTATTGGCGTCGATGAACGTAAACAAAATGTCGCTCGGGCCGGAACCGCTGCCGAAGGCGTAGAGATGGTATCCGTGGTAATCCGTCATCGGCAGCTTCTGCTGTTTGAAACGCTCTTCATTTGAAGATGGGTCAAACGATCCTTGAGCTACGCCGAGGATCTGTTCGCCGCCCGCTTTTCCGGCATTGATCGCGCCCCAGGCGATCTGGTCGACCTGGGTGTCTGGATCGACCCCGGCTGTTCTTAGGAACTGCTCGAACTGCCGGAACTTGCTTGGCAGGAGCTGCTCGCGGAGCTGGGGAAACCACGAAAATTTCCTAGCCGCCTTCATGTCGGCGTAGGCGAATTCCCCGACGCTCTTCGGGAACATGCCGATGACGTCCGTGCCGAGCGTGGATGCGAAGCTCGGGCGCGGCAGGATAAGGAATGCGGCAAATAGAAGGCCCGCTGCGACGATACGGCAAGTTAGCTTTCTCACGTCTTGTCCCTCAGACTGAACCTTAAATCTTACCGGCTGTGACTGGACTTTCTGCAATCCGCGCGGCCAGAGAAGCGGCTTCGGAACGCGCTCTGGCGACGAAGGCCGGGTCCGCCACCGATTCGAGATTGATGCGCACGTTTTCGAGCGCGCCCCGCACCGCTGTGGCGGCCATCATGCGGCCTACGCGCACGTCTGAAACCATAGACGGGGCGGACATCGCTTCCAGTTGCCCCAGCTTCTCGAATACTTCCGCAGCTTTGCGCGCGATCACGAGCGGCGCTTCGACGGCGCCTTCGAACGCTCGCTGAATGGCGCGGTCGCGCTGCTTCTGCTCCTCTGTAGTTTCGCGCGGGAGGCGGTGCGCCACCAGTACCGATTCGTAGGAGGACGCGTCGCGGTCAATAGCCCCCGTCAATTCTTCCGCAGCCGCCCGGAAGTCCACGAGGGCTGCCCCGAGCCTATCGGCATACGCCGCCAAGGATTTCTTTTTGCCCGAAAGGCCTGCGACCATTTGTCCCAGGCTTGCGCCGAGCGCGCCGGCCAGCGCCGCCACCGAGCCTCCGCCGGGGGTGGGCGATGGCCGCGCGACGACGTCGAGAAACGGCTGGGCCAGCGCGGCGAAGCTGGCGGACGACTTGGCCTGGGCAGTCAGCAGCGATTCTTCCAGTCGATTCTCAAACACTTGAGCGGGCGAAAAGTTTTCGACCTTCAGATACGCTTCGGCGGTCATTTCGATGGCGCGGCGGGGGATCAACCCGACGATTTCGCTGCCGACGATGCCGACTCCGTGCTTTGCGGCTTCCCGCTTCACAGCTTCGAAGACGACGTGGACCGGGGTCTGCTCGAAATCCGTGAGGTTCATCGAAACTTGGGCGAGATTGCGCGCGCGCAGGTCGACGCCCATGGCTTTCACGAACGGCAGGCCGCCGCTCGAGAAGCGGATCGTCTTCGCGATTTTTTTCGCGATCTCGACGTCGGGCGTGTCCAAGTTGATGTTGTAAGCGATCAGGAATTTGCGCGCGCCGACCACGGTGGCGCCGGCGGTCGGATGCAGGCGCAGTTCGCCGATATCGGGCGCGCGGTCGGGATTGTGCAGCACTTCTTCGCGCAAACCCTCGAATTGGCCTTTTCGGATCTGTTCCAGATTCGCGCGCTCAGGCCGCTGTGCGGCCGCTTCGTAGAGATAGACCGGGATGCGGTAGCGCTGCCATATTTCGCGCGCCGCTTTCTTGGCGAGAGCGACGCAATCGTCGATCGTGACGCCGTGAACCGGGATGAAAGGAACGACGTCGGTCGCGCCGATACGGGGATGCGCTCCCGTTTGCCGCGTGAGGTCGATTAGCTCGGCGGCTTTGCCCACGGCGCGCACCGCCGCTTCCGCGACTGCCTCCGGCGCGCCAGCCAGCGTGATCACGCTGCGATTGTGGTCGATGTCGCTTTCATGCGCGAGCACGAACACATCCTGCACTTCGCGGATGGCCGCGAGGATGGCCTGGATTTTGGCCGGGTCGCGCCCCTCGGAAAAATTCGGAACGCATTCAACCAGCGGTTTCATTTGGAGTGGATCACGACGCCGCGCTTCATGGTCAAGCTGCAGAGGTTCACACCAAAATAATACGGAATTTCGCGGTAGGTGGCCACGTCAAAGGCCGCGAGGTCCGCATATTTGCCAACTTCGAGCGAGCCGGCGCGATCGTGCTGGCGGAGCGAATAGGCGGGATTGATCGTGGCGGCGGCAATCGCTTCCGCGGGCATCATGCGCATCTGGCTGCAGGCGAGCGAGAGAATCATGGTCATGCTGAGCGTGGGGCAGGTGCCGGGATTGAAATCCGTGGCGAGGCCGACGATCGCGCCCGCATCGATCAGCGCGCGCGCCGGTGCATATTCGGCCAGACCCAGGTGGAAGCTGCAGCCCGGCAGCAGCGTGCAGACGACGCCTGAAAGCGAAAGGGCGCGAATATCGCTGCGGTCGATTTTTTCGAGATGGTCGGCGCTGGCGGCTTGCATTTCGATCGCGAGACGCGCGGCGCCCGTATGCGTGAGCTGCTCGGCGTGAATCCGCGGCACGAGACCGCACGCTCGCCCGGCGGCAAGAATCCGCCGCGCCTGCGCGACCGTAAACGCGCCGCGATCGCAGTAGACGTCGCAAAATTCCGCGAGGCCAGCCGTGGCAACGGCCGGAATCCAGCGCTTTACGAGCAGGTCGACAAACGCATCGGAGCGGCCGCGAAACTCGGGCGGCACTACATGCGCGCCGAGAAACGTGCAGGCGATATCGAGAGGCTGCGCCTGATGCAAATCGTGGAGGATCTCGAGCGTTTTCTGCTCGCTCTCCCAGCTGAGACCATAGCCGCTCTTGGCCTCGAGCGTGGTGGTGCCATGCGCCGCGAACTCGCGCAGATTTGCCGCAGCGCGGGCAATCAGCTCCGCCGGACGAGCCTGCCGCAGCGCCGCGACCGTAGAGCGAATTCCGCCGCCTGCCCGCGCGATTTCCTCGTACGTTTTTCCGGCGATGCGCTGTTCATGCTCGGTGGCGCGGGACTCGGGGAAAATTAGGTGTGTGTGCGAATCGACGAATCCGGGCAGCACCACGCGCCCGCCCAAATCGAGCTTTTCGGCGCTCCGCGCCTCGCGCAGACGCTCGACATTGCGCCGCGGTCCGACTGCCGTGATGCGATCGCCATGCACCAGCAGCGCGCCATCGCGAATGAGCCCGAGATTGCCGAGTGCGCGCCCGCGCCGCGGCACGGGGCCGCGAAGCGTGAGCAGTTCCGTGCAGCCGGTGATCAGCCAGTTGGCCATCGCTTTCAATCGCGATCGGGCTCAATCCATCGGAATCTTGACGCCGGATTTTCGTGCGAAATCGATCGCTTCGGGATAACCGGCGTCGACGTGGCGCGCGACGCCGATGCCGGGATCGTTCGTGAGCACGCGCTCGATGCGCGCGGCCATTTCCTCGGTGCCGTCGGCGACCAGCACCTGTCCCGCATGCTGCGCGTAACCGATGCCTACTCCGCCGCCGTTGTGGATCGAGACCCAGCTCGCGCCGCTCGCAGTGTTAAGCAGCGCGTTCAGAAAGGGCCAGTCGGCGATGGCGTCGGAGCCGTCGCGCATGCTTTCCGTCTCGCGATAGGGCGACGCGACAGAGCCGCAATCGAGATGATCGCGGCCGATCACAATGGGTGCCTTCAGCTCGCCTCGCGCGACGAGATCATTGAGCGCGAGCCCGAATTTGTCGCGCTCGCCATAGCCGAGCCAGCAGATGCGCGCGGGCAGCCCCTGGAAACGGACGCGCTTTTGCGCGAGCTTGATCCAGCGGCAGAGAATTTCGTTGTGCGGGAACATTTCGAGCACGAGCTGATCGGTGCGATGAATGTCGGAGGGCTCGCCCGAAAGCGCGGCCCAGCGAAACGGCCCGCGTCCTTCGCAAAACAGCGGGCGAATGTAGGCGGGGACGAAGCCGGGAAAGTCGTAGGCGTTCTTCACGCCCTGCTCGAAGGCGAATGTGCGGATGTTGTTGCCGTAATCGAATGTCACCGAGCCGAGCTTTTGCAGCGCGAGCATGCCTTCGACGTGCTTGCCGATCGATTCGAGCGCGCGCTTGCGATAGGCGGCGGGATCGGCCTTGCGAAGCTCGACCGCCTGCGCCACATCGAGACCTTGCGGAATGTAGCCGCCGACGGGATCGTGCGCGCTCGTCTGGTCGGTGAGCAGATCGGGAACTACGCCGCGCTGAGCGAGTTCGGGAATCACGTCCGCGCAGTTGCCGACCAGCCCGACCGACGTAGCCTCGCGCTTGCGCACCGCGTTTTTCAGGATGCGCAGCGCCTCGTCGAGATTGTTGACCATCACATCGCAGTAGCCGGTCTTCACGCGTCTCTTGATTCGTTCCGGATCGACGTCGATGCCAAGAAACGCGGCTCCTGCAAGCGTCGCAGCTAGCGGCTGCGCGCCGCCCATCCCGCCCATTCCCCCGGTCGCGATCAGCTTTCCGGCGAGATCGCCCTGAAAATGTTTTCGTCCGGCGGCGGCGAACGTTTCGTAGGTACCCTGCAGAATTCCTTGGGTGCCGATGTAGATCCAGCTCCCGGCGGTCATTTGACCGTACATCATCAGGCCGGCGCGATCGAGCTCGTCGAAATGCTTCCAATCGTTCCACTGCCCCACGAGATTCGAATTCGCGATGAGGACGCGCGGCGCATAGGCGTGCGTGCGAAATACGCCGACGGGCTTGCCGGATTGCACGAGGAGCGTTTCGTCGTTTTCGAGGGCGCGCAGCGACGCGACGATCGCGTGATAGCACTTCCAGTTGCGCGCCGCCTTACCGCGCCCGCCGTAGACGATCAGCTCCTCCGGCTTCTCGGCAACCTCGGGGTCGAGGTTATTCATCAGCATGCGCAGCGCCGCTTCCTGCTGCCAGCCTTTGCACGAAATGGATGTGCCACGGGGCGCGCGGATGGGTTGGTAGCCGGTCGCGTCTTCTGCGGCGATCTTTGGCATGAACGTGGTCCTTATTTGCTGTGGCCATCTTAGTACGGAAAGGACTGAGCGCAAGGGTCGGTTGCTTCACGGATTCGATTTGCAGACTTGGAAAGCGTCGCACATTGGGGCCGCGATAAACACTAGCGCTAACTAGCTGAGTAGTATGATTGGCTGATGCGAGGAATGACTGTACAGACGACGGCTTTGGTCGTCTCCTTGGTTTTCGTCCTCTGTGCGAAGCTTTCTGCACAAGGAATGCCCGAGGGCGTTTCTTCTCAAGAGCGCCAGGCTCTTGTGGACTTTTATCGAGCGACCGGCGGCGATCAATGGGGGAACCACGACGGCTGGCTCGGCCCACCGGGCACGGAATGCACCTGGAGGGGTGTGGGCTGTGAAACGGGCGACGCCGGACTTCCGGTGGTCACTGTCCTCGACCTTGTGAACAACAATCTCGTTGGGAGCCTTCCAACCGCACTTGCCAACCTAACTCACCTCAATTGGCTGAGCCTGTCTTTGAATCATCTCGTCGGTCCGATTCCCGAGCAACTTGGTGCGTTGTCGAATCTGACGGACATCGACCTCCTGCAGAATGATTTTTCGGGCATGCTCCCCGAGTCACTCATTCAGCGGTGGCTCGCCGGTAACCTGTGGATTTCTGCTCAGCCATCTCTGTTGACCGACATATCGGAAGTCGACTTCGAAGCGGCTGCGTCTGCGGTCCTTTGCGCGAGTCATCGGATCATCCTTCGCTCCGATGGCAGCGCCACGTTATACACCGAGCTCTGTCGTAACGCCCATCCGGGGGACCGGACCACGTATTGCGAGGTGAAGGACGGCCACATATGGGGCACGGGTTTTGCGCGACTCGGCTGGCTCATCGACGGGAATGACTTCTTTGCCTTTCGGCACGAGTATCACCGCAACATCACGGAAGGCAGCTTCCTGTCTACCCGTGTGACTCGCGAGGGAAAGACTCATGAAGTGGTCGACTATGCGGGCGGAGGTCCGGCCGAGTTGTGGGTGATCGAGGAAGTGATCGAAGGGATTACCTCCTCTGGCGATTGGGAGAAGACAACGCAGCAGCCTAAGTGCCCTCGATGGGATTCGGGGTCGAGTTCCGGCAAGCACTAAACAGAGGAACAAGGACAGTACAGAGTGGCTACTCAGATTGCGCGCTCCGGCGGCGATAGGCTAGAGTGCTTCCATGGCGATGGAGTACCCACCTCTCCCGCGATGTTTGCTTGATGCGCTGGACCGTTTTCCCAGCTCTCGCGCGCAGATGTATCGCACCCCCGCTGGCTGGCAGACCATTTCGTCTGAAGAGTTTTTGCGCCGGATTGCAGGCGTCGCCAAGGCGCTCGCGGAACTCGGCGTCGGTTCCGGAGACCGCATGGGAGTCTTCGCGCCGAACTGTCCCGAGTGGCACGTCGCGGATTTCGCGATTCAAGGCATCGGAGGCGTCACGGTTCCGGTTTATTTCCACGAGTCGGTCGATCGCATCACGTACATCCTGAAGGATTCGGGCGCGCGCGTGGTGTTTACGTCGGGCGAAGAGCAGGCACGAAAAATTGCCGAGTGCCGGCCGAACCTGCCCGAGCTCGAACAGGTGATTTCGGTTGCGCCGCCAGCCGATCTGCTCGGCGAGAGTCTTCGCTACGACGCGTTGATCGCGGCAACGGGCGACGCGGAGATCAAGGAGTATCGCCGCCGGGCGGCTGATGTGAAGGCAGAGCAGCTTGCGACGATCATCTACACGTCGGGCACGACGGGCGAGCCGAAGGGCGTGATGCTGAGTCACGCGAACCTCAGCTCGAATGCGCTCGACAGCGCCAAAGGATACGAGATGATGCCGACCGATGTGGGGCTTTCGTTCCTGCCGCTCGCGCACGTCTACGAACGAACGATGGACTACTCGTTTTTCTTTCATGGCGTGCCGGTTGCCTATGTTGAGCAGATGGAGACGGTGCAGCAGGCTCTCCTCGAAGTTCATCCGACCATGCTCGGGGCGGTGCCGCGCTTTTACGAAAAAATCTATGCAAACGTGATCGAGCAAGGGCATCACGCCACGGGAATCAAGCGGAAGATTTTCGATTGGGCCATGCGCGTCACTGCGAAAGCGGTGCCGTGGCGGGCGTATGGCAAGAGCGTTTCCCTTGGCCTGAAACTCCAGTGGGACCTCGCCGACAAGATCGTCTACTCGAAGATTCGAGCGGGCCTGGGCGGGCGGATCCGATTGTTGACCGCCGGAGGCGCGCCGCTGGCGCCCGAACTCGGCGAATTTTTCTGGAGCGTGGGCCTGCCGGTTTTTCAAGGCTACGGCTTGACGGAGACGTCGCCGGTTGTCACCGCGAATGTTCCGACGGCAAACAAAATCGGGACGGTAGGACAGCCGATCCCCAACGTCGAAGTGCGCATCGCGGAGGACGGCGAGATACTCGTGAAGGGGCCGTGCGTGATGCAGGGTTATTACCGGAAGCCGGATGCAACGCGCGAAGTGCTCACGGCCGACCGTTGGTTTTCGACAGGCGATATCGGACGGCTCGATGACGAAGGCTACCTCACCATCACCGACCGCAAGAAAGAGCTGCTGAAGACGGCGGGCGGAAAATTCGTCGCGCCTGCGCCCATCGAGAATACGTTGAAGACGTCGCCCTACATAGGGCACGCGATGGTCGTGGGCGAAGGGCGCAAGTTTGTATCCGTGCTGATCGTGCCGAATTTCGCCACGCTCGCCTCCGCGGCCAGAGATGCGGGCCGCGACCCGCTAACGCTCGGGCAAATGCTGTCCGACCCATGGGTCCGCGATCTGATCGCGCACGAAATCGAACGGCTCACGCCGTCGCTCGCACAGTACGAAAAGCCGAAGCGCTTCGCGCTGCTCGAAAAGGATTTCACGTATGGAGACGGCGCGCTCACATACACCCTGAAGCTGAAACGCCGCGTGATCGAAGAGCGCTATCAGGACATCATCGCACGGATGTACGCGGACGTAGAGGAGCCGAAGCCGCAGCGGGCGCTGTAGTTCCTCTGCGCCGCTGGCCCGCGCGGGCGTTACAATGACCGGGGAGAAACTCACATGGCGGACCAATTGGTGATTGCGGGGCGGGCGTTTGGCTCGCGCCTGATCGTCGGCACGGGGAAGTATCGCAGCTTTCAGGAAATGGCGCGGGCGCACACGGCCTCGGGCGCGGCGATGGTCACGGTAGCCGTGCGGCGCGTGAATCTTACCGACCGCACGAAGGAATCGCTCCTCGATTACATCGATCGCGACAAGCTTTTCATTCTCCCGAATACCGCCGGATGCTACACGGCCGACGATGCCATCCGTACGGCGCGGCTCGGCCGCGAAGTCGGGCTGTCGGAATGGGTGAAGCTCGAAGTGATCGGCGACGAGCAGACTCTTTTCCCCGACACCGAAGAACTGATTCGCGCCACGAAGATACTCGTCAAGGAAGGTTTCGTCGTGTTGCCCTACACCAATGATGACTTGATTGCCGCGCGCAAGCTCATCGACGCCGGTGCGGCGGCGGTGATGCCGCTCGGCGCGCCGATCGGCTCGGGCATGGGGATTCAGAATCTCGCCAACCTGCGGATTTTGCGCGAGCGGATCACTGAGGTTCCGCTGATTGTCGATGCGGGCGTCGGCACCGCCTCGGACGCGGCCATCGCCATGGAGTTGGGGGCGGATGGGGTGCTCATGAATACAGCCATCGCGGGCGCGCACGATGCGGTACTGATGGCGGAGGCGATGCGCGGCGCTGTCGAAGCGGGACGCAAAGCGTTTCTCGCTGGGCGCATCGAGAAAAAGCTCTACGCGACTGCATCCAGCCCGCTCGCCGGTGTTGTGAAATGAACGCTCCCGCGATCTTGCTGCTGGTGTTGGTAGATGGTTTCGTCGCTTTCTACTGCTATCGCTCGTACCAGCACGGGATGCCTGCATCGCACGCCGCGCTCTGGTTTGTCGTGTCTCTGATCGGAGTGAACCTGGCGTTTGTCCTTGGACGCAAGCTGGGGCTTCGCCAACGGCGCAGGTGATCACCGCGCAATTCCATCTCATGCTTCCCGCTTAGCGAAACAGGATGTGCCACAGAGTGTCGACCGCCGCGTGTATGAGCACGCCCGGAACGAGGGATCCTGTTTTCATCCACGCGCGGCCATAGAAGAATCCTGCAATCGTTGCGAGGAAGACGTATTTCCAGTTCGGAAACGGTGCGTGAAGGATGTGCGAAAACCCAAAAATCACCGACGCCACGATCAGCCCAGCCCATTCGCTCCGAAAGCTCTTCGAGAGTAAATTCTGGAGCAGCCCTCGAAACAGGAACTCCTCGGGCCAAGCAGTAAAGAGCAAGATCCCGGCTGCCGACAGGACTGTGCCGACTGGTCCTGACACGGAAATAGCGCGGATCGCCGGCAGTGCCGGCTGCCAATGAAGGAAGCCGACCTTGAGTCCGAGCGGGATGGCAATCGCCGAGAAGACTAGAAAGTTGAATCCAAAGTGGAATAGGAAGCCGCGCCGCCATTCCAGCGCGTAGCCTACGCCCGGCATTCGTCGAAGCAGCACAAACGCCGCGACGCCCGTGCTCAGCGCCATTAGAATCGTGAGTGTATGCGTCAGAGGCTGCGGGTAAGGGAAGAGGCGATACATCCAGCGGAACTCGACAGGCAGCCAAAGGGCCAGAAGCGCCGCGTAGTCCTCCCACGTGCCGGGCGTCTTGCCCCGGCTGCTCGCGAGTAGCAGCGCTGAGATCACGGCGTAGGCAGCGCCGAAGAGCATCATCTCCCAGCCGCCCGCTACGCCCCACGAATACACCAGCACCGCGAAGAGCGGCACGATCGGCGCCAAAACTCCGCCCCGGTTCCCGAAAGACGCTAGTACGGCGTCTTGCACGGTCGGCAGGGCAACGAACAGCTCGAATGCGAAGAGCGCTGCGGCTACGCCAAGCGCGATCGCAAAATGCCTCCCGCCGAATCCCGCGCGCAGACCTAAGAACGCGGCCCACGCCACGACGATTGCCCAGACAACTCCAACCGCCACGGCATTGATGTGGTTCGATTTGGAACGAAGCGCCATCGAAATCGATTCTACCGGACGTTGGCGCCCATCCCTATCTGTAGAGGCTTGATTTGGCTTTCAGCCTCGGCGATGCTGTGAGGAACAATTCGATGCCTCGGGCTCAAATACAGAGACTCGCTTACCTCGACTGGCTGCGCGGTTTTGCCTGCTTCGGGATGTTCGAGGTGCACTGCTACGACGCGTGGCTCGGTGGCTCGGCGCGCAACTCCTCGTTTTTCGGCTGGTCGCAGCTCGGCGGGACGATTCCTGCGCCTCTTTTCATATTTCTTTCCGGCATCACGTGCGCGCTGGTGGCCGACTCCATGCGCCGCAAAGGCGCCACGCAGGGCGCGATCGCGCGGCGCATGATCCGACGTGGCGCGGAAGTTTTCGTGCTGGGGCTGCTCTTTCGCGTGCAGGAATTTGTGCTCGGCTGGTCCGTGGCTCCGTGGACGGACCTGTTTCGCGTGGATATCCTGAACGTGATCGGCCTGTCGATCGCTTTTCTGGGCGTTCTTTGTTGGGTAGTGCGAGGACGCACGGCAAGCGCGCTCGCGTCGGCGGGCGTGGCGCTTGGAATTGCGCTCGTCACGCCGATGGTCTGGACCACCTGGCGCCCGCGCTGGCTGCCTTGGTATCTCGAGTCCTATTTCAACGGCGTACACATTTACAATTCGCCGCAGCCGTGGCTCTTCCCGATTTTTCCGTGGGCCGGATTTGCTTTCGCGGGCCTGGCAATCGGCATTCTCCTCTTCAGCGAATGGCCATCGAAGAATCCCGGGCGAGCGATGTTTCTTTTCGGTGCGGGCGGGGCGGGACTATGGTTGCTTTCGCTATGGCTCGATGCTCGCCCCGTTCAACTCTACGCCGTCTACGATTACTGGCACACAAGCCCCAATTTCTTTCTCGCGCGCGTTGGGCTCGTGATGCTGATCGTGCTCGCGGGGTACGCGTGGTGCCGCTGGGGATTGGGCGCCATCGGATTCAGCCCGTGGATGCAGCTTGGCCAAACCTCGCTGCTGGTCTATTGGGTCCACATGGATTTCGTGTACGGGAGCTTTTCGCTTTTCGACCAGCAATCGCAGGGCATACGCGGCGCCACTCTGGGCTTGTTCGAAATCACCGTCGCGATGGTGCTCCTCTCGATTGCCCGAACGCGTTTCAAGGGTCGCGGCCCCGAACTGTGGGCGTGGCTTCGTCGTTTCCGTTCGGAACGCCTTGGGAGTGCGCCGGAAACGTCCGCAGAGCGCTAAACTGTTTTGGATTAAGGCTTCGCGGCTGGCGGGTTTGGCTGGGCGGGTGATGCAGCCGTTGAACCATCGCCGGGCTTGGGTGGCAGCTTGAAAATATATTCGCCCGGCCGCGCGAGGCCCATTTCTTCGCGTGCGATTCGCTCGATCGCCTGCGGATCGGTCTTGAGCGCCTTGACGCGCTCTTCGAGCTGGCGGTTTTCTTCATTCATCTGATTGATCTGCCGCTGCACCTCGCGCGCCTCTTGCTGCGAGCGCCGCATGGCCAGCACGCCGTGATTTCCGAAGACGTCCTGCAGCAGCAGCAGCGCAAGCCCCGCCGCGATAAACCAGCTCAGATTTCGCCGCAGGAAATCGCGGAAGTGTTCCGCAAAGGTCGGCGGCTGCTTCTGCGTCGGATTTCTCATTGTGAGATCCACGCGCGCGCCTGGTTGGCCAGCTTCTGCGAAGCCTCGATCGAGGGTGCCTCGGTATAGATGCGCACCACCGGCTCCGTCCCCGACGGCCGCATCAGCACCCAATCGCCGTCCTCGAAGAGCAGCTTCAAGCCGTCCAGCCGATTTTCTTTGGCCACGCGGCGCCCCGCAAATTCCTTGAAATCCGACTTCAAACGCTGCGGCAGCTTGCCCTGCGCATCCTCCGAAAGATGAAGGTTCAGGCGAACGGGCCAGAATTCGCGCCCCACGCGCCGGAAAAGATCGCGCAGCTGATCGGCAAGGGATGACCCGCGCGCCGCAATCATTTCGGCGACCAGCAGACACGCGAGGATTCCGTCCTTCTCGGGGAGGTGCCCGCGGATGGTCATGCCGGCGCTTTCCTCGCCGCCCAGCGCGATTTTGTCCTCGCGCAGAAGCGGCCCGACATACTTGAAGCCGACGGGCGTCTCATAAAGCTTCACGCCGTGCAATTTGGCCGCCGCGTCGAGAAGGTGCGTCGTCGCAACGCTGCGCGAAGCGCCTAACTTGTATCCGCGCGTTTCGAGCAGATAGTCGAAGACCAGCGCGAGAATATGATTTGGCGAAACGAATGATCCGTCGCGGTCGACAATCCCAAAACGGTCCGCGTCGCCATCCGTGGCCAGTCCTGCGAGCGCCTTTTTATCGGCGACCGCCTTCCTCAGCGGCGCAAGGTTCTCTTCCGACGGATCGGGGCCCGTGCCTTCGAAGAGCACGTCGCGCCCGCCGCGAATCGCCGTCAACGTTACGCCGTGCTCACGAAGAATTCGGTCGAGCCAGCCCGCGCCGCACCCGTGCACCGCGTCGCACACGAAACTCCGTTTGGCTTTGGCGATCACGTCGAAGCGAACCATGCGCTCGAGCTGCCCGAAGTAAGGTTCGCGAGGGTCGATCCGTTCGAAGTCATCCGGGATTTCGTGGTGGCCGTTCGGGCTTTCCTTGAGAGCCGCCGCGCGCTTCTCGATATCTTTGGTGACCTCTGGCAGCGCCGGGCCGCCGTCCGCATCCGAGAATTTCAAGCCGTTGTACTGCGCCGGATTGTGACTCGCCGTGATGTTGACGCCGCCGTCGAGCTTGCCGTGAATGATTGCGTGCGCGATGGTCGGCGTCGGCGTGGCCGCGCCGCAAATCAACACGCGGCAGCCATGCGATCGCAAAACCTCGGCCGCCGTTCGCGCGAACTCCTCGGAGAAAAATCGCGTATCGCAACCGACGATCACCACAGGAGACTTCACCCTCGCTCGCAGGTGGCCGGCAATGGCCGCTGCCGCGCGGCGCACGCCGGAAAACGTAAAATCGTCGGCGATAATTCCGCGCCAGCCCGATGTTCCGAAGTGGATCGCTTGGCTGGCCATGGGTCGCTATTGTATCTTGTCGCATAAGGGGCAAGTATCGGGTAATCGCAGCAGTGCGCGGCGCAAGAGTAAAGGTGGCGATGACGGACAAACTCGTGGTGCTGGTGACGTGCGGCTCGGCGAAAGAGGCGCGGCGCATCGCCAAAGCCGTGGTCGAGCAGAAGCTCGCGGCCTGCGTCAGCATTCTCGACGCGCGCGTCCACTCGATCTATCGGTGGAAGGGAAGGGTCGAGTCAGCGAGGGAATGTTTGCTCGTGATGAAAACTTCGCGGCGGCGATTTGGGTTGCTGCAAAAGAAGATTGAACAGCTTCACAGTTACGACGTGCCCGAGATCATCGCGCTGCCGATTGTCGCCGGGACGCGCGGCTACCTCGCATGGATCGCCGATTCGGTGCGATCGTAGGAGCGGCCATCTGTTACGATCCTCGTAGATCCCGCATTCCTACACATGTGGGACTTGAGCCGCTCGCGCAATTGGAGTAAAACGGAAGCGCCATGAAGGCCAGCGCTCGTCGCAAGCTTTTCCGTATGCCCTTCGGCGCAGCGATCTTAGCTGCCGCTTTCTTCAGTACGACAACGATCGTGTGCGCGCAGTCGAGCGGCTCCAGCGAATCAGCCGCGCCCGATCACTCGAGTTCGAGCGACAAGCCCGCTCGCAGCGAACAAACTGCCCCCGGAATGACACGATTGAAAATCCAGGTCACCGATCCCAACGGCAAAGCGGTCGGCAACGCCAGCGTCTATGTCCGTTATTACACGTCGGGCGGACTCCTGCATCACGAAAAGCTCGAGGAACTCGACTTGAAGACGAATCAGGACGGCTCGGTGAAAGTTCCAGAGGTTCCCCAGGGCAAAATTTTGATTCAAGTGATTGCAAAGGGGTGGCATACGTACGGCAAGTGGTATGAAATCCAGCAGAGCGAAGAATCCGTCCCGATCAAGCTCGAGCCGCCGCCGCACTGGTACTAAATCTTTCCCTCTTCTCTTTTTCGTAGAAAAGTTTTCCGTTCGGGAAATTTTATTTCACACGCGATCGCGTTGCCGCGGTCTGCACAAGAACTTGTGCAAAGAGCAATAAACCACGATTGCGCCGCGCGATTTCCATCATCGCAGGCTGCTTTTCCACACGGATTTCAACAGAACTGTTGAAAACTTTTACAGAGCATTCATAATTCTTTCGCCGCTTGTGCGCCGATGTGGCGCAGGAAGTGCTCGGGACGCGTGGTATAGTTCGTGCTCTCCTGAATCCGATCTCCTGACAATGACAGAGAAATGAAAGAGTTGATTCTCAACGCGGACGATTTTGGTTTGACCAAGGGCGTGAACGAAGGAATCGTCCGCGCCCATCGCGAGGGTGTTCTCACCAGCACGACGCTCATGGCCAACGGGCTCGCATTCGATCACGCCGTGGAATGTGCTCGCGCAAATCCGAACTTGGGCGTCGGGTGTCACCTTGTCCTGGCAGGCGGCGTTCCGGTAGCTCCGCCGGAAGAAATTCCCACGCTCGTCGACGCGAGTGGCCGCATGCCTCGCTCCCTGCCAGCGTTTGTCGCTAGAGTCAGTGTCGGCGCTATTCGTGCAGAGCACATGGAAAGGGAATTGCGGGCCCAGATCGGGAAAATTCGTAGCGCTGGCATCGAGCCAACGCACCTCGACACCCACAAGCATACACACGCGCATCCGCGCGTCATGAAGGTACTCGCGCAAGTGGCGCAGGACCTCGGAATTACGCGCGTGCGCAGGCCGGCGGAGCATCTACGCGACTCTTGGCGAGCGGTGTACAGCGAGCCTGGTGCGTCGCCAACACAATTTGGGGCGGTTGTGGCCGTGCGCTTGCTCTCCGGGAACTTCTCTTCGATTTCGAAGGAGCACGGCTTGCACTCGCCAGATACTTTCCTAGGCGTGACTGCTACGGGACAACTCGGGCCCGAACCGCTGTGTCATCTGATCGACACCATCGGCGAAGGGAGAACCGAAATCATGCTGCACCCGGGCGTCTGCGACGAGGACTTGGCGCGAACGCACTCCCGCTTGCAAGCGCAGCGCCAGGTGGAACTCGATGGCTTGCTCGCTCCGCAGGTTCGCCGGGCGATCGATCTTCACGGCATTCGCCTGATCACTTATCGAGAGTTGAACTAAGGTATCGCTCTCTCCCTTTCTGCGTTGCGTCCTGGCGCATCGGGTTACAATGGCGGCATTCGAGATGTGCAGTGGATCTTTTCAAGGGGGGAGTGCCGTGAAGACTATAAAAGCGTTGGCATTCTGTGCTTGCTGTGTGTCTCTGACGATGCTTGCGACGCCCGCGAGCGCCCAGATGGGTATGGGCATGCGGCAGAGGTCGCTGCCGAGCGGAGTCTTCAATCCGGTAGTCGGTTCGGGCGCTGCTTATGACATGCAGCCCGCGAGCGGCCCCAAGACAAATATCGAATACACGATCGTCGGCAAGGAGTCGGTCGATGGCAAAGATGGCTTCTGGATGGAGTGGACGACGGCCGCCGGACCTATGGGGGAGATGGTGATGAAGGTTCTCATCGTCCCGGGCAGCGCATCCGCGCAGAAGGTCATCATGCAGATGGCGGGGCGCCCACCGATGGAGATGCCGATGCAAATGGGCCATGCGGGCGGCGGCAACGCGACGGCGCCTTCCGACATCCGCAATCTAGCCGAAGACGTTGGAACGGAGTCCATCACCACGCCAGCGGGGACTTTTTCGTGCGAGCACTACAAGATGAAGGACGGCTCGGGCGACACGTGGGTAAGCTCGAAGGTGCCGCCTTTCGGCCTCGTCAAGCAGCAGGGCAAGGATTCATCGATGGTGCTGACCAAAGTCATCACCGACGCGAAGGATAAAATCGTCGGAACGCCGCAGCCCTTCAATCCGATGGGAATGATGCAGCAGCCGCCGCAGCAGTAAATCCGGATCGCTCAATTCACCTGAAGGCGGCGCCTGTGGTCGGCTCGGTGTTGCCTTCGAGCGAAAGTGCGCTATTCCAAATCGGGCGGCGTGACTTTCGCGATCCACGAATCGTAATCGGACGTGTGGCCCGCCCGCTCTTGCAATTCGCGAATGCGTTTCTCGATGGCCGCGATTTGCGCCTCCGAAAGGCCTGGCAGCGCCGCGACGGTTTTCTCGATCCCTTGCGTTTGCTCGCCGACCTTTTTTTCGGCCGCGTCGTACATCTCGGACAAATCGCCGTCGCCGCTAATGCCCAGATAGTTTTCGATCAAGTGGTTCGTCACCTTTTGGCTATGCACCAGCGACACGCGGATGTTGCCCTGGCCCGTCACGACGTTTCCCACGCCAAATACGTGCTGAGTTCCCTCGTAACGCGGCAGTTCCTCGCCGGTAAAGGTCAAGTACTCGCCCTTCATGTTGACGCCCGCGATTTTCTCGGGCACCGAGCCGATCGACGAGACCACGAGCGAAGTAGGTATTACGGTTTCCGATCCGGGAATCAGCTCGGCCTTGCGTCCTTCGACTTTCGTTTCGCCGACCTGCAGACCCACCACATGCCCATTCTTTTCCGCGAATCCGAGCGGCAGCCGTCGCTCCTGAAACCGGAAGAGATACCGGTCGCGCGCCAGCTTGAGCATCTTCTGCCGCACCTGCTCGGTCTTCGCAATCTGTTCCGGAGTGGCATTGTCCGGCGGCTGAGCCAGCGGCATATCCTGCTCGCGTCTCCGGTAAATCAAGAGGCATCCCTTGACGCCCAGATCCTCCGGCTTGATCCCATGCGCCTTGCACGCCGCCGGAATGCCTTTTTCCAGCTCGTGCATGCTCATTTCAATGCCGCGCGCTTTCATCGCGCGCTCGTAGTTCTCGATCTGCAGCACCTTCACCACGTCGATCGAGGCGAGGCCGCCGCCGACCACGACCGCTTCGTCCGGCGTCTCGTAACTCGGTCCCGAGTAGTCCTTCTCGTTCTTGTGGTTGTACCAGTAGATGAACGGATTCTGGTATGCCAGCCCTTTGCCGAGGAATTTCTCGGCTCCCCGTATGCCGATATCCCGGTCGCGCCACGCGCCGTTCGCCAGGATGATTGCTGAGAGGCCCCAATTCTTGCAGAGGTCCTCGAACTCGACGTCGCGCCCGAGTTTCGTCGAAGGAACGAAGAAAACGTTCGGCTTTCGCAGGCGCGCATTGATTCGCTCGTATTCCTGCTTTCGCTGTTCGACGTGCCATCGCGGCAATCCGTCTTCAATCTTCCCGTACGGCCGCTTGTTTTGATCGATCACGGCTACGCGGATTCCGCGGTCCGCCAGTATTTCCGCTGCCACCGACCCGGATATGGCTCCGCCAATGATCGCTACGAAATGCTGCTGGTTCTTCGGCATGGATTCGGTCGGAGCTTTCGATTTTAGTTTTGAGACTTAAGCATTGTACATCGGCCTCGATTCTTTTCGGTCGCCGATTCGGGAAGGGAAGACATCTCGCGCGGGGAAGATCACCTCCTGATTTCCGCGCATTCAGCTACATGGAGGCGGGCACGACTTGATGCCTTGGTCCGAATGGGCGTAATTTGATATAGTCGCGCGAACTGGGGGATGCGCGAAGATACGCCGCTACTTCGGCGCAATTATAGGGAGGAAACAGCATGCACGTAGGCTATGGGTCCGGCTTTCAGCACTTGGGTGGGTATTCGGACAGGCGATTCATGCGCGAGGAGCTCGGCAATTGCTTGATGGCCGAAGAGCTTGGGATGGACTCGATCTGGGCGACGGAGCACCACTTCGATAGTTACTCGATCAGCCCGGACGTTCCGCAGTTGATGTCCTATTTAGCCGGGAAGACAAAGCGCGTGAAGCTGGGCTCGATGGTGATCGTGGTGCCATGGAACGATCCGATGCGCCTCGCCGAGCAGATCACCCTCGTCGATCACTATTCCGACGGGCGCTTCATCCTCGGCGTCGGTCGCGGCCTTGCGCGCCGCGAATTCGAAGGACTCCGCATCGACCAGAACGAAGGCCGGCTCCTCTTCGACGAATATACGTCGCTGCTGCTTGAAGCGCTCGAAACCGGGTTCATGGAAGGCGGCGCCACGGTGAAGCAGCCGCGCCGCGAGATACGCCCGCGGCCGTTCAAGTCGTTCAAGGGCCGCTCGTTCGCCGCCGCAGCTTCCACTGATTCCGTCCCGGTTTGCGCGAAGCTTGGTCTCGGCCTGCTCGTGATCGTGCAGAAGGCGTGGAACCTCGTGAAAGCCGATTTCGAGCTCTACCACAAATGCTGGAATGAATTTCATCCAAATGTCGAGCCGCCGAAACCCTTCTGTTCCGGTTTCTGCTTCGTCGACGAAAGCGCGGACCGTGCCGAAGAGCTCGCGCGCAAGTATCTCTCCGCGAATTACCGCGAAGCTCTCGATCACTACGAGATGTTCGGAAAGCATTTCGATCATACGAAGAGCTACGAGCGCTACGCCGACCTCAGCAAGTACCTCAGAGAAATTGGCGCAGACAAGGCCGTCGAGGACTACATCCAGCTCATGCCGTGGGGCACTCCGCAGCAGGTACTCGATAAACTCGCCAAGACAAAAGAGACGATCGACATGCAGGGTATCATGCCGAATTTCAACTTCGGCGGCATGCCTCACGAAGAGTCGGTGCGCAACGTGAAGACCTTCGTGAAGCACTGCATGCCGGAACTCAAGAGCTGGCCCGCGGCAACACTCGAGGAACCGAAGGAACTCGCACTCACCGCCGCGTAGTTCGGCGGCCCTGATTTACGGGGGCAATTCGATTCGAGCGCGGATTGCCCTTTCCATTGTCCTGACGGGAGCGATTTAACCGCGATGCGGTTTGAAATAGGAAACAGCGAGTGGTGGAAGCTTCAGCTTAAGGGAATACGGCCGGTCGTTCCACGGGACTGGCTCCGCATTGACTCCGCCCGCGTTGCCCAGATCGGTCCCGCCGTAATATTTCGAATCCGTATTTAGAATTTCGCGGTAGTAGCCGGGCCGCGGCACTCCCACGCGATACTCTTCCCGCACCACGGGCGTGAAATTGCACACGACGAGAACGAAATCTTCCGGATCGCGCCCGCGCCGCAAAAACGAAAGCACGCTTGCGGCCGCATCGTTCGCCTCAATCCACTCAAATCCGGATGATTCGAAATCGACTTGATGCAGCGCTCGCTCGTGCGTATGCAGACGGTTCAAGTCACCCATCAGCCGCTGGATGCCCTGGTGGGGTGGGGAAGCTTCGAGAGGCCATTCGACCATCCCACCCTCCCAGAATTCGTTCCGCGGCCCGAGCTCGCTGCCCATGAAGAGCAGCTTCTTGCCGGGGTGCGCGAATTGATACCCGAAGAGAAGCCGCAGATTCGCGAACTTCTGCCAGTCGTCGCCCGGCATTTTCTCGAGCAGCGCACGCTTCCCGTGCACCACTTCGTCGTGCGATAGCGGAAGAATGAAGTTTTCGTGGAACGCGTAGAGCATCGAGAAAGTAAGCTCGCCGTGGTGATGTTGCCGGTAGAGCGGATCGAGCGCCATATATCGCAGCGTGTCGTTCATCCAACCCATGTTCCATTTCAGATCAAAGCCGAGCCCTCCGACGTACGTCGGCCGCGACACCGCCGGCCAGGAAGTCGATTCTTCCGCAATCGTCAGCGCTCCGGGATGCCGTTGGTGCAGCACTTCATTCAACCGTCGGATGAACCCAATTGCTTCCAGGTTTTCGCGCCCGCCATGAATGTTGGGAATCCACTCACCGGCCTTGCGCGAATAGTCCAGATAGAGCATCGACGCCACAGCATCCACGCGCAGCGCGTCGATGTGATATTTGTCGATCCAGAAGAGCGCGTTCGATAGCAGAAAGTTCTGCACCTCGTTGCGCCCGTAATTGAAAACGAGCGTGCCCCAGTCCGGATGCTCGCCCTGCCTCGGATCCGCGTGCTCATAAAGGTGCGTGCCGTCGAAAAACGCGAGGCCGTGAGCGTCGCGAGGGAAATGCGCCGGCGTCCAATCGAGAATCACGCCGAGGCCTTCCTGATGGCACCGGTCGACGAAGTACATGAAATCGGAGGGCGACCCGAAGCGGCTCGTCACCGCGTAGTATCCGACCGTCTGATAACCCCACGACGCGTCGAAGGGATGTTCCATGATCGGCATCAGTTCGATGTGCGTGTAGCCCATCTGCTTGACGTAGGGCACAAGCTCCGCAGCCAGTTCGCGGTAGGTGAGCCAGCGATAGTCCTCTTTTTCCCTGCGCTTCCAGGCTCCCGCGTGGATTTCGTAAATCGACATCGGCGAGTGTTGCCAGTCGCGCGCTTTTCGATCCGCGAGCCACGACGAGTCGTTCCATTCGTAGCGGTTGATGTCGAAGACCACCGACGCCGTATTCGGCCGCACTTCGCTGGAAAAACCATACGGGTCCGATTTCAGGCCGAGATGATGCGCTGCGCGCGAAAGAATCTCGAACTTGTAGAGGGCCCCCTCTTCGAGGCCGGGCATGAAGATTTCCCAAATTCCGGTGGACCCCATGTTGCGCATCGGGTTGGCGCGCCCGTCCCATAGGTTGAAATCGCCGACGACGCTTACGCGTTGCGCGTTCGGCGCCCAGACGGCGAAGTGAACGCCCTGCGCGCCGGCCACCTCGCGCAGGTGAGCGCCCAATTTCTCGTACTTTTCATAGTGCGTGCCTTCGCCGGAAAGATAGAGGTCGTATTCGGTGAGTACCGGGGGAAACGCATACGGATCGTAGGTTTCGAACTTGGCGGTATTCGCGAACCGGAATTGCAGGCGATAAGCGGTGGGCGGGATCGGCTCTCCCTCACGGAGATTCGGTGTATCCGCCGGCAGAATCACCTCAAACATGCCCTCGGGATGAATCCGCGTCGCCGGATAGAGCTTCCGATTGGGGCCCCAAAGAACGGCCGCCTTCTGGGCGCCCGGACGAAAGGCCCGGATGGCCAGCGAGCGTCCGGCGCCCTGCCCGACCCAATGCGGACCCAGAATTTCAAACGGGTTCGAATGTTCTGCCTGTACGATGCTCTCGATCTCATCGCGCAGCTGTTCGTCGGGTGTCTTGACTGCGCCAGGCGATTTTTCGGTCCGCTTCACGTGATGCGCGCCTCGACAATCATCTTAACCGCTGGCAGGGATCTCTGCAAAAGCCCGGTCGCCCCCATTTCATCTTCGCCTGATCGTGACCTTCGAAAACCCCCGCGAAGGGTTGGCCTGTAAGCCGCTCGCCGTCCCGGCATAGTCATCAAATAGACAACGCGCCCTCCTTAGTACCAAGGTACTGTTGGCGCAGACACCGATGGCCGCTATAAATGACGGGTGGAGTTTCGTACCGCGGAGTGCTCCCCCCTGCTCCCGGCACAAAGCACTCGCTCAAGAGACTAATGTCGAGAGGACCCTCCAAGCTGCACTCGAAGCGGCCAAAAGCCACGCGCGCCTCGACGCGCCGGGCCGCCCCATTCGCGGCAAGCTCGAAGTCCGCCGCGAATGGCTCGACTTCGCAGAATGCTTCTCTCTCCCACGACGAGCATTTGGGCCTCCTCTTCTCGCAAAACCCTCACGCGATGTACGTTGCGGATAGCGAGAACCTATTCTTTCTCGAAGTGAACGCCGCGGCCATCCGGCAATACGGGTATTCCCGCGAAGAATTCCTCCGTATGCGCGTCACGGATATCCGCCCGTCGGAAGACGTGCCTAAATTTCTCGCATCAGTCCGGCAAAATGGAGGGCCGCTGGCATCTCGCGGCCAGTGGCGCCATCGGCGGAAGAACGGCGAAATCTTCGATGTGGAAATCACAAGTCAATCGATGTCTTTTTCCGGAAGGGCCTGCGGTCTCGTGGTTGCCCAGGATGTCACTGAGCGATGTGCGGCCGAACGCCGAGCCGCGGAATACACCGCCTATCTCCACGCGCTCATGCAGAACAATCCCCTCGCCATCGTCACGGTGGACGCCGAGCGCAGGGTCGAGATGTGCAACCCGGCATTCGAACTCCTGTTTGGCTACCCGCTGGCTGAGATTCGCGGCAGGGTAATTGATTCGGTCACGGCACCGGCCGGGCAGCGCGAGGAAATGGCAGCCCTGATCGAACGCGCCGGGGCCGGCGAAGTGGTTCGCGCGGCTGCCAAACGCCGCCGTCGCGACGGCTCCATTGTTGACGTCCGAATTCTCGGTGTGCCGCTCGTAGTCAATGGCAAGCCTCTCGGCAGCTTCGGGGTATATGAAGACGTTACCGAACGTCTCCGCGCGGAAGAGGCGCAACGTAAGGCAGAAGAGAAGTACCGTCGAATCTTCGAAAACGCCGTGGAGGGTTTCTTCGAATCGACGCCGGCCGGACGATTCGTCACCGTGAATCCGGCAATGGCGCGCATTGCCGGCTACTCCTCTCCCGCTGAAATGATCAGCGAAGTTCACGACCTCGCGGGGCAGCTCTATGTGAATCCCGAGGACCGCAAAGGCGTGAAGCGCAGGCTCGAAGAAGACGGCATCCTTAAAGATTACGAATGCCACATGTTGCGAAAAGACGGCAGCCGGATATGGGTCTCGTTGAACGTTCGGGCCATGTGCGACGCCAGCGGCGCGATCGTCACTCACGACGGCACAGCGATGGATATCACCGGACGCAAGCGGTCGGAACTCGAGCGGCAGGCCACGACCGAAATTACCCACGCGGTGAGCGTGACTGACAATCTGGATGATCTCCTCCGCCTCATCCACAAAGCGCTTAACAAAGTTGTCCCGGCCGACAACTGCTTTGTGGCGCTCATCGATGAGGCCTCGATGGTCCGGTTTCCGTTCTTTGTCGACAAATACGACCCGCAGCCCGGGCCGGAAAAGACGGGACGCGGTTGCACGGCCTATGTTTTTCGCACCGGTCAGCCCATGCTGATTTCCGCCGAGCGATGCCGCGAACTGATCGATGCTGGAGAGATCGAACTGGAAGGCACGCCTTCGCGCTCCTGGCTCGGAGTCCCGCTGCGAACGCCGGCAGCCAAAATAGGTGTGCTGGTCGTTCAGGATTACGAGCGGGAGAACGCGTATACGGAGCGGGACCTCGAATTCCTCGACTCGGTTGGCGGCCAGATCGCTCTCGCGATCGAGCGAAAGCGAGCGGAAGAAGCCAGGCGGGAGAACGAGGCCCGCTTGCGCGTCCTCGTCGAGCAGCTGCCCGCAGTGCTCTGGACCGTCGACAAAGACCTGCGCTTCACCTCGATTCTAGGGGCCGGCCTGGCACGCCTTGGCCTGCGCCCAAATCAGCTTGTTGGGACCTCTCTCTCCGACTACTTTGAGAGCCCCGACCGCACATTCCCGCCGGTTGCGGCAACCTACCGCGCAATTTCCGGCGAGCCGAGAACGTTCTCTCTGGAATGGAAGGATGGTTCCTACGCGTGCCACATCGAACCTCTTCGCGGTGCTACCGGGGAAGTCCAGGGCGCCATCTGCATGGCGCTCGATATCACGGATCGGAAGCAACTCGAGGAGCAGTTCCGTCAGGCGCAGAAAATGGAGGCCGTGGGCCGGCTGGCCGGTGGAATCGCGCACGATTTCAACAACCTGCTCATGGTGATTCAGGGTTACGCCGATCTCCTCGCCGAGCGCCTCCCGGCCGGCGATTCATTGCACCGAAATGCCGAGCAGATTCAGACCGCCGCGCAGCGCGCATCTGCTCTGACGCGCCAGCTCCTCGCGTTCAGCCGCAAGCAGATCATGGAGCCGAAGGTTCTCAACGTGCATGCGGTTGTCGGCGATATGGAAAAAATGCTGCGTCGCTTGATCGGCGAGGATATCGATCTCGTGACGTCGACAACGCCTGATCTCTGGCTCGTAAAGGCCGACCGCGGCCAGATCGAGCAGGCGATCATGAATCTTGCGGTGAATGCGCGCGACGCCATGCCGAACGGCGGGCGCCTCACGATCGAAACCTGCAACATCGAGCTCGACGCCGCGACCTCCCATCCCACGATCGCTCTGGCGCCCGGCAAGTACGTCGTGCTGTCGGTCACTGACAACGGTTGTGGCATGGATGAAAAGACGAAAGCCCACATCTTTGAGCCTTTCTTCACCACCAAGGAAAAAGGGAAGGGCACGGGCCTTGGCTTGGCGACGGTCTATGGCGTCGTCAAACAGAGCGGCGGTTACGTCTGGGTCTACAGCGAGCCAGGTCATGGAACGACGTTTAAGATCTATTTGCCGAGGATCGATGACGAGACTGCCGCTGCGAATCACGGCGGACTCGCCGACTCCCAGTCCATGCCACGCGGTTCGGGAGTCGTTCTCCTCGTGGAAGACGAAAAAGGGGTTCGGGATCTGACCCGCGAGTATCTCGAAATGAGCGGGTACAAGGTCCTCGTAGCTGAAAACGGTCACACCGCGCTCGAGTTATCCGCCCTGCACGCCGGTTCCATCGACTTGCTCGTCACTGATGTCGTGATGCCCGGGATCAACGGGAAAGAACTGGCAGATCGCGTCAGCACGATTCGCCCGGAGATCAAGGTTCTTTACATGACCGGCTACACGGATCAAGCCATCGTCCACCGCGGCACGCTCGCTGCGGGCGCTGTTCTTCTGCAGAAGCCGTTCACTCTGGCTACGCTCGCCTCAAAACTGCGCGATATCTTTTCCGTGTCCGCCAACTGACCGCCCTCTCGGCACGGTTCCCACCGAGTTTGTTGCCAGCATCGTGCGCCCGTCTGGAACAGGTGTGCGCGCGCGAAACACCCGTGCACTCACGCCTCAGGATCAGTAGGTTCTAATAACACCCCTAACCCATGAATGCGGCATCGCTTGTGCGCCGCGATTTGATTCGACGTGCGACCAGGACCTTGGCCATGCGTGTGCTTTTCCAACTGTGGAGCCGACTGCAAACGCAGGGGCCAAGGGGAAGCGAACATGGAAGCTGAAAACCAGATCCGAATATCACAGTCCGACGTTACCGAGGAATGCATCGCCGAGCGGCATCTTTGGACGGCAGTCGTCACGCGCGCCCTGGAAGACTGGCGCACGGGAACGCTGCGTGAGCGGCGCGCTGCCCAGAAGTTCCTCTTCGACGAAGCCAACGATTTCAGCTGTGTTTGCGCCAGTGCCGGCCTTGATCCAACGAGTTTGCGCTCGCAACTCTCCAAAATCGGGCGCAGGATCAAGATGGAAGGCCCTTGGTCGAGCAGCATGGCCGCTTAGTCATTCATTTCTGGACTTCCTCTCGCCGCGGAAGTTCCTGGGGCATATGCTGTGGCGAGAGGCTCTCTCTCAAAGCAAGAATCCTCGAATCATTCAGCCGGTGTGTCGTAGAATTCTCGCGTCCGCTTCCGACTCACTCGAATGGTTAGTTCCGCCAGCGAAAGCGTCTGCCTGGAGAAACGCTTGCTCCTTCGCTGCGCCCGAACGAAGCTGCCGCCCGGTTTCCCTGAAGAAATTCGGAAACTCACCGCCTCACCGCTTGACTGGGATTATCTGCTTGCCGAGGCCGACCGAAACTCGCTTAGGCCGCTTCTTGCGCGCCATCTCTCTGCGTGCGCCGCGGGGAACATTCCACCTCTACAGTGGAAGCGCCTCGGCGATGCCGTTCGTGCAAACACGGCGCGTTGCCTGATTCTCACCGCCGAACTCATCCAAGTGATCGACCGCTTCCGAAAGGCCGGAATCTCGGCTGTCCCTTACAAGGGGCCCGTCGCTGCCATGCAGGCGCACGAGGACATCGCCCTTCGCGAATTTGATGACCTCGATATCATCGTGCGGCAGCGCGACATGGCCCGCGCAAACGAGGTCATCATCAGCTTAGGCTATCGCCCAAAGTGCCCCTGGGTTCTTTCTTCCAGCGCTGGTTCCGCGCTCGTGCCCGGCGAATATCAGTACTTCGACCATTCACGCCGGATGGTGGTTGAGGTTCACACCGAGCGCACCCTGCGCCATTTCCCGGTCCCGCCGGACCTCGACGATCTTTCTCGACGCCTGGTTCCCGTGCTTCTTTGTGGCCACGAGATTCGCACATTTGCACCCGAAGACGCGCTTGTCATGCTCTGCATTCACGGATCGAAGGATTTCTGGGAAAGGATTTTGTGGATTGCGGACATCGCGGAGCTGATTCGAGCGTGCCCGAAACTGGATTGGGATGCGGTCTCGCACCGAGCGGACTCCTGGAAGGCGCGGCGCATCCTTCATCTCGGGCTGGCTCTGGCGTCTGAAATGTTGGACGCACGGTTGCCCGATGATATCGATGCGCGCGTGAAGCAGGACCGCGCCGCCAGAGCCCTTGCGTCGGAAGTGGCGCAGAGCCTCCTGAGGCGCGATCGAAGCGCGTTCGGCTCCGCCGGACGCTTTTCGTTTCGCCGGCGCATGGTCGATGGCGCGCTCGCCGGCTGGCGCTATTCGATTCGCCTCGCCGTGGCTCCTGCAGAAGACGATTGGGAGATGGTTCGACTGCCCAGGCTCCTCGCCCCGCTCTACGTGGCGCTGCGCCCGCTTCGCCTGTTGCGCAAGTATGGGTGGAACGGGGGTGGTTCGAGCGGTTCGGCGTGACGCGAGATTCCTGATGGTGCGCCGGATTCGTTTTGACCGAGAAAGAATTCAGGGCCGGACGATCATCACTTCGGTGGACTTGATCAGCGCCGCAGCCTTGTCGCCCACCTTCAGCCGCATTTCCCGCACCGCATCGGCTGTGATGATCGAGGTGATGTGCTGCCCGCCGATCGACAGACTCACCTGCGCGATCAGCCCGCCCATCTTGATGTCGGTGACGCGTCCCACGAGCTGATTCCGGCCGCTGATCCTGCGATAGTTCGGCCGGCGCTCGCTGACTTCGCCTTGCTCCGACGCGCGGTACAGGAATTTGTCGACTTCCTTTTCTGGCACGCGGTGATGGCCGCCGGCTGTCTTCACGGTGCCCAGCTTGCCTTTGTAGATCCATTGCTTGAGCGTCGGGTAGCTGATCCCGAGCACCTGGGCTGCCTCGCGGGGCGTATATAATTTCATCGCTGTCCTGCCGAAATCGGGAGTGTCGTGCGTCTGGAGCTTGTCATTTTGGGGCTTGTTTGTAAAGACGCGCGAACCCTTTGCGGCCGGGTTTCATCGAATCGCGTAGGAGGAACGAAATGGAGCTGGGTCTCAAGGGCAAGGTTGTTGTCGTGACAGGATCGAGTAAAGGAATCGGCCGCTCGATTGCCGCAGCCTTCGTGCGCGAGGGATGCAACGTCGTCATCAATGGCCGCCACGCGAAGGAACTAGATGCAACCGCTGCGGAGCTCCGCGCGAACGCAGCCAGCGGCGCCACGATTCATACCGTTGTTTCCGACGTTGCCGAAGCCGACGGCGCGAAGCGCGTCGTCGACGAAACGGTGGCGCGGTTCGGCACGATCCATGTTCTCGTCAATAACGCTGGGGGCGTGGGCCGCTTCGCTTCGTTCGAGGAGCTTACCGACGACGAATGGCTCGGCGCGTTCACTTTTAATGTTCTTTCGGCGGTTCGCGCCACCCGTGCCGCGCTGCCGCACATGCAAAAGCAAAAGTGGGGGCGCATCATTAACATTTCCTCCGAATCGGGAGTGCAGCCCGACCCGGTGATGCCGCACTACAACGCCTCGAAGTCCGCCATGAATAGCCTGACGAAAAGCCTCTCGAAGGCGTACGGGAAGGACAACATCCTCGTGAATACGGTTTCGCCCGCGTTCATTCGCACGCCTCTGCTCGATGGCATGCTTGAGCAGCAGGCGCACGCCCGCGGCATTACCGTGGACGAAGCGGAGAAGGCCCTGCTGCGCGAGTTTCGCCCCAATATCGTTCTCGGCCGCGCGGGAAAGTCTGACGAGACCGCCGGGATCGTCGTATTTCTTGCCTCCGATCAAGCGACGTTCATCACCGGCTCGAACTTCCGCGTGGACGGCGGATCGGTGGCGAGTATCTGATTTTGGTTAGAGTTTTCCAATGTAACGAGAGTGTCACATTCGTCGGCCAGCGGCGGACGTCGAAAAATTCGCCCCGAACCGAAGCGTGGAGTAGAATCGCAACTGGTCGATGAGAGCCGCATGAAACGTCCCGGCACTCTGCGCCGGGGACGCCCAAGAAGGGGGAGAAAATGTCCGCCAATCCGACTGCCGGAACCCGGGAATCCACGCAAACGATCAACCCTCTAAAGGCGTTAGCCGATTTTGGCCAGTCCGTATGGCTGGACTACATTCGCCGCAACCTGCTGACGACGGGCGAACTCGCTCGCCTGATCCACGAAGACGGCCTTCGCGGCATGACCTCGAATCCCGCGATCTTCGAGAAAGCAATAGCCGGAAGCACCGACTATTCGAAAACGCTCGAAGAACTCGCGAAGCGCAAGGATCTCGACGCCAAGGGAATCTACGAGCATCTCGCCATTCGTGATATTCAGGATGCCGCCGACGCGTTGCGGGGCGTTTACGATAATACGAAGCGCCGCGATGGCTACGTCAGTCTCGAGGTTTCTCCCTATCTCGCGTTCAAGACGCAGGAAACGATCGACGAGGCCGTCCGCCTGTGGAAGACGGTCGATCGCCCCAACCTCATGGTCAAAGTTCCCGGCACGCGCGAAGGCATCCCCGCGATTCGCGAACTGATCAGCCGCGGCATTAACATCAACGTCACGCTGCTTTTCGCGCAGGATGTTTACGAGCAGGTCGCCGAGGCTTTTATCGCTGGACTTGAGACGCTCGTGGAGAAAGGCGGCAATCCCAGCGGCGTGGCCAGCGTGGCCAGCTTCTTCGTCAGCCGCATCGACTCGCTGGTCGATAGCATGCTCGACGCGAAAATCAAGGAAGGAAAGAATCCTTCCGATCAGCCTCTGTACCGCAGCCTGCAGGGTAAAATCGCGATCGCCAACGCCAAGCTCGCCTATCGATCGTACAAAAACATTTTCAGCGGTCCGCGCTGGCAAGGACTCGCGGCACGCGGCGCGCAAACGCAGCGTCTCCTGTGGGCCAGTACCAGCACGAAGAATCCGGCCTACCGCGACGTCATGTATGTCGAGGAACTCATCGGGCCCGACACGGTCGACACGATACCTCCCGCCACGTTCGACGCGTTTCGCGATCACGGGCATTTGCGCGCCAGCCTCGAAGAGGCCGTTGACGTTGCGCAAAAGACCATGGACGATCTCGCGCGCGCCGGAATCTCGATCAAGGCTGTCACCGACCAGCTCACCGCCGAGGCCGTCAAGCTTTTCGCCGATGCGTTCGACAAGTTGCTCGCCGTGATCGATAACCGCGCCGCGAAAGCCGCGCCCAGCTCCTCGGCGAATCTCACCTATCGCCTGCCGGACACTCTCGCGCAAGCCGTCAGCGCGACTCTCGCCGATTGGAAAGCCAACAACAAAGTGAAGCGCCTCTGGGCGCGCGATGCATCCCTCTGGTCGAATACCGACGAAGGCAAATGGCTCGGCTGGCTCGGGATTACGGAAGAACAGCTCGCCTCCCAAGCCGAGTTCAAGCAGATTGCAGGCGAAGTCCGCGACGCCGGTTTCAAGCACGCGGTCCTGCTCGGCATGGGCGGCTCGAGCCTCTGCGTCGAAGTCCTCAAGCTCACATTTGGCAATATTCCCGGATTTCCCCAATTTCACGTGCTCGATTCCACGGACCCTGCGCAGGTCAAGGCCGTCGAATCCTCGATCGATATCGCGAAGACGATTTTCATTGTATCGAGCAAATCCGGCGGCACCCTCGAGCCGAACATCTTCAAGCAATATTTCTATGATCGCGTAACCAAAGCCGTTGGCGCGGACAAGGCCGGCAAGCATTTCATCGCGATCACCGATCCCGGTTCGCACATGCAGAAAGTTGCCGAGGGCGATAGCTTCCGCCACATTTTCTTCGGCCTCCCCAGCATCGGCGGTCGCTATTCGGCCCTGTCGGATTTCGGCATGATTCCCGGTGCGATCCAGGGAATCGACATCCATAAATTCCTCGAGCTCGCCGACGAGATGGCCCACGCCTGCGCTTCCGTTGTCCCGGCCGACGAAAATCCCGGCGTCATCCTCGGTGCGATTCTTGGCACAGCGCAAAAGAACGGCCGCGACAAGCTCACCATCGTCACTTCGCCCGGCATCGGAGATCTGGGCGCATGGCTCGAGCAGTTGATCGCCGAGTCTACCGGGAAAGAAGGGAAGGGCATCATCCCGGTCGACCGCGAGCAGCTCGCCTCGCCGGATGTCTATGGCAACGATCGCGTGTTTGCTTATCTGCGTCTCGCCGGAGCTCCCGATCCCAAACAGGATGCTGCAATCGACGCGCTCGAAAAGGCTGGCCAGCCGGTCGTTCGCATCAGCGTGCCCGATGTCTACGACGTGGCCCAGGAATTCTTCCGCTGGGAAATCGCTACGGCCGTGGCAGGCTCGATCATCGGCATCAACGCGTTCAACCAGCCCGACGTCGAGGCCAGCAAAATCGAAACTAAGAAACTCACTTCGCAATACGAGGAAAAAGGCTCGCTGCCGCCCGAATCTCCGGTCCTGCAGGAGGCGGGCGTCAAGCTTTTCACCGATGCGAAGAATGCGGTCGCGCTGAAACAGGCCGTAGGCGGCGATGCTACGCTCGTCGGTTACCTGCGCGCGCATCTCAATCGCCTCGGCGCAGGCGATTACTTCGCCGTTCTCGGCTACATCCAGATGAACGACGCGCACGAATCGCAGCTGCAATCGATTCGCCACGCCGTCCGCGGCAAGAAGCGTGTGGCCACCTGCCTCGGCTTCGGCCCGCGCTTCCTGCACTCGACCGGCCAGGCCTACAAGGGCGGCCCGAATTCCGGCGTCTTCCTGCAGATTACTTGCGACGACGCAGCCGATTTACCCGTGCCGGGGCAGAAGTACACGTTCGGCATCGTGAAAGCCGCGCAGGCTCGCGGCGATTTCCAGGTTCTTGCCGACCGCAACCGCCGCGCGCTTCGCGTTCATCTCGGCGCGGATGTTGACGCCGGCCTTGCGAAGCTTCAGCAGGCGATCCAGCAAGCGCTGTCGTAAGCGATGGGTGCACCGCTAGCCGAACCAACTCACGGCCGCTGGTCGTTTGCTCGTCTCAAGTCTTCGATCCTCTGCGCGCGCGATGTTTCGCCGCGTGGGATGTCATCGGGTGGTGGGAATCGAGAAGAATTCCATTCAACCTGATCGTCGGTAGCGCCGGAATTCTCTCATGCATCGTCGTCGGTGTCGTTGCGGCGGGCGCTTCTATTTTGTTCGACAGCGACTTCGGTCTACCCAATCCGCCCGGTGTCGCGCTTGTTGGCATCCTCCTTTATGGATTCATGGCCAACATCTGCTTTACGGGCGGGTGGCTGGTTGAGCTTTTGGTGCGTCGCTTGTGGCCTCGCGAAGCCGACCGATTCGCGACCGTCAGCTTTTCCTTGGGCCTGGTTTTTTCAGTCCTACTGACTTTGACTCCCGCGATTGTGATTGGAGCGGTAGGAATTTTCGGTCTTCTCGAGCACCTGTTCGGCGCGAGGCACGGGTAGGGCGTGCAGAATCAGAACTCGAGGCGCGCCTGAAGGGCGATCATGCGCGGCGCGCTATCGCCTCCCAAGCCGACGCCCAGCAGGCCCGTGGGCGGCGCGGTCGTGTACGCCAGTGCGCCGAATCCCGTTTGCGTTGAAGGCTCGCCGGGAATGCCTGCCAGCACCATGCTCGGCAAACCGAAATTCGGATGGTTGAACACATTGAAGAGCTGCCCGTCGATCCTCAGCTTCAAGCGTTCGGTCAATTGAAACCATTTTGTAATGTAGAAATCGCTCCAGAAGAATTGCGGCCCGCGCAGCGCGTTGCGGCCGAGGGTGCCGAACTGGCAGGTTTGCGCGCTGTCTCCTCCATTGCATGCGCCAGTGGTAGGATCGACCGCCGAGACAAACGCATCGGGGTTGAGCCACTGAATCGTGCCCGGCTGCGTCACGCCCGGAATGGGCTGGTGCTCGTAAAGCGGCACGCCCGGCACGGCGCTCGCGAATTGTGGTCCACCACCCTGCACGATGCCGTTCACAGTGTGGTCGCTGTTACTCACCGAGTAGGGCGTGCCAAACACGGAGAACGGAATTCCGCTGTGCCAGAAAACCGTGCCGGAGACCTGCCAGCCATTCAGTACATGGCCCAATCGGTGATTCCGCACCTTGAGGGGCAGTTCATAGACGTATTGCGCGTCGAGATTGTGGCGGATGTCGTAATCGCAGGGGCCGTAGTCGCGCGCAAGCTCTCCCGGCAAAGGAGTAAGTATTCCGCCGGCTGAGAACTGAAGGAATCCGCCATTTGAGACCTCGTCCATGCAGCGGCTGAAAGTGTAATTGACTTGCCCTTGCAGACCGTGGCCCATCCGCTTCAAGGCGGTTAGCTGCAGGCCGTTGTAGTGGCTGGTGTCGCCGGTCGAAAGCTGCGTCACAGCGCCAAATCTAGGATCGATCGGCTGGTTGTTGTAAGGAGCAAAGCATCCATCGCAAGACGTCGTCGAGCTTATATAGCGCAGATAGCCGTTGACTTGGGTCTGATACGGTTGGTTCACCGCTCGTGTTCCCACATATTGCGCGTGCACGCTGATGGTGCTGCCGAACTGGTGCTCGATCCCCAAGCTCCACTCCATGAAATATGGCGCGTGGAGTTTTCCGTTGGGCACCGCCGTGATTGCGACCGGCGGAAGACACGCGGAGGGATTTGCGAGCGGAGACGCGCAGGAAAGTTCGCCCTGAAAAAAGCCTGCGCCAAACTCCTGGTCAGCCGCGACCGTCGCGTCCACAGCGCTGCCCGGCACACCGGGCGCAATCGCCGTCCCGCCGACGCTGCCCAAAAGCCCGCCCTCGAAAGACCGCACATATGGCGGGTTCACGCCGACAACATCCGCAACGCTTCCGGGCAGCAGATCGCTGAATAATCCAAAGCCCGTCCGCACCACGGAATTGGACGCGAACTGCCACGCCAGCGCCGTTCTCGGCTGCCAAATCGCGAGCGGGGTCGAGGCGAAAATATTCCCGAGGCCAGTTTGAATCGTTGCATTGAGCGGCTGATTCACGTCATGCGAAATCGAACCGAAAGAGCTGCGAAGCCGCGCGATTTCGTCATGCGGATTCAATGGATTCGAATTGAGCGTATCCCGCACGCCGACGGTCCACGTCAGCTTCGGAGCAAGCTTCCACGTATCCTGCGCGTAGAGATCGAGATTGAGAAAATTGAATGGCTCGTTCGGCGATACGGGAAATGTCTGCGTCGCCGTGTTGGCGACCCCATAGATGTATTGCTGCAGGTTGGCGTAGGTGACCGTGGGGACCGTGCCTTCGTCGAAATCGTAGTCGTTCAGGCGAAGAATTCTGGTGTTGGTTCCGAATCTGAACTCGTGCGGGCCATGGCTCCAGGCGAGGTTGTCATTGATGAAGAACCGCGTGGCGCTGCGCCCCTGCAGCCAAGTGTTATCCAGGCCCCCGACCGTGGTAAAGGCGTTCGCGCCGGTGCCCTGCAAGACAATCGGGAATGCTGCAAGCGTTTTCTGGAAATCGCTTGGCGCGAACAGGCTTTGATACCACGAGAAGCCCGGATTGAAATAATTGACAACGTTCTGCGAGAAAATGTGCGTGTAGCCCGCCGCAAATGAATAGAGCGGCTGCGGCGAAATCGCGTCGAACAATGGATTGATCGGATCGGTATAAGCGGCCTGCAGGCCCGTGTCCGCCTGAAAGCGGAACCAGGCCGTGTTGTTCGCGTCGATGTTGTAATCGACGCGAGCCGTCTGCACCTGCTCGTGGTCGTCGCTCGAATGCGAAACGCTCTGCAGGTTCGCGCAACCGTCCCCATCGGTCGCCGGGCTGCTGTCCGCATTGAACGGACAGCCGAGCACCGCATGTGGCGCTCCGCTCGTGTTTCCGTAAAGCGAAAACATCCTTTGATAGAAGGGGACCTCAGCCGGCTCCGCCGAGTAGCACGAACCCGGCGTGCAACCGGTCGTTTGGCCCGTGGTCAGCTGTTGCAGGACGTAATTCTGAAACGCGACGGTCGGCACGATCGTGGCCGTGACGATCGGCAGCGCGATGCGTACCCATTCGGTGTCGAAGAAGAAAAACAGTTTATTGCGAATAATCGGGCCGCCCACGCTGCCGCCAAAATGATTCACGGTCGATCGCGGCTTGTGATTTCCGGGCGTCGCATTCGTGAAGTAGTCCGCGGCGTTCAATATCGAGCCGTTCCAGATCTCGTAGAGATTTCCGTGGAAATCATTCGTCCCGGATTTCGTCACGTAGTTGACCTGCGACGCTCCATACCTCCCTTGATCCACGGAGTAGGAAAGCGTGTTGACCGTCACCTCTGAAATCGAATTCAGTCCCAGCACGAGATTCGTCGAAAGCCCGCTGTTCAGATTGGTGAGCGGATCGTTCGTTTCGAGCCCGTCGACGATATAGCCATTCGAAAGCGCCGGCAACCCGTTGAACTGCACGTTGCCGTATCCATTCGTGCCTCCCACGAAATCATTTCCGCTTCCCGCCGTATTGATCAGCGCGCCCGGCGCGAACTGCAAGGGATACGTCAGGTCTCCACCGGGATTCGGAAGATTTTCCAGCGCAGGGGCATTCAGATTGGTCGACGTGTTCGCATTCTCCGGGTTGATAAGCGGCGGCGCGCCGCTCACTTCAATGCTCTGTTCCAATCGCTCCGGCTTGAGCGTGAAGTTCACCGTCTGTTTCTCTCCGAGGCCGGCCGACACATCGTCATTCCGCTGCGGCTCGAAACCCTCGGCTTCCACTCTGACCGAGTAAGCACCCGGCGTAAGCTGCGGGAAGTTGAAGCGGCCCTCATCGTCCGTTTTCACCGAGCGGCGTAAGCCAGTTTCACGGCTTGTGATCGTCACCGCGGCATCCGGAATGGCCGCACCTGTCGTGTCGGCGACTTGGCCGACGATCGCGCTCGTAGTCTCTCCCTGCGCGCGCGCACTCGTCTGACCAAGCAACAAAAGCAGACCCGCGAGGATGCATCCGGCAAAGCCCCTATACACGGCCGCCTCCAAAACGCCTATATTAACCTAGGTTAAGTAGAATAGTACAGTGACGTAAATAACGCTCGTAAATAGAGGTGACTACTCCTTGGTTGCAACCATATGGTTCGTCGCCAAAGTTGCAAGAGCCGTGTCGCAGTCACGCTCAAAGGACAACTCCCGGTAGTAACGCTCCGTTCACATTGGAGAGGCACCCTGTTTGGGACTTCGAAACGGCGCCTGAATCGTCGGAAGCGTCTGCTTGCGCTCTCGATTTTGGGCGCTAAGATAGATAGATGAACGTGTGGATAACACTCGAGATGGCTGGCCGCTCCGCACTGATAAGTCGGAAGTCGCTTGGCAGACCGCTGGCGATCAAGATGGTCCGGCATTGGCCCTGTGGAGGTGCCTCTGATGGACACTGCTGAATCCGGACTTGCAATCGGGGCGCCCGGCAGTCCGGCCGGTCCTTGCGCGATCGCTCTTTTTGGCGCGGGCGGCGATCTCACCAAACGCAAGCTGATCCCTTCGATCTACAACCTCGCGCGCGGCAAGCTGCTTCC
>JBKQNJ010000031.1:0-61503 GCA_052146315.1 Candidatus Acidiferrales bacterium | reverse complement strand
GCCCTACGAAAGCAAAACAGGACACTCTTCGAAGTGAACGGAGAAGTGCGCTCAGAAAAGCTTTGACAGAGCCGACATTGTTAGAGATGTCCGGTTATCCGACTAACCGTCCAAGTGGAATTCAAATATCGGAGGGAAAGCGGAACGATCAGGCCTTAGCCCGCCTCGTTGCCGACCAGCGCGACAATCGCTCCGTCGGGAAGATGACATCCGCGACGTACGCTCCAGTACCCAGCGTTTCCAAGATTCTGATAATGACTGCTCCCGCATTCTCACGAACGAAGCTCGAAGTGCCTTCCGAACTTGAAATTTCGCTTAATGCCATGACGACTGCCGCTCCAACATTCTCTTCACGAAGTTCTGCGGCAGCCGCATCTAGTGCGAATTTCCGGGAGGTAATCCGTCCTGAACAGCTTGCGGACATCGGAGACCTGGTGCCGAGCGATATGCCACGCGAGCTGCTGCCCGAGAAAAAATTGCCGAAAGTGATCATGATCGAAAGCTACTTCCTTGCGAAGGGGCCCGAGACTCGCAAGCAAGGCATGTTGTCGTAATCTCTCCCGGACCTGCCTTACCACATGTGGCTCCATCCTCTTCTGCTCCGTATAGATATCAGAAATTGAGTCAAGCATGCGGTCGGCCAGAGCTGCGGTCCTGCTCACCCACATCTCTTCTGCGATCATGCTCAGAAGTTCTTCGTGTTCTCTCACTGTCAGCAGCGGCGAGGGAGGATCCCGGCCAGGGCTAATTCGGCCGCCCGAGTCGAGCTGCCTAAAGCGAGCCAAACGAGGCATATCCGTTGTATATTATGGAGGAACCCGGTCCTCAAGATCGGAAGTCCCCGACGCACCAGAAGCGAGCTAGGGGTGTTCCGCAAAACGAACGCAGCGGAAACGCCGGACAAGGAACCCAGGGATTCACTCCGATGAGTAAGAACCCCAAAACGAAGTCGAATAACGAGACGGAAATTCCCTATCCGTTTTTGAGCCTGCCGAAAGCGCAGGGATTGTACTCGCCCCGGCACGAGCACGATGCGTGCGGCGTCGGATTCGTCGCGAGCATCGAGGGACACAAGTCGCACGACATCGTGCTCAAAGGCATCCAGATTTTGATCAATTTGACGCACCGCGGCGCCTGCGGGTGCGATCCCGAGACGGGCGATGGAGCGGGTATTTTGATTCAGATTCCGCACGCGTTTTTCGAGCGCGAATGCGCGAGTCTCGGTTTCACCTTGCCAGCGCCCGGCGAATACGGAGTCGGCATGGTGTTCCTGCCGGTGGACCCGCAGGAAAGAATGCTGTGCGAGGGCATCCTGGAGAAAGCGGCGCGCGCGCAGGGGCTGACCGTTCTTGGATGGCGCGACACCCCCATCAATGGCGACACGATCGGCCGCGTGGCGCGCGCTTCGCAGCCATACATCGAGCAGATTTTCATCCGGCGCTCGCGAGGCATGGATCCAGACGCGCTCGAGCGCAAGCTCTACGTGGTGCGCAAGCGGGCGGAGGCCGCGGTTGCCGAGTCCGACCTGAAGGAAAAGGATTTCTTTTACATTCCGTCCCTTTCGTCGCGCACGATCGTTTACAAGGGATTATTGCTGGCGCCGCAGATCACGCACTTTTACAAAGAGCTGTCGGACACCGAAGTGACGAGCGCGGTCTGCCTGGTGCACCAGCGCTTCTCGACGAACACGTTCCCGAGCTGGCAACTGGCGCACCCTTACCGCTACGTGTGCCACAATGGGGAGATCAACACTCTGCGCGGCAATGCAAACTGGATGTACGCGCGGCAGTCCGTGCTCGCATCTCCCTTGTTCGGGAAGGACATCCAGAAGCTGCTGCCAATCATTACTCCAGGCGGGAGCGACTCCGCCATGCTGGACAACGCGGTGGAGCTGCTGACGCTGGCGGGCCGCAGCCTGCCGCACGTGATGACCATGCTGATTCCCGAAGCGTGGGACAACGACATGGCGATGCCAGAGGACGTGAAGGCTTTTTATGAGTATCACGCGTCGCTGATGGAGCCGTGGGACGGTCCGGCGGCCGTCGCGTTCACCGATGGGCGAGTAATCGGAGCCAAGCTCGATCGCAACGGACTGCGTCCCGGGCGCTATTTGGTCACGGCGGATGGGCTCGTCATCATGGCGTCGGAGGCGGGCGTGCTGCCGGTAAAGCCCGAAGACGTACGCATGAAAGGCCGTCTTGCTCCCGGCAAAATGCTTCTGGTGGATACGGAGCAGAAGCGCCTGATCTCCGATGAAGAAGTGAAAAAGCAACTGGCGGCTCGACGGCCCTATGCCAAATGGGTGAAGGAAAACCAGATCACCCTCGACCATCTTCCGAGCCCGACAAACGTTCAGCCCACGAATCACGACACAATCTTGATGCGCCAGCGCGCCTTCGGCTACACAGACGAGGACCTGAAGACGATCCTCGAGCCTTCCGCGCTGAAAGCCGAGGAGCCGATCGGGTCGATGGGCATCGACACGCCGCTCGCGTGCCTTTCGGACAAGCCGCAACTGCTGTTCAGTTACTTCAAGCAGACGTTCGCGCAAGTGACGAACCCGGCGATCGATTCGATCCGCGAAGACCTTGTAATGTCCCTGAACACATATATCGGATGCGAGGGAAACATCCTCGATGAGACGCCCAAGAACGCTCACACGCTGAAACTGCGCCATCCGATCATCTCCAACTGGAGACTGGAGAAGCTGCGCAGCGTCAAGTGGGGCGACTTCCTTGCGACCACGTTGCCGGCTCTTTTCCGGGTGAGCGACAGCGACCACGAGCTCGAAAAGGCCGTCGAGGAGCTTTGCGTGCGCGCTTCGCGCGCGATCAAGTCCGGCTACACGCTGCTGATTCTGTCCGACCGCGGAGTCGATCGCGAGCACGCGCCCGTCCCAAGTTTGCTGGCGCTTTCGGCGGTCCATAACCACCTGATCCGCGAGAAGACGCGCAATCAGGTGGCGCTTATCGTCGAATCGGGCGAACCGCGAGAGGTGATGCACTTCGCGCTACTGCTCGGCTACGGCGCAAGCGCGGTGAACCCGTATCTCGCCATCGAAACACTCGAAGACTTGCACAAGCACGGACACTTTCCCGCTGAGAGCACTTGGGACAAGGTTTTCAAGAGCTACATGAAGGCCACTGATAAGGGGCTGCTCAAGACTTTCTCCAAGATGGGCATCTCCACGCTGCAAAGCTATCAGGGCGCGCAGATTTTCGAGGCCATTGGCTTGAATCGTTCACTGGTGGAGCGCTACTTCACGGGCACGGCGTCGCGAATCGAAGGCGTGGGCATCGAAGTGCTGGCCCGCGAAGCGCTGATGAAACACGAATTCGCCATGCAGCCGCCGAACGAATCGGAAACCGAGCTGCGGGTTGGCGGCGAGTATCAATATCGCGTGCGCGGCGAGCGGCACCTGCTGAATCCGCTCACGGTGAGCAATCTGCAGCAGGCCGTGCGGCAGTCGAAACCGGAAAGTTTCCAAGAGTTCGCGGACATCGTGAACCAACAGAACCGCGATTTCCAGATGCTGCGCGGTATGTTCGAATTCAAGCCGTCGAGCGATCCGATTCCGCTGGACGATGTGGAGCCGGCGTCGGAGATCGTGAAGCGCTTCGCGACAGGGGCGATGTCCTTCGGTTCGATCAGCAAGGAAGCGCACGAGACGCTGGCGATCGCCATGAACCGCATCGGCGGAAAATCGAATACGGGCGAAGGCGGCGAAGACGAAGCGCGGTTCGTGCCTGACGCGAACGGAGATCTGCGGCGAAGTGCGATCAAGCAGGTGGCTTCTGCGCGTTTCGGCGTGACCACGAACTACCTCATCAATGCGGACGACCTGCAAATCAAAATCGCGCAGGGCGCCAAGCCGGGTGAAGGCGGGCAACTGCCCGGACACAAGGTGGACGAGATCATCGCGCGCGTGCGGCACTCGATTCCCGGCGTGGGGTTGATTTCGCCGCCTCCGCATCACGACATTTATTCGATCGAGGATCTGGCTCAGCTCATCCACGATCTCAAAAACGCCAATCCGCGGGCGCGGATTTCCGTGAAGCTCGTGGCGGAAGCGGGAGTGGGAACGGTCGCGGCAGGTGTTGCGAAAGCGCACGCCGACGTGATCCTCATCAGCGGCTACGACGGCGGGACCGGCGCGTCGCCGATCAGTTCGATCCGGCACGCGGGGGTTCCGTGGGAGCTCGGGCTTTCGGAGACGCAGCAGATTCTCGTGCTCAACGACCTGCGCAGCCGCGTGCGGTTGCAGGTCGATGGGAAGCTGGCGACGGGACGCGACGTGGCCATCGCGGCGCTATTGGGCGCGGAGGAATTTGGATTTTCCACGGCACCGCTGATTTCGATGGGCTGCATCATGATGCGCAAGTGCCACCTGAATACGTGTCCGGTGGGCGTGGCGACGCAGGACCGGGAACTCCGCAAGAAATTCATGGGTCAGCCCGAGCACGTGATCAATTTCTTTTTCTTCGTCGCGGAAGACCTCCGGAAGATCATGGCGGCGCTCGGATTCCGCACCGTAAACGAAATGGTCGGCCGCGTGGACTGCCTCACGCAGCGTTCGGACATCACGCACTGGAAGGCCAAAGGCATCGACCTCTCCGCGGTGCTGTATGACCCGCCGGTGCCGAGCCACGTGGGGCGGCGCAACCTGATCGCGCAGGATCATGGGCTCGAAAAGGCGCTCGATTACAAGCTGATCGAGATGGCTCAGGATGCCATCGAGAATCGCACACCCGTCTCACTGAGCATGCCGATACGCAACATCCATCGCACGGTCGGCACGATGCTCAGTGGGGAGATCGCGCGGCGGTACGGTTCCGCGGGCCTAACGGACGACACGATTCACGTCCAGTTCAACGGCTGCGCCGGGCAGAGCTTCGGTGCGTTCCTGGCGAAAGGAGTGACGTTGACGCTCGAAGGAGACGCCAACGATTACGTCGGCAAAGGGCTCTCAGGAGGGAAACTGATCATCTTTCACCCGCGGAAGTCCGAGTTCGTGCCCGAGGAGAACATCCTGATCGGCAACGTGTGCCTCTACGGCGCGACCGGCGGCGAAGCATATTTCGGCGGAATGGCGGGCGAGCGGTTTGCGGTGCGCAATTCCGGTGCTACCGCGGTGGTGGAAGGTGTCGGCGACCACGGCTGCGAGTATATGACCAACGGCTTGGTCGTGGTGCTGGGGCGGACGGGCCGGAACTTCGCGGCAGGGATGACCGGAGGTATCGCGTACGTTCTCGATCATTTTGGCGACTTCGCGTCTCCGCGCTGCAACCGAGCCGAGGTGGACCTCGAGGCGGTCGAGAATCAGAAAGATATCGAGATGCTGTACCAGCTGATCGCGCGCCACGGCGAACTGACCGCCAGCCCGCAGGCGAAGTGGATCCTCGAAAATTGGGATGCCACGCTGCCGAAATTCATCAAGGTTTTCCCGCACGAGTACAAGCGCGTGCTCGGAATACCGCGGGTTGCTCCGGCGGTGCTCGCCGCGCAGGCCGGGAAACATTCGAGCGGGCAGGTGATCCGTGGGTAAAGTCACCGGCTTCAAGGAATACACGCGCGAGACACCCACGCGGCGCCCGATTACGGAGCGCATCAACGACTACTTCGAGGTGTATCAACCGTTCCCGGAAGACCACGTGCGCACTCAGGCGGCCCGCTGCATGGATTGCGGGATTCCCTTCTGCCATACCGGCTGCCCGGTTAACAACATCATTCCCGACTGGAACGATCTGGTCTATCGCGACGAGTGGAAAGATGCGATTCGGGTGCTGCATTCGACGAACAACTTTCCTGAGTTCACCGGACGCATTTGCCCGGCACCATGCGAAGCGGCTTGCGTGCTCGGGATCAACGAGCCGGCGGTCACGATCAAAGTGATCGAGAAGACGATCGTGGAGCATGCGTGGAAGGCCGGCTGGATCAAGCCGGAATTGCCGGAGACGCGGACCGGCAAGCGCGTCGCGGTCGTGGGATCGGGCCCGGCGGGGCTGGCGGCCGCTCAACAGTTGAATCGGGCGGGCCACGCGGTGACGGTGTTCGAGAAAGCCGACCGCGTCGGCGGGTTGCTGCGCTACGGCATTCCCGATTTCAAGATGGAAAAGAGCGTGCTCGACAGGCGGCTCGAGCAGATGAGCGCCGAGGGCGTCGTCTTCAAGACGAGTGCGCATGTTGGACACAACGTCTCCGCGCAGGATCTTCGCAAGGAATTCGACGCGATTCTGCTGGCTGGCGGCGCCGAGAGTCCGCGGGATTTGAAAGTTCCCGGACGCGAGCTCAAGGGAATTCATTTCGCGATGGACTATCTGCCGCAACAAAATAAGCGAATCGCGGGAGCTATGGTTCCGGGGCAGATTCTTGCAACCGACAAGCGCGTGGTCATCATCGGCGGCGGCGATACTGGCGCTGACTGCCTGGGCACATGCCACCGGCAAAAGGCGAAGTCCGTGCTGCAATTCGAGATTATGCCGATGCCCCCGCAAGAGCGCCACGCCAGCACGCCGTGGCCGCTGTGGCCGCTCCAGTTGCGCACGGAAAGCGCGCATGAGGAGGGTGGCGTGCGGGACTGGGCCGTCGGGACGACAAGCTTTACCGGCGACGATGGCGGAAACGTGAAACAGTTGAACGCGATCCGCGTCGGCGCGCCGCCGAAGTTCGAGGCCATGCCCGGCACAGAATTCACGATCGAGACCGACCTCGTCCTGCTGGCGCTGGGATTTACCGGCCCGGTGAAGCAAGGAATGCTGGAGCAATTCGGTGTGAATCTGGACGCTCGCGGCAATATCGCGACGCAAGGCAACTATATGAGCTCGGTGCCAGGGATTTTTGCGGCCGGTGACATGCGCCGCGGCCAGTCACTGGTTGTGTGGGCGATTGCGGAGGGTCGCAGTGCCGCGAGAGCCGTGGACGAGTACCTCAGGTTGCAGCACAAGTAATATCGCCACGGATCAACGGGTGAGGTCGCGAAGCCAAGCCCCGATTACGAAGGCTACGGCGGCGGCACCGCCGCCAATCGTGAGCGCACCGATCAAGACGTACGCCCATCCCCAGCAGTGCGCAATTGGCGACGTAAATCGCCCATGTTTTTGGCTTGTTGATCGTTTCCCTTGGCTCATAAACACCATCCTTAAACAGCCCGTCTATCAGATGGTGTTGCATCGACCCATCGAATGCACCGCGCTTACCGGACAAGCGGAGTACTGGGGCGCCCAATGTTCAGTTATCTGTGCGGGACTTGATCCGCCGCTGCCGCAATTCCTTAAGCTCTGGGAACTGCGGATGGACGGGAGACTATAATGCCGCATGCGGAGGCGTCCGCCGCAAGAGGTTGCAGGGATGAAGAAGACATCGCTTCCTTTGTCGCAGGTCTACCGTTTGTTGGAACCTGGACCGGTTGTGTTGGTGACGTCTGCGCGCGGCGGAAGAGCGAATGTGATGACGATGTCGTGGCACATGATGGTTGATTTCGAACCGCCCATCGTAGCGTGCGTGATCAGCAATCGCGGCTATACGTTTGGGATTTTGAGAGAGACGAAGGAATGCGTGATCAATATCCCAACTGTAGATCTGGCAAAGAAGGTGGTCGGCTGCGGAAACATTTCGGGCCGTGAGGTCGACAAATTCAAGAAATTTCGCCTCACTCCAGAGCCCGCAGCCCGCGTCAGTGCGCCGTTGATCTCCGAATGCTACGCCAATCTCGAATGCAAGGTAATCGATGCAAGCATGGCGGGCAAATACAATCTGTTTATCCTCGAGGTCACGAAAGCCTGGATCGATCGCTCCAAGAAACATCCTCGGACGATTCATCATTGCGGGCAGGGCGTATTCATGGTCGCGGGACGAATCATCAAATTGCCATCAAAGATGAAATAGGCGCGGAACCGGAGTCCACTTTCATCGAAACGGGCAATTTGGGGCATGGCCGGTGGTCCGGCCGATCAGGCGTGTGCCGATCTTCTTACCGAGGAAAAATGCTGTGACCGCAGTTACATACGTGTGTATTCAGCATCACTAATCACCCCTCATTGAGCGCCCTACAGTATGAGCGCTTCGGATTGGAGTCCGAGATTTCGCTGTCGCATTTGCGGCGACGGGAGCTTCCCATGCCAAAGTCGATGATCACGGTCCAACGGCACATCCTCGAGGAAGAGCGTAAACACCCACAAGCAACCGGTGACCTGACAGGCTTGCTCTGGGATCTGACGCTCGCCGCCAAGGTGATCTCTCACCAGGTTAACCGCGGCGGGCTGGCCGATATCTTCGGAGAGAACGGCGAGGCCAATTTCACTGGGGACCTGGTGAAGCGCCTCGATCGGATCGCGCAGGACACGATCTACAGGGCCATGGACCACGGCGGCCACCTGTGCGTGATGGTCTCCGAGGAAAGCCCCGACATCATCCCGATTCCTGCAAAGTTCCCCAAAGGGCAGTACGTTTTGCTTTACGACCCACTCGACGGCTCCTCGAATATTGAAGCGAATGTCAGCATCGGTACGATCTTCTCCGTCCACCGCCGAATTTCTTCTGAGGGGGACGGCACTCTAGGAGATTGCCTGCGGAAAGGGTCTGAGCAGGTTGCAGCCGGCTACTTTCTTTACGGTTCGAGCACGATGATCGTTTACACCACGGGGCAAGGCGTCTATGGCTTTACTTTGGAGCCGAGTATCGGCGAATTCATCCTTTCGCACGAGAGGATCGTCACGCCTCCCAAAGGCAGGTATTACAGCATCAATGAAGGCAATACCGCTACGTGGGACGAACCGACGCGTAGATACGTGGAATATTTAAAACAAAAGGACGCTGCGACCGGCCGGCCCTACTCGCTGCGCTACATTGGGTCACTGGTGGCCGACTTCCATCGCACGCTGCTCTACGGAGGCGTTTTTCTTTACCCCCCCGATTGCAGCAATCCGCAGAAGCCGAAACCGAAATTGCGTCTCCTCTACGAAGTGGCTCCCATGGCTTTCATCATGGACCAAGCCGGAGGCGCTTCTACCACTGGGACGCAAAACGTGCTGGACATCCAAGCCACGTCTCTCCACGACCGGGTTCCGATCGTCATGGGAAGTACGCAAGACGTGGCTGCCTACGAAAAGTTTTGCGGCAATGCGAATCGGGAATCGGTGAATCTTGCCAGTCACGTTCGCTGAATCTCATCTGCGCGCCGACTGAGGCATTTCACCTCAGCTTTTCGATGAATAAGAGTTTGCCGCGGATCCACGAAATCATCCGCGAACTCCTGCGCTAATCGGACGTGTGAGCTTCGATGCTCGTCAGGACTGAGATTTCCTGCGGCGCGCGAAAGCCCAGAGCGAGCCGAGGCCACTCGCCAAAAGAAGCAGCGAGTTCGGCTCCGGCGTGTTGATAGGGGGTACGACCGGTGGAACCACGGGCGGCGTCGACGATCCAGACGGCGGTACGCCGCCGACGATCGGGAAGTAGACCGGGGGTATCAGCGAGCCTGTCGGGCTGCCGGGAGAGCCTCCGGCCGGGATCAAAGGCGCGCCAAGTTGAGGAGTTTCATTGGGCAGATAATTGCCTGCGAGAAGTTCCGGCTCTGCGGCAGGCTCCGGAGTTGCCGCCGGCGAATTCAGGGCTTCAGGAGAAGGCTGCACGGCAGAAGTGGGCTTGACGGCGTGATCCGAAAGTTGGTTGCCGCAGCGGGTCCGCGCCAGGTGCGTCCCGTCCGTAATCACTTCCTCGCCCTTGTGGAGACTGAGCTTTCGGTTCGTCCAAAAGATGTGGTCGCCCATGCGGTAAGAGACATATTCCATGCGGTCGCTGTCGAGGCGAATGATGCGCACTTTGGCGAGATCGAAACCAGCGTAGTGATGCGCCACCAACGGGTCGTGCTCGATTGCGCTCCTGAGCTCCTCGGCGCTATAGGCGCCTCCCGGAATTACCGAATAGGGATACAAGGGGCGGAGAGCCAGTTTCGAGTCGGATTGGGACGCGAAGAGGTTTTCGCGCGCTTCCGTAGGTTGGAATGCTGCGCGTGCCGACTGAGCCGGGCGATGGTCTTCCGTAGTGTGTCCAATAAATGGTAGGGCTAGCAGTACCGGAACACATGCAACCAACAAGGCAATTCGCAGGTTCGCGCTGAGGGGACTGCCCCTTAGGAACAACCACTCAACGATTGCTTCGAGCTTACGCATCAATTTCCGCATCCAGACCGCATCAAACGAGACTCCGCACAGGGAAACTTAGCAATTGCCGTGCCACTGACGGAAATGATTTTCCCTTGCTCTTCAGGGCCTTGCGAAGAAGGAGTGCGCGCGACGGGAAGTGCGATACCTGGATGCGGAAATGGTCTTCCAGCCCCGCATTTGCCCGGCACCGATGTTTTAGTCGGCCGTTGAGGTTTGTAAAAACTTCAGGCGAGCATCAGCGAGAGGAAGGGTTCTCACAACGATGCAACTGCCTTGACGCGCGAGCCCTCCCCGAGACGAATCGCCCACACCAACAAAACTTACCTGACCTGAGTGCTCCTGGCCTGCCGCAGACGAAGGCCTTCCGCAAGCTCTTTGTGCCACTTCCACAACATCACGCCCAGCACGGTCACCGGCGCGAACACACACGCAACGCACCCCAAGATCACAATGATCAGCAGGAAGAGGTTGAGCAAGGCGCCCATCATGGCATCATCCGGCCAGATGAAGAACTTGAGCGGCCTAATTCTGGCGTAGGCGGCTCGCCCGCGTCAATCACAAATGCAAACCCGCCCCCGCCCGAGGATGGCCGCCCGATGGAAGGGACCTTCGGGACGAAACCTCCGGCGGCAGCCGCTCATCCAAACCTGGTGAGCTTCGCTGGCGTTCTGGGCCCGCCGTCCGGCTGACGTCATCTCGTTCTTTCATGGCATCCGCGACACTCGCTCACGCTGGACTTGTGCAGATGCACCGCCTCCGATATTTCGCTCCGCGGTGCGATAATACGCGGTGCGATCCGGGAGAAGGCGGCTGAGTCTAGCCGCCCGTTGCGGTCTCTCAGTAAGATTCTAGGAGCCGTAGATCGATGTGGATTGTTCGACTCGCTTTACGCCGTCCCTACACATTCGTTGTTGCGTCGATTCTGATTTTGATTCTCGGCGTGGTTTCGATCTCCCGCACGCCCGTCGACATTTTCCCCAACATCGACATTCCCGTGGTCAGCGTTCTGTGGCAATACACGGGCCTTTCTCCGGAAGAGATGTCGGACCGGATCGTCTACAACTATGAACGCTCGCTGACGACGACGGTCAACAACATCGAACACATCGAATCGCAGTCGCTCAGCGGCCGCGCGATTGTGAAGATTTTCTTCCAGCCGGGCGTGAATATCGGCGACGCGATTGCGCAGGTAACAGCGATCAGCCAGAGCACGGTCCACAACCTGCCTCCCGGAACGCAACCGCCCTTCATCATCCAGTACAACGCTTCGACCGTCCCTGTCCTCCAGCTGGGCATCTCGGGCCAGGGGCTTTCCGAGCAGGAGCTGGGCGACCTTTCCCAGAACTTCCTGCGCGTCGGACTCATCACCATTCCCGGCGTCGCGGTTCCCTATCCGTACGGCGGAAAGCAGCGCCAAGTCCAGGTGGACCTGAACACGCAGGCGATGCAAGCCGAGGGTCTTTCGCCCGTCGACGTCCAACGAGCAATCGCCGACCAAAACCTCATTCTCCCCGCAGGCACCGCCAAGATCGGTTCGTACGAATACCAGGTGGACATGAATGGGGCGCCGCAAACGATCGAGGAGCTGAATAATTTGCCCGTGAAACAGGTGGGAAACTCGACCATCTACATTCATGACGTGGCGAACGTCCGGGATGGTTTTCCGCCGCAAACGAATATCGTGCGCGTGGACGGAAAGCGCGCGGCTCTGCTCTCAATCCTGAAAGGCGGCGACGTCTCGACGCTGGACATCGTTTCAAACGTCAAGAAACTGCTGCCGACGATCGAGGCGGGCCTTCCGCCGACCTTCCGGGCCCAGCCGCTCGCGGATCAATCGATATTCGTGCTGGCCGCGATCCATGGCGTGGTGCGCGAAGGAGTGATCGCCGGATGCCTTACGGCGTTCATGATCCTGGTTTTTCTCGGAAGCTGGCGCAGCACGCTGATCATCGCCGTGTCGATTCCGCTGGCGGTTTTGACTTCACTGATTGTGTTGAGCGCGCTCGGCCAGACCGTCAACATCATGACGCTCGGAGGTCTCGCGCTCGCTGTCGGCATTCTTGTGGACGACGCGACCGTCGAGGTCGAGAACATCAATCGCAATCTGGATCAGGGCAAGGAAATCATCCAGGCGATTCTGGACGGTGCGTCGCAAATCGCGGTGCCCGCCCTGGTATCCACACTCTCGATCTGCATCGTTTTCGTGCCGATGTTTTTCCTGTCCGGCGTGGCCAAGTATCTCTTCGTGCCGCTGGCGGAGGCCGTGGTTTTCGCGATGCTGGCTTCCTACCTGCTGTCGCGCACGCTCGTGCCCACCATGGCGCGCTATCTGCTGCTCGAACGGACGGAAGACGAGCGCCGGGAGGCCACCGAGAAGTCGCGGAATCCGCTGGTGCGGATGCAAGCGCGGTTTGAAACCGGCTTCGAACATTTTCGCATGCGGTACCACGGGCTGCTGGCTGCCGCGATTCATCACCGGAAATTATTCGCGGTGTGCTTTTTGTCGGCTTGCGCCCTGTCGTTCGCGCTGGTTCCCCTGGTGGGGCAGGATTTCTTTCCGCACGTCGACAGCCCCGAATTCAGCTTCCACCTGCGCGCCCCCACCGGAACGCGCATCGAGGAGACGGCCGCTCTCTGCGATCGGGTCGAAAACGACATTCGTTCCCAGATTCCGCCGAGCGAGCTTGTCACGATCATCGACAACATCGGTCTTCCGTACAGTAGCATCAATTTGTCGTACAGCAACTCGGCGCCCATCGGGACGGGCGACGCCGACGTACTGGTCGAACTGGCGCCCAAGCACCGTCCTACCTTGGAGTACGTTCGCGAGCTGCGCGTCAAGCTGAACCGCGACTTCCCCGGAGTCCAGCTCTACGACCTTCCGACGGACATGGTCAGCAACATCCTGAACTTCGGGTTGCCGGCGCCGATTGACATACAGATCGCGGGCAGAGACGTGTTGGCCGACCGCCAGTTTGCCGATAATCTCTTGAACGAGTTGAAAATCGTGCCGGGAGTGGTGGATCTGCGCATCCAGCAGCTCGTCAACGGGCCGCGATTGCACATCGAGGTGGACCGCACCAAGGCCAAAGAGATCGGGTTTAACGCCGCAGACGTCGCACAGAGCCTGCTGATTTCCCTCAGCGGAAGCTTTCAGACGCAGCCGACCTTCTGGCTCGATCCGAGGAACGGCGTGAGTTATAACATCACCACGCAGACGCCGGAATACCGTAGCGATTCGCTTCAGAAGCTCGAGAATATCCCGGTCACCGGTCCGGGCACGAATCAGTCCGAGATTCTGGCCAGCCTGGCTTCCTTCAATCGCGGCTCCGAAATGGCTGTCGTTTCGCATTACAACGTCGAGCCGGTGATCGATATCTTCGGCGCGGTCGATGGGCGCGATCTGGGAGGCGTGGCTCGGGATATCGAGCCGATCCTCAATCGCAACCGGAAGGAGTTGCCTCGCGGTTCGCAAATCAACATCCTTGGCCAGATCAATACCATGAACCAATCTTTCATCGGCTTACTTTCGGGCCTGGGATTCTCGATCATCCTCGTGTACTTGCTGATCGTGGTGAATTTCCAATCATGGCTCGACCCGTTCATCATCCTGACGGCCTTGCCGGGGGCGCTGGCCGGAATCGTGTGGTGCCTGTTCGTCACCGGAACGACGATCAGCGTTCCCGCACTGACCGGCGCGATCATGTGCATCGGCGTGGCGACGTCCAACAGCATCCTGGTGATCAGCTTCTCGAAGGAAAAATTGCAGGCGGGGAAGACGGCGGCGGAGGCCGCGCTCGAGGCCGGGTTCACGCGCTTCCGGCCCGTGCTCATGACGGCGCTCGCCATGATTATCGGCATGCTGCCGATGTCGCTCGGCCTTGGAGAGGGCGGCGAACAAAACGCGCCGCTGGGGCGCGCCGTGATCGGCGGCCTGGTGTTCGCGACTGTCGCCACCCTGTTTTTCGTGCCTGTGGTATTCAGCATCGTGCACGGCTGGCGCGAAGAAGAGTAGAGTCGACGCGCGGGATTTTCGGAGTGAAACGGACGCAGGTCAATTGCCGTCTACCCAGTGATATAGAAAAGAGACAAAGAAGACATGGCTGATAGGCAGGAGGGCGGCGCACCGGGTCCGAACGCGCCGCCGCACGGAGTGGGAAAGACAGGATCGAAACACGGAGCGTTGATCGCGGTCGTCGCGCTGCTGATTGTGGCGGCCGTCGTGATCGCCGGCGTCGTGCCGCGGCTGAAAGCCAGAGCCGCGCTGCGCACAACGACGTACGAAAACGCCATTCCGACGGTCAACGTGATCCACGCGAGAATGGGCGCGCCGCAGAACGAGATCGTTCTTCCCGGCAACATTCAGGCGTTCAACGATTCTCCGATTTACGCACGCACGGATGGCTATCTGAAAAAGTGGTATGTGGACATCGGCGCGCACGTGAAGGCGGGCCAACTGCTCGCGGAAATCGAGACGCCGGAGGTCGATCAACAACTCGATCAGGCGCGCGCCGACCTGAATACGGCGCAAGCCAATCTTCAGCTCTCTCAGATCACGGCCGAGCGGTATCAGGGGCTGGCGCAGAGCGACTCCGTGTCGAAGCAGGACGTCGACAACGCCACCAGCGATTTCGCGGCCAAGAAAGCGATGGTCGCATCCGCACAGTCGAACGTGAAGCGGCTCGAAGAATTGCAGTCGTTTGAAAAAATCTACGCGCCATTCGACGGCGTGATCACGGCGCGCAACACCGACATCGGGCACCTGATCAATTCCGGCGCCGGCACGCCGGCAGCGGAACTCTTCCACATCGCCGCCGTGCAGGAACTGCGCGTCTACGTGAACGTGCCGCAGGAGTATTCGGCGTCGGCCAAGCCGGGACTGAAGGCCGATCTGACGCTCCAGGAATTTCCCGGCAAGCGCTTCCCCGGCACCCTGGTGCGCACGGCCGACGCGATCGATCAGGCTTCGCGCACGCTCCTGGTGGAAGTGGATGTGAACAATCGCATGGGCGATCTCTTGCCGGGCGCCTACGCCGAGGTGCACCTCAGTGTGCCATCCGGCGCGCCAACCTACATTCTGCCGGTGAGCGCTTTGATTTTTCGTTCGGCCGGCCTGCAAGTGGGCACGGTTCAAAATGGCGACAAGGCAAAGCTGGTGGACATCACTCCCGGTCGCGACATGGGCAACGAGATCGAGGTCGTCTCCGGTCTGAACGCGGGAGATTGGGTCATCGTGAATCCGCCCGATTCGTTGATTTCGGGCGAGACGGTTCGAGTCGTTCAGCCGAGCGCTTCGCCAGGCGGGACGGGGAATGCCGCATCGAGTAATCCGGAGTAATTCGTAGTACTCTCTCGGTTGAAAGAAGCTTGAAATAGATAAGCCTGCGGAAACAAAGGGGGAATGAAACTTGAGGAGGGAATCGATGAGACGCTTCTACCAGGGTTTGGCAATTGCGATCGTACTTAGCCTCGCGCTGCTGTTTGTTGTCACGGGCATGGAACGAGCCGCGCGTGCGCAGGGCGGCCCGCCGCCAACACACCCCGTGGACCCGAACGCGAAGCCCGGCACTCCGGGCGTGTTTCAGGATTACACCTCTGAAACACCGGGCCACATGCATCACATCACCGCGAAGGATCTGCCGGACCCGTACGCCACGAAATCGTCGGCTCTGTTTGGCCGGCCTGTGCCGCGGCCCGATAACGTTTGGCCGCAGGCTCCCGAGGGATTCAAGGTCGATCTGTACGCATCGAAACTTGACTTTGCGCCGCGTACCATTATCAAGGCCCCGAACGGCGATTTCTTCATCGCGGCCACGAACCAGGGGAAGATCATGGTGGTTCATGGCATGACGGCCGACGGAAAGGCCGATCAAATCGTGGAATTCGCGAGCGGCCTCAAGCTGCCGTTTGGCATCGCGTTTTATCCGCGCGGCCCGAATCCGCAATACGTCTACGTCGGCGACACGGACGAAGTGTTGCGCTTCCCCTATAAGAACGGCGACCTGAAAGCGACGGGCCCCGGGGAAGTGGTGGTTCCGAATCTTCCCGCCGGGCCGAACCATTTCGCGCGCGGCGTCGTCTTCTCGCTCGACGACAAGCACATGTTCATCGCGGTCGGCTCGCACTCCAACGTTCCTCCGGCCGCCGATCCCGATCCGGACCCGCTCGAATTCCACCGCGCCGATATTCTCGAGGCGAATCCCGACGGCTCGGACCTCAAGGTCTACGCCTACGGAATCCGCAACGGCTCCGGCGTCAACATCAACCCCACAACGGGTGAGCTGTGGACCTCGGTTAACGAGCGCGACGAAATCGGCGACAATCTTCCGCCCGATTACATCACGCACGTGCAGGAGGGCGGTTTCTACGGATGGCCATGGTATTACATGGGCGCCAATCAGGACCCGCGCTTCCCGGGCGCTCATCCTGAGCTGAAGGACAAGGTGATCGTGCCCGACATTCTCATGGAACCGCATGATGCCTCGCTCAACCTCACGTTCTACGAAGGCAAGCAGTTCCCGAAGCAGTACAAGGACCAGCTCTTCGCCTGCGAACACGGATCATGGAATCGTTCCGTGCGCACGGGCTACGAAGTGATCATGGCGCCCATGAAAGACGGACACGCCCTCGGCAGCTACGAGGACTTCCTCACCGGCTTCGTTCTTCCCGATGGCGGTGTCTGGGGACGCCCGGTGGGAGTCGCAGTGGCGGACGATGGCTCGTTGCTGGTGACCGATGACGGCTCGAACTCGATCTGGCGCGTCACGTACACCAAGAAATAGACAGCCAGTGCGCCACATCGTTCGACCGGACCGTCTGCATCGATGCATCCGCCGCGCGGCGGCCCTGATTGCGCTGGGGCTTCCGCTCGGCGGCTGCACGATTGGACCGAAATACGTTCGGCCGTCGGCCGAAGCCCCGCCCGCGTACAAGGAAGCCGCCAGCCCCGGCTTCACCGCCGCGCAGCCCGCCGACGCTCTCGCCAAGGGCAAATGGTGGGAGATTTACGCGGACCCCGAACTCAATTCGCTCGAAGATCAAGTCACGGCGGCGAACCAAAGCCTGAAAGCTGCGCAGGCACAATTCGCGCAAGCTCGCGCCGCCGTCCAAGTGGCTCGAGCCGCTTACTACCCTACTGTCTCAGGCTCAGCTTCGGGCGAGCGTCAGCGCGTATCAGCGAACCGGCCGCTTTATAGCAGCGTGTCTCCATCTAACTACAACGATTTTCAGCTGCCCATCGACGCCTCGTGGGAGCCCGACGTCTGGGGGCGCGTGCGGCGCACCGTGGAAGCTGCGCGATCCGAAGCTCAGGCGAGCGCTGCAGATCTTGCCGGCGTGGACCTAAGCCTGCACGCCGAACTCGCTCTCGATTATTTCGAATTGCGCGGGCTCGATTCGCAGAAGCAGCTTCTCGATTCGACCGTCGTGGCGTATCAAAAAGCGCTCGATCTTACCGAGAGCCGCTACAAAGGCGGGATCGCTTCCGCTGTCGATGTGGCGCAGGCGCAAACGCAGCTCGAGACCACGCGCGCGCAAGACGAGGATACGGATGTTCAGCGCACCGCCTTCGAGCACGCCATCGCGGTTTTGATCGGCAAACCGCCCGCCGAGTTCAGCCAGATGCCCACGCCGCTCGCGGCGCCTCCTCCCCCGGTACCCGCAAGCGTGCCCTCGGAACTGCTCGAGCGGCGACCCGACATCGCCGCGGCCGAAAGGCGCGTCGAGGAAGCAAACGCCAATATCGGCGTCGCTCGTTCGGCGTACTACCCGCAATTCCTGCTCACGGGCGAAGGCGGATTTGAGAGTTCGAGGCTCGGAACGCTTCTGCAGGGGCCTGCGGGTTTCTGGGCGCTGGCGGGACAGGCCGCGGAACTAATTTTCGATGGCGGCGAGCGCCACGGCATCACGGCGGAGGCGCGCGCGGCTTACGATGAGTCCGTGGACAACTACCGCCAGACGACGCTGAGCGCTTTCGAAGATGTCGAAGACAATCTGTCGGCCCTGCGCGTCCTGCAGGACGAAGCCAAAACGCAGGACGCGGCCGTGGCCGCCGCCCAGCATTCGCTCGATCTCTCGATCAGCCGCTACAGAGGCGGCGTCACGAGCTACCTCGAGGTCACCACCGCCCAAAGCGCCGCCCTTTCGGATGAGGTGACCGCTGTCAGCATCCTGACGCGCCGCATGGCCGCAAGCGTCCTCCTCGTCAAGGCGCTCGGCGGCGGCTGGAACGTCTCGCAGATCCCCTCAATGTGATTTTGCGTAGCGCTGGACGCGAAAACTTCTAATCCGGTTCCTGCGTCACAATGTGGACATCCACGGCGGGAGCGTCGCGCAGGAAGCGGCTGATGGCGCTCATGTAGAGAATTTTGTGGATTCCCTCCACGGCGGACCTGCCGAAGATCATCTGCGTAATGTGCTTTTCCTTCACGAAGCGAGCCGCGGCATCGGAGACGTTGTCGCCCTTCAGCCGCACCGTTTTCGCGCCCAGGCTTTCGGCAAACTGCAAATTGGCGGTGAGCGCTGTTTCGTCGCGCGCATTCCCGTTCTTGCCCGTATCCACATGCACGGCGTAAAGCTCTGCATCCATCCGGCGCGCCATCCTCGCGGCCCGCGCGAGCAGATATTGCGCCCTCGGATTCGAGCTGATGCACACGGCGATCCGCTCGCGCACCGCCCACGTCCCCTGGATGTCTTTTTCCTCCATGTAGGACGAAAGGCTGCGATCCACCTGCTCGGCCACCTGCCGCAGCGCGAGCTCGCGCAGCGCGATTAGGTTCCCGCGGCGGAAAAAATTCTTCAGCGCCTGCTCCACCTTTTGCGTGTGGTACACGTCGCCGCGCTTCATGCGGTTCTGCAGCGCTTCTGGCGTCAAGTCGACCATCACCGTTTCGTCCGACAGCCGCAGCACCCAATCGGGCACAGTCTCGCGCACCACCACGCCGGTGATCGCGTTGACCGTTGGCGCGATGCTCTCGATGTGCTGGATGTTGACGGTCGATAGCACGTCGATCCTGGCGTCCAGGAGCTCGAGCACATCTTCGTAGCGCTTGCGGTGTTTGCTGCCGGGAATATTCGTGTGCGCCAGCTCATCGACCAGCACAACCCCCGGCTTGCGCGCGAGGATCGCGTCCACGTCCATTTCCTCGAAGAGCGTTCCCTTGTAATCGATCTTTTGGCGCGGAATCACTTCCAGCTGCGGCACCAGTTCCGCGATGCCCTTTCGCCCATGGGTCTCGACGATGCCGATCGCGACATCTTCGCCGCGGCTGTGCCGGCGAATCGCCTCGCTCAGCATGCTGTACGTCTTGCCCACGCCCGGCGCGTAGCCGAGAAACAGCTTCAGCGAGCCTTTTGTTTTTTCGGGCGGCGTGGTGATTGCCAGCCACTCTTCAGGAGTTTTGGGCACGGCCTTATTCTCTTCGATGAGACGCTCGGAAAGCTAGGCCTCGATAGCGTAGAATGGCGCGGTGCGACCATCCATCCTCAACCGCATTCTCCACTTCGCGGTCGCGTTTGCCATCGTATTTGCCATCACGCTTTTCTACCGGCGCGTGCTTCCCTCGGTCAACGCCACGACGGTAGCGCTCACGTTTCTACTGTCCATTCTAGCCGTTTCCACCATTTGGGGCATGGCCGTTTCCGTCGCCATGTCGGTCGTGGCCACGTTCGCGTTCGACTTCTTCTTCCTCCCGCCGATGGGCAAGATTACGATCGCCGATCCTCAGAATTGGATCGCGCTGATCGCCTTTCTTGTGGTCGCCGTTCTTGCCAGCCGTCTTTCGACGAGCGCCCGGCAGCAGGCCGCGGATGCTTCCGCGCGCGAGCGCGATATCGAGAGGCTCTACAGATTCAGCCAGGGGCTGCTCGAATCCGGCAACGTGATGGAACTGCTCAACCGGATTCCCGCCCAGATCGTGGACACTTTTGAGGTGGGTGCGGCGGCGCTCTTCCTCGCCGACAAGCAGAAAGTCTACCGCTCCGGCCCGGTCACTCCGCAGCTCGACACCGAGAGCCTCAAGGCGATCATGGTCCGCGCGGAGCCCGTGTTCGACGTGCCGAATGGAATCTGCTTCCTCCCCGTGCGGATGGGCGTGCGCGTGATCGGCACGCTCGGAACGTCCGGCTCGATTCTTCCGCGGCAAACCGTCGAAGCGATCGGAACGCTCATTGCCATCGCCATGGAGCACGCCCGCGCCGTCGAGCAGCTCGGCCAGACGGAGGCGGCGCGCCAGGGCGAGCAGCTGCGGACCGCCCTGCTCGACGCGGTCACCCACGCGCTGCGCACTCCGCTCACCTCCATCAAAGCCTCCGTGACAAATCTGCTTTCCAATCCCGGATTGGTGGAGAGCCAAAAGCACGAGCTCTTGACGATCATCAACGAGGAGACCGACAGGCTCAACCGGCTCGTCGGCGAGGCAGGAGAAATGGCCAGGCTCGACGCCGGCGAAGTGGAACTGCGGCTCGAAGCGCATCCGATCGAGGACGTGATTTCCGCGTCGCTCGCGCACTGCCGGACTTCCCTCGGCAACCGCGTGGTCAACGTCCACGTCGCCGAGAATCTGCCGATGGTGCGCGTGGACGTGGCGCGCGCGCGCGAGGCTCTCGTCCAACTGATCGAGAACGCCAATCAATATTCGCCGCCCGACCGGCCCATCACGATCACCGCCGAGCTCAACGGAAATTTCGTGGTGACCAGCGTCGCCGATCGCGGCAGCGGCATCGACGATCCGGAGCAGGCTCTTATCTTCGAGAAATTCTATCGCGGCAAGGACCAGCGCTACAGCGTTCAGGGCACGGGAATGGGCTTGCCGATCGCGAAGGCGATCGTCGAGGCGCACGGCGGCACGATGAGCCTCACGAGCCAGCACAATCGCGGCTCGGTCTTTTCGTTTACCCTGCCCATCGAGCGCGCGCGGGCGACCCATCCATGACGTCCGCCAAGGTTCTCATCGTCGACGATGAACCCCAGATCCGGCGCGTCTTGCGAACCACGCTTACCTCGCACGGCTATACCGTTGTCGAGGTGCGCAGCGGCGACGAGGCCCTCGAGGAAATTCGCCACGAGCGCCCCGACTTGATCCTCCTCGACGTCAACATGCCCGGCCGCTCCGGCCTCGAAACGTGCAGCGAGATTCGCGCGACGAGCGACGTCCCGATCATCATGCTCACCGTCCGCAACAGCGAGCGCGACAAAGTACAGGCGCTCGACGCGGGCGCCGATGATTACGTCGTAAAACCCTTCGGCGTCGAGGAGCTCATGGCCCGCATCCGGGCTGCGCTTCGCCGCGTGGCGCCCGCCGAGTCCATTCCGCCTTTTCTTTCAGCCGACCTGAAAATCGACTTTGAGAAGCGCACCGTCCTCGTAAAAGGCCAGCCGGTGCGGCTCACGCCGAAGGAATTCGAGCTGCTCCGCCAGCTCGTGGCCAATCAGGGCAAGGCCATGGCCCATCGCCGATTGCTCCAGGCGGTGTGGGGTCCGGATTACGGCGAAGAAACCGAATACCTGCGCGTCTTCATCAACCAGCTTCGCAAGAAAATCGAGCCCGACCCCCGCAATCCCCGATACATCACCACCGAGCCGTGGATCGGCTACCGCTTCGAGCGCCCTCATTCGGGCAAAAGCGCCAACAAGAGCGACTAACTATCATTGGCCGGATTTGTGCGCGTCCCGCCGCCATCTCTGCGCATCAATAACTTATCGCGCCGGCAGTTCGTCATGCTAGCGTGAGTGGTCGTGGAATCACTGCGAGGGGCGAATGGCGGCCCGGCATCGTGTGGTCATCATCGGCGGAGGATTCGGCGGCCTCAGCGCCGTGATCGCGCTGAAAAACGCGCCAGTTGACGTTACGCTAATCGACCGCCGCAACTTCCACCTTTTCCAGCCGCTCCTCTATCAGGTTGCCACCGGCACTCTTTCTCCGGCCAATATCGCCTCGCCGCTTCGCAATATCCTGAAAAGACAAAAGAACGTCCGCGTTCTTCTGGGCGAAGCCGTCGGGCTCGACGCGGCGAATCACCGCCTGATGCTCAGCGATGGCGCCGTCGATTACGGCACGTTGATGATCGCGACCGGCGCGAGCCATCAGTATTTTGGTCACGACGAATGGGAGGAGTTCGCGCCCGGCCTGAAGACCATCGAGGACGCCACCGACATGCGCCGCCGCATTCTTCTCGCTTTCGAAGCCGCCGAGCGCGAGATCGATCCGGCAAAACTCCGCGCCTGGCTGACGTTCGTGATCGTCGGCGCCGGGCCCACGGGCGTCGAGCTGGCGGGCGCGCTCGGCGAAATCGCCAACGACACTCTTCGGCGCGACTTCCGCCACATCGACCCGACCACAACTCGCATCATCCTCGTCGAAGGCACGGACCGCGCGTTGCCCTCGTATCCGGCGAAATTGTCGGCGGCGGCCAAGGCGATGCTCGAGCGCCTCGGGGTCTCCGTACGCACGGACACGTTCGTCACCGGCGTTCGCAAGGATTCCGTCACCGTTCGCATGGGCGACCACTCGGAGGAAATCTCCACTCGCACGATTCTGTGGGCCGCAGGCGTCCTGGCGTCGCCGCTCGGACGCGTTCTCCATGAGCAGGCGGGCGCACCTCTCGATAAAGCCTCGCGCGTGATTGTCGAGCCGGATCTGACCGTTCCCGGCCATCCCGAGATCTTTGTGATTGGCGACCTCGCGAATTTCAGCCACCAGACCGGAAATCCCTTGCCGGGAGTTGCTCAACCGGCGATCCAGGAAGGCCGCTACGCGGGCCGCGCGATTGCTTCGCGCCTACGCGGCGCAAAAGCCCCGCCGTTTCACTATGCCGACAGGGGAAATCTCGCCACGATTGGCCGCGGCGCCGCGGTCGCCGATCTGAACTGGCTGCAGCTTTCCGGCTTTCCCGCCTGGGTGATCTGGATTCTCATTCACCTCGCCAACATCATCGAATTCCAGAATCGTCTCCTCGTCCTCGTGCAGTGGGCGTGGCTCTACTTGACGTACGACCGCTCCGCGCGCCTCATCACCGGGAAAAATCCGTTGCCGCTCGACCTGTGACCCCGCGCATTCATCGGTTTGTGACGGCGGCCGAGCGCGCGGGCAGCCGCTTGGCGCGGACCGCCTTCACAAGCGCCGCGTGGTCGCGTTCGGTCTGGTCGGCGTAAGCTACCGCGAACTTTTCGATCGCCGCGTCAAAGGTATCGTTCTTGCCCAGGTAGCCGGAGATTCGCGCGGCATCCCCGGTGCGCGCGTGCGCGCGGGCCAGCGCCCATCCGCAGACTTCGACGTACTCGAACCAGTCCTGCCGCGACATCGCGTCCACATCAATCTTCATTCGCATGTCGCGCAGCTGGCGGAAGTAAAAGTCGCGGCCTTCGTCGTCGCGCGCCCAGCCGAGGAAGACGTCACTCGCGGATTGCAGCATGCGCTGGCCGGTGACCACGCGCTCGCCCTGATTGTCGTAGCGGCTCTTGCCCGCGTAGGGTGCGAGCACGGAGGCGCGTGCTTCCTTGAATTGCAGGAACAGGGGGTCGTCCGCTCCAGCCATCAGCAGCGCGACCGCACAGCGCGTTCCGACGCTGCCGACTCCAACCACCTTCCGTGCGACGTCCACGAGGGAGTAGCGGTCAAGAATCACTCGACGTTCCTCGGGAAGGGTCCTGCGGTAGCGTTCGAACATATCGCGCAGGTAGTTCCCCGCGATCTGGGGCGGGTGGTAGACCAACGGCGGCTCGTCCACGATTCGCCGGCGGCCGTTTTCAACGCGCGTAATCGCGGGAAAGACGTGCTCCGCCGTTTGATGCCTCGCCGTTTTCTCGACGCGTTTCCACGCCCTCTTGTCCGCGGCTGTCTTCGCCTTCTCGACCAGGATTTCCGCGTCGAGGTGCGAGTACCACGCTTCGAGCGCGCGCATCTCCGCGTACTCGCGCATGTGTTCGCGGTACGACCGAACCGCGATCCGCGCGGCGTCCGCGCAATGCCCTTTACTTAGGTCCAACTCGCGGCTTGCCAAAACGCTGCTCGCGGCCAGACGCTTTACGTCCCATTCCCAAGGCGCGGGCAGCGTTTCGTCGAAGTCGTTGATATCAAAGACAAGCCGGCGCTCCGGGCTTCCGAACCCGCCGAAATTGGCCACGTGGCAATCGCCGCACGCTTGCAAGCGGATTCCCGTCGCCGGCGTGGTCGCGAGGTCCGATGCCATCAAAGCAGCCGCGCCGCGCAAAAAAGCGAATGGCGATTGGCACATCCTGCCGTACCGGATCGGCAGAAGATCCGCGAGCTTTCCTTGGTCCGTGCGTTTCAGTAATTCGATTGGGTCGCGGCCGCCCGGTGGGAGCTTCCACTCACCATGCGACGTCCGCGGAACTTTTTCGCGCAAGCTTTTTCCCGCGGCCAGCCGCTCCTTCACCGACGGGCCAGGTCCGCTCGATTCTCGTCGCGTGCCGCTTTGTTGTTTCACCTTGACTGCCCCGCAGATCAGAGTGCGCAGCGCCATAGTACAATCTCGGGCGGGGAAACGCTCCATGAAGCGTTACGAGAAGATTATTTTCGCAGCTCTGGCGGTGCTGGCCCTGGCGGCCCTGGGCGCGGTGATCGCCACGCACGACTGGGCGAATTATCGCCAGCACCTCCGCGCGCTCCGGCAGGCGTCGAAGCTTTCCTCGAACGCCGTCGACATGCGGCCTCTCGAGACCGCGCAACAGGTGGCCGCGCTCGCCGTCACACACACCGAACAGGACTACGCCCAGCAGGCTCTGCGCCTGGCGGACCACTCCGTCGACCTCGCGTTTGCCGCCGCGATTCACGATGCCACCGAGAATCCTCCGCCGCTCACGCCCCAGCTGCGCAAGATGGCCGAGCGCGTCCAGACCACGCAAACAGCCGTCGCCGCCGACCAGAACCGCATCAAGCAATTCACGGCAGTGCTGGCCAATGCCAAAGGGAAGGGCAAGGACGATCTGCAGTCCCTCCTCGGCATCGCGCAGGCTCAGCTCGCTCTCGATCAGGACGATCTCGAGGACGCGCAGCAAGATCTCGTGCGTGCCGGCGGCGACAGGCAAGCCACGATCCAGCAGCTGCTCGATCAGCACAAAGCCTCCGACGCGCAGAATACGGCGGTCGTTCCGAGCCAGCCCAGCGGGACCCCTTCGATCGAGCAGACGCAGGCGAAAGATTTCGCGGCGGAATTCCGGGCGTGGGAGTCCCTGCACGCGAAAGAGCAGCTGCTGAGCCAGGCGCGCACCGATGCGCTGAGCCGCGCGTCGCAGCTTTCGGCAACTCATCAGGCCCTCGAGGCGCGCGATCAGACCCCCACCGGCGTCGCCGCCACTTCCGCGCCTGCCGGCGAAAATCCGGCGCTTGCAATCCTGCGCCGGCAGACGGAAGACAAGGCCAACCTCGCCGATTTGAGCCGGCGCGTTATCACCGAACAGCAACTGGCGGGCGTCTATGCCAATTGGCTTGAGTTTGTCGACGTGCGCGAGAAGGCCTTCCTGCACGGAATGCTTTTGGATGCGTTGTGGATCGTGTTGATCGCGCTGGTCGTATTCGTCGCGAATCACTCGGTGCACCGCTTCTTCGCTCACGTCAGGGCGGAGCGCCGCGCCCTTCTCTCCGCGCGCGCGCTCACTCTTTTCGTCGTGCAAGCCGCGGGACTCGCCTGCATTTTGCTCGTCCTCCTCGGGATGCCGGGCAATTTAGCGACGTTCCTCGCGTTGATTGGCGCGGGCCTCACGGTCGCGATGAAAGATTTCATCGTGGGATTTTTCGGCTGGTTCGTGCTGATGGGCAAAGACGGCATCCGTCCGGGCGATTGGGTCGAGATCAACGGCGTCGGCGGCGAGGTGCTGAAGGTCGGCTTTCTCCACACGGTAATCCTCGAAACTGGCAATTGGACCGATGCCGGCCACCCGACGGGACGCAAAGTTTCCTTCGTGAACAGCTTCGCCATCGAGGGTCATTACTTCAATTTCTCTACATCGGGACAATGGCTGTGGGATGAAATCGAAGTACAGATTCCCGAAAGCGCAGAACCCTACGCCATGGCTGAGGCCATTCAAAAAATCGCCGCCACGGAGACCGGCCCTAACGTGCAGCTCGCCACGGAAGAATGGAATCGCGTCGCGCCGGCCTCCGGGAAGAGATCGTTTTCAGCGGAGCCGTCGCTGAGCGTGCGGCCGGGGGTCACCGGAGTCACCGTCCTGCTGCGCTACATCACGCGAGCCAACGAGCGCCACGAAGCGCGGGCCAGGCTCTATCACGCGATCGTCGAACTCTTGCACGGAAACAAGATCCCGGAATCGGCTATCGCGACGCCGAATGCGAAACCCTCTCGGGGTGTGGCTTAAGGCGCGTCCTGCTCTTAGAACAGCGCGAAGATGTAGAAGCTCGTGAAGCCCAGCAGCACGCCGATCGCAGATCCCGCCAGCACGTCGCTCAGAAAATGCATCCCGAGAATGATGCGCGAAGACGCGATCAGCAAGGCCACCACGAGCAGATAGGGTTGGAGGTAGGGATAGAAGAGCCCGATGGCAATCGCAATCGCGAAAGCCGTGATCGAGTGGCCCGACGGAAACGAGTACTTGTCCGGCGGCAAAATCGAAGACCAGCAGTGAGGCTCGATCTCGCACGGCCTCTTTCGCCGGCTGGTGCGCTTCAGCGAGCGGAACAGAAGAATTCCCGCGGCCGCGGCGCACAGCCCCGCGCCGATTGCCTGGAAGCGGCGCTCGCCTCCATACACCAGCAGGATCAGCCCCAGCGAATACCACAGCCAGCCGTCGCCGCTGCGCGTAGCGACGATCATCAGCGCGCGAAACCACCGCGGCGCCGGCCAGCGATGCACCTTGCGCATCAGACGGTAGTCGTTCGATTGAATCTGATTCCAGACTGCTTTCCCGATCGTCATACGAGTTCCTCCACCGCAGGCTGCGGCACGGAGACCCATCGAGGACGCTTGCTGTGTTCCGATTGACCAAAAATCTGTGCCGCCCAGCGGCGGCTGAATACGCGCTCGTCGTGATAATTCAGAAACGTCGCGGCCGGTATCAGCAGGCCGAGCGGCATCAGCAGCGTGGTCCACGATTCCTCGCGCATCATTTCGAAGGCGATCGAGAAGACATCGCGCGTCAGCTTCGTGAAGTTGCCGGATTCGCCCTCGACGCGTCCCACGCCATTTCGCAGCCCGTCGAAGAATTCGTCCTTGTCGCGCGCGCCTGGAACCACGGTGTACGTCGTTCCCACCGACGCGAGCGCGTGAGCGTCGCTTCCGCCGAGAGCAATCTTGTCCCATTGCCGCGCGAGCGTGGCCGCGTGGTCGTTCGCGGCTTCGAGCATGTGCCCATTGCGCGCTTCGATCGCCGGGAAATACGCTTCGAACCACGCGAAGTCTTCCCGCTCGCGCGGTCCCGTAAGGCTCGAGAAAACATGGTTGATGCTGAAAAAAAGCCGCCGCTCCGTGAGGTACATCAGGAGCGACACCAAATCGTTGCGGCGCTGCTGGAGCTGCGCGTGCTGGCGCTCATGGAAGTCGTAAACACCAATATGGACTTCCGTACCGCTGGGCATCCGGCACGTCAGCTCCTCGCTGAGGAAAAAATTCGGGTTTTTCCTCAGGCTCTCGGATCCTTCGATCGAATCGTGATCCGTGAGAGTAAAAAGGTTCATTCCGCGGCGTTCCAAAACGGAATAGACCTCCTGAGGATTGCTGTAGCTCTCGCGACAAAACCGGTTCACGAACGGCGTTGTCGCCGGTCCCGAGAAGTACGAGTGGACGTGCATATCGCATCTCATCAACGACAAGTCTAGAAGATGAATATTACAGGAATGTGACTTTGCGCTAAAGTTTTGAAAACACTACCTTTAACTCTTTCGACACAACACTTTAGCTTTTAACACAGCTGTAGCAATCCACGGTCGCAGGCGTGCCAGAATCCCTCACTCATGGGAGTGCTCTGAGTGAAGCGGCTTGAGTTCGGCTTCTTCGATGCCGGCGGCGGGCACAGGGCGGCCGCCACCGCGCTCAAGATGGCCATCGAAAGCCAGCAGCGCCCGTGGGAAGTCGAACTGGCCAACCTGCAGGAAATTCTCGATTCCCTCGATATCCTGAAGAGACTTACGCGCATCCGGATTCAGGACCTTTACAACACGATGTTGCGCAATGGCTGGACGCTCGGCAGCCCTCAACTCCTTAAGGTTCTGCAGCTTGTAGTCAAGATCAACCACCGCGGCGGGGTGCGCCTCCTAGAGGAATACTGGCGCAAGACGCAGCCGGATATGCTGGTTTCATTCGTTCCACATTTCAACCGCACCATGTGCGAAAGTTTTGGCCACGTCTTCCCGGGGCGACCATTCGTCACGATCCTCACCGACCTCGCCGACTATCCCCCGCACTTCTGGATCGAGGAGCGGCAATCGCAGTACTTCATCTGTGGGTCGGACAAGGCGGTCGCACAGGCGCGCTCGATGGGCCATCCAGAGAACCGCATTTTCCGCGCCTCGGGGATGATCCTTCATCCGCGTTTTTATGAGCCGCAGACGGAGGATCGCGCGGCTGGGCGGCAAAGGCTGGGCTTGCGGCCCGATCTGCCGACCGGGCTCGTCCTCTTTGGCGGCTATGGCTCGCACGAAATCAGGGAAATTGCGGACCGGCTCGATCGCTCCAAATTGGAGCTTCAGCTGATTCTGATCTGCGGAAAGAATGCCAAGCTCGCCGAAGAGTTGCGCGCGCGAAAATGGCGAATCCCGGTTTTCGTAGAAGGCTTTACGACGAAGGTGAACGACTACATGCATCTGGCCGACTTCTTCATTGGCAAGCCGGGCCCTGGCAGCGTAAGCGAAGCGCTCGAGATGCGCCTGCCCGTGATTGTGGCCTGCAACTCCTGGACTCTGCCTCAGGAGCGTTATAACGCCGACTACATCGTCGAGAAGCAGGTGGGCGTCGTCCTGCGAAGCTTCCGCGATATCGAGCGCGCCGTCGCGCAACTCATCGAGCCTTCGGCACTGGCCCGCTATCGCGCCAACGCTATCGCCCTCGATAACCAGGCCGTCTTCGAGATTCCCGCCATGCTCGAAAGGATTTTCGAGGAGTCGAGCGCCCAAGCGCCGGCTCCGAATGGCGCGCTGCTGGCCGGCAAAACCGCCTGATTTTATTGCCTTTCCGCGCGCCCCTACGGCCCCACGAGGACCTTGCGACCAAATGGCGCCCGCTGCGTCTAATCGTTGTATCCACACAATTTCGGGGCTCGACGGAGGCGTCTTGGTGTGGGTAAAGTAGGCGGGCATACGAGCCCGCTCATAAGGAGTTTCCAGCAATGGCTAAAGCGACTTTCGCAGCCGGCTGCTTCTGGGGCGTTGAGGACGCATTCCGGCAGGTCAAGGGCGTGACCTCCACAACCGTAGGTTACATCGGCGGCACCACCAAGAATCCGACGTACAAAGAAGTGTGCACGGATCGGACGGGCCACGCCGAGGCGGTCGAGGTGGAATTCGATCCCAATCAGGTTTCCTACCGCGAGTTGCTCGCGCTCTTCTTTCAAAGCCACGATCCGACGACGCTCAACCGCCAGGGTCCCGATTTCGGATCGCAATACCGCTCCGCGATTTTCTTCCATGATACCGAACAGGAAAAGGAGTCGCGCGAAGCAAAAGCCGCGCTCGAAAAAGCGGGCGTATTCAAGCGCCCGATCGTGACGCAAATCGTGCCGGCGCCCGAATTTTATCGCGCCGAGGATTACCACCAGCAGTATTTCGAGAAGCAGGGAATCCGGTCCTGCCATCTGCCGCAATAAGCGCGAGAAGACCGGGCGAAAGCGAAATTTGCCGCTCGTTGCACTTAGGGCATCGGATTGACGATTCTCCTTGCGGCCATGTATTATTGAAAGGTTTTGGAGGAAACGGGCAGCACCCGCGAAGCATCATATAGCTGTAGTTATACTTACGGGGCGCGGGCGACTTGGGCGCTGGCACCGGAATTCGGAAGCGGGTTTACGGAATCGTCTTATTCATCCGCCTTTACACAATTGATTTCGAAATGCGCCGGTGTGTCTATCCCGGCCGCTTTGCCATGGTATACGCGCATCTGCGCGATTGGGTCTTCGAGGGGGAAGCGTGAGTCTGGCTCTTGAGGAAAAATACGATCAGGTACGACAGCTCATCGCGATGGGCAAGGAACGCGGTTACCTGCTCTACGATGAGGTGAACGATATCCTGCCGCCCGAGGTCCACTCCTCGGAGGAAATCGACGATCTGCTCTCGACCTTCGAGCGCTACGGCATCGATGTGTACGAAGATCTGTCGACCGCCAAAGCTGCGCTGGCGGCCGCGGATTCCGCCGACTCTGCTGAGGCGCCCGCGAAGGAAGAAGCCGCGGAGTCCGACGGCGATCTCGATCTCACCCCCGGCGCGCTTGAAAAAACCAACGACCCCGTTCGCATGTATCTCCGCGAAATGGGCACCGTTCCGCTGCTCACGCGCGAAGGCGAAGTGGCCATCGCCAAGCGCATCGAGCGCGGCCAGTTGCTCGTCCTGAAAACAATTTCGCGCGCTCCGCTGATCCTCAAGGAAATGCTCCAGGTCGGCGAAGATCTGCGCAACGGCTCGCGCTCCATCAAGGAAATCGTCCAGTTCGACGACGAAGAACTCACCGAAGAGAAGATCGAAGCGAAGACCAAGGAAACGCTCAAGCAGATCGACAAGATCGCGAAGCTCTACATGCAGGCGATGAAGGAAGCGGCGAAGCTCGAGAAGGTCCCGAAGTCGAAGAAGCGCCCTTATCTCCACGCTCGCTACTCGCTCGGGCGCACCCGCGTCGAGATGTCGAATCTCATCCGCGAGCTCGATTTCAATCCGCTCGAAAAGAAGCGCTTGATCGACAAAATCCACCAGACGGTCGAGCGCGTCCATTTCCTCGAGCGCGAAATCGCCAAGCTCGAGCGCCGCGTCGACGCCTCGAAAGCTGAAGTGCAGGCCGAGGCGCGCAAGGACCTGAAAGCGCGCCGCCAGGAACTCAGCTAAATCGAAGTCGCTGCTGAGGTCAGCCCCACCGAGCTCAAGCGCGCGCTTCAGGTGATTCTTCGGGGCGAAGCCGAAGCCGAAAAAGCCAAGAAAGAGTTGATCGAAGCGAACCTCCGCCTCGTCGTTTCCATCGCCAAGAAATACACCAATCGCGGCCTGCAGTTCCTCGACCTGATTCAGGAAGGCAACATCGGCCTGATGAAAGCCGTCGACAAATTCGAATGGCGCCGCGGCTACAAATTCTCCACCTACGCCACCTGGTGGATTCGCCAGGCCATCACGCGCGCCATCGCCGACCAGGCTCGCACGATCCGCATCCCCGTGCACATGATCGAGACGATCAACAAGCTCGTTCGCACGCAGCGCCAGCTCGTGCAGGAGCTTGGCCGCGAGCCTACTTCCGAGGAAATCGCGAAGCGGATGGACATTCCGGTCGCGAAGGTCCGCAAGATTCTGAAAATCGCGCAGGAGCCGATCTCGCTTGAAACTCCCATCGGCGAAGAGGAAGATTCGCATCTCGGCGATTTCATCGAGGACAAGGCCGTCGTATCGCCTTCCGACGCGGTGATCAACCTCAGCCTGAAGGAACAAACTTCCTCGGTGCTGAAGACGCTCACGCCGCGCGAAGAAAAAGTCATCAAGATGCGTTTCGGCCTGGACGATGGCAGCGAGCACACGCTCGAGGAAGTCGGCCAGTCCTTCGCCGTCACCCGCGAACGCATCCGCCAGATCGAAGCCAAGGCCCTGCGCAAGCTGCGCCACCCGTCGCGCTCGCGCAAGCTTCGCGCCTTCCTCGAAGGCTCCGCCAACGATTACTAATCTGTCTCATTCGCCGCAACGGCTGCTCGACCAATCACATCCGGCCGTAGGGGCAGGTTTCAAACCCGCCCGGCCCCGCCGCGCATCACGCTTCGAGAATTTCCTGCAAGCGATCTAGCGCCTCAAACCAATACGATTTCATCTTCGCGCACTCTTTCGTGCTCGCGAGCTTTTCGTGGTCGACCGCCACACGGGTCTTGCCGCCGGGCGTCCCATAAAAACCGACGCTCAGCCGCGTGCCCCCGTCCCATTTCGCGCGCACATATTTGCCCGGCGTTGCCGTCGTGATTTCCATGGGCGCTTCCGGCAGCCAACGCTGCCGCAGCTTCTCGTCCGTCCACGCCGCATACGCCTTTGCCAGCGGCGCGGCAATCGTGCGGCTTCCCGACGCGCTGAACACGCCGTCGCATTTCTGGAATTTCTGCCGGATGCCGCGCTCGTGCTCGTAGGCGACCGCCACCATCTGGCACCACCACGGCGTCACATCGTGCTTGTCGCGCAGATAAGCGGAAATTTCCTTGTGCGGCAATTTCTTCGCGCCAGCCTTATCCAAAATCTTGAACCACTCCGCCCACACCTTGCCCGTCTTCGCCTTCACCGCCTCGTCGCTCGACCGCTTCGTCTCTTTCGGCTTGTTCATGTCCAGACCTCAACCGTTGTCCCTACGGCTCCCTCGTGGGCACGCATTATAATTCAACTTTCGGCGCGCGAACTGCGGTCGTACGAACCCACTCCCGCAAAATTCTCTCGCTCATTCCGGCAACGTCTTATGATGTTTCTATGCCGACAAGGCTCGATGTGCGCGGCCTCACCGTCGAATTGCCGACGCGCGCCGGTTGGGTGCGCCCGGTCAACGACGTCTCATTTTCGCTCGGCGAGGGCGAGACGCTCGGCATCGTCGGCGAATCCGGCTCCGGCAAAACGATGCTCTCGCTCGCGCTCATGGGACTCGAGCCGCCCGGCGCGCGCCGCAGCGGCGAAGCGTGGCTACGCGAGTCATCCGCCAATGGCAATGGCAGCGGCAGTGGCGCCGGCAATTCGGCCGGGGCCGTCAACGCGAATCTCGTCGCCGCCGCACCCGCGGAAATGCGCGCGCTGCGCGGCCGCCGCATCGCGATGATCTTTCAGGAGCCGATGACGGCGCTCGATCCCGTGATCCGCGTGGGCGCGCAGATCGAAGAAGCGATCCGCGTTCACGAGCCCGCGCTCGCGCGCCAGGAAATCCGCCGCCGGGCGATCGATTTTCTCGAACGCGCTTCCGTTCCCGATCCCGCACGCCGCGCTCGCCAGTATCCGCACCAGCTTTCGGGCGGCTTGCGGCAGCGCGTGATGATCGCGATGGCGCTCGCGCCGGGCCCGCACGTGCTCATCGCGGATGAGCCGACCACCGCGCTCGACGTCACCGTGCAAAAACAGATTCTTGATCTGCTCGCCACGCTGCGCCGCGATCTTCAGCTCGCGCTGCTCTTCATCACGCACGATCTCGGCGTCGTCGCGCAGGTTGCTGACCGCGTCGCCGTGATGTACGCCGGCCGCATCGTCGAAGAAGGACCGGTGGCCGAGGTGCTGCACCATCCCGCGCATCCGTACACGCAAGGGCTCCTGCGCGCCGCCCCGCGCCTCACGCGCGAAAAGCTCGTCCCGGTTCCGGGCGCCGTTCCCGCGCTCGACGCGCTGCCGCCCGGCTGTGCCTTCGCGCCGCGTTGCCCGCAGCACATCGCCGCATGCGACGCGGCCCTGCCCGATCTCATCCTCGCGAACGCCGCCGACACTGCCCACCGCGCTCGGTGTATCCTTGCTCGCTGAGACCAATAAATTTGCTCCAGGGGGTCGGAGCTTTAGCTCCGACATTACGCTCGCGCTTAACTCGGGGGTTTTAACCCCTGAGGACAGGTTTTCTTTGCAACTCGACGAACGCAATGACTGATCCGCGCAATATTCTCGAAGTCCGCGATCTGCGGAAATCGTTCGCGGCTTCAACAAGCGCTTTCGCAAGCTCCGCGCCGCAATCTCCCGATCACGTCGCCGTCGATGGCATCAGCTTCACGCTCGAGCGCGGCGAAACCTTCGGCATCGTCGGAGAATCCGGCTGCGGCAAGACGACTCTCGCGCGCATGCTTCTCCGCCTGATCGAGCCCGATTCCGGCGAAGTCCGCTTTCAGGGGCACGATTGGCTGCGCGCGCACGGCCCAGAACTCCGCGCATTGCGCCGCGGCATTCAGATGGTGTTTCAGGATCCGATCGCGTCGCTCAATCCGCGCATGCGCGTTGGCTCGATCGTCGCCGAACCGCTCGCGATCCACGAGCCGACGCTTTCGCGCGCCGAACGCCGCACTCGCGCCGCGCAGATTCTCGATGCCGTCGGCCTCGCCGCCGACTCCCTCAACCGCTACCCGCACGAATTTTCCGGAGGCCAGCGCCAGCGCATCGGCATCGCCCGCGCGCTGATTCTGCGCCCCGCGCTCGTCGTCGCGGACGAGCCCGTCTCCGCGCTAGACGTTTCCGTCGGCGCGCAAATCCTCGAACTCCTCGCGCGCCTCCGCCAGGAATTCTCGCTCACCATGATCCTCATCTCGCACAGCCTCCCGGTGGTCGCGCAGCTTGCGTCGCGCGTCGCCGTAATGCAGTCCGGCCGCTTCGTCGAATCCGGCGCGGCGGAGCAGGTCCTGCAGTCGCCGAAGCACCCCTACACGCAAGCCCTAGTCGCCGCCGTCCCCGACATCCCCGCGTAAGCGGCCTCATCATGAATCAAACGCTTCCGGCTAGCCCACGTGCTCCAATAGCCGGACGACTTCCAGGCGTTTGTTTTCCCTGGCGTGGTCCAGCGCCGTTTTGCCCTGACGGTCCTTCGCGTTTCGATCCGCTCCTCGCTCGAGCAAGAGCCTAACGCAGTCGGTATTACCGGACCAACTCGCCGCGATGAGAGCAGTCTGCCCAGCCCCGTTTCTTGTTTCGATTTTCGCGCCAGCCTCGAGCAAGGCCTTCAAGGTAGTGGCGGCGTCGCCTATTTTTGTATCGAATGCTGCATCGATCAGCGGCGTGTTGCCGTCGCTCCCTTTAACTTCGATGTTCGCGCCATGATCGAGCAACAGCCGCACGCTCCCGGCGTTCCCTCCGGAAGCTGCATACATGAGCGCGGTCTGGCCCGCGGCGTCTCTAGCCTCGGTTTTGACCTTCTTTTCCAACAGGAGCTGAGTCACCTCCGCGCTTGCCCGATAGGCTCCGGCTGCCGCCATCAGGGGCGTTTCGCCGCCGTCGTCACTGGCTTCGGGATTCGCGCCTTTCTCAAGTAGGAGTTTTACGGCCGCAGCCTGTCCGTGCTGAACGGCGCGGATCAGAACGGTATTCCCGAAATTGTCCTTCGCTTCAAGGTTCGCGCCTTTCGCAATTAACACAGCGGCGGCGTCCGTCTGCCCAGCTTCTGCTGCGATGGCGAGCGCAGTGCGGCCGTCTTGGACGTCCCTCGCATCCACATGTGCACCTTCCAACAATAGCTTCTGCACGGACGCCGAATCGCCGTTGTAGGCCGCATTCAGCAACTGGCCGTCGCGCTCATTGAATGCAGGCGACTGCTGGGCGAGCGACTGGGCGGGCGACAATAGGACAATAACGACCGCGAGAGCAATCCGGACTCCCACGAACTATATCCGCCGTTCAACGTTGGGAAAATCGAGCCAAACTTTCACGCCGCAGAAATGCGATCCCTCGGTGCAGATCGGCGTCGAAACGCCCGCACGGAGATAGCACGGCGGCCCGATGTACCGCCCCAGCTCCGGAAAAGCGGCCCGCACCTGCCGCGCCTCCTCGATCGACGCCTGATAAATCTCCTCCTGCGCGTTGAAGCACGTCCGCATGGTCCACTTATGCAACAGGTGCAGCAGCGATCCCGATTCGACCAGCCGAATCGCTTTCGCATTCGGCAGTAGATACAGCGCACACTCGCGCGCCACGCCGCGATCGAGCAGCTCGTTCTTCGCGGCCCACGCCTCGTCCATCGCCTGCTGGTAGATTTCGAGCGCGCGCGGATTCTCGCGCACCAGCATCGGCGTAACGTAATCCGCCGAGCGCGTATCCGCCAGCGTCAGCAGCGGCCGCGAGCCCGGCACCATGCGGTGCCGCTGGTCCTGGCTATCCGCCGTGTGGCTGATTTTCTTCGCAAAGGTGAAATGCGCGTGATCGAGCGGCCGCATCATCGGCGCGTGGACGCCCACGTTCAGCGTCTCGCGCCGGTAGGGATTGCTCGCCGGATCGAGCATTCGCGCGAGCGCTTCCGCGTCGGGGCATTCCGCAGCCGTCAGCCCCATCACCGCGCGGTAGCCTTCCGCCATCGACGCAATCGCGCGCGGCGACGAATCGATCAGCCGCGACGTAAATCCATCGAGCCGCGCGTCGAATTCGCGCGCGAACGCCTGGCCATCGCCCGGCGCCTCGCTCGCGAATTCCGGCGGCGCTTCCATCGGCTCGTTGTCGAAGCGGTCGAAAAATTGCTCATCGACCTCGCGCACGCGCGCCACCATCTCGCCGACCACCACCCGCGCTTCCGTCGGCGTGTCGTTCGCCGCGCTCATCCGCCACAGCCGGTGCAGGACGATTCCCGAAAGCGTGTGCACCATCGTGGTAAACGCCGCCACCGGCAGGACGTACCGCGCCACTTCGATCGCGCGCTTCTCCGATTGCCGCTCCACCTTCTGCACGCGCTTCGCGTGCGACGTGGGCGTCACGTGCCAGATATCGCCCAGGATTTCGCGCGCCGTCGGCTCGAGCACGCGCGTCAGCTCGCGATAGTGCTCCCACGCGCGCGCCACGGATTGTTCGTAAATCGCGCGCTCCGCCGCCCCGAATTGCGCGCTCGCCGCCGGCACGTACGCCTGCGCGCGGTCCAGCCGCACGTACCGCTGGCTCTGCTGCTCCGAGTTGTAAAACGGATGCGCGTGCAGGAATGACCAGACGAATTGCCGGCTCACGTTCTCGAGCCCGAATTCGAAATGCGCGTGCTGGTAGACGGTGTGGTGCCCGCCGAAATACGTTCCCGACCCGATCATCACCCGCTGCTTTTCGGTGATCTCCTCGGGCTGCACCAGGTGCGCCGAATAGCACGTCCGCGCCGCCGCCATTGCCGAATCAAACGGATGCGCGAACGAATTCCGCAAGGTGACGCGCGGCGTCCCCGTCTCGACAATCGAGTCGGCAGGTGAGTCCACCGGAGAGTCGGTCGATCGCGCTGATTGCGGCTGGGAATCGGGCACAGGAGACAATCGAGTGGCCATCTTCTCCGTATCTTACAACGGCACAACTCCAGAAAACAGAAGCGGTACCTCACACCGCAGAGTTGATGGCTCCTATCAAAATCCAGTACAACACCAATGACAAGGAAGCTGAAACCAACCACCAGCGTGCGGCGATCTTCTGAAAGCAAAGGCATGCGGCTATGGCGAGCGCCGCAGCTGCGTTGCCCAGTATCAGTCGGCTACGCAAGTCGCTATAGAAGGGCCCGAGCAGACCGTGAAATGCAGTAGACAGCCAAGAATACGCATAGCTCGCGGTCATCAGACTGAAGGTCACCCACGAGACAACGATCCTTTGATCGGACTGGCCCCAGGCGAGTCGGACAAAGGTCAGAAGGAGCAGAACGGCCGGCAGGAGAATGATCATCGGCAGCAGCTCGCCCATCATTTCCCTCCACGTTCAATTGCAGGCCCCGCGTGCGCCGAATCGTGTGCGGGAGACAATCGCGTGGCCATCTTCACCGCATTGTACACCGCCGCCTCACCCAACGGCAGCAGTGGCACAGACAATCCTGTCTGTGCTCCTCGCGGCTACGCCCCCGCGTGCCTCGCCGCAGCGCGCCGCGGGAGCTCGCGCTCGAGTTTCCGCAGCCAGCGCAGTTCGCCGCGGAACTGCTCGATCAAGAGGCTGACCATCCACGCGGCTTCATGAAACCGGTGGCCTACTTCTTTCTCGATCGATCGTAGCGTCGCTTTTTCCCGCGACAATTCGTTCTCCAGAAATTCCCGGCGGCGCGCGATCTGCCTGCGAAACACTCCGGGCCTCGCCTGCCAGGAAAGAGCGATCCATGTGAGAAACGGTGGCCGCTCGCGGTGCGTCGTCCAATCCTCGCGTTCCAGCGCATCGGCCAGAGCCGCCCGGCCTTTGGCGGTCGTCCGGAAGACCCTGCGCTCAGGACCCGCCGCCGCCGAATCACTCTCGGATGCTCGCACCAGCCCGAGCTGCGCCAGCTTCTCGATCGAGTAGTAGACCTGTGGCCGCGAAATGCCCGCCCAATCGCGCACCTCGCGCCGCTCGAGCTCCGCGTTGGCCTGATAGCCGTGCAGCGGCCCCTCCGCCAGCAGGCTGAGCAGCACGAGATCGGGAATCGTCAGCTCGCGCTTCCTAGCGGCGGGCATCGCTTGCCTTGCGCTTGCGGCTCCAGTACCACCACTGGCGCTGCTCCGCAGGCAGATTCGGATTCCTCGCTTGCGCCACCGCCGCCCGGAATGCGTCCAGGCAACAGATGTCCTGCGCCTGGCCGGTGACTTGGCACAGCTTCTCGTACAACTTCTCCGGACTGCGCCGCGCCAGCTGCGCCACGCTGCGAACGCCGAGCAATTCGAAATCGCGCAGCATCGCCGGGCCAATCGAAACCAGGTCGCTCAACCGCCGTTCTTCGCGGGCCATAAAACCTCCTTGACGAACCCCGGAATCCCTTATAACGTATCTAGTCTAAATAAGACTAGTGGCATCTGGCAAGCGAAAAATAGCGCTGCCCTGCCACGCTGAAGTCGACACTCGGAAAAGGAGAAATCGCATGACGGTCAAGAAAATCACGCCCGTACTGCTGGTGGATGAAGTCGAGCCTTGCGCTCGATTCTGGAAAGAGCGCCTAGGCTTCGAAGTGGCCATAGAAGTTCCCGAAGGCGACAAGATCGCCTTCGCTTCGCTGCAAAAGGCGGGAGTCGAGCTGATGTACCAGACCCATGCCAGCGTCGAGAAGGACAGTTCATTCCTGGCCCAGGGTTATGCCAAGGGCCCTTCGTTCCTCTACATCGAGGTCGACCGCCTCGATGATGTGATCGCGGCCACGAAAGGCGCCACGTTGGTCATGCCGGAGCGAAAGGCTTTCTACGGCGCGCGCGAGATCGGAGTGAAAGATCCCGCCGGCCACATCCTCACTTTCGCGCAGTTCGGGTCCTAAGTGGCACAGACAATCCTGTCTGTGCTCCCGCGTCCGCGAGTGCTGATCGGGCGCAACGCGCGCACAAGCATGATCCCCGCCCGTGTGCCGACGCTCACCACAGCCGTCTCACGCCGTAAGCATCAAACGCACTTTCGTTGCTGAGAATGGGGACGTTCTCCGCCTGGGACTGAGCGATCAGCATCCGATCGAATGGGTCTCGGTGAGGCCCCGGCAGGAGGCCGGCTCGAATCGCATGATCCGCCGAAATAGCGAGCAACTGAAATCCTTCGCGCTCGATTTGACCCGAAAAATCCGCTACGAAATTTGCCGCGGTGGGTAGTTTGCCCAGGCGAACCTTGGTCGCGATCTCCCAGGCTGAGGCGGCGCTCACCAGCAGAGTGTTCCTGGTTTCGGCGATAATTCTGCGCGCGGCCCGCGTCAGTGACGGATCGTCGGATAGCCACCACAACAGCGCGTGCGTGTCCAACAGGGCGCGCAAACTCACTGCTCCCAGCGCGCAAGTTCCCGCTTCGGAAGGGGCTCAAAGAATTCGGGCCCCACGCGCAGACTCCCTTTCAACGATCCGGGCCGGCGCTTGCCCTTCACCTCGCCCACCGGAACAAGCCGGGCGACCGGCTTGGATCCCCGCGCGATCACCACTTCTTCGCCCTCGGAAGCCTTCCGAATCAGCCGGGAAAGGTTTGTCTTGGCCTGATGAATGGTCACGACACTCAACGTAGTCTCCTTAGCTAACTCAGCTTAGCTTACTCACCCCGGTCGCGCAAGGTCATTTTCGCTTTTGGTGGCACAGACAATCCTGTCTGTGCTCCCTGCTTCCCTCTAACATCTTACGGTATTGCGATGAGCAGGCCGCCGCTGAAGCCTGCCGACTGCTCGTGTCCCGGCCCGAAGCTGTAGTCGTAAGCCGGCTCGATGTACCAGCCGAATCGGTGCTTGGCGAACGGCCAAAACATGAAATCGAGCGCAGCCTCGCCGGCCACGGAATTTGTCTTCACGCCACGGTCGCGCGTGTGAATCCACTCAGGACCGATGCCGGCCATAAACTCCACCTTCTTGGAAAGAGTCCACGGCTTCTTGAACAGCAGGTCGACGTCCCATTCCGTCGAGTGGCCGGTGAAAAGCGGCGTAACGCCTGCTTCGAGCTCCAGCCAGTGTTCGATCGGCGTCACTTCCACCGCGAAGTTGGGGCCGAAGCTCGATCCTCCGTCTTTCACGTTCCAATTCGCCGCCCCGCCGAGTTCGACAACGGCGACCTCCTTATCAGCGTCCGCCGACTGCGCGAAAGCATTCCCAGCGCACAGAAAGAAAGATGCGATCAAAACGCATCGTAACGCGCGCATTCCATGCCTCCTCTAGACTCAGTTCTCCTCGATCTTGACGAATCGGCCGAGCGTGCGGTCCTTGCGGACGTTTGAGATCGGGAAAACCTGGTTGTGACTCACGATGTAGATTCCAGGCGGGAGGACGCGCAGAGCAAAAAGGCTCTCGGTCAAATTCTGCAGGGCGTCGCTGCCTTCGAAGCCGAGCGGCGCCATGGCTCCGGTCATCACGATGGGCACCTCCAGCTTCGGCAAAGCGCGCTGCAGATACAGCCCCGTCTCGACCATCGTGTCCGTTCCATGCGTGATCAGGATGGGAGCCTTCTCCGGAAGGAGGCCCTTCACGGTTTCAAGGATCCGCGCGCGGTCGGAATCCGTCATTTCCAGGCTGTCGATATTCATCAGCGGCACGACGCGCACATCGGAATCGGGAAGCCGCAGCAATCGGAGGTAGCGATCGATTTTGCCGTCGAGGTTCGCCACGACACCTTGCTGCTCGGAATAAACTTTCTCGATCGTCCCGCCCGTCGTCACAACGTAAAGCACCGTCATCTGTCAGGGTCCTCGCGGTAGCAATATTCCGACTTGCCCCAATATTCGATCATATCGAGGGCCGCCCAGCGAAGTCTCTCTTTGTTGCAAGTTGCGCCTGCATATCCCCGTTGCCGTACGTTCAACACGTGGTAACTTCGGTAGCCGCCGTTTGATCGGTGCGTGGATTTGAACGCCTGGCTAAACACAGAGTGCACAGAGAAAGATCGGAGTTCACGGAGGCCCGAGGAAACTTCTCCGTGCCCTCTTGATTTGCTCAGTGTTCTCTGTGTTGAGGCAGGCCCGAAGATTTGGAGGCGCGACATCTGATGATGAAGGATCCTGTTACTTGGCTCTATCCTCCGATCGAGCCCTATAAGACTGGCCGTCTCGCCGTCTCGCCCGTTCACGAACTCTATCTCGAGGAGAGCGGCACGCCCTCCGGAAAGCCGGTGATCTTCCTGCACGGGGGCCCCGGAGGCGGCTCCGAGCCGAAGCAGCGCCGCTTTTTCCATCCCGAAAAATATCGGATCATCAACTTCGATCAGCGCGGCTGCGGCAAGAGCACGCCGTACGCGTCCCTAGAAGCCAATACGACCTGGGATCTCGTGGCCGACATCGAAAAAATCCGCGAACACCTCGGCATCGACCGCTGGCAAGTTTTCGGAGGATCGTGGGGCTCGACGCTCGCTCTCGCCTATTCCGAAAAGCATCCGGATCGCGTCACGGAATTGGTCCTGCGCGGCATCTTCCTCTTGCGCAAGCAGGAGATCGACTGGTTTTACCAGCGCGGCGCCTCCGCGCTTTTTCCGGACGCTTGGGAACCATTTCTTCAGCACATTCCCGAGGCCGAGCGCGGCGACATGCTTTCCGCCTACTATCGCCGCCTCACGAGCGACGATCCGACCGTGCGGCTCGCAGCTGCGAAAATCTGGAGCGGTTGGGAGGGCGCCACTTCGAAGCTTCTGCCTGACCCAGAATTCATCAGCCATTACGAACAGGATGAATTCGCGCTGGCCTTCGCCCGGATCGAAACTCATTACTTCGTCAACAAAGGCTTCCTCGAATCCGACGGCCAATTGCTGCGCGACGCGGCGCGCATTCGCCAGATTCCCGGCGTGATCGTGCAGGGCCGCTACGATGTGGTGTGTCCGATGGAGAGCGCGTGGGCGCTTCATCGCGCCTGGCCCGAGGCCGATCTCGTCATCACTCCCGATAGCGGCCATAGCGGCTTCGAGCCGCCAAACAGCCGCGCCCTAGTCGCGGCGACTGATAAGTTCGCCGGTTAACCTGCTGACAAATAAGCAGTTGCGCGGTGCGACAAAAAGACGGGCGCCAAAACCCGCCAAAACTGGCTTTTTCGTGCCTTTTAGCGCCCAGGTAAGCCCCCGACGAGCGCAACATTGTTGCGCCCGCCGGGGCAGAAAGTTCGGTGGGTGAATCGCGATTACTTCTTGGCGGCGATGGAAGCGGCTTTGTCCGCGTACTTCTTCTGGAAGCGCTCGACGCGCCCGGCCGTATCGATCAGCTTTTGCTTGCCCGTGAAGAACGGGTGGCAGTTCGAGCAAATTTCGACGCGGATCAAATTGCCTTTGAAGGTCGATCGCGTGTCAAATGTATTGCCGCAGGCGCAGTGAACCTTCACGGCGTGGTAATCCGGATGAATTCCTTCTTTCATGGGACAACTCCTGTCTGCCGGCCGGTCTGCGCGATGTAGGCCAAAACTCGGGCCGCACGTTCGCGTCGCTAAGCCAGCGGGGAAGCTCCAGTATACCCGAAATCGAAACGTCCTGCTCGGGCAGATGCGTGTTAGATGAGGGAAATGACGCCTTCGATTCGCGGCCTCAAATTGCCTCTGTAACGCATCACGATCCGCTGAAAAGAAGGGGCATGCCGAGCTTCGAGCGGTAATTGGGCCGGTAGCGCGCAGTGTTGTAGAGCTTTTCGAGATTGACCTTGCGCGCCCCGAGCGACAAATCCGGCAAGGGAACCTGCGCGTAGCATCCGTTTTGAATCGCGATCATCTTCCCGCTGACGCCTTCACGAATCAAATCCACCGCGATGTTCGCAAACGTAATGCTCACGAGCTGATCGATGGAGTCGGGTTCGCCGCTGCGCAGGTCGTACGTGAGATCGCTGACCATCGTTTCCTGCCCGGTGCGCTGGTGCACTTCCTCCGCAAGCGCATGACCGATGTCGGCTTTTTTCCGATGGCCGTAGGCGTCCGCTTCGCCGAACTCCTTCAGTTCCCCATCTGTCCAGATCGCTCCTTCGGACACTACGATCAGCGCGTAGTTGCTCGGATTAATCCTCTTGTCATCCATCAGGAGTTTGCAGAGGCGATCCAGATCGAACGGGTATTCGGGGATCAGGCAGCGCTCGGAAGTGACGTAGGCGGTGTAGAGCGCCGTGAAGCCCGCGTCACGGCCGAAGATTCGAAAGATGCCGATGCGCTCGTGCGAGCCGACGGTGGTGCGCTGGCGGCTGATCGATTGCTTGGCGCGTGTGACCGCCGTCGAGAAGCCAATGCAATATTCGGTGCCCTGAACGTCGTTGTCCATCGTCTTCGGTATCGCAATCACGGGAAATCCGGCGGCGGAAAGCACGGAAGCGAAGCTCAGCGTGTCGTCGCCGCCGATGGCGACGAGGCAGCCGATGCCCAGCCGTTCGAGGTTGTCGATAACGACCGATGTCAGATCGTAGTGTTGGCCGTCGAAGGGGAGTTTCTCAATCGTGCCTGCGGAGAGATGATTCGGGAGTTTCTCCGCCAGCATCCGCCGCGGGTTGGTTCGCGACGTGTGCAGCATCGTGCCGCCCGAGCGGTCGATGGTTCGCGTGTTCTCTCGCGTGAGCTCCAGGATGTACGTGGAGTCATCGGGGCCGGCCATGTGCGTAGGACCTTCCCAACCCTTGCGAAATCCGATCACTTTGCGCCCGAATTCGCTCGCGCCGTAGACCACCGATTTGATCACCGCGTTCAGTCCCGGTACGTCGCCGCCACCGGTGAGAATGCCGATCTTATCTCGCTGAGTCACACTCCACTCCCTCTGCGCAGGTTCATCTGCGCCTGCCCCCTTTCCCCGCTCAATTGTGCCAATGATTCGAGATCGTTTGCAATGCGCGGTTGCCGGGCGCGAAACGCCGTCACAGTTTTGCATCGCCGTTCCGGTACAATCAGAAGCGCGGATTCTCGGGGAGCCTCCGAATGCGGCGTTTGTCTCTCGTTCTACTTTGGATTGCCTGCGTGTCGCTGCTCTTCGTTCCGGCGGTTCGCGCGGGGAAAGCGCTCGAAATTTATTTTATCGACGTGGAAGGCGGGCAATCGACGCTGATCGTCGATCCTGAGGGCGAGTCGCTGCTGATCGATACCGGCTGGGACGATTTTCACGGGCGCGACGCGAACCGCATCATGGCGGCCGCGAAAGATGCGGGCATCGACCACATCGACGACCTCGTCATCACGCACTATCACTCCGATCACGTCGGAGGAGTCGCCCAGCTCGCGAGCCGCATCAAGATCAATGCGTTTTTCGATCACGGCCTGAACACCGAAGACGACACGCGCGGCAATTACGCGATCTATGAAAAAATGGCGGCGCAGTCGAAGCGCACCATCGTGAAGCCGGGCGATGTGATCCCGCTCAAGGGAATTCGCGTGCAGGTCCTCACATCGGCGGGCGAGGACATCACCAAGCCGGTGCCGGGCGCGGGCCAGCCGAATCCGTGGTGCGCGTCCCAACCGGCGCCGCTGCCCGATACGGGCGAGAACCCGCAGTCGGTCGGCGTGCTGATCACATTCGGCAAATTCCGCTTCATCGATCTCGGCGATCTGACCGACCAGAAGGGAATCGGCCTTGTTTGCCCGAACAATCTGATCGGCACAGTCGACCTTTACCTTGTGACGCATCACGGCACCGCGCATCCGGGTACGGGCGATATGTCGAACGCACCGGCGATCGTGTACGCGCTGCACCCGCGCGTGGCGGTGATGAATAACGGCGCGATAAAGGGCGGGCATCCGCTGACCTGGCAGACCATTCACGATTCGCCGGGACTCGAGGATTTCTGGCAGCTGCACTACTCGATGGCGGGCGCGGAGAAGCACAACGTGCCGGACCAGTTCATCGCGAATGTCGGCGGGAACGACGAAGGCTACTACATCAAAGTGTCCGCCGAGCCGAACGCCGTTTTCACCGTGACGAACCAGCGGAACGGCTACAGCAAAACCTACACGAAGTAGCGCATTTCCGGCCGCGCGCTATTGCTTGAGCAGCGCGAGTTCTTCGGCGAACTCGGCGTGCAGGCCCTGGGGCAAAATCGCGAGGCTCACGATGCGGCGCAGGAGCGGCTCATTGTTCCTGGTATCGACGTACGCGCGATTGATATCGGCGATGCTGAGGCGGTTTTCGTCTTCGTGGATTTTCTCGATCGCGTCGCCCGCGTCGATCATGCCTTCTTCAACCACCGAAAAATAAATCCCCGAGCGGCGGCTGGCGAGAAACCGTTTCACCATGTCCGGACGGCCGAAGCGAATGCCCAGTTTGTAGCAGGGCATGCGCGGTTGCGTGACTTTCACGATCGCCTCGCCGATTCGAAACTGGTCGCCGATGCAGGCGTCCTCTTCCGTCAGCCCTTCGGTGGTGAGATTTTCGCCGAACATCCCCCACAGCAGCTCCTGCTCCGGAAATTCCTTGCGCCAGAATTCGTAGTGCTCGGAGGGATAGGCGTAGACGGCCTTGTTGCGGCCGCCATGAACCTCGAGGTCGGCCTGGGCATCTCCATCGAGATTCAGGCGGCGAAGCAGCAGCGGGCCTGGCACCGGCGATTTGAAAATGCTCGTTCTCGCCTCTCCTTCGCCGTAGGGAACCGTGCGCGGCTTACCGACGTTGAGCGAAACGATCTTCATGATTGCCTGCAATCCAGGACGGCGGAGCCGTTGACGCGGTCGCTCTTCAGGTCGTTCAACGCGCGATTGGCTTCGCGCAGCGGGTACGACGTCACCTGCGTGCGGACGGGAATTTCCGCGGCGATGTGGAGAAAATCTTCGCCATCCTGGCGCGTGTTGTTGGCGACGCTGCGAATGACGCGCTCCTGATACAACAAATTGTAATCGAAAGATGGGATCGGGCTCATGTGAATGCCGCCGAGCACGAGGACTCCGCCCTTCTTCAGAGCTTTCAGTGCGGGCGGCACTAATTCCCCGGCGGGCGCAAAAACAATGGCAGCGTCGAGTTTTTCCGGAGGCTCATCGGTTGCTTCGCCCGCCCACACCGCGCCGAGCTGCAACGCAAGCTGCTGATGCTTCGCGCCGCGCGTGGCCGCGTAGACTTCCGCGCCCCAATGGCGGGCCACCTGAATCGCGACATGCGCGGCCGAGCCGAAACCGTAAAAGGCGAGCCGACCGCCGCGCTGGATTCCGGAAAGGCGCAAGCAGCGAAAGCCGATGATCCCGGCGCACAGCAGCGGCGCGGCTTGTTCATCGGGAAACGATTCGGGAATTGGATAGACGAACGCCTCGGGCGCGACCGCGTATTCGGCGTAGCCGCCGTCGACCGTGTAGCCGGTGAACGTCGGATGGTCGCAGAGATTTTCCCTGCCGGAGCGGCAGAATTCGCACGTGAGGTCCGTGCTGTGAAGCCACGGCACGCCGACGCGCGCGCCGCGCGCGAAACGATGCGCGCCCTCGCCCAGCTTCTCGACGATGCCGACGATCTGGTGGCCGGGAATCACCGGCGATTTGCGCGGCGGCAGTTCGCCTTCGACCACGTGAAGATCGGTGCGGCACACGCCGCAGCAGCTCACACGCAAGAGCACTTCGCCCCTGCCGGGCTGCGGGACGGGCGCGTCCGCGAATTCGAGCGGATTGGTCGCAACCGGCGCGGGCGCATGCAGGAGGCACGCTTTCATCGCGTCATCACCGATCGCTCATCGCTCTGGCTCACCGGGCTACCTTCGTTTGCTCCTTCGGCGTGAGGCCGGCGTCCTCGGCAAGGCCAAGCGCGACGGCCGACCAATCGAGATCGCCGCGACCCTTGGCCATCGCCGAGAGCCAGTGGTCGTGCAAGAGACTCGCGAGCGGCAGAGGCGTGGTGCTTTCACGCGCCGTCTGCAGGATGAGATTGATGTCCTTCAGGCCGAGCGCGAGACGAAAGCCCGCTGGCTCGAATCTTTCCTCGGCAATCAGATTCGCGTAGCCCGCATGCATCGGGGAGAAGTTGCCGATCATCTCGGCGAGGGCTTTCTTGCTGATGCGGTTCTTTTCCGCGAGAACCATCATCTCGGCAAGTGCCTCGACCGTCGAGGCGACGAGAAAATTTCCGCAGAGCTTTACCACGTTGGCCGCGCCCGCATCTTCGCCGAAATCGAAAATGCCCTGGCCAATCGCTTCGAGGAGCGGCCGCACGCGCGCCTTCACCGCCGCGCGGCCCGAGGTGCAGACCCACAGCTTTTTGGCCGCGGCCGCTTCGGGGCGCCCGAAAACGGGCGATGCGACGTACTCCACCTTGTGCTCGGCGTGATGCTCGGCGAGGCGGCGCGCAGTGGCCGGCGCGATCGTGCTGAGCGAAATGTGGATTCCGCCGGGGCTGAGCTTTTCGACGAACGAGCCGGAGGGAAGGCAGAGTTCGTCGATAGCGCGGTCGTCCGCAACCATCGTGAAGACGATGCCGCCCGGCGATGCGACATCCGCGGGATTTGTCGCGAGCGTCGCGCCCTTGGCCAAGAGCGCCGCGGCCTTCGAGGCGGTGCGGTTGTAGACGCGCAGAGCGTGGCCGGCCACGATAAGATTTGCGGCGATCGGCTCGCCCATGTTTCCCAGCCCGATGAATCCCAGTGTTTGGGCCATTTGCTATTCTCCCTCCCGAAACGAAAAAGCCGCCTTCGAAGAATTTGATGCCAAGCGATGTCTTAGTGATTCGATCAGAACGAACAGGTGAAAGGCAACAGAGACCAATGTCGCTACGAAACCCGCCGCGCCTACGACGAGACGCGGAGGGCGAGGCAGGTGATATCGTCATGCTGGCGGGCGTAGCTGGCGAAGGCGTTGACGTCGGCCATCACGCGATTGAGGATTTCGGTGGCGCTGCCTGAGGCGGCGGATTGCAGGCACGCGATCAGGCGCGGCTCGCCGTACTCTTCGCCCGATTCGCTGACGGCTTCGGCCACGCCATCCGTGAAAATGAAAAGCAGATCGCCGGGCTGGAGCTGCGCGCTGCCGGAGGCGTAGGCGATTTCGTTTTCGGTGAAGAGCGGCAGGCCGAGCGGCGGGCCGCCGGTTTCGAGGCGCTCGATCTGGCCGGACGCGCGGCGCAGGATCGGGGCGTTGTGCCCGGCGTTGACGTAACGCATCGCGCGCGTGGCGGGATCGATCTCCGCAATAAACGCGGTCGTGAAGCGCTGGCCGCCAAGGCTGTGCGCGCGGGTGTAGCGGTCGAGGCCGACGACGATTTCCTCGAGAGACGACGGAGTGGCCGAGAGCGCGCGAAGGCTGGCCTGAAACGTCGCCATCAGCAGCGCGGCGGGGACGCTTTTCCCGGCCACATCGGCGACAACCACGAGCAGCGGGTAGGCGAGCGCGTTGCCGGCTGAGGCCGGCCGCAGGAACGCGTCGTAGTAATCGCCGGCGACCGTGTTTTGCGGGCGCGTGGCGAAGGCGATGTCGATTCCATGGATGGCCGGCGCCTTTTCCGGGACGAGCCACTGCTGAATCTCGCGCGCGATTTCGAGATCGCGTTTCATCGTGACGCGGTCGCCCAACTCGAGCGCCAAAAGCAGAAACAGAATCAGCGAGCCGAACCATGCTGTGTTCACGGTGACGTCGCGTTGTCCCAGGCTGATGTCCCCTTGCACCACCAAGGAAATGACCGCAACGAGCAGCAGCACGCGCCGCGCCGGCGAAAGCTTCATCAGCATCGCCTGGAAAAGCGCCCATCCGGCGCGGAAGGGGCGCCTCCATTTTCTCTTTTCGAGGTGGATGGCTTCCCAGTCGACGTCCTTCGAATAGAGGCCGTAGGTGGCGCGCGCCTCGGACTTGAATTGCCCCCAGAGCTGCTCCATTGCGAGGCCCTCGGTGATGCGCGCCCAGAAATTGCGGAGGCGGTGCGGGCGTGCGGCTTTCGCGGAGCTCGGAGCGGTGCCCATGATGCGAGATTATCGCAGGAGGGGGAGGCGCGGCGCTACCCGCGGCATGTGGCAGTCGCGCGGCTCATCGCCTCCCGAGGAAACGCGCGGCGCCGGTCACGCCGATTGCGGCGCATGGCGTTCCGGCCAAAGCGCCGTGATGACTAATCCCACCGCGATTCCGATCGACACCTCGACAAACCGGTGAATCGCCGCCACCCACGGAGCCTTGTCGCCCCCGGTCAGCAGGACGATCGCGAGCGTGATCCCGGCGAACCGGTACGCAGGCCAGTCAAGATTCAGCGCGGCGCACACAAAGCCCAGCGCGAATATCGCGCCGCCAAACACGATCGCGGTCGGCGGCAGATACATCGCGATCAACGCGCCTGCCGCCGCGCCGAGTGCTGTCCCCGCAAACCGCTGCCAGGAAACCTTCAGCGCCGCGCCGAGCGTCGACTGCATCACCACAATCGCCGTGATCGCGGCCCAATACGCCTCGGGCAGTTTGAACGCGCCCGCCACGACGAGCGACGCCACCGCCGCCACAGTCGTCCGCGCCGGATGCTCCAGCCCCTGATCCATGATCCGCCCCAGAATCGGGTTGCGCCTGTGTCTCATGATCCCTCCGCGAAGATGTGTGCGCTACGAAAGGGGATTTGCTGTTTGGCGCTTGAGAGGATGCTACAACAAGCGAATTTCGAGGAGAGGAAACTTACCAACTCTACGAAGCTTTTTCCTGCGCGTACATCTGATATTCCGAATACGGTCCCTTGAAGTCCTCGACGCGCCCGCCCTTGAAATGCCAGATGCGCGTCGCGACTTCGTCGATCACGTCGTGATCGTGCGTAACCAGCAGAATCGTGCCGTCGTATTTCTGCAGCGCGATATTCAGCGCGTTGATCGACTCGAGATCGAGGTGGTTGGTCGGCTCGTCGAGGACCAGAATATTCGGCCTCTGCAGCCTCAGCCGGCAGAAGATCAGCCGCGCCGATTCGCCTCCCGATAGCGTGCTCGTCTGTTTCAACGCGTCTTCGCCGCTGAAAAGCATCTGCCCGAGCAGCCCGCGCAGTTCCTCCTGCGTCGCCTGCAGCTTGAACTGGTGCAACCACTCGATCGCCGTCGTGCCCTTCACGATCGACTCCGCATGGTCCTGCGCGAAATATCCGACGAGCGCGTTGTGCCCCCACGCGACCGTGCCGCCGTCGATCGTGAACGCCTTGTCCGAATCCTCGATGTAGCCGGTCGCATTCCGCAGCAGCGACTTCAGCAGCGTGGTCTTGCCCGTGCCGTTGCGCCCCATCAGCGCGATTTTTTCGCCGCGCGTCACGCTCGCCGAAAACGGCGCGAACACTTTCACACCGTCGTACGCCTTCACCACGCTCTTGATCTCGAGCGGATGCCGCCCCGAATGCTGATCCATTTGAAAACGGATGAACGGGCGCGCGATATTCGACCGCGCCAGCTCGGTCGTCTGCAGCCGCTCGACTTCCTTCTTGCGCGAGGTCGCCTGCGCCGAGCGCGTGCCGGCCGAAAAGCGCGCGATGAATTCGTTCAGCTGCGCGATTTTCTTCTCGCGCTGCGCGTTTTCCGATTCGATGCGCGAGCGGATCGCCGTCTTCGCCACCACCATGTCGTCGTACCCGCCGTTGTACATGATCACCGTTTCGTAATCGATGTCGGCGGTATGCGTGCAGACGCTGTTCAGGAAATGGCGGTCGTGCGAAATCACGATCAGCACTCCCTCGTATTCGCACAAATAATCCTGTAGCCAGTGGACCGAATCGAGGTCGAGGTAGTTCGTCGGCTCGTCGAGCAGCAGCGCCGGCGGGCTGCCGAAAAGCGCTTGCGCCAGCAGCACGCGCACCTTCTGCCCGCCCTGCAGCTCGCTCATTTTGCGTTCGTGCAGCGCTTCGGTCACATCGAGCCCATCGAGCAGCCGCGCCGCGTCAGCCTCGGCCGTGTAGCCGCCTTCCTCGCCGACGATTCCTTCGAGCTCGCCGAGCCGCATGCCGTCCGCGTCGGTCAGCTCCTCGTGCGGCTTCGCGTAGAGCGCGTCGCGCTCGACAAGCGCCTTCCACAGCGGCGAATTCCCCATGATGACGGTATCGATCACGCGATACTCGTCGAACGCGAACTGATCCTGCCGCAAAATGCCGAGCTTTTTCGGCCGCGTCACCGAGCCTTTCGAAGGCTCGAACTCTCCCGCGAGAATTTTCATCAGCGTAGTCTTGCCCGCGCCGTTTGGCCCGCTGATCGCGTAACGCCGCCCCGCGAGAAACGTGGTGGTCACGTCCTCGAACAAGACTCGGGCGCCAAAGCGCATCGTAATGTTGTTAATCGAAAGCACGGCTAATGTAATTGTAGCGTAGATTTGCGTGACACAGACAATCCTGTCTGTGCTCTTGGTGTGCCGTACGAGGGTCCTTCGTAGCGGGCGGGTTTGCCGTAGCCGTGCCGTTGTAGCGGCCGCCTTGCCTTTAGGCGGGCGCTTTGCCGTAGGGGCGCTGCCCCACCAGAACGCCCGTCATTCTGAGGCCTGCCTTCGGCCGAAGAATCTCTCTTCACTTCCTCTCTCGCTGTCATCCCGCCTGCCGCGGGTCCCGCCGTCCGGGTCTGCGCTCCGAAGCCTTGGCGCAGGAGGGCTACTGAAATCCGGCGAGGAAATCGCGCAGCGCGGCGACGCAATCCTCGGCGCGATCGATGTAAATTTCGTGGCCCGCGCCATCGATCTGGACGAGTTCGGATTGCGGCAGCGCCGCGGCGATGCTCTCCTGCTCCTCAATCGACGTCGCGGCGCTGCGCGTCGGCGCGAGAACCAGCGCCGGCACTTTCACCTCGGGCAGCAGCGGCGAGATGTCCGTCGTCGAAATCACGGTCGAGTATCCGGCCAGCGACGCGGCCGAGGCCCGGCCGAATTGCTTGATCGCCCACTCGATTTGCGCGGGATCGCTGCTCGGGAATGTTCCGGGGCGGGACAGCAGCTCGCGCGCCCAGCCTTCCGAGCCCATTTCCATCAGCGCCGCCTGCCACGACGCGCGGCCAAAAGAAAAAAGCTTTTGCGCCGCGGGACCAATCGTCCTCGGCGTCGCGCAAAGCGTCAGCGAACGGAGCCGCGCTGGTGCTGGTGTCTTGGCCGAGTAGCCGACAGCCAGCATCCCGCCCGTCGATTCGCCCAGCAGATGAACGTCCTCGAGATCGAGCGCGTCGCAAAAGGCGCCGAGATCGCGAACGAGCCCGTCGAAGGACCACGGATCGCTCGGCCCGGGATCGCCCGAGCCGCCGTGCCCGCGGAGGTCGCGCCGGATCACGCGATAGTCGCCCGCCAGCATCGGAACCCAGCGCCGCCAGAATTGCGAGTTGCGCCCGAACCCGTGCTGGATGACGATCGTCTGCCGCGGCTTCCACGGATCGGTGAAGTCGTCGTCCTCGTAGTGCGTCACGTATCCGTTGATCGTAATGTCCGGCATCTCGATGTGCTTTCGCCTTCGTAGCGGCCGCCTCGCTTTTCAGGCGGGCGGGGTTGTATTAGGTTTGAATGTAGCGCCGCTCGCACCTGTACCCATAACGGGTGCGCTTGCGCCCATCCGGGGTGCGACCGTCAGCATACACCGCGTTCTCGTCGATGCTGATTTTCCAGCATGCACTTTGACGCCTCGTGGACTAACGGGGCTCACGCTGCGACAATAGTTCACCGGAAATCATATGCTTCTTACTATCACTATGACGAAGCACCCCGCGACAGACTTGGGCTATCTCCTGCACAAGAGCCCGTTCCGAATTCATTCGCTCGAGCAGGTATTCGGCAAAGCTCACGTATTTTATCCCGAGAGCACGCCCGAACGTTGCACTGCTGCGCTGCTGTTGGAGATCGATCCAATCGGGCTCGTTCGCAACCGGCGAGGGCCAAGCGGCGAGGCGCGCGCCCTTGAGGAATATGTCAATGACCGGCCCTTCGCCGCGTCCTCGTTTCTGAGCGTCGCGATTGCCCGCACGTTCGGCACGGCAATGACTGGCCGAAGCAAGGAACGCCAGGAATTGGCGGATGAGCCCCTATCTCTGGAGGCGAGAGTTGCCGTGCTGCCATGTCGAGGCGGTGAAGATCTGTTGCGGCGCCTCTTCGAGCCGTTAGGTTATGAAGTCACTGCCGCGCGTCATCCGCTTGATGAGAAGTTTCCGGAGTGGGGGGAAAGCGCCTATTTTACGGTCAACCTCAAGGGCACAGTTAGGTTGAATGACCTGCTGACGCATCTCTACGTCCTCATTCCAGTTTTGGACGATGACAAACATTACTGGGTGGGTGACGCCGAGGTGGAAAAACTGCTGCGCCATGGGGAGGGATGGCTTCGCGAGCATCCCGAACGCGAGCTCATCACCAACCGATATCTCAAGCATCAGAAGCGGCTGGCTCGTGAGGCGCTGACACGGCTCATCGGGGACGAGGACCCCGGCGCGGACGATGTCGCCGAAGTTCATGCGCATGAGGAAGAAGCCATCGAAAAGCCGATCAGCCTGGCCGAACAGCGCATCGGCGCGGTCATTGCGGCTCTTCGTAGCAGCGGTGCAAAGCGGGTCCTCGATCTGGGTTGTGGAGAGGGCCGCCTTCTGCGCGAGCTTCTGAAAGACAAGGTGTTTGCAGAAATCACCGGGATGGATGTGTCGCACCGCGCGCTGGAAATCGCTTCCCAGAGAATGCGCCTTGAGAATCTACCCACGATGCAGAAAGAGCGCATTCGACTGCTTCATGGATCGCTGACCTACCGCGACAAACGCCTGACAGGCTATGACGCCGCAACCGTTGTGGAGGTGATCGAGCACCAGGACCCGCCCCGGCTCGCAGCCTTTGAGCGCGTGCTCTTCGAATTCGCGCGCCCGCAGACCGTCGTGGTTACGACGCCCAACGTCGAGTACAACGTGAAGTTCGAGACGTTGCCCGCAGGCAAAATGCGGCACAAAGATCACCGTTTCGAGTGGACGCGACCGGAATTCCAGTCGTGGGCGAATCGCGTGGCCGAGAGATTCGGCTATTCGGTCCGCTTCTTGCCGGTCGGACCTGAAGACGCAGTCGTCGGCAGCCCCACGCAGATGGGCATTTTCACGATCCAATGAAGCTGACTATTCCAGAACTTGCGGTTGTTGCTCTTGTTGGCCCTTCGGGATCGGGTAAGTCGAGTTTTGCCCGTAAGCATTTTCGAACGACGGAGGTTCTGTCTTCGGATTTTTGCCGCGGTCTCGTCTCAGACGACGAAAACAGCCAGGCCGCCACAAACGATGCATTTGAGGTGCTTCACTTTATTGCGTCTAAGCGCCTGGCGGCCGGCAAACTGGTTGTGATCGATGCGACGAACGTGCAGCCCGAAGCTCGCAAGCCCATCGTGGCCCTTGGGCGTCAATACCACTGCATTCCTGTTGCGATTGTGTTCGACCTCCCGGAAAAACTGTGCCACGAGCGAAATCGCAATCGGCCTGACCGCGATTTCGGGCCGCACGTCGTCCGGCAACAGAGCCGCCACCTGCGCAACGCGCTGCGGCTGCTCGAACGCGAAGGATTCCGCCGAGTTCACATCCTGCGGTCACCGGAGGAGGTTGACGCGGCGGAGATCGTACGCGAGCCGCTGTGGAACAACCTGAAGCATGAGCACGGCCCGTTCGACATCATCGGTGACATTCACGGCTGCTTTGACGAACTCGTCCATCTGCTGAAGGAGCTTGGCTACGCGATCGAGACGAAATCCAATGGAGAAGCATCGCCGAGCTATTCAGTGAGGCCGCCCGAAGGCCGCAAGGCCGTGTTTCTTGGCGACCTTGTGGATCGGGGGCCGAAAATCCCTGATGTGCTCCGCCTGGTGATGAGCATGGTCGAGTCCGAGACGGCCCTGTGTGTGCCGGGCAATCACGACATCAAGTTAATGCGCAAACTGCGGGGCAAGGACGTGCAGATCACCCACGGGCTCGCGGACTCGCTGGAACAACTCGACAAAGAACCGCCGGAATTCCGCGCGAAGGTGTCGGAATTTATCGACGAGCTCGTCAGCCATTACACCCTCGACGACGCCAAACTTGTGGTCGCCCACGCCGGGATGAAAGAAGAGATGCAGGGGCGCGGCTCGGGAAAGGTGCGCGATTTTGCGCTCTACGGAGAGACGACGGGCGAGACGGACGAATTCGGCTTGCCCGTTCGGTACAACTGGGCAGCCGAGTATCGCGGTAAGGCGATGGTGGTCTATGGCCACACGCCAGTGCCCCAGCCCGACTGGTTGAATCGGACGATTAACATCGATACCGGCTGTGTTTTCGGCGGCAGCCTCACCGCGCTGCGTTACCCCGAAAAGGAGATTGTTTCGATTCCGGCGCGTGCAACGTACGCCGAGCCCGTCAAACCGCTGGTCGCAGTCGCCGAATCCGAGGCGTCGCTCACGTCGCAGCAGGCGCACGATGATTTGCTCGACATCGACGATGTGATCGGCAAACGCATCGTTACCACGCGGCTTCACCATAACGTGACCATCCGTGAAGAAAACGCGCTGGCGGCTCTGGAAGTGATGGGCCGCTTTGCAGCGAATCCGAAATGGCTAATCTACTTGCCGCCAACGATGTCGCCCACGGAAACGACGACACGGCCCGGGCTTCTGGAACATCCGGCGGAGGCTTTTGCCTACTTCCGCCGCGAAGGGGTCGCCCATGTGGTCTGTGAGGAAAAACACATGGGCTCGCGCGCCGTTGTAATCGTCTGCCGCGATGAAGACGCCGCTCGGCGGCGTTTCGGTGTGATCGGCGAGGGCATCGGTGTCTGCTACACGCGCACGGGAAGGCGGTTCTTCGACAACGCGCAAATGGAAGCAGAGGTTCTCGAAAGGGTGCGAAAGGCTGTCTCCTCCGCAGGGTTGTGGGAGGAGCTGCAGACAGACTGGGTCTGTTTGGACGCGGAACTAATGCCTTGGTCGGCGAAGGCTCAAGAATTGCTGCGACAGCAGTATGCCGCTGTAGGCGCCGCAGCGAAAGCCTCTCTGACGGAGGTTGTCGCATCGTTGGAGCGCCTCGCATCGAAGAGCGCCGATGCCATGCCTCTCCTAGAACGTTACAAACAGCGTCTCGAAGCAGCGTATCTCTACGTGGATTCTTATCGCCGCTATTGCTGGCCAGTTCAGTCCGTCGGCGACTTGAAGCTTGCGCCGTTTCACCTGCTCGCCACGGAGGGTCGCGTTCATGCCAGCCGAGATCACGTGTGGCACATGGACAAGCTTGCGGAAATTTGCAAGACGGGCGACGGCTTGCTGATGGCTACTCCATACAAGGTCGTCGATGTGACGGACACGACGGGCGCCGAAGCTGCCACTCGATGGTGGGAGGAGCTAACCGCTCGGGGTGGTGAAGGCATGGTGGTCAAGCCGCGAGAGTTCGTCGCGCGCGGACGTCGCGGATTGGCCCAGCCGGCCGTCAAGTGCCGTGGGCCTGAATATTTGAGAATCATCTACGGCCCCGAATATTTGTTGCCCGAAAATTTAGAACGTCTTCGGGGCCGCGGCGTCTCGACGAAGCGCTCACTGGCGCTACGCGAATTTGCTCTCGGCATCGAGGCCTTGGAAAGGTTCGTTCGGCGGGAGCCGCTTCGCCGGGTCCACGAGTGCGTTTTCGGCGTCCTCGCGCTCGAAAGCGAACCCGTCGACCCACGCCTTTAGACATGACGTTGATGCCGCGAGAAAACCCGCCGGCCTGAAAGCGAGGCGGCCGCGATGCGGTGGCGATTGCGGGCCTGTCCTTGCTGGCCTTTCGGCCAGTACTATGCCTTGTCCTTTTTTTCTGCGAAGGGCGCGTTCACGTGACGCCGGAATGTGCTAGCGTCGGAAGGGCAGTTCAGGAGTTTAAGGTTGAGAGTCGAGAATCGGAAGAGCGGGCGGGCGAATCGGCAAAGGCGGGCGCAGCTGAGCAGCGCCCCTACAAAATGCCATTTGTCGCGGCTGGCAGGCGGAGGTAGGGGTCCGATTTTCGCCCCACGATGAAAACACAGGATGGCGATGCATTCTAATCGACACAGTTGCGGGACCCCGCAGGGGGCGCACGGCGAAGGCAAAAGAGAGATTCTTCGGCCAAGGGCCGGCCTCAGAATGACGGGCGTTGGAGTGGGCGCATAATGCAAAGAGCGGGCGCAGCAAGCCTTCGTTTGACTCAGGCCAGGGCAGCGCCCCTACAGACCACAATCAGGCCTGCCCGGGGGCACGAGTCACAAGTCACGAATCACGAGTCACTAATCACTACTCACCACTCACGGATTTACAGCTGCAACGGAGGATGCGCATGAAATTGACGGACTACACGACTTTGGGGCGCACCGGGCTGCGCGTCAGCCCGCTGTGCATGGGGACGATGACGTTTGGCACCGGATGGGGATTCGGCGCGGAGGAAAAAGCGTCGAAGGAGATGTTCGACCGCTTCATCGACGCGGGCGGAAATTTTCTCGATACCGCCGACGGCTACACGAACGGCCAAGCCGAGGAGCTGACCGGGAAATTCGTCGGCGAGCGCGGGCTGCGCGATAAAGTGGTGATCGCGACGAAGTACACTTTTAATTTCGGGCAGACGGGCAATCCCAATGCGGGCGGCAACGGACGCAAGAATCTTTATCGCGCGCTCGAAGGCTCGCTGCGGCGGCTGAAGACGGATTACATCGACCTCTATTACGTTCACGCGTGGGACACGATGACGCCGGTGGAGGAAGTGGCGTCGACGATGAATCACCTTGTCCAGGAAGGGAAAATTCGCTACTGGGGGCTGTCGGATACGCCGGCATGGTACGTGGCGCGCGCGCAAACCATCGCGCAGCACCACGGCTGGGAGCCGATGGCGACGCTGCAGCTCGAGTACGCGCTCACCGAGCGCAATATCGAGCGCGAGCATATTCCCGTCGCGCAGGAGCTGGGCATCGGGCTGTGCCCGTGGAGTCCGCTGGCCGGCGGATTCCTCGCGGGCAAGTACAAGCGCGATGGCGATAAAGGCAAGGGCGAAGGGCGGCTCGCGCTGCCGTCGGGCGGGCTCTTCAATCGTTTCACCGAGCGCAACTGGCGGATTCTCGACGTGCTGCTCGACGTCGCGAAGCAAGCCGGCAAGCCGCCCGCGCAGGTGGCGTTGAATTGGCTGAGCGCGAAGCCGGGAGTCACGTCGATCATTCTGGGCGCGACGAAAGTGGCGCAGCTCGACGACAATCTCGCCGCGATCGAGTGGACGCTGGCCCCCGAGCTTTACAAGAAGCTCGACGACGCGAGCGCGATCGACGCGGTCCATCCGTACAACTTCTACAACTCGACGATGCAGACGCGCGTGAGCGGCGGCACGAACGTCCAGGCGTGGCGCCCGGCCGCGGTGTACCACGGCGCGATTGTCGAGGAGAAGAAGCAGGCCGCGGATTAGCGTTTGCGGCCGGGCGGGACGAGCTCGTCGGCGTTGCGCAGGTCGGGGAACATCCAGGCCCACAGCGCGGTGACGACGAGCGCGCCGATGCCGCCGAGCACGACGGCGGGCACGGTGCCGAACGCCGCAGCCGTGACGCCCGATTCGAACGCGCCGAGTTCGTTGGACGCGCCGATGAAAACCATGTCGACGGCGTTGACGCGGCCGCGCATTTCGTCGGGCGTGCGCAGCTGGATCAGGATGCCGCGCACGACGACGCTGACCATGTCGGTGGCGCCGACGAAAACCAGCGCGATCAGCGAAAGAACGAAGCTGCGCGAGATGCCGAAGAGAATCGTGCAGACGCCGAAGCCGGCCACGCAGCACAGCATCTTCATCCCGGCGCGCTTGCCGAGCGGGCGATGCGCGAGGAACAGCGCCATGATTCCCGCACCCACCGCGGGAGCGCAGCGCAAGAGGCCGAGGCCCCACGGTCCGGTCCTCAGAATGTCGCGCGCGTAAACCGGCAGCAGCGCGACGGCGCCGCCGAGCAACATCGCGAAAAGATCGAGCGAAATCGATCCCAGAACGATTTTCTCGCGCCAGATGTAGTGCAATCCCGCAAAAACGGTTTTCCAGTCGAGGATTTCAAGTTGTTTTTTGCGCGGCGTGAGCTTGACGCGCGACATAACGGTGGCGGCGCACACACCGGCCGCCACCGCGGCCGCATACACCGCCGCGGGCCCGCGAAAGATCGTGTAGACCACGCCGCCGACGGCGGGGCCGAGGATCGTGGCGATCTCGAAGAATGTGGCTCCCCAGGCGAACGCGTGTTCGAAATGCTCTTCAGGGACGATGAGCGGCAGGATCGCGCGGCTGGCCGGGCCGGTGAAGGCGCGCGCGACGCCCACAAGTCCGATGACAACGTAAATCGGATAGACGCTGCGCGCGCCGTGAAGAGTGATCGCGAGCAGCAGCGCCGAGCACATCCCGAGGCCAACATAGCCTACCGTGAGAACCTTCGAGCGATTGTAGCGGTCCGCGGTGTGTCCCGAGAGCGGCAGAAAGATAATGCCCGGCAGAAATTGCGCGAGGCCGACGAGGCCAAGGTCCAGCTGGCTGTTGGTGATTTCGTAGATCTGCCACATTACGGCGACGGACTGCATCTCGGTGGCGAGCACGATGAGGGATCGCGCGATCTGGTAGAGCGTGAAGGACGGATAGGTGAATGCGATGCGCCCAGTGGGCCTGGTGGTCCCGGAAGCGGTGGCCATCGAACGTCGAGTGTGCCACAAAACGGAAATTCGCACGAGGCGCGCGAAAGAGAGGCGGCGGACTTACTGCGCGGATTTGCCGCCGAGGATGGCGTCGAAGACGACGCCGAGGAGGTGGCGAATGTCCTGGTCGGTGATGGCGGTTTGATCGAAGAGGTGCTCGACGACGAGGGCGTTCGAGAGCGCGCCGAGGCCGGTGGCTGCGGCGCCGCTTGGGATCGGGAGCGTGCGGCCGAGAGCTTGTGCGACGCGGCGCACGAAATCTCCGCCGGAAACGCGGAGGCGTTCGTGGCGGGCGCGCAGGCGCGCGTGAATTTCCGGATGACGGATGGCGAAGAGTTTGAATTCTAGCGAGAGCAGGACGATGCGGCGGTCCTTGCGGCTGTGCGCGTAGTGGTCGCGCAAGGCGCGTCGGCGCGCTTCCGGGCTCTTCTGCTTTTCGAGCGACGCGTTCACTTCCGCGATGCGCGCGGCCACCCACTGTTCGAGCAGCGCGACAAAGATGTCTTCCTTGCCGTCGAAATTGGCATAGAAAGCGCCGCGGGTGTAGCCGGCATGGGCTGCGATGTCCTCGAGGCGCGCGGCTTCGAAGCCGTCGCGCGCGAAGATGGTTTCGGCGGCGGCCAGCAGGCGCTGGCGCGTGGCTGCGGTGCGAGCCTCCTGCCTCGACGGGCTATGCGACGCTTTTCGACGGACTCCCGCTCCCCGGCGGGGTGACCTTGACTGAATCATCAGCAGGCGCTTTCCCGAGCTTTACAGCATACATACACGCATGTATATTTAATCACACGAAAGGATTTTGCAACAGGAATCCGTGGCAGCCGCTTCCATCGCAATCGATCACGCCGCATGGCGCCCGCGCCACAACCCCTGGGTAGTGGCGTTCACGGTGACGCTTGCGACGTTCATGGAAGTGCTCGATACGTCCATCGCCAATATCGCGCTGCCGCACATCGCGGGCAGCTTCGGCGCGAGCACGAACGAATCGACGTGGGTGCTGACGAGCTACCTCGTATCGAATGCAATCGTGCTGCCGGTGAGCGCGTGGCTCGCGACGCGCTACGGCCGCAAGCGCTACTACATGTTTTGCGTGGTGCTGTTCGCCGCGAGCAGTTTTCTCTGCGGCCTGGCGCCGACGCTCGGGCTGCTGGTATTTTTCCGCGTCCTGCAGGGAATCGGTGGAGGAGGGCTGCAGCCGAGCGAACAATCGATCCTCGCGGATACGTTTTCGCCCGAGCAGCGCGGCATGGCGTTCTCGATTTACGCGATGGCAGTGGTGCTGGCGCCTGCGATCGGCCCCACCATCGGCGGATGGATCACGGACAACTACAGCTGGCGGTGGATTTTCTACATCAACGTGCCGATCAGCATCGTGTCGCTCTTCCTTTCTTACCGCGTGGTCGAAGATCCGCCTTACCTGGCCGAGGAGCGCATCAAGGCAAAGAAGGGAGGGATCGATTACATCGGCCTGGGTCTCGTGGCGCTTGGCATCGGTTGCCTGCAGATGGTGATGGACAAGGGGCAGGAGCTGGACTGGTTCGGTTCGCGCCTGATCACCACGGGCCTGGTAGTGGCGGTTGTGGTTTTGATCGTGTGTATCTGGTGGGAGTGGCGGAATCCGCATCCGATCGTGGAGCTCAAGCTCCTGAAGAGGCGCAATTTCGCGACGGCGATGACTTCGATGGCCGCGCTTGGCATGGTCCTCTACGG
>JBKQNJ010000030.1:0-15627 GCA_052146315.1 Candidatus Acidiferrales bacterium | reverse complement strand
GCTCATTGAAGCGGCCAGAAGCGCGGTCCGCCAGTGGCGCTATACTCCGACTCTCCTCGATGGAAAGCCGATTGAATTGCAGGAAGAGGTCTCCGTCGTTTTTCAGCCTCCGTCTGGCTCCAGGTAGCACCTATCTCGAAAAATAGCGTTTCGGTGACCGACGCGTGTTAACTACGTCGCGACGACCGCAGAACCGTGCAGCAAGAGCCGCGGAAATTGACTAAAATTCAAGAGTTATCGGAAGGCTACGGTCAGCGCGTGGGATTGCTGATGATGAGCTTCTTCTCAGCAAGCGCTGATGCGCACAATCGAGAATTTGGATTGGACGCGGCGCGCGCGGGGCGTCTAGAGTTTTCGCGGTGCGCGTTGCGCCGGCCCATTCTGGCCGGCGTACGGGCGGCCGCGTGCAATGACACCGATACCAAAAGCAGCCAGAGCGATTCAAGATGACGCCGAAACGGAGACGATGAGCCCGACTGCCCAAGAGCGCGACGCCAGCCACATTCTAACCCTCGAGGAAATTGCCAATCTCGCCGCGGAGGGCGGCAAGCCGGCCGAGACGCTGATGAACGTGGTAGCGCTCATCGCCAAGCGCTTCAATGCGGATGTTTGTTCCGTCTACCTGCTGGAGCCCGACCGGAACAACCTGGTGCTGGCGGCGACGGTCGGTTTGCGGCCCAAGTGTATTGGCACCCTGCGAATGACCGTCCACGAGGGCCTCGCCGGGCTGGTCGCGGAGCAGGTGCGTCCGGTGGCCGTCGAACGCGCGCAGAATCACCCGCGCTTCAAGTATTTCAATGAGGCCGGCGAAGACCGCTATCAGTCGTTCCTTGGCGTCCCGCTGAGCGACCGGGGAGTCCTGCAGGGCGTTCTCGTGGTGCAAACCATCGAGCCGCGAGTGTTTCGCGAGGACGAAATCCGGATGCTGAGTGAGGCGGCTGGCCAGGTGGCTCCTGTAGTGAGCGAGGCTCGCACGCTCGATCGCTTCATCGCGCCGACGCAGGAGCGTCTCTGGTCGCTGGCTCGCAACCTCTGGTGGAGTTGGGATCAGGACTCGACGAACCTTTTCCTCGATCTCGATCCCGCAGCATGGAGCCGGCTCAATCACAACCCGATTTCCCTCCTTTCGGAAATGCCTCTCCGAAAGCTCGAACAGCGCGCCGCGGAGCTCGTGCTGCACAGCCGGATCAACTCCGCTTATCGCCGCGAGCGAGAGTATCTGGAAAGAGACAGGACATGGGGCACGCGCCACGCGAGCGTCCTGCGGCCTCATCCAGTAGCCTATTTCTCGGCAGAATTCGGCCTACACGAATCGCTTCCTATCTATTCGGGCGGCCTCGGCGTCCTGGCGGGCGACCACATCAAGAGCGCTTCCGACCTCGATATCCCACTTGTGGGAATCGGCCTTTTCTACGGGCAGGGATACTTCCGGCAGCGCCTCAACGCCGACGGCTGGCAGGAGGAAGAGTACCTCGAAACCGACGTAAATCAACTGCCCATGACCCGGGCCATCGGAACCAATGGCGAGCCCGTGATGGTCCACATCGAAACGCGCACCGGTTCGATTTATGCAAAGGTCTGGCGCGTCCAGGTCGGGCGCTGCGATCTGTTTCTTCTCGACTCCAACGTTGAAGGGAATGCGCCCGAAGATCGCGAGCTCACTTCGCGCCTCTACGGCGGAGACTTGCGTATCCGTATCCGCCAGGAACTGCTGCTTGGCGTCGGAGGATTCCGCGCGCTGAAAGCTCTGGGAATCACACCGGGAGTGCTGCATTTGAACGAAGGGCACAGCGCGTTCGTTGTCCTCGAAGCAATTCGCAACCGCATGTTGGACGAGGGCTTGTCCTTTGAGAAAGCCGCGCCGCGCGTCTCCCGCGAAGTGGTCTTCACGACGCATACACCAGTTCCTGCGGGCCACGATCGATTCAATCCGAGACTCATCGAAGAGCATCTTGGCCCGTTGCGGGAACTGTTGGGCCTCTCGCAGGATCAGTTCCTCGAAATCGGGCGCGTGAACCCGTATGACCACGACGAGGACTTCTGCCTGACGGTCCTCGGCCTGAAGCTCTCGCGGCGCGCCAATGCCGTCTCGGCGCTCCACGGCGAGGTGTCCCGGCAGATGTGGACGGGGTTGTATCCCACCAAATCGGAGGAAGCGGTTCCGATCGGGCACATCACGAATGGCGTTCACGTACCGACGTGGCTCGCGCCACAGATGTTCCGCCTCTACGAGCGTCACTTGGGACCTGGCTGGCACGAGCACAGCAGCGAAGCAAAAATCTGGGAACGGATCGAAGACGTTGACGACGGCGAGCTGTGGGAAACACATCTGAGTCTGAAGTCCGAGCTCCTTCAGTTTGTCCGGCGCCGGGCCGTCCAGCAAGCGGAACGGCGGAACGAACCTCCCGAAGTGCTGCGAGCGCTGTCGCGGGTTTTGAGCCCGGACGCACTCACGATCGGATTTGCCCGCCGGTTTGCGACCTACAAGAGGGCCAATCTGATCCTGGCCGACATCGAACTGCTCGCTTCCATGGTGAACGATCCGAAGCGGCCTGTGCAGTTCGTTTTCGCGGGCAAGGCGCACCCTCTCGACGAACCCGGAAAGCGCGTCCTGCAGCAGGTGGCTCAGTTGATGCGCAATTCGGTTTTTGCCGACAAGTTCGTTTTCGTCGAAGACTACGACATCAACGTGGGCCGTCAATTCGTGCAGGGCGTAGACGTGTGGCTCAACAATCCGCGCCGGCCGCTCGAGGCATCCGGCACCAGCGGCCAAAAGGTGGTTCTTAACGGGGGCCTGAACCTCTCGGTGCTCGACGGGTGGTGGGCCGAGGCATACGACGGCCTCAATGGTTTCGCAATCGGAACCGGCAGGACGCATTCTGACATGAACGTTCATGATTCGCGCGACGGACAGGAGCTGTATCGCGTCCTGCGCGAGGAAGTGATTCCGCTCTATTATCAGCGCGACCGCGATGGCCTGCCCCGCGGCTGGATCAAACGCATGAAACGAACCATCCGCACGCTCGGCTGGAGGTTCAACGCCGACCGCATGGTAATGGACTACACACTCAAGTGTTATGTCCCTGCCGCCGGCGGCACGTCCAGCGACATGCGCCCCCGAGTCTGAAGCGGCGCATCCGCGGCAGCGATGTCCGCACGCTTTGAATTCCCGCGCATACACTAGCAAATCGTGGCCGTAGTCATTCCGAAACCGCGCATGTAGAATCGCATCAGATGCTCGTGGGTGCGGACGTGACAACTTTCAAAGCTTTTCTCGTGACACAGACGAACGGCACGTTTGTTGGATCGTTGCAGCAAGTCGATCGCAGCTCGCTTCCCGCGGGCGACGTGCTCGTGCGAATCGCCTACTCGAGCCTCAATTACAAAGACGGCTTGGCGGTCACGGGCAAGCCCGGAATAATCCGCGTGTATCCGATGGTTCCGGGAGTCGATTTCGCCGGTGTCGTAGAAGAGTCGACTTCCCCGCAATTCCAGCCGGGCGATCACGTTGTAGTCACAGGCTGCGGCACTTCCGAGACGTTCTGGGGGGGCTACGCGCAGTTCGCCCGAATCAGCGCCGAATTTATCGTTCCTCTGCCCGATGGCATCACATTGAAGCAAGCGATGGCCGTTGGTACCGCCGGATTCACGGCGATGCAAAGCGTGATGGCCCTCGAGCAGCATGGCGTGAAGCCGAGCGGCCGCGAAGTCGTGGTCACTGGAGCGGCGGGGGGCGTCGGCAGCATTGCTGTGGCGATCCTGGCGCACCTCGGCTACAAAGTGGCGGCTTCGACCGGGCGCATGGAGCTGCACGAGTATCTCGACGAACTCGGCGCGAGCGCGATTCTGGATCGCGCCACATTGGCCGCGCCATCCAAACGCCCGCTCGACTCCGAGCGCTGGGCCGGCGGGATCGACAACGTGGGCGGCGACACGCTTACCGGGCTATTGCGCTCGACGGCCACAGACGGCAGCATCGTCTCATGCGGCCTCGCCGGCGGCGCGACCTTTACGTCCAGCGTTTTCCCGTTCATTCTGCGCGGGGTGAACTTGCTCGGCACTAACTCGGTGAATGTTCCGAATGCGCGGCGCCGCGAAATCTGGGACCGCATCGCGCGTGATCTCCCGATGCGCTTGCTCGACCGCATGACTCAAGTGGAGCCGCTCGAAAAAATACGCGAGCTTGGTGAGGCGATCCTGGCCGGCAAGATTCGCGGACGCACCGTGATCGACGTGAATACCTAAGATGCCCCCCTTCGGACCAGCTCACATTGGCGGCGGATCGGGCGAGCGGGCTCGCTCGGGCAGGCACGGTCCGGCGGGCGGCGAATCGGCGGCGCAATCGAAAGAAAGCAAGAAAGCTGCGTGGAAGCTTCTGCCCGATGTGTGGGCGCTCATCAAGCCGCGCCGTGGAATCCTCGCCCTCGGCCTCCTGCTGATGCTGATCAATCGCCTTGCCGGCTTGGTGGCCCCCGGCTCGCTCAAGTATCTGTTCGATGGCGTGATCGGAAAACACAACGCGGGCCTCCTGGAGCCTCTCGTAGGGGCGGTTATAGGCGCGACGCTGATCCAAGGTCTCACTTCATACAGCCTGACGCAGCTTCTCTCGAAATCATCGCAGCGCATGATCACCGAATTGCGCATCAAGGTGCAGGCCCACATCGGGCGTCTCCCCGTGGCATATTACGACGCGAACAAAACCGGCGTGCTCGTATCGCGCATCATGAGCGACGTCGAAGGTATTCGGAATTTGATCGGAACGGGGCTCGTTGACTTCATCGGCGGAATCATGACGGCAGTCTTCGCACTTGTATATCTCTTGCGCGTCAGCATCTCGATGACGGCCGCCGCCTTCGCGGCCGTCCTGATTTTCGGCGTGGGCTTGAGTCGGGCACTCAAGAAAATTCGCCCCATGTATCGCGCGCGGCCAAAGATCAATGCTGAAGTCACCGGCAGGCTCACCGAATCGCTCGGCGGAGTGCGCGTGGTAAAGGGTTACCGCGCGGAGGACCGCGAAGAAAAAGTATTTCAGGCGGGCGTGCAGCGGTTGCTCGACAATGTGCTGCAAACGCTTACTGCCACATCGATGATGAGCTTCTCCGCCACGGCACTGATGGGCGTCGTCTCGGCCCTGATGATGTACCTCGGCGCTCGAAATATCCTGGCCAAAACGATGACGCCCGGCGATCTCGTGAGCTACATGGCCTTTCTCGCCATGCTGATTGCGCCAGTCGCGCAGATTGCTTCGATTGGACCTCAGATGACGGAGGCGCTGGCCGGACTCGAGCGCACCCGCGAGGTCCTGAACGAAGGCATCGAAGACGCGGATCCCGCACGCACCGTGCGCCTCGATCGCGTCGATGGGCGCATCGTCTTCGACAACGTCAATTTCGCCTACGAAGCCAGTAAACAGGTGCTCTACGATGTTTCGTTCGAATCCGCGCCGGACACCCTGACGGCCTTCGTCGGCCCGTCGGGCGCCGGAAAATCGACGATCATTGGCCTGATTGCCGCCTTCTACGTGCCGACATCGGGCCGCGTGCTGGTGGATGGCATTGACCTGGCGCGTGTGAAACTCGATTCCTATCGCACGCAGCTCGGCGTGGTCCTGCAGGAAACGTTTCTCTTCGACGGCTCGATCCGCGAGAACGTCGCCTTTGCGCGCCCCGACGCGAGCGAAAGCGAAATTCTCGCCGCATGCCGCATCGCGCGCGTCGACGAGTTTGCGGAGACGTTCGAGAAAAAATACGACACGGTCGTAGGCGAGCGCGGCGTAAAACTCTCCGGCGGACAAAAGCAGCGCGTCTCGATCGCCCGCGCGATTCTGGCCGACCCGCGCATCTTGATTCTTGACGAAGCGACTTCGAGCCTTGATTCAGAATCCGAGGCGTTGATCCAGGAAGGCCTCCGCTACCTGATGCGCGGGCGAACCACGTTCGTGATCGCCCACCGGCTTTCCACAATCCGGCGCGCCGATCAAATTCTCGTCGTCGAAGGCGGCCGCGTGATCGAGCGCGGCACGCACCAATCCCTCTATGCCGCCGGCGGACGCTACTTCGATCTCTATACCAAGCAGCATGGCCTCGAAGAGAATCTCTTCCTCGCTCCCGGCGAGGGAGGATCCGAACCGGAAGAAGTGTCCTCGGCCGGCTCGGTTCCCGGCCGCGCGAACGATTCCCTCCTGCCCGATGCCATTCGGCTGATTCGCGAGCGAGGAACTTGATCATTCGCGGATTCTCCCGCTCCCAACAAAATCCTGAATTTGGCATCGCGCGGGCCTGCATGCATAATTGGGCGCACAGAAAGCAAATCAGGAAGGGCTCGGGGCGATGTCCGAAGTCGACGTATCCACTGAACTTTTGAGCGGCATGGCAGCGAGCGACGGCCTGCCTCCGGCGCGCCGCCGATTGGCCATGCTTACGTATTCAGTCGGCTTGACGATGTCGGTCCTCGACGGCAACATTGCGAATACCGCTTTGCCCAGCATCGCCGTTCAGCTCCACGCAAAGCCGGAAGTTTCCATCTGGGTTGTAAACGCGTTTCTGCTGGCCGTGTCGATCTGTGTCGTGCCGCTCTCGTCGATTGCGGACATCATCGGCTACAAGCGCGTCTACCAGGCGGGCCTCGCCCTTTTCACTCTGGCGTCCGTGGGATGCTCGCTTCCCCACTCGCTGAACACACTGGTTCTCGCCCGCGTCTTTCAGGGTGTCGGAGCCGCGTGTATGTGGAGTGTCTCCGCCGCCGTGATGCGATACACCTATCCGCGCGCTTTGCTCGGCCGCGGCGTTGGATTGAGCGGAATCGTTGTGTTCACGTCCGCGGCGGCCGGACCCAGCATCGCCTCCGGCATCCTCGCCGTCGCTTCGTGGCACTGGCTTTTCGCGATCAACATTCCCTTCGGTCTCCTGGCGTTGAGTCTTTCCGAACGAACGCTTGCCCCCGCCGAGGGAACGCGCCATCGGTGGGATCTGTGGAGCGCCGTCTTGAACGCGCTGACGGTGACGCTGCTGGTCACGGGAATCGACGGCATCGGTGAACCAAATTTCCGCCGGATCGCAGCGGTCGAACTGGTTGGCGCCGCGATCGTTGGAACGCTGTTGGTGCGACGCCAGATTTCGCTCCCTATTCCGATGCTGGCGATCGATCTATTCGAGCGGCCGATTTTCGCGCTCGCATCGGTCTCGTCGTTATGCGCCTTCATGGCGCAAGGGCTCGCATTCGTAGTTCTGCCGTTTTATTTTGTGGATGGCCTCGGCGTTTCGCAGGTAAAGGCAGGTCTGCTGCTGAGCCCCTGGCCCATAGCGGCTGGAGTGATGTCGCATTTCGCGGGCAGGCTCGCCGATCGCCACTCCCTGCGCGTGCTCGGGACGTCCGGAATGCTCGGCATGTGCGCCGGGATGGTGCTTCTCGCGCTAGCGCCGGCGCATCCAACGACGCTCGATATTGTCTGGCGGGCGGCACTGGGCGGCGCTGGCTTTGGATTTTTCGGCGCGCCGAATAACCGCGCTCTGGTCGCAAGCGCGCCTCGGGAAAGAAGCGGCGGCGCGGGCGGCATCGCGACAATGTCCCGGTTGCTGGGACAATCGATCGGGGTTTCGGTAGTAGCGGTGGTCTTTGGTGTCGTGGCGCATGGCGGCGTGACGCTTCACAGCGTCAGCATCGCGCTCGTGTGTGGCGCCGGCTTTGCGCTCTTGTCAGCTGCGGTCAGCACGGCCCGCATCCCGCACGTCCAGCCCGAATGAAGCTCGGCTATTTTTCGATCACGCCGCAGGCGATTCGGTTTCCAGAGTTCCCCGAAGGGTCGGTCATATAGTCGTCCGCCTTCTCGTGAATCACGAGCGACGTGCCGCCGTCGTGGAATAGCGAATGATCTCCGTCCGTAAGCGTCACGTGCGCTGCGACCACTTTCACCTTCGCTTTGCCATCCGCCCCGACCTCGATATTCGGCAAGTCGCCCGCGTGCATGCCGTCAGGGTTGTTCATGCCGTGCTTTTTCATGTCCGGATTGAAATGGCCGCCGGCAGTCTTGAAGTCCGGCGCCTCGCACTTGCCGGCCGCATGAATGTGCATCCCGTGCGTGCCAGGCGGCAGATTCGAAAGGGATGCCTTGATCTCGACCCCGGCGGAAGTCTGCTTGAGAGTCGCCTTGCCAATGCTCTTGCCGGTGGAATCGACGATATTCGCATGCGCCGTCTCGGTGGCGGCATGCACGCAAATGGTCGATGCTAAGAACAGCGCCGGAATCACAGCCAGAAATCGCATTTTCATGAAGTTCCTCCTCAGGTTCTGCGGACACTTCGAGACGGTCAAAATGATGCTAGGAATCTAACACAGGTCGCCAATCCATGGAGCGCCCGGCCGCGGCCCGCAGGCGGTCACAGCTTTTTCTCGAGCATCTCCACGGCACGTTCGATCCCCTGGCGTTCCTTCCAGAAACGCGCCCACAAATCGCCGATTTTCTTGATGCGGCCCGGCATCGACCTGATGTTCCAAGTGTCTTCGCGCAGCTTCGCATTCAACTCGCGAAACGAAACGGGCGCCGAGACCGGCGCGTGCGGAAATGCCCTCACCGAATAGACCGAGGCCAGCGATTGCCCGCGCGAGTTCTGATGCGCGTCGACATAAATGCTGTGTTCGGGGCGTTTGCTGAGGCTGCGCTCCGTCGTAATGAGCTCGGGATAATCGCGTGCCGTCCAGGTCGCGACGAGCTCCACGAACTGCCGTACCTGCTCATAGCTGTAATGCGGCCGGATGGGAATGAAAATGTGCAGGCCTGTCGCGCCCGACGTCTTCACGAAAACCTTGAGCTCCAGTATTTCGAGCCGTTCCGCGAGCGCGCGGGCCAGCTTGACCACGGAAGCAAAGTCAGCGCCCGCCGACGGATCGAGATCGAAGAAAATGTAGTCCGGATGTTCCTGATCGTCGTATCGGCTGGACCACGGATTGTGGTCGATGCAACCAAGGTTCGTCAGGTAGAGCAGCGACGGCAGATCGTTCGCGAGAAAATAGTGAATCTTCGAGCCCTTGGTCTCCGACGTGATCGCAGCAGTTTGAATCCAATCGGGCACGTCCTTGCCTGCGTCCTTCTGGAAAAACGCGTCGCCTTCAATTCCATTCGGATAGCGCCGCAGCACGAGCGGCCTGTCCTTCAGGAATGGAAGAATGAACGGCGCCATTCGCAGATAGTGGGCCAGCAAATCGCGTTTCGTATACCCGTCCTGTGGAAAGTAGACCTTGTTGAGATTCGTGAAGTGCAGCGTCTGCCCGCCCACTTCCGCGAAAACATCCTCGCGGGCGCCCACATCGAGCTCCTTAGCAAGTTCCCTCTCGGTGAGAGCCGCCGCAGTCGACGGGCGGGGGTGTACGCGGGCCACTGATTTCGCGGAATGTTTCCGTTCGCCGCTTTGAGGCGCGCCCACAACCTTTTCGATTCTCATTTCCTTCTCGAAGGTACATTCCCGCGGGTCGCGATCTTCGAGCATGCCCGCAAATCTGGGCTGGCGCAGATGCCGGTCTCCCGTCCACCCTCCGTATATGACCCTCACAACGAGTTCGGGCTTCACCCAGTGAGCTATTTCGCGCGTGTCCGGCTCTTCCGCAAACGGGCAATTCGAAATGCTATACTCCCGAAGCCGCTCGGCCAAGCTTGCCTGGAGCGCAACCGAGAATCCTGTCCCCACCCCGCCGATGAATTCGAGCTTCTTGCCTTCGTACAGCCCCACCAAAAGCGCACCAAAATGCTCGCGCGATTTTCTCGGATCGGTCCAGCCTCCCACAACGGCATCGAGTTCCTGGTCGAATTTGAATTTCAGCCACGATTTCGTCCGCCCTTCCGGGTAGGCGCTATGCAACTGCTTGCCGATAACGCCTTCTAGCCCTCGGTCGCGGGCAAGCTGGTAAAGCTCCTGCCCCTTTTCTGCCTCGTGATCCGAATATCGGATCAGCGAATCTGTATCGAGAATCCGCTTCAGCAGTTTCTTCCGCTCAATCAGCGGCACTTTGCGAAGATCGTGGCCATCGCAATACAGCAGGTCGAAGACGTAGTACACGACGGGCACCTTGCGCATCAGCTCCGCGCTTGGCGACTGGACCGAGAAGCGCTGCTGCAGCTGCTGAAAATCGCTGCGCCCGTCCTTATCGAGCGTAACGATTTCGCCGTCGAGCCACACATCGTGCCCGTTCACATAGTTCGGCAGGACGGCCATTTCCGGATACTCGCTCGTCATTTCCCGCTGCGACCGCGACCACAGCTTCAGTTGGTGATCCTTGATGCTCGCGAGCGTCCGCACGCCGTCCCATTTGATTTCAAAGAGCCATTCGGGATTCGAGAACGGTTTGTCGGCGAGTGTGGCGAGCGCCGGCACAACGTGCTCCGGCATCGCCGCTTTCTTGGCGCTCGATGGAAATTCGATCTTCTGTGGCGCGTTCTGCCTTTCTCGGGCGCGAGCGCGTTCGCTCGCCGGCGCATCCTTCTCGCGGTGATGAATACTTCGCCCCGACACCACGGATTCGGAATGCTCGCTGATATTCCAACCCTCTTCCGCAGCGGCGTCGCGATGCTTGATCAGCAACCAATCCTTGCCGGGCTTTCCGGATTTGCTCCAACGGAGCTTCACCAGCACGAAACTGCCCTTGAGTTTCTGCCCGTGCAGGGTGAATTTCAGTTCGCCCTTTTCAAGCTGTTTGTCCGCCGGCAACGAGCCTTCGGGTTCGTAGGTCCCTTCGTCCCACACGATCACTTCGCCCGCGCCATAGTTCCCCGCCGGGATCGTGCCTTCGAATTTCGCGTATTCCAGCGGGTGGTCCTCGGTCTGAACCGCGAGGCGTTTGTCGGAAGGATCGAGCGAAGGCCCTTTCGGCACCGCCCATGACTTCAGGACGCCATCGACCTCGAGTCGAAAGTCATAGTGAAGGCGCGTGGCATGATGTTCCTGCACCACGAACCTGTTTCCGTGGCTCGCTCGATCCTTGCCCCGGGGCTCGGGCGTGGCGTCGAACTGCCTTTTCCGTCGATATTCCTGAAGCGCCATGGCCGAGATTATTAGGGAGTTGCGACCGCCACGCCAGCCGAAAAAGCGTCTCTGACCATCGCTTTGCTATAATCGCCACATTGAGCGGGCGGGAGGTGCACCCATGGCGGCTGCCGCGTGGAAGGGCTTCATCTCATTCGGACTGATTACGATTCCCGTGCGGCTCTACGCCGCCGCTCGGCGATCCCGTTTCGAATTGCACCAACTGCATCGCAAATGCCACACGCGCCTGCGCCAACCCCTGTTTTGCCCCACGTGCAACCGCCCGGTCGACCGCTCCGAAGTCGTCAAAGGCTTCGAATACGAGGAAGGAAAGTACGCGCTGATCGAGCCCGAGGAGATCAAAAAGATTGAGCCTCAATCGGCTCGTTCGATGGACGTCCTCGCGTTCGTAAAGAGTTCCGAGATCGATCCCCTCTTTTTCGATGCGTCCTATTTTCTCGTTCCCGAAGAGCAAGGACGCAAGGCATACCAGCTCCTCCTGAAGGCGCTCCAAGACAAAAAGCGCGTCGCGATCGCAAAGATCACCATGCACCAGCGCGAGTACACCGCATTCATCCGCCCCTACGACCGCGGCCTCGCGCTCCACACGATGTATTACGAAAACGAAGTTCGCGAAGCCCCGGGCTACGGGAAGGCCGAAGGCGTGAAGCTGAGCGCGAAGGAAGTAAAGCTCGCTGAACAGCTCGTCGAAAACCTATCCGAGGAATTCCACATCCAGAAATATCACGACGAATTTCAGGAGCGGCTCCACGCGCTGATCGAAGAAAAAAGAAAAGGCCACGAGACGGCTGCCGAGCCTCCTCAGCCACGCCGCGCGCCTGTCATCGACATAATGACAGCCCTCAAGAAAAGCCTGGAGCGGGCTGGCGGCGCACAGAAGCCGCGCGCCCAGGCCCGCGAGCACTCGCGCAAAGGCTCGGCTCGTCGCGCGAGTTAGCGCGCGTTTTTTCCTTTACCTCCGCAGTCCTTTTTCGCCCTAAAACCATCCGCGTCAATCCCATAGCAGGCATTACGAAATCATTATACGCGGCTTATTCCTTCCTTACGGCATCGAAGTAGTCTTCCCTTGGCTGGGCGCTGGGGAGAGTTAGGTGTGCTCGGCATCACAGCCAAGGAGATAAGGAAATGGCAGCCTTCATCACAATCGTGCTCGGAGGGGCGTGCGTGTTTTACGGCTATGTCCTGGCGCAATTCGGACGCGAGATCGGCCTCCTAAGGTCTCAACGCAACCGAGGCGCGGCTTTCGTGATACCGTTCCGCGGGATGCCGGAATCCAGATACTCGGAGTCTGGTTCCAGGGGCAAGGTCACCATGCTGCCCGTGAACGGCATGGCCAACCGGGACGTGGCATAGGAGCAATTTCGATGCGAGACATTCTTTTCGTAATTTGCACGGTTCTGTTTTTTGCGGTCGCGCTCGGCTACGTATGGGCCTGCGACCACCTGAAGTAGGGGAGTGACACGACATGCTCGCGAATATCGTGCTTTTGGCAATTAGTATTTTGACAGGCGTTTACCTGCTGGTGGCCCTGCTCTGGCCTGAGAGGTTCTGACGACAATGACTGCAAATGGCTGGTTTCAAATTCTGCTGTTTTTCGCCGTTTTGCTGGCGGTCACGAAGCCGCTCGGCGTGTTTATGACGCGCGTGTTTTCGCGCGAAAAGACGTTTCTCGACCCCGTGCTCCGTCCCATCGAGCGCCTCATTTACCGCTGCTGCGGAATCGACGACACGCGAGAGATGGACTGGAAAGAATACGCAATCTCGATGCTGCTCTTCAGCGTGGTCAGCATGTTGGTGCTTTATCTGATCGAGCGCGTTCAGGGTTTCAAGTTTATGCCGTGGAACCCGCAACATCTCGCCGGCGTAGGGCCCGACCTGGCGTTCAACACCGCTGCCTCGTTCACCACCAATACGAACTGGCAGAACTACGGTGGCGAGTCGACGATGAGCTATTTCACGCAGATGGCCGGCCTCGCCTATCACAACTTCGCCTCGGCTGGCGCCGGCATCGCCCTAGCTATAGCAGTGATCCGCGGCATCGCGAGGAAAGAATCCAAGACGATCGGTAACTTTTGGGTCGATTTTACGCGCTGCATGTTGTGGGTCCTGCTGCCCGCGTGCTTGGTGATCGCCATGGTGTTTGTGTCCCAGGGCATGATTCAAAACTTGCGGCCGTACGATACAGCGAAGTTTCTGAATCCCCAGACCGTCCAAACAACCGGCCCCGACGGCAAGACAACAACGCAGACGATCACTGACCAGGTGATTGCCCAGGGACCCTTCGCTTCTCAGGAAGCGATCAAGATCCTCGGAACGAACGGCGGCGGCCCCTTCAACGCGAATAGCTCGCATCCGTACGAGAATCCCACCCCGCTCACCGATTTCATGCAGATCGTGATGATGCTTTCACTCGGCGCCGGCCTCACCTATACGCTGGGCCGCATGACGGGCTCGCAAAAGCACGGCTGGGCGGTGTGGGCGGCGATGGCAATTTTGTGCTTCGCCGGCGTCACCGTCATTTATTCCATGGAGGCTCGCGGCAATCCGTTATTCCACGGGGTTGACCAGCACGTGAGCACCATGCAGGCGGGCGGCAATATGGAGGGCAAGGAAGTCCGCTTCGGCATTGCGTCCACCTCGCTTTTTGCGACGACGACAACCGACGCAAGTTGCGGCGCAGTCAATGGCATGCACGACTCGTTCACGCCACTCGGGGGAATGATCCCCATGGTCAACATCATGATCGGCGAGGTGATCTTCGGAGGCGTTGGCGCGGGGCTCTACGGCATCGTCGTCTTCATCGTGCTATCGGTCTTCATTGCCGGCTTGATGGTAGGCCGGACGCCCGAATATCTGGGCAAGAAGATCGAATCTTACGACGTGAAGATGGCGATGGTGACCGTGCTCATTTTCTGCCTTATCGTTCTTGGCTTCACTGCGATCGCGATCGTGTCTCCGTTTGGCACGTCGTCCATCACGAACCCGGGCCCGCACGGCCTGTCGCAAGTGTTGTACGCCTATACGTCGCAGGCCGGCAACAACGGCTCGGCGTTCGCTGGCCTGAACGGAAATACACCCTGGTTCAACATCAGCGGCGCCTTCGACATGCTCTTCGGCCGCTTCTTCATGGTGATTCCGGTACTCGCCTTGGCCGGTAATCTCGCCCGGAAGAAGATCGTGCCGGAATCCGCGGGCACATTTCCCGTAACCACGCCGCTTTTCACGTTCCTGCTGGTATCCGTGATTCTAATTGTCAGCGCACTTACATTTTTCCCCGCGCTCAGCCTGGGCCCAATTCTCGAGCACCTGCTGATGCACGCCGGGAAGGTTTTCTGAGGCCACTATGAACACGCGAGAAACAAGAAAATCGCTTTGGACCTGGGGCATCGTCGGCGGCGCTGTGCGCGACTCCCTGATCAAGCTCAACCCGCGCACGCTGATGAAGAATCCGGTAATGCTCGTCGTCGAAATCGGAGCGGTGATCACGACCTACGACCTGGTGCGCGATCGCATTCAACACCTTTCCGGTTTCGGCTTCGAGTTGCAGATCACTCTTTGGCTGTGGTTCACGGTTCTTTTTGCAAACTTCGCCGAGGCCATGGCAGAGGGCCGCGGCAAAGCGCAAGCCGACACGCTGCGCAAGGCTCGCTCGGAGACGACCGCGAACCGCATCAAGAGTGGCGGCGATATCGAAGAGGTCGCGGGCTCCAAGTTGCGGGCGGGCGATCTAGTAAAGGTTGCAGCGGGCGAATTTATTCCCGGTGACGGCGAGGTTGTCGAAGGTGTCGCCTCGGTCGACGAATCTGCGATTACCGGCGAATCCGCGCCCGTCATCCGCGAATCCGGCGGCGACCGCTCCGCCGTCACGGGCGGCACGCGCGTGCTCTCCGACGAAATCATCGTCAAGATCATGTCGAATCCGGGCGAGACGTTCCTCGATCGCATGATCAAGCTCGTCGAGGGAGCCGAGCGCCAGAAAACACCCAACGAAATTGCCCTCAATATTCTGCTCGCCGGCTTGACGATCATCTTCCTGCTTGCGGTCGTCACGCTCCAGCCCATGGCGATTTACAGCGGCTCGCCGCAATCGGTCTTCGTTCTGATTTCGCTGCTCGTCTGCCTGATTCCCACGACGATCGGCGGCCTCCTCTCGGCCATCGGCATTGCCGGCATGGACCGCGTCGTCCAGCATAATGTGCTGGCCATGTCGGGACGCGCAGTTGAAGCGGCGGGCGATGTCGACACCTTGCTGCTAGATAAGACGGGCACCATCACCCTCGGCAACCGCCGCGCCACGGAATTCGTTCCCGCACCCAACGTCACCGAGGCGGAACTTGCCGACGCGGCGCAGCTCGCTTCCCTTTCCGACGAAACGCCTGAAGGCCGTTCGATCGTCGTTCTCGCCAAGGAGAAATATAATCTCCGCGGCCGCGAGCTTTCAGCTTACGCCGCAACCTTCATTCCGTTTTCGGCCGTTACGCGCATGTCGGGCGTCGATCTCGACGGCCGCGAAATCCGCAAAGGCGCTTTCGATGCCATCGTGCAGCACTGCTCCACCAACGGGCATCGCGTGCCGCCTGAAGTGGAAGAAACT
>JBKQNJ010000029.1:0-12211 GCA_052146315.1 Candidatus Acidiferrales bacterium | reverse complement strand
AAAAGTGGAGCAGTTCTCCCGCCTTCAGTCACGAATGTCAATAGGAACGCGTCGGGTGCACAAGAGACCAAGATTCTGTAACTCATTGATTACAAAGACATTTAAAATTTGGAGGCGGGGGGAGTCGAACCCCCGTCCGAGAAGCTTTGCCACCCGAAGACTACATGCTTAGCCCGTTCCGGTTTTGTTCGTCGATGGAGCTCAGAGCGGGCAAGACGCGCCACCGACTAGTCCGATGATCTCGCCGCCGCATTACGGACCGAAACGCGACGGCCAGCCTACTGTGTGACGCCTCATCTCAACCGCGCAGGCGACGCTTGAGGAGACGCGCTACCTACTTTTGGTTAGGCAGCGAGAGCCAACTGTGAGTTGCCAGTTAGTTTGTTTCCACCTGATTGCGGGCAGATGGGGCCCGGCATGCCTTCGAGCCGCGACAGCTTCCGTCGAAACCGTGTCGCCCCCGTTGGTCTTCTTATTATACCGCCGCGCCTGAAGCGAACCAAATTTGCCTCGGCGGGCACCGTTACCTACTCGCTTTCAGTGTGTCCAAGCGGCGGACGAAATCGGGCCACATCCGTTGCTGATCGACCGACGTGATCCAGCGAATCGTCGTGCTGGTTTTCGGAAACGAAAACGAGCAATCCGCAAGATTCAGGGCGGGGCGAGGATACGTCGCCTCAGTCGTGAAGCCCAGGATGTGCGCGACCGTTATCGTGTCCCAGATCGCCCAATGTCCCGGGCTGACTACGCTGGCCGCGAGTTCCTTGTTGTTCGTGATCCAGCTGTCAACCAATCCGTCCAGCCACTCAGCGAATTGGCCGTGGCCGCGCAGCAGGCGTGCGGCTTCCTCCTTGTCGAGCGACAGATGCTTTACGCAAACATCGGCGGCGCCGATCGTGATCGGCGCTCGCGAATCGAGAATCACCTGGTAGGCGAGCGGATCGTTCTTGATGTTCCAGGGATCTGTGCCCTTGGGCCACGATTGGAAGCCCATGGTCAGGATCTCGACCCGATTGTCGATTGACGGGTCCGCCAGAAACGCCGACGCCACGTCGGTGGTGGCGCCAATCGTCAGGATCAAGAGCCGGTCACGCGGCGAATAGAGGCGGGATGTCTTGACGATGAAATCCACGCCCGCGTTATGAATCGGCACGCGGGCCGTGAGCGCCACATCGGAGCCTGCAAATACGGGAGGAGTCTGCGGCAAGCCCATGCGCCGCATGACGTCTCTCGCACATGCGGCGGAAGATTCCGCATTCTTGGGAAGAGTCGGCGCGTGCGTGGTGACGATAGCCTTCACGTGCACCTGCGGCACGAGCAACAGATACGCGATCGCGAACTGATCGTCGATGTCCGCTCCGCAATCGGTGGTGAGGATTACGTCTCTCTGCCGTGCGAACGTGGATGTGCCGAGCAACAACAGAAGCGCAACCAGCAGGCATGTTTTCATCGGCATTCAGCTGATTCTCGCGACGCGGGCTACAGCGGCTGATCGGGGCGGATGATCGTCCGCCACATGTGGGCGACCGGGCTGCCGTCGTTGCCCAATCCTTCTTTGGGCTGCTTGAAGTGCCGCCCGATGATGTCGAGGAACGAATCGATCGTCACCACCACGTTCGGATCGAACGCGTAGAGATCGTTCGCCGCCACCATGCGTGGCTCCATGTACCACTTGTGTTTGCGGACCATCTGGTAGGTCGCTTCGATGTAGGGCGGCGGCGTGTAATCCACGCCGAAGAGTTGCCGGTAGAGATCGGGATACTCGTATCCCACGGAGGGATCGGCGTAGTATCGCAGCGCCTGATGGTAGCGAATCGCGAACGAGACCTTTTCCGGCACGTACGGTTCGAAGAGCTGCGCGCCCCACCATCCGTGATCGGTGCGAATCAGTTCCTGGACCACATCATGAAGCAGGCACGCCAGAATGATTTCCTCGGACATGCCATTTTTCATCGCGAGGTTGGCGCTTTGAAGGACGTGGTGCGCGGTGTCCATGAACCGCAGCTTGAAAAAATCGATCAGCGTGGGATTCGCGGGCATCGGCGCGAGCCGCTTTACGTTTTCACCGGTGCGCGGGACCATCAGAAAACCCGCGCCCGCGCGGTATGGCCGCGTTTCGATCTGCGCTTCCACCTCCGCGGCCGTTGGGTACTTGCCCGGCGCGGTCGCGGCGAGCACTTGATGGCCGCCGTGCTTGAGTGCGATCGCCGTATTCAGTTCCGCCATCATCCGGCCCTCGAGAGCATCCGCTCGGCTCTCCGCATCCATTTTGCTGGCGGCGTCCGCCCCGCCCAAGCTATCGAGGAAAGCCTTCCGATCGATTTCCATGCCTCTATCCTAGCCGCTTTTTCGTTCCGGCAAAACGCCTGATTCGCACGCGCCTGGGTCCCGTAGCTGTGTCGATTAGAAGTGGTCGTCGTCGTGTGTTTGCAATGAGTTGCGAGCGTTTCTAATCGCCGCAGTGTCGATTAGAAACGCGTGATTTGTGAGTGGTGATTGGTGAGTAGTGAGCGCGCTTCAGTTGTAGCTTGTAGCTCGCGGGCAGAAACTCGAAAACACGCTGCGGGTGAACCTGCGCAGCGGTAAGCTCGCTATGCTCGCGTCTTTTCGAGGGGCTGAAGCCCCACGCTTCCACCGGGGCCGCCCGCGTTGCGGGCCCGGCGCCTAGCGCAAAGATGAAACGTGGCGCGCGGTCAGGAGCCGGATCGTGCGTCGTTCTCAAATTTTCAAAGAGCATTCGGCCCTCGTTGCGAGGGCGGGCGACTTTCGTCGCCTAAACCAGACTGGCACATTGCGACGCGAACTTCACCTGTACTCGAGTACAGATTCCGCGCAGGTCTAAAATACTGTCACAACGAAGCGATGCGACGTGAATTTGCATTCTAAGGCGCGCGCTTGCATCACTCTTACGAAAGGCCCCGCCCTCACAAACCGAGGATGGGGCACCCGGAAAACCGTACTTGGCCGCGAAATCGCGATGTCAAAGATTGACATTGCTTCAGAAGCGGGCCTCCAAGAGAACGCGCAGATCCTGCGACTAGCGGGTGAGCCACGTGATGAGGGCCGAATACTGCGGGTACTGCGCGGCTAATTCGGCGCGACTGCCGGCTTCGTAATCTTGCGGATCGAAGCCGGGCGCCATCGTGGTGCCCATCAGCGCGAATTTTCCGCCGGGGGCGAGGCGCGAGCCTTGCCACGTTCCTCCCGGGACCACGTGCTGCAGGCGCATGCCTGCCGCGACGTCCTGCCCGAGGAGGACGGCCTCGCCCGTTCCGCCAGGCTTAAGTTGCAGCATTTCGACGGGATCGCCCAGATAAAAGTGGTAGATCTCGTCGCCGCGCAGGCGGTGCAGCGCCGAAAAAGTGTCGGGCGTGAGCATGTAATAGATGGCGGTCGAGATGGCGCGCTCGCTGGGATAAGAACCGGGCAGCGCGCTCACGGGTACAGCGCCTTTCGCGCGATAGGTCTCAGCAAAATATCCACCTTCGACGGGCAGCGGTTTCATCTTGAGCAGGTCGCGGATCTGTTCGGGGGTGATCATGGCGTTGAAGATACGAACGAGGGGCGGGGAAGGCAAGCGAAACCTCGCCAATGGGTCGGGGAGCTTCAGGGGCTGAAGCCCTCTTCTAGCGGGGCTTTGACGGCGGGGCTGGAAGCCCCGCCCTTCCGCCTCGATCAAGCGGAACTACATGCTGCGGATGAAGCGGCGCACCCCTTCCTTCGTCAGGGCAGGAAGGAAACGCGCCCACCACGGCGGGCGCACACGACGCGCTTTGCGCGCGTTTTTATGTCGGACCCGAGGTCCGACCCCCTAAAGATCAAAGCCCGGGGCTGAAAGCCCCTCTCTCGCGGGGCGCTTTTTCGAGGGCCTGAAGGCCCACGCTTCCACCGGCAACCCGTGTAGCGAGCGTTTGAAATTGGAAAAAGCCCCACCCTCACAAACCGAGGATGGGGCACCCGGCAGGGATCGACCCTCCGGTGGTGTCCCGTCGCCGCAGACGTGGCGGATGCGCAGGGCGCAGCGAGCAGCGCCCCTACAACACCTTGCCGGTCTCGTCGGGGAGCATGGTCTTGGAGACTGAAGAGCCTGCGGGCCACGGCGTTTGGGAGCTTGGGTGTGAGTACGTGCTGGTTGGGCGCAAAGGCCCCACCCTCACAAACCGAGGATGGGGCACCCGGAAGTTCAGAGGCGAAGATCCGAGGCGGGAAGCCGCGCCCCTACAACAGCTCGTAAGACAACACTAGGCGAAACCGCTTCTCATCAACTGCACGGCCCAGGAACCCGCTGCCGGAATGCCAGTTGACACCCCCAAAGAGCGTTTCCATAATCGCAAAAGGTAGGGAAGTGCTTTGACCGAACGTTCCAAATCTCTCGAGCATGCTCTCGAGCAGGCAGTCTCGCGGGCATTACGCGACAATCTCGCTCCGCTGCAGCGGACAGCGGACGAATTGCATCAGGCCTACTCCGATCTCGTCGCAGCGTGTTCGTCCAGCCGCCCGAGCAACGCGCTTCCTGCCATGCTGCGGGCGCAAACGGCGGCGTCGGCTCTCGCTGCTGGTCTTTCCGTCCTCTCGAATTTCGTTGCCGTCGCTCTGAACCCCCGCGATCGCAGTTCCGACGAAGACTACGCAGCCGTCGCCACCGCCGAACCCGAAATCGAAACGCCAGAACAGGAGCCTGCCAGGGCGCCCGCCCACGCTGCGGTTCACGCACCTCCGCCGGTCGATCCCAAATGGGCTCAGGAACAGGAAGCGCTCGCGGAAGCCGCGGTTGAGGAAGCTGCCGCGCAGGAAGTGGCCGCCGCCGAGGTCTCCGCTTTCGATCTTGCAGCGCTGCCCGATGACCTGAGAGACTTGCATCGACGGGCGAGTCGAAACGCGAAAGTCGCCATGCAGGACATACAATTGTTGCGGCCCGAGGAAGTGAAATTGGGCCGCGAGAACCACGACATCTGTCAACGGTTGCGAAGTGATCTCGACAAGGCCCGTAAGGAATATGACCGCCGCTTCCGAGCGATTCAGGATCATCCCGTGGATTACTTCCACCATTGGATGGTGGAAATTCTCGCCAAGGGCCAGAACGACGCCCTCGGAGAGTACCCGTATCCCTCGCCTGTTCTGCGGCACTAGGACTGCGATGCGAATCTCCGGCCCGCTCCTTCGCGCGACCGGCGCAATGCTGCTCGTGTGCTCGCTGTGCTTTGCGGGCTCCAGCCCGAAATCGCAGGTAAAGTCAGTAGGGATCCACGCCTCGCCGACCGCGCCAGCGAGCCGGTCGTCTCTCTCCGAAAAGCAGCTCGAGAAACTTTCCAGGATGCTCAAGGATGCGAAATCCGCTTGGGCTTATTCGCGGCTGAGCGCGCTCGCGCAGCAGAAATCCTCCGGCGCGCTCGGAGCGCGCGCGGCGCTGGCGCTCGGCTTCTTTGACTACAGCAACCAGCACTATACGCAGGCGGCGACATGGTTCGCGCGCGCGCAGAAAGATCCGCTGCTCGGCGACTATGGACTCTATTGGAGCGCCGAAAACGACCTCGCCGCGAACAACGACGCGGCTGCGGTTGCCGAACTGCAGCAGTTCCGCAAAGATTATCCCAACTCCGTGATGACGGAGCAGACGCTCGAAGCGCTTGGCACGGCCGCAATCGGCGCGAAGCAGCCGGCTGCCGCCGTTGCCGCGCTCGACGCTTATTCGCAGACGACGCAGCGATCGGCGCTGCTGTTCCTCCGAGGCGAGGCGCACGAGCAGGCCGGGCAGATCCTCGAAGCCGCAGCGGACTATCGCAGTGTCTACGAGAATTTCCCCACGAGCGAGCACGCGCGAGAGGCGGGCGTGAGGTTCGACTTCCTCGCCGGCGCTCCGGGCGCGCAGATTCCCCCGATCCCGCTGAAGGATCGCGTCGCGCACGCGGATTTTCTGTTTGCCGCAAAGGATTGGAGCGACGCGCGCGACGAATACGCAAAGGCGCTGCCGAAGCTTTCCGGTACGGAGGCTGAGCGCGCGCAGCTGCGAATTCTCGAATGCGGTATGTCGCTCGGCGCCGGCCCTTGGGAAGTGGCGAAGCTGCAGATCACCGATCCCGATGTCGATGCGGAACGCTCCTACGCACTCGCGGGATTTTATCGCGATCAGCTGCAGGAGCCCGAGATGATCGCCGCGGTCGAAGCCGCTGCGAAGCGCGCGCCAGCGAGTCCCTGGGTGGCTGCGGCGCTTTTCCTCGCGGGAAACTACTATTGGGTGCAGCTCGACCGGGCGCACGCCTCCGCGTATTACCAGCGCGTGATCGACGGATTCCCGAACGGGCCGGACACGCCGTCGGCGCAGTGGCGCGTTGCGTGGACCGCCACGCTGGCGCGCCAGCCGAACGCGGCGGATTTGCTCGAGCAGCATTTGCGGAATTATCCCGGCTCGCCATACGTGGCCGACGCGCTCTACTGGCTTGGCCGCCTCGCCCAAGAATCCGGCGCGAAGCCGCTCGCGCGGAGCTACTACGAGAAGCTGGCCGCCCGGTACACGCAGAATTATTTCGGTCTTCTCGGCGCCGAGCGCCTGCACGAACTTGGCCCGGGGCCGACGCAAGCTTCCGATGTGCTCGGCGTAATTCCGCCGGCGCCCGATCTGCCCGCGCTTGACGGCAAGATTCCGCCCGCCGTGGCGGGACTGAAGGCGCGCGCCGACGCTTTGCGTTCGATCGGATTCGATTCGTCGGCGGAGCTCGAATTGCGCGCGGCCTACGCGGCGACAAGCGAGCCGCGATTGTTATTCGAAGCCGCGCAGGAAGCGGCAGCCGCCGGGCAATACGGCGCGGCGATCGTCACGGTGCGGCAAATTTTTCCGCAGCTGGAATCGGAGGCGTTCACGGATATTCCGCGCGAGGTTTGGCTCACTGCTTACGCGCTGCCCTTTGAGTCGACGATCCGCGACTGGTCCCGGAAGAACGGCCTCGATCCTTTGCTGGTCGCGGGGCTCGTGCGGCAGGAATCGGCGTTTAATCCGGACGCGCTGTCCGTGTCGGATGCGGTCGGGCTGATGCAGCTGCTGCCCAAGACCGCGCGGGTAGTCGCGCACCAGCACAACCTTCGCTATTCGCGAGTGCGGCTCAACGATCCGGATTACAATGTGAGGCTCGGAACCGCGTATTTCTCGGCGCTCGAGCAGCGATTCGGGAGCGTCGAAGCGGCGCTCGCGGCATATAATGCCGGGCCGGATCGCGTCGATGCGTGGACCACGGGCCAGACGTATCGCGAGCCGGCCGAATTCGTGGAGTCGATTCCGTTCACGCAGACGCGCTTGTACGTGCAGATCATCACGCGCAACGCCAGCATCTATCGCCGGCTCTATGGAGCGCAGAACGCAAATGAATCCCGCACACCCCGAACGGGCCGTGGCGACTAACACCAGTCCGAAACTTTCCTCCAAAGCTGAACGCTTCACCGAATCCGTAATCCGCGAAATGACGCGCCTGGCGCTGCGCTACGGCGCCGTCAATTTGTCGCAGGGCTTTCCGGATTTTCCCGCGCCCGCCGAAATCAAAAACGCCGCGAAGGCGGCCATCGACGCGGACATCAATCAGTACGCCATCACCTGGGGCGCGAAGAAATTTCGCGACGCCATCGCCGCGAAATTCGAGCGCACGCAGGGCGTCGCCGTCGATCCCGAGCGCGAGATCACCGTGTGCTGCGGCTCGACGGAGGCGATGATGTCGTCGATGATGGCGATCATCAATCCGGGCGATGAGGTGGTGGTCTTCGAACCGTTCTACGAGAATTACGGGCCGGATGCGATTCTCTCCGGCGCCACGCCGCGATTCGTCAAGCTGCAGCCGCCCGATTGGACGTTTGATCCTGATGAATTGGCCGCGGCGTTCGGTCCCGCGACGAAGGCCATCATTCTCAACACGCCGAATAATCCGACGGGGAAGGTTTTCGAGCGCGCCGAATTCGAATGCATCCGCGATCTGTGCGTCCGCTGGAATGCCTTTGCGATCACCGACGAAATCTATGAGCACATGCTTTACGACGGCGCCGAGCATATTTCTTTGGCGTCGCTCGAAGGTATGCGCGAACGCACGCTCACGATCAACGCGCTGTCGAAGACGTACAGCGTCACGGGCTGGCGCGTCGGCTGGGTGATTGCGACGCCGGAAGTGACCGCCGCAATCCGCAAAGTGCACGATTTCCTTACCGTGGGCGCGGCCGCGCCGCTGCAGGAGGCGGGCGCAGTAGCCATGCAATTTCCGCAGAGCTACTACGATACGCTGGCGCGCGACTACGCGGCCCGCCGCGAGCGAATGCTCGGGATTCTCGGCGGCGCCGGCTTCAAATGCTTCAAGCCGCGCGGCGCTTACTACATCATGACGGACATTTCCGCGTTCGGCTTTCCGGATGACGTCGCCTTCGCGCAATATCTGGTGAAGGAAATCGGCGTCGCCGCCGTCCCCGGATCGAGCTTCTATCGCGATCCCACCGACGGCCGCACGCACCTCCGCTTCACATTCTGCAAAAAGGAATCGACATTCCAGGCCTCCACCGAGCGCCTCGCCAAGCTTGGCGCGAGGTAATATGAAATTCGCCTGTCTTCTGCTCTTGATGATCGTCGCGCCGGTGGCCTCAGCGCAACAATGCTTTGAGATCCATGGCAGAGCGATTTGGTACAGGGGAGACGGCTTTTTTGCAATCTGGCATGTCGGAACTCATCACGTTTTCTTTCCGGCTGATCAGCAGTCCGTTGATTTAGTCTGCCGATATTTTGACTGCGGCAGCCCGGATCGGCAGCCGGCATTGTTCGCGGACTTCACGGTGTGTCCTACGAAGCCCTACAGGCGTGGCGCAGCACAACCTGTCGTCGTCAAGAAGGTGGAACACCCCCGTGTCGTTTCAGATTGGAAACCCGCTGCTGACCGCTAGTTAAGTCCAGCACCTCTAAGTGCCGGGGTGAAACTTATCAATGGCCTCTAGCTATCCAAATCAAACGACTGCAGGTAATCGGGGATCGTGACCGTCCAGCCGCGCTGGCTCACGATGGCGTCGCGCAGTGCTGTTAGCCCGCTCGGCTCGCCGTGGATCATGAACGTCCTCTTCGGCGGCGCCTGAATTCCCGAAAGCCATCGCAGCAGCTCGCTTTTCCCCGCGTGCGCCGAAAGTTGGCCAAGCTCGACCACCTGCGCGCGCACCGGCACTTCCTCGCCGTGAATGCGCAAGAACTTTGCACCGTTGAGCAACGCGCGTCCGCCCGAGCCTTCGGCCTGGTATCCGACGAGCAGCACGGTGCTGCGCGAATCTGGCAGGCGGTGAGCGAGATGGTGCAGCACGCGCCCGCCGGTGATCATGCCGCTGGCCGAAATGATCACGCACGGCGCGACCACGTCGTTGATCCTCTTCGAATCTTCCACCGTGCGCGTCATGTGAATGTCGTGGATGTTCAGCGGGTCAAGGTCGCTTTGCGGCTTCAGGTCGTGATCCGCCTTGTGGCGGACATAGATGTCCGTGATGTTGATGGCCATCGGGCTATCGACATATATGGGCAGGCGCGGAATCCGCTGCTGCACGCACAGCACGTGCAGGTAATAGAGCAGCAGTTGCGTCCGATCGACGGCAAACGCCGGAATCACGAGGGCGCCCCCGCGCTTGATCGTGTCGTTGACCACGCCGGCCAGCGCATCCATCACGGAGCCCGTTTCATGCTCCCGGTCGCCATACGTCGATTCGCAGAGCAGGAAATCCGCCCGCGCCGGCGATTCCGGGTCTTTCAGGATCGGCTGATCGTAGCGCCCCACGTCTCCAGAGAAGACGACCAGCGTCTGCTTGCCCTTCTCGGTGATGGTCAGCTCCAGCCACGTCGCGCCGAGGATGTGCCCCGCATCGTGCGGCAGAACCGCAAACTGCGGGCTGATCTTGAAGGCGTCGTTGCTCGGAATTTCGCGGAATTGCTGCAGCGCCGTCTGCGATTCCGCCACGGTGTAGAGCGGCAGGGGAGGCTTGTGACTCGCGTAGCCTTTCTTCGCCGCGTACCGCGCGTCTTCTTCCTGTAGGTGCGCGGAATCGGGAAGCAGCAGCGCGCAAAGTTCGTGCGTCGCGATATTCGCGTAGATCGGGCCGCGATATCCGCTGCGCACCAGCCGCGGCAGATAGCCCGTGTGGTCGATGTGCGCGTGCGTGAGGAGCACCCAGTCGATCGTGGCTGGATCGACCGTCAATTTGTCCCAGTTCCGCTGCTGCAGTTCGCGCGATCCCTCGAAGAGCCCGCAATCCACCAGCAGCCGCTTGCCTTCCGCCTCCACCAGGTACTTTGAACCGGTGACCGTTCCCGCCGCACCCAGGAAAGTGATTTTTTGCATAGTGCGGCATTCTACGCTAGATGACCTCTCGGCGCTCCATCGTTTGACGGCCGGTGGGTCAGTTTCCGATTACGCGACTAACCAGGCACTTGCGGCACTTCCGGGCACACGGTGGTAAAGTTGTGTTGTGAAACCCGCTATAGTGGCAACGATAATTCTGCTGCTTGCCTCGTTGTCACAAGCTCAAGCATCTTCATCTGTTGCCTGTTCCCAGACTGAAGTCAACCGTACTGCGGTCCGAGTAGATTCGGTTCGTAAACAGCTGCTCCAACTCCCAATCGGTGACGGCCTACAGACGGATGTTTCTTCTGTCGCACAGCAGACAATCGCCTCAATGAAGGCGGCGCTTGGCGATTTCATCACCGCCTATTTGCACTGTGTCTCTTCGCAACCTGACCCTGCAAGAATCAAGAGCGACCTTTCGGCCCTCGGCCACTCTTTTGAGATGCCCAGGGGCCCCATCTCAAAGGAAAACATCCCTCCCGATTTTGGCAAGTTCGGATTTGAGCTTTCCTTCCAAACGAGACTATTTGAGAACCCCCGCTTGCTCGGCGTCACCGCCAACTTCTCAATTAAATGCGGTAGTGATACGGTGCTGCTTATTTTTTCCCCAAGCAATGAATTGTGGAAAGAAGTACTGCGTTGGCAGAAAAAGGCATACGCGACCGTGGCTGGTGGAACGTTGGCATTCGACTATGGCATCTCGCCGGCAAACGATGCAGGCCAATGGTTCTTAGTGACCCGTGATGTCGCTCCATGGTGCAGTTCGACATGGTCGGACATTCGATATTCAGTATTAAGACCGACACCTGACCCCGATCATCCTAAGACTCTCTTCTCTGGCTCGGATTTTATGTGGTGGGGGAACGACGATTTCGGAACTCTTATCGTTCAGAAGGATGAATTTGACCTGCGGTTCCACTCCGCGAGCATTGACGCGGGCATCCACAACCGAGTGTGGATTCGTCATTACTCCGTAATTGGAGACGCGGTACGGCGGAATCAGCCCGTAGCCGTTTCGCCCCGCGACTTCGTAGATGAGTGGATTGTCTCGCCTTGGCAACAGGCTTCACAGTGGTCCTCGAACCCGGAGCTAAGGCAAGCGCACGCCGCGTGGTCCAGACGCGAGAAGTCAGCTACCAGCTTGCTTGAATACTACTCAGTTCAGCGGTGTGCCGACAGTCCGCCGGAGCACTATCAAGTAGAAGTTGCCGAGGAGACGGGGCCGAAGTTCGAGACTGCACGTTCCTTCTACTTTCAGGTCCGAGGCAACGGCGATTACACAATGCTTCGAATCTCGGACAAATCTGACGCGAGGTGCAGCGGACCTAACATTCTTGACGAAATGGGAACAGAATGATGTGCTAAAGCGCGTCGAGTCCTGATTAACCGGTAACCGGAAACTGACCTGCTGCCGTTTGACGCTATCCGTCGCGCGGTGCTATAAAAGCAGCTATCAGTGTAAACCTGCGGTGGGGCCGTGGCGCAGTTGGGAGCGCGCCTCGATGGCATCGAGGAGGTCGAGGGTTCGAATCCCTTCGGCTCCACCAGCCTTCGCTCGCGCAAGCGCGCGAAGGCTGCCGCGCCGTAGTCCGCCGCGGCGGACGAAGGCGGGCTCTGAATGCGCGAGCTACGGCTCGCCAACTAGCCTCCGCCGCTTACCCTCCGCTAAGTCTAAGTAGATAAGACGCTTAGTGAGCTAAGCGGCGAATTTTGGCGACAGTACTTTCGGGGTATCTCCCTCGCGTCATTTTTCTGTTATTCTTGCAACATAGTGGGGCCTCCCGGTGTCTATCAGTTTGCAGGGAGATGTGCCCCGGAAAGCGCGGCGCAAGGCATGTCCGAACTCGCACACAGTCTGCCGTGGTCACGGGACG
>JBKQNJ010000028.1:0-7115 GCA_052146315.1 Candidatus Acidiferrales bacterium | reverse complement strand
CGGCAAATCAATCGGCAGCCGCAGTAAGGCGTCGACGCGGTGCTCCGCGCAATAGCGCGATGCTTCGTCGACCGAGTCGCTCTCTGATGTCTGGCGGGCTTCGACAATCGTTTCCCATCCAAATTTTCGGGCCCGCAAAAGGGCTCCTGGTTCTTTGCTGATCACAAACACTCGATCCGCACACCGCGTCGCCGCCACCACATTAAAAAAGTCCTCGCACATCGCTTCCGCCAGCGCCGCGCGATCGCCGGGAGGGAAATGAGGGGCCAGCCGCTTCTTCGCCTCGCGAAATTCTTTCACCGGAATCAGGATCGCCTTCATGCAGCGGCCCCTGCTTTCTGCTTTTCGGCGAATTGCAAAATTCTCCGCGCCAGCTGTTCCTTGTCCTCCACATTACGCATGACGGTCGGGTGGATCACGACCTCCATGCCGAGCGCTTCGATTGTCGCGCTTTGGGCGCTGTCGACGGAATCGATCACAAACGTTCCGCAGATGTCCTGATACATCCGCGCCACTCCGAGTGCGGACACGTCGTGCCCCAATTGCTCGAGCATTCGATCGGAGGGCCCCTTTAGGGACTTGCCGCCGACGATCGGACAGACGGCGATCACATGTGTCCGGCGCTTTCGCAGGGCTTCTCGAACCCCCGGAACCGCGAGGATCGGCCCAATGCTGATGAGTGGATTGCTGGGACAGATTACGATGCTCGAAGCGCCTTCCATCGCTTCAAGCACTCCCGGGGCTGGCCGCGCTCGTTCGATTCCATTGAACGAAATTGCCCGAACGGTCGGCTCCGCGCGCCGCTGAACCAGATATTCTTGAAAGTGAAGCCGGCCCTCGTCGGTTTCAATGATGGTCGGCACAGGCTGGTCGCTCATGGGGAGAATTCTGGCCTGGACGCCCAGAGCTTCCCGGATGGAATTCGCCGCCTCCGAGAGGCTCGCTCCAGCGCCGAGCATGGCCGTGCGGTGGATGTGCGTCGCCAGATCGCGATCTCCGAGATGGAACCACTGGGGGCGGCCGTAAACGGCGAGCTGTTCGAGCGCGCGAAACGTTTCGTCGCGGAATCCCCAGCCGGTGTCGGGATTCACCAGCCCCGCCAATGTGTACGTGACGATATCGAGGTCGGGCGATATCGAGAGGCCGTGCATCACAAGATCATCGCCCGTATTCACGACGACCGTCAGCTCGCGTGCGTCCATCACGCGATTCAATCCCAGCAAGAGCTTTGAAGCCCCAATCCCGCCTGCCAACGCCGCGATGTCCATCAGTGTCTTGCCTGGTCTAGCAGCGTGGTATTTTCTCGCTGCGCCGCCATGCGTTCGAGTGGCAGGAGTTCATCTGCATCCGCGAGCTCGAACACGCGCCGGATTTTGTAGGTAGTGGTGCGCTCGGCAGGCGTACGGCCAATCGTCCGGATCAACGCGCGCAGTTCGCCTGGCGAGGCATATTCCCCGAAAGTCGCTCCCGCGGCTTTTGAAATGCTCTCTTCCATCAACGTGCCACCGAAATCGTTGGCGCCCGCTTCGAGGCACGCGAGGGACGCTTCGAAGCCAAGTTTTACCCACGATACCTGGATATTCTTGATATGGCCATTCAGCAGCAGGCGGGCCAGCGCGTGCACGAGTAAGTGCCCCTCGAACGAACTCCCCGCACGCGCGCGTCCCGTGCGGAATAACCTTGTTTGTGAGTGGATGAAACCGAGCGGCACGAACTCCGTGAACCCGCCCGTATCCATTTGAATCTCGCGCAGCAGCAGCATGTGTCGCACCCAATGCTCGGGCAGTTCGGCGTGGCCGTACATCATCGTGCTCGTGGTCGGAATCCCCAGCTCGTGCGCCGTGCGAATCACTGCGATCCACTGCCGGACCTTGAGCTTGTTCGGGCTCAAGAGCTGGCGCACATCGTCGTCCAAAATCTCCGCCGCTGTTCCGGGGATGCTTCCCAGCCCCGCTTCCTTCAACGTCCGCAGATGCTCCGGAAGGCTCGCTCCGGTCTTTTCGACCCCGTAGACGATTTCCATCGGCGAGAATGCGTGCACATGCAGGTTCGGCAGGCGTGATTTGATCGCCCGCAGCAGATCGGCGTAGTACGCGCCCTGCAGGTCGCGTGGCAATCCGCCCTGAATGCACACCTCCGTCGCGCCGCGCTCGACAGCCTCCACCGACTTCGCAACCAATGACTCCGTGGAATGAAAGTACGCATCCGCCGCATGAGGGCCCCGGCCGAATCCGCAGAATGCGCATCCGACGATGCACACATTCGTGAAATTCAGGTTCCGGTTCACGACGTACGTGACTTGGTCGCCGGTCGCGCGCCGCCTCAGCTCGTTCGCGACCTTCACGACCGCCGCAAAATCCTCTTCGGCAACGTCGCAAAGCACGAGCCCGTCATGAAAATCGAGGTCGATTCCCCCGAGGGCTTTCTCGAGAATGCCGGCAATTCTCGGACTCGCGGATCGTAAGGATTGTTCCCAAGAAATTTCTCGCCACTTGGAATCGTTGATCTTCAGCATGGATCGCTCTCAGTGTCGGGCATAACCATCCCCCGCGCGGAATTTCTCCAAATGCGGTTGTACGCTCGCGCCTATGAATCCCGGCCGTGCCAAGAATTCAGGATAAATGGCCAGCCGTTCTCGCAACTCGAATCCCGCGGTGGCCGTCCGTTCGGCAAGCGAGGCGATTTGCGGCCATTCCGCCTCCGGATTGATGAAATCTTTCGTGACGGGCGAGATCCCACCCCAATCGTTCATTCCCGCAGTGAGTAGTATTGGATAATCGTCCGAAAGTAGGTTGGGCGGCGATTGTATGTTCATACTCCCGCCAAAAATCAATCGCGCGATTGCGAGCGTCCGCAGCAAATCCTCGGTCGATGGCTCGGGTGCGAACGCCATCCTGGTCTCGGCCTTGGCTCGGAACGGCTGCACGATCACCTCTTGGATGTGGCCATATCTCTCGTGCAGATCGCGAATCGCGAAGAGCGAATCGATGCGATCTTCTGCGGTCTCGCCGATACCAATCAAAATGCCCGTCGTAAACGCGATCGACAACCTGCCGGCCTCCTCGATCGTCTTCAATCGAACCGATGGTATTTTGTCCGGCGCCTTCCAGTGCGCACCTTGCGGGCGGCGGATTTTGGCGCTCGTGCTTTCGAGCATCAGCCCAAGGCTGACGTTGGACTCCCGCAGGCTTTCAAGATCCTGCGTGTCCATGACACCGGGATTCGCGTGAGGCAACAGCCCCGTTTCATCAAGCACAAGTTGCGTCATCGCCGCCAGATATTCCAGCGTGCGCTCGAACCCTTGCTTTCGCAGAAATCCTTTGGCCTCGGGGAATACCGCCTCCGGCTGATCGCCCAGGCTAAAGAGCGCCTCTTTGCATCCGGCGCGGCGCCCGGTTTCGGCCACCGCAAGAACTTGTTGCGGTGTCATGTATAGCTCGCCATCAGCCGTAGGGTCTGCTCGGAACGTGCAATAGCCGCAGTAATCCCGGCAAAGGTGTGTCAGCGGAATGAAAACTTTTTTGGAGTAGCTAACCGTGCGGCCCTTGGATCTGTCCCGCACCGCAGCGGCCGCCCGGAGCAAGGAACTGAGTTCGGCGTGCTCGATGAGCAACCGCGCTTCCTCGCAGGAGATGCCACCGCCTCCGGTCGCGCGCTCGAGCGCGGCCATCACTTCAGGTGTACTTACCAGCCCGTTCATTGAAGGCCCGCGCCTTTCACAATCAGGCTCTGCGTCTGTGGGCCACAGTAGGGGCAAGGAGCATGCACGATGAAGCCCCCGTGGCGGAGAAGATTATAACAGAGCGCACGACTTGCAATCCGGGGATCGCGTGTGCGCGGCGTGCTGTGCCGTGCGACCAGTTCGTGCGAAAACCATTCGTTTAAGCCTCTAATAACATTGGCAGCTTGCGTTTTCCGCTGTAAGCTCGGTGGGCTTTGCCGAATGGAAAGCTCCGTTCAACTCCCTAAAGAGGAGACAGGAAATTGAGAAAGCATTCGTTGTGCCCGGCCGCAATTCTTTTCGCCCTGATCGCAGCGGCAGTCTTTACGGCGACGGCGCCGTCCGTCGCCGCCCAACCGGCGGCTGCGAAAAATGCTGTCGACTCCAAGGTCCAATGCGATCGCGCCTGTTTGGAAGGAGTGATGAATCGCTACCTTGATGCGATGGTTGCCCACAATCCCTCGCAGGCGCCCCTCGCCGCCGACGTCCAATACGCGCAGGACAACGTCCGGCTGAAAATCGAGCAGGCGCTATGGGCCACTGCCACTGCGCGCGGAAAATACATCCATTACTTCGCCGATCCCGAGCAGGGCGACGTCGGCGTAATCACGGACGTCCAGGAGAACGGCGTAGGCGCGATCCTGATCGTCCGGCTCAAGGTCGAAGGAGGACTGATTACCCAAGCCGAGCAGTTCGTGGCGCACGATCCCTATGGCGCAGCCAACTACGAAAAACTTGGCAAGCCCGATCCGGGATGGCTGACGCCGATTCCCATGGACCAGCGGGAGACGCGCGCAGCGCTCGATCAGGCGGCCTACATGTATTACGAGGGCCTGCAGCTCAATGACGGCCAGGGCATCTATGCTTTCACTCCCGACTGCAATCGCATCGAAGATGCCACCCGCACCACGAACCAGCCGCGCCCGCAGAACTACGGCCACGCCGACCAGGACATCGGCGACTTCCCGACCATGAATTGCACCGATCAGTACAAGCTCGGCTTCCTCGGCTTCACCACCGGCTGCCGCCACCGCCGTTTCCTGGTGACGGACGTCGAACGCGGCGCCGTGCTCGCTTCGGCGTATCTCGATTTTGACGGAACCATCACTGAGGTACACCTGACCGACGGCCGCCTCTGGAAAGTGCCCCCGTATTTCATGACGCCGCGCACGAACCAGTCGAACGAAGCCTATCGGATCGAAAAAGGCAGCATAAGCCTCATAGAAATGACCATGTACGAAATCCCTTTCAACATGCAGCCCGCGTTCTAGCGCGATGAAAACAACCATGAAGAATCCAAGGATCAACATGATGATTCGCACTTCGATGCTGGCTCTTGCGCTCGTGGCGATTTGCGCCGCGGCCTCCGTCGCATACGGTTCGCCCAGGAACGCCGCGCCCGATCAAGGGAAGAATCTCGCGCGGGCCAAGTATCCGTTGGCGCCCGCGGCGCCGGGCGAATGCAATCGCGAGTGTCTCTACCAATTGGTGGATAAATACTTCGACGCAATGCTCTCGCGCTGCCCGTGCAATCTTGCTTTCGGGCCCGACGCCAAGTACACCGAAAACGAACTCGCCGTGGATCCGGGCGAGGGAATGTGGAAGACCTTCTCCGGCCGCGGCACCTATCGCGTCTATCTCGCCGATCCCGCGAATGGTGAAGCCGGGTACTATGGCGACATCACCGAAGACAACGGCCTGCTGGTCGGAATGATCGCGCTGCGCATGAAAGTGAAAGATCACCGCATCACGGAACTCGAGACAATCACCGTGCGCGAGCAGAAGCGGCCGAAGGGCGGCCTCGGAATGAATACAGCCGGCGTGATGACCCCGCGCATGATGGACGAGCTCGACTCGGCTGGCTTCATTTCGCCCGAGGCTGCCTTGCTCGAGCCGCTCGCTGCAGCCGAAACGCGCGATCAGCTTGTCGCCGCGACGAGGGGATATTTCGACGCCTACGCGCAAGGCAACACCTCGCTGGCGCCTTTTGCAGCGCAGTGCTCGCGCCGGGAAAACGGCATCGCGGCGACGAATAATTCCGATGGTCCCGTGCCTGACGCGGCGCAGCCCTCGTTCCACTTGTTCAGCGAAGGTTGTGCGGGCGAGCTCGATCGCGGCTTTTTCAGGACTCTTGCCAAGGTCCGCGACTCGCGCCCGCTCGTCGTCGACGAGAAGCAGGGTTTGGTGCTGAACCTTGCGTTTTACGACGACGAAGGCAACATCAAGTCGGTGGATGTCGCCGGAGTCGGAACGGTGAAGGTGCCTGCGCAATATCAGCGCCCGATGACATTCCTCGCGCCGCAACTCTTCAAGATCGAGGGCGGCAAGATTCGAGAGATCGAGGGCCTCTCCTGGGCCGTGCCCTTCGGCATGCCGCCCGCATCGCAACAGTGAGGCATCCTGGCTGAATTGCCTCGTGACGACTGCCGGCCGCGGGGGTAGTTGACGGACGCAAACGGCTGACTGAATCCGTGCATTCAAAGTGTTCAGCCGGTGAGCTACATGGCGAATCCGTGGTTATAACTGACCAAAGCTAGAAAGAGCTTGTAAATTTGCAGTTGACTTTCGATAGAATTCGCTTACGCTTTGATTTCCAGCCCGGGTTAGACACGGAGGCGGATTGAGGGTGAGTGGCTTTAGATCTCCGCTCAAGCAGAATGCGGTCTTTCTTGTCTGGCGGGCCGCGCTGTTGTTAGCGGCATTCGGGCTGGCGGCGTGCTTCACGCCATGGGCGTTCGGGCAAGGCCTCGCGAGGCAAGATGGTTCGGTCCCCGTGCCGATGGATTGGAGTTCCAAGCATGTTCTTTTCCCGCCGGGCTCCACGCAAAAGCAAGCGGCGAAGTTACTGAAGGAGCCTCGGGCCTATGCGCAGTGGCTCCGGCATGGTCGTGCGCCAGAAAGCCTACACCTGAAGCGCAGGCCGCCAACGCCGCCAAGGTGGAGATGGTCCTCGGACGAAATAGGGCGGGACTGGGCTGTATCGCTGGGTGCGGGCGGCGTGGCTCAAGGTATGGCGCCCGCCAAGTACACCTTCGATGTGACCGCAGCACCGAGCTGCACCTCCGATTACGTGGTATTTCCCGTCAATGCGTCGACTGGGAACACCCGCGCGAATGTTGCGGGCACCTTCTTGGCCGAGCCGGCAGCCGGCGGCACCACGGCCATCACCATAACTCCGACCGGTGAGATCCCGGTCACTCTGACTTTGACCGCATCGGCCAGCTCGAACACAGGACTAAACTTCCTAGTGTCGAGCACGGTTGCCACCAATGCGACCAATTTAGCGGCCGCGATTAATCGGAATTTGAGCAGTGCCGCCCTCGACCGTATTGTGGCGGTTGCGTCGGGAGATACGGTGACTGTATATGCGCTCACGCCGGGGACTGGCGTGACG
>JBKQNJ010000027.1:0-8907 GCA_052146315.1 Candidatus Acidiferrales bacterium | reverse complement strand
CCGAGAAATACGGCGTGGCGGCCGACGTATGGAGCGTGACGAGCTACAAGGCGCTCTACCGCGACGGCATCGACGTGGAGCGGTGGAACCGCCTGCACCCGGCAGAGAAGCCGCGCGTGCCGTACGTGACGCAACAGCTTGAAAACGCGCCCGGCGTGCTCGTCGCTGCTTCGGACTACCTGAAGACGCTGCCGAACATGATCGCGAAATGGATGCCGCGGCCACTCGCGTCACTCGGCACTGATGGATTTGGCCGCAGCGAAGGCCGCGCCGACCTGCGCGATTTCTTCGAGGTCGATTCGCGCTTCGTGGTGCTGGCCACGCTGTGCGAATTGCGCGACGCCGGCAAGATCGATCGCGGTGTCGTCGAACAAGCCATCGCCGACCTGCAGATCAACCCCGCAAAACCCAACCCCATCACCGTCTAACCGCTGCAAGAAACGCCTGCCACTGTTTGTGAAACGTTCGCGCTCAGCGGGGGCCGGTGAGGGAACGCGGCGCGGAGGCGTCGGGAGCGCCGAGGGGCTGGGTGCGCGGGCCGTAGTGCGGGAGCGGGCGATCGATTTCGTAGGCGCCGAGATCGGGGGCCTTGCCAGTGAAGTCGTCGTTGATTGTGGGGAGGAGGACACCCGCATCGACCGCGGCGGAGCCGGGCTTGAGGCGGAAATCGAAATCCTCGGGATTGTAGAGATGCTGCGGATCGGATTTGTACGGCGGCTGCGCTTTCACGAAGATGGTGTAGTCGACTAGGACGCTGTGCTGGTCCTGCTTGGCGACGTCCTGATATTCCTTCAGCGTTTTGAAATTCCGCGTGACGAGCTTTCCCACGAAATCGGCCGTCGTCGCAAAATCCGGCGAGGTCCATTCGAAAGAAGTGGCTATGCCGGGATTGGGGTAGAAGCCGTTGTAATCGGAGCTCGAATAGTTCGTGAACGAGCGGAGATTCAGAATCGGATCGGCCCAGCCATCGCCCAAAATCAGATTGTTCAAGAAGTGGATATTTGACGCCGGTCCCATGAGGCGGCCTTGGCCGACGAACGTATTTTGATAAATGAGGACGCCCGCGGGGGTATCGATCAATTTCAACGGGCCGCCTGTGGTCGTGTTGTAGATGAGATTTTGATAGAAGTACAGCGGGCCGCCAAAAATGGGCTGCGCGCTGAGAGCGCCGCCCGCCGAATTGAAGCAGCGATTGCGGAACACGCGAATGTTGTGTGCGCCGCCATCGGCTTCGATGCAGTTGTCCGCCATATTGTAAATGTCGTTGTTGTAGAAGTCGATTGAGACGGGGACGCGGTCGCGGAGTTCGTTGGGCGCGCGATCGGGATCGCCGTAGGTGGCGATGTCGATGCCATCGTGCCAATTGGCGACGTAGTTGTAGGCGACCACGTGGCCCTGGCCGTAGATCTTGATCGCGTATTCGGATGTGATAAGCGCGGGATAGTCGGGAAATTTTGCCCAGACGGCGGGTGTCCACCAGCTCTGCAATTTTTCGGGGTTGTGGCGGCCGATGAAGACATTGTCCGCGATATAGAAATCCTTCGATCCGGACCAATCGTCTTCCACACCGCGGCCGACATTTTCGATGCGCGAATGCTTGAGCGTGAAGCCGCTCGAGCCGGCAATGTTTTTGTAGCCGAGGAGAAATGCGACGTTGGTGTTGCGGACGGTGATGCCCTCGAAATAGTTGTAATTCGCGTCCATGAGATTGAAGAGATTCTGGCAGCCGTCGCCATCGAAGATCACTTCGCCATCGCCCGCGCCCTTGATGACGATCGGCTTATCGGGCGTGCCGCTCGCGGTGAGGTAATAGGTGCCGTCGAACGGCGTGCCGTAGGCGGCGAGCGTACGGTCGAATCCGCTATAGACGAAGCGATTGTCTTTGTAGATTCCGGCGTGGACCAAAATGATATCGCCCGGCTGGACGCGCGGCGACATCACATTCGAATGATCGGATTCGTCGGCGCCCATGTAGTAGGCGGCGAGCAAGCCAATGAAGGCGGGCTCCTGCTTGGTGCCTGAGTATCCGAAGGGATAAACGTTGTAGACGTGTCCGCCCGCGGCAGGTTCGGGTTCCTTGCGCGTGCGCACCGTCACGATGCGCTCGGCCTTTCCTTTCACGCCGTCGGGATCGCTGAGGACGAAACGGCACTCGTATTCGGTGTCCGGCTCAAGATCGAGGATGCTGCCCGCAAACATGTTGGGAGCGACGTAGCTGAAATAGTGGGCGCCGCCCTCGCGCGGGATTCCGCCAAGCACCTGCTCGCCTTGCAGGCGCAGCAGCGGGAGCGCCTTGCGCCAAGCTTGTTCGCCCTTCTTTCGATAGGTGACGTCCACCTGAGCGTTGCGGTTGTCGTCGCCCGAGATTCGCCATTCGAAGCCGAGTGAAACCAGCGTGGGCGGATCGGTCATGAATTCGCCCGCTACGACCGCGTTTTTCTGGCACCACGAGGGGCGGGGAAAGAAAGCAGTCAGGATCACCAAAAGAAGGAGCGCGCCCACGGGATGGAGTTTCGTCGGACTCTCCGATTTCATATCTTGCATCCTTCCTGCCCATCCGTTTTTTCTATCGGATGCTTCCGAACTTCAATCGTGCGCTTGGGCGGCCCAAGCCGTATGATATTAGCTCGATTTTCGCCAGGATTTGGGGTTTTGGACGGATCGAGCTCCCATGGGCATCCGAATCGCGCTCAATCACAAGACGCGGTACCACTACGCCAAGCCGGTGTGGCTATCGCCCCATGTGGTGCGGCTGCGTCCGGCGCCGCATTGTCGCACGCCGGTGGTCAGCTATTCGCTGAAGGTAGTGCCGGCCGAGCACTTCATCAACTGGCAGCAGGATCCGTATAGCAACCGGCTGGCGCGCCTTATTTTCCCTAAAAAGACCGCGGAGTTCTCCGTGGAGGTCGATCTTGTGGCGGACTTGACCGTCACGAATCCGTTCGATTTCTTTCTCGAGAAATACGCCGAAGAATATCCGTTCCGATACGACCCGATCCTCGCGCGCGAGCTAGTCCCTTACCTCGAAACCGCGCCCGTTGGTCCCCTGCTGCAGGGGCTGATTCACGCCCTGCGGAAGGAAAAGCTGCGGATGGTCGATTACCTCGTGTACCTGAACCAGCAGGTTCACGACCGCGTGAAATATATCATTCGCCTCGAGGAGGGCATCCAGACGCCCGAGGAAACGCTCGCTTTGCGCAGCGGCTCGTGCCGCGATAGCGCGTGGCTGTTCGTTCAACTATTGAGGAACCTTGGGCTGGCCGCGCGCTTTGTTTCCGGCTACTTGATTCAGCTCGCGCCTGACGTGAAATCGCTCGATGGTCCCAGCGGCACCGAGAAAGACGTCACCGATCTGCACGCCTGGACGGAAGTCTACCTTCCCGGCGCGGGTTGGGTCGGGCTCGATCCGACGTCCGGCCTGTTTGCGGGCGAGGGCCACGTCCCGCTGGCATGTTCGGCCGATCCCGCGACGGCGGCCGCGATTTCCGGGTTCTTCTCGACGGACGACGAATCGGTGGTCACCACCGAGCCGGGGCTCGAAATCGGCGCGAACGGCAGGGCCAAGGACCAGTTTGAATTCTCGATGTCGGTTACGCGCATTCACGAAGATCCGCGCGTGACCAAGCCCTACACCGACGAGCAGTGGCGGAAGATTGAAGCGCTCGGCCATCAAGTGGACGCGGACCTGAAGGCGCGCGATGTGCGCCTCACGGTCGGCGGCGAGCCGACGTTTGTTTCGATCGACGACATGGACGGCGCCGAGTGGACCACGGCGGCGCTCGGCCCCGAAAAATATCGCCGCGCCAACAATCTGATCCGGCGTTTGCGTGACCGCTTCGCGCCGGGCGGCTTTCTCCACCACGGGCAGGGCAAATGGTATCCCGGCGAATCGCTGCCGCGATGGACGCTGGGACTTTTTTGGCGCAAAGACGGCGAGCCCGTATGGCGCGATCCTGCTCTCGTGGCGGATGAGGACAAGCCGGGGCGTCTCACGGCGGCCGACTCGCAGGCTTTTATCACCGAGCTCGCGAAGCGCTTGGACGTGAATGCGAAGCACGTGCTTCCGGGCTACGAAGACGTCTGGTATTACCTCTGGAAAGAGCGCCGGCTTCCGGTCAATGTGAATCCGCTCGACAATAAGCTCGAAAACGCCGAGGATCGCGCGCGGCTCGCTCGCATTCTTGAGCAGGGGCTGAGCAAGGTCGTGGGTTACGCGCTTCCGTTGCGGCGCGAGTATTACACGGACGGCACGAGCGCATGGGAAAGCGGCGCGTGGTTCTTCCGCTCCGACCAGATGTACCTGATTCCCGGCGATTCCCCGATGGGACTCCGCCTGCCGCTCGATTCGATCCCGTGGGTGAGCGAGTCGGAATATCCGCGCGTGTACGAGCAGGATCCGATGGCGCCGCGCAGCCCGCTGCCCGATCGTGCCGCGATTTCGAAGCAGCGAGACGTCGTCGGCACGCCAGGGCCCGAAAATCAGCAAGGATTCGTCGAGCAAACTCTCGGTCCCGGACCTGTGAAACGGGTTCCGCGCCAGGAAAAGCGTTCGTCTGATTTGCCGCCGCTCGAGGGCGAATCCGCCCCGTGGATCAATCGCACCGCGTTGTGCACCGAGGTGCGCGGTTCGGTGCTGCGCGTCTTCACGCCGCCGCAACACTATCTCGAGGATTATCTCGAACTCGTCGCGGCCATCGAGGACACGGCCGGCAATCTCGGTCTTCCGGTTCTCGTGGAAGGATACGCCCCGCCGCACGATCCGCGCCTGAATGCGATCAAGGTGACGCCCGATCCCGGCGTCATCGAGGTGAATACGAACGCGGCCGGCTCGTGGGACGATCTAGTGATGAACACGACTGCCCTTTACGAAGAGGCTCGGTTGAGCCGCCTGGCTACGGAAAAATTCATGCTCGACGGGCGGCACACGGGCACGGGCGGCGGCAATCATATCGTCGTCGGCGCAGCATCTCCTTCCGATTCGCCGCTGCTGCGCAATCCAGGGTTGCTGCGCAGCTTGCTCGGATACTGGCACAACCATCCCGCGCTCTCATATCTCTTCAGCGGAACTTTTGTGGGTCCCACCAGCCAAGCGCCGCGCGTAGACGAGGCCCGCAACGATCAGGTCTACGAACTCGAAATCGCTTTCAAGCAGGTGCCGCAGGACAAGCCGGCGCCGCCGTGGACCGTCGATCGCATTTTCCGGCATCTGCTGGTCGATGTAACCGGCAACACGCACCGCGCGGAATTCTGCATCGATAAACTCTATTCGCCGGATTCCGCATCCGGCCGCCTCGGACTGCTCGAGATGCGCGCCTTCGAAATGCCGCCGCACGCGCGGATGAGCCTCACGCAGCATCTGCTGCTCGAAGCGCTGATCGCGACATTTTGGAAACAGCCGTATCGCGAAAACCTTGTGAGATGGCGGACGGAGATTCACGATCGCTTCATGCTGCCGCATTTCGTCCGGCAGGATACGGAAGATGTCGTGACGGACCTCAATCAAGCCGGCTATCCCTTGCAGCTCGAATGGTTCGCGCCGCATTTCGAATTCCGGTTTCCGCTCTATGGCACGATCGAGCATCGGGGAATCGAACTCGAGTTGCGACAAGCCATCGAGCCGTGGAACGTGCTGGGCGAGGAGGTCACCGCGGGCGGCACCGCGCGATACGTCGATTCCTCCGTCGAGCGATTGCAGGTGTTCGTGAAAGGTATGGTGGATTCGCGGCACATTATTACCTGCAATGGCCATCGCGTTCCGCTTCATCCGACCGGCACCAACGGCCAGTTTGTGGCCGGCGTCCGCTACCGCGCGTGGCAGCCACCGAGCTGTCTGCATCCGACGATCGGCATCCACTCGCCGCTCGTGTTCGATATTTTCGACAAGTGGTCGGGCCGGTCGATCGGCGGCTGCACGTATCATGTGAAACATCCCGGCGGCCGGAGCTACGAGCGCTTTCCCGTCAACGCGTACGAGGCCGAAGCGCGCCGCATGGGGCGGTTTTTCAAGTTCGGACACACACCGGGCCCGATGTCGGTCGGTGAGGAGAAAATCAGCAAAGAATTTCCGTTCACGCTCGACTTGCGGGCACAATAGAGAAGCGCAAAATGCATCCGCCCATTTCTCGGGAAGCCCTCGACACAAACCCGGATTCTCCTCACAGCCTCGCCGGCAACTACCCCGCGGATCCCGCCATCGTCGATGAAATGATTGCCGCGGATGGCTCGCTGCGGCCGCACTGGCAGCAATTCGTTTCGATGCTGGACCGGCTCAGCCCCGAAGAGCTGCGACGATGCCGCGAGCACGCGCGGCGCCTGATGCGCGAGAACGGCGTCACGCATACGGTGTACGGCGATCCCGCCGGATGGAACCAGCCGTGGAACCTCGATCTGATCCCGCTGCTGATTCCGGTAGCGCAGTGGGCGCAGGTGCGCGAGGGGCTGATCCAGCGGGCGCGATTGCTCGATGCCTTGCTCACCGATCTTTATGGACCGATGCGAACGGTGATCGATGGCGTGCTGCCTCCCGAGCTACTCTGGGCGAATCGCAGTTTTTTGCGCGCGTGCCATGGAACGAAACTGCCTGGCAATCGCTGGCTGCATCTCTACGCCGCCGATCTGGTGCGTACGCCGGAAGGCGGCTACGAAGTTCTAAACGATCGCACGCAGGCGCCGTCGGGCGCGGGATATTCTCTCGAAAACCGGATCGTGCTCTCGCGCGCGCTGCCCGCTACGTACCGCGAGTCCAAGGTGCAACGGCTTGCGCCATTTTTTGGGGCGCTGCGCGACTCGCTGCTTTCTCTCGCGCCCGCCAACCGCCCGAATCCACGCATCGTGCTGCTGACTCCGGGTCCTTACAACGAAGCGTATTTCGAGCATTCGTATCTGGCGCGCTACCTCGGCTATCCGCTGGTCCACGGCAACGATCTCACCGTCCGCGACGCGACCGTGCATTTGAAAACGGTCGGCGGCCTGCAGCGCGTCGACGTGATCCTGCGCAGGGTGGACGACAATTTCTGCGATCCGCTCGAGCTGTTTGCGGGCTCGTATCTCGGCGTGCCCGGGCTGCTGCACTCGATTCGGCAAGGCAACGTAGCGGTCGCCAACGCTCTCGGAACGGGCGTGCTTCAGGCGCCGGGGCTTTTGCCGTTTCTTCCCGGCATCGCCCGGCATCTGCTCGGAGAGGATTTGAAGCTTCCGTCCGTTTCGACATGGTGGTGCGGCCAGCCCAAGGAATTGCAGTTCGTGCTCGAGCATCTGCACGAGCTGGTGGTCAAATCTGCGTATCCAACGCTCGGCGAGGACCCGGTTTTCGGCCCGTCGCTCACGCGCGCGCAGCTCGACGAGCTTGGCGAGCGGATTGAAGGGCATCCGGATCAATTCGTCGCGCAGGCACAGGTGATGTGCTGCACCACGCCGGCACTGATTGACGATCAGGTACAGCCGCGCCGCTATGTGGTCCGTTCTTTCCTGGCCGCGTGCGGAGATTCCTACGCCGTGATGGACGGCGGGCTCACGCGCATCAATCCTTCGAGCGATTCGCTGGTCGTGTCGCTGCAGCGCGGCGGCGGCACGAAGGACACGTGGATTCTTTCCGATGGTCCCGTCAGCCAGATGACGCTGCTCGTCAATTCCCGGCAGCGCGTGCTTTTCAACCGCGGCGGCGGAGATCTTCCCAGCCGCATTGCCGACGATCTCTTCTGGCTCGGCCGCTACGTGGAGCGTGCTGAAGCCCGTGCGCGCCTTGCCCGTGCCGCATTCACTCGTGCCATCGAGCAAGATGGGAGAGACGACGCACACGCCACGCAAGTTCTGGCCGCGGCCCTCCATGTTACCGGCTTTCCCGCCGCTTCAACGTCTCGCGCAGCGTTCGTCCACGGAGTGATGGGCGACGAAGACGGCGCAGGCATTGGCGGTCTTCTCGCGCAGGTCCGCGATCTCGCGCGAATTCACCGCGAAAGGCTTTCGCCTGACTCCTGGCGCATCCTTGAAAATATTCAGCAGCGAGTCGCACGCTACAAACCCGGCTCGGACGTGTCCGTGGCGGACTGGCTCCATCTTTTGAATGACCTGGTCGTTACCTTGGCGGCGTTCATTGGCCTGTCAGCCGATTCCATGATGCACAGCCAGGCCTGGCGTTTCCTCGATATGGGACGCCGCCTCGAACGCGCTCTCTTCCTCGCACGGCTTCTTGGCGACACGCTCGCGAATCCCGGCACGGACCCGGCCCTGCTCGAAGCGATTCTCGAAATCACCGAGAGCGCGTTTCCGTATCGCCGGCGCTACCTGATGCAGCTGGAAACGGAAGCGATCGTGGACCTGCTCGTCGCGGACGAAAACAATCCGCGCGGCGTCGCCTTCCAGTTCGCCACGATCGCCAAGCACCTGGCCGCGCTGCCGCACGACGCTTCGCACCCCAGCCGCGAGCACGACAACGAACTTCTTTCGGGCCTGCGCGCGTCTCTGCAGACGGCGAACCTGAACGAGCTGTGCGCGGTCGCCGACGGCCGGCGGCGGGAAGGCCTCGCCGCGCTTCTTTCGGATGTCGTCGACCGCGCGACTCAGCTGTCGAACGCCATCGCCCATCTCTACTTCTCGCACGCCGCCATTTCGCCGGTCCTGTGGCAGATGTCCGAGGAAACGGCGACGTGAAATACCGGATCACGCATTCGACCACGTACGAGTATGGCGACGCCGTGTCGCTCTCTCACAACATTGCCCGGCTGCGGCCCCGCGACAACGGAGCGCGGCAAATCTGCCTGGGACACGATCTTTCCGTGCTGCCCGCCTCCAGCGATCGCAGTGATTCGCTTGATTATTTCGGGAATCACATTTCGTACTTCAGCCTGCAGGAGTCGCACAACCAGCTGAAGATCACGGCGCGCAGCGAGGTGGAAATAATCCCGGCGG
>JBKQNJ010000026.1:0-2860 GCA_052146315.1 Candidatus Acidiferrales bacterium | reverse complement strand
CAATTCGATGATGTGGGATGGCAAGCGCTCCAATGCGCAGCGAATTTTCTACGGCGCGATGGACCAGATCGCGCAGAAGAATAACGGTGATTCGCTTACCGTCTTTAAGAAGGCCGTCGACAATGTGAAGCCTGTGCTCGAAGTGAAGACGCGGCGCGTGGGCGGCGCGAACTATCAGGTGCCGGTCGAGGTGAATCCTTTCAGGCGGCAATCGCTGGCGATCCACTGGCTGGTACTGTATTCGCGGACGCGGGCGGGCAAGTCGATGACGGACAAGCTGGCTGAAGAGATTCTGGATGCGGCGAACGGACGAGGCGGCGCGGTGAAGAAGAAAGAGGATGTTCATCGCATGGCGGAAGCGAACAAGGCTTTCGCGCATTATCGGTGGTAACGGCTAAGGGCCTGGGATTCGAATAAGAAAATGGCACGGCAAGTACAACTCGATCACACGCGCAACATCGGGATCATGGCGCACATCGATGCGGGGAAGACGACCGTCACCGAGCGCATCCTTTTCTATACGGGTGTGACCTACAAGATCGGCGAAGTGCACGAAGGCACCACTGTGATGGACTGGATGGAGCAGGAGCGCGAGCGCGGAATCACGATCACGTCCGCGGCGACGACGGCTTCCTGGAAGCGTTTCGACAACATGTTCCGCATCAATATCATCGATACGCCGGGGCACGTGGATTTCACGGTGGAAGTGGAGCGGTCGCTGCGCGTGCTGGATGGCGCGGTTGCCGTATTCGACGCGGTGGCGGGCGTGCAGCCGCAGTCCGAGACGGTTTGGCGGCAGGCGGACAAGTACCGCGTGCCGCGCATCGCGTTCATCAACAAGATGGACCGCATCGGCGCTGACTTCGATCATTCGATCCGCTCGATGCGCCAGAGGCTTGCGGCTCACCCCGTTCCCATTACCTATCCCATCGGACGCGAAGATAATTTCATCGGAATCATCGATTTCATCGAAGAGCGCGCGATCGTCTGGAAGGACGAGGCGCTGGGCGCGGAATACGAAAGTTTGCCGCTCGAGAAGCTGTGGGATGCGGCGTATCTAGCGACGCGCCCGGCGCTCGAAACGGCCGTGAAAGCGACGGCGCTGACCCCGGAATTTTACAAAGAGCACCGCGAGAAGGTGGTTGAGTACATCGCGGAGCACGACGACGCCATCCTGACCAAGTATCTCGAGCAGCACACGCTCGAGCCGGCGGAACTGCGCGCGTCTCTGCGGCGTTCGACGATCGCGCTGAAACTCGTGCCGGTAATCGCGGGCTCGGCTTTCAAGAACAAGGGCGTGCAGCCGTTGCTCGATGCGGTGGTCGACTATCTGCCGTCGCCGATGGACGTGCCGCCGGTGGAAGGCATGACGACGGACGGAACCGAGCCGGAACTGCGGCGCGCGTCAGATGAACAGCCGTTCGCGGCGCTGGCGTTCAAGATCATGACCGATCCGTATGTCGGGCATCTGACGTATATCCGGGTGTATTCGGGCGTCCTGAAGACCGGGCAATCGGTTTACAACTCGACGAGAAAGACGCGCGAGCGTATGGGGCGGTTGCTCCGCATGCACGCGAACAAGCGCGAGGAAATCGAATCGATCGAAGCGGGCGACATCGCGGCGTGCGTGGGCTTGAAGAACGTGACGACCGGCGACACGCTGTGCGACGAAGAGAAGCCCATCGTCCTCGAAAACATCGATTTCCCCACCCCGGTTATTTCCGTGGCGATCGAACCCAAGACAAAAGCGGATCAGGAAAAAATGGGCACCGCGCTCGGAAAGCTGGCGCAGGAAGATCCGACGTTCCGCGTGCACACGGATCAGGATACCGGACAAACGCTGATTTCCGGGATGGGCGAGCTGCACCTCGAAATCATCGTCGACCGAATGATGCGCGAATTCAACGTGCAGGCAAATGTGGGCCGGCCGCAGGTGGCGTACCGCGAAACGATTTTGAAGATGGCTGAAGCCGAACACCGGCATATCAAGCAGTCGGGCGGCCGCGGGCAATACGGCCACGTGAAGCTGACGGTGCAGCCGTTGCCGAACGCAAACCACGAAGACATGCATGAGCTGTCTACGGACGAGCTCGACGCGCTCGCGAAGCAGGTGGCGGGCAAGGGCGGCAAGTGGCGCTTCGACAAGGAGCACCGGCTGCTGTTCATCGATAAGGTCGTGGGCGGCGCGATTCCCAAGGAGTTCATTCCTCCGATCGAAGACGGCGTGAAGGAAGCGATGGAGAATGGCGTCCTTGCGGGTTACGAGATGGTGGACTTGGCCGTGGTGGTGATCGACGGCACGTACCACGATGTGGACAGCTCGGAAATGGCGTTCAAGATTGCGGGATCGATGGCGTTCAAAGAGGCGTGCAGGCGCGCGAGCCCGAAACTGCTTGAGCCGATCATGCGCGTGGAAGTGGTGGTTCCCGAGGACTACATGGGGCCGGTGATCGCGGACCTGAACTCGCGGCGCGGCCAGCTGCAGGGCCGGGAAACTCGCTCCGGAAGCGAAATCATCAACGTGCTGGTGCCGCTCGCGGAAATGTTCGGCTACGCAACCGACATCCGCAGCAAGACGCAAGGGCGCGGCAGCTTTACGATGCACTTTTCGCATTACCAGCAGGCGCCGCCGAACGTGTCGGAGGAAGTGATCGGACGGGCGACGGGCAAAGTGGTCAGGTCATAGTTCAGGGTCAACTCTTGGCTCAGATTCAGGCAGGCGGGATTCGTACGGCACGCTGAAGCGGAGGAGCGAGGAAAGACATGGCGAAGGAGAAATTCGAGCGGAGTAAGCCGCACTTGAACGTGGGGACGATCGGGCACATCGACCACGGGAAGACGACGTTGACGGCGGCGATCA
>JBKQNJ010000025.1:0-64659 GCA_052146315.1 Candidatus Acidiferrales bacterium | reverse complement strand
TTTCTTTGGATGCTCGCTTCGGCGAAATTTCTCATCCCCTTTTCCATTCTGATCGCTGCGGGAGAATGGCTGCATCCCGCGAGCTCGGCTCCCGGGCCGGGGCCGGCGTTCGTGAATATGGTGGGCGTTTCACGCAGCCTCTTTCGGCCGGCGAGGGGGCGGCGCACGCGGTGGCGCTAGGATCGGGAGCCTCTTCGGTTGCCGGCGCGTCATCGATTGCAAATCGCGTCGATCTGCTGCCCATCGCTTTGCTGGCGATCTGGATTTTCGGGACCTGCTTCCTGCTGGCGCGATGGGCTTGGCGCTGGTGGTCCCTGCGTGAGGTGGTACGCACTGCCCTGCCGGTGACGCTGAACTGCGAACTGCCGGTGCGGTCGACCCGGCTCCATCTCGAACCCGGAGTCTTCGGTGTCCTGCGTCCTGTCCTATTGTTACCCGAGGGGATTCGGGAGCGGCTGAGCGAGACGCAACTGGACGCGATCATCGCCCATGAACTGTGCCATGTGCGCCGCCGCGACAACCTGACAGCGATCGTGCACATGCTCGTCGAAGCCATCTTTTGGTTTTATCCGCCGACATGGTGGATCGGCACACGCCTTCTGGAAGAGCGGGAGCGGGCTTGCGACGAAGCCGTTCTGGAGTCGCGCCGCGAACCGCTGGCGTATGCGGAAGGCATTCTGAACGTATGCAAGTCTTATGTGGAGGCGCCAATGAGTTGCGTATCGGGAGTGACGGGATCGGACCTGAAGAAACGGATCGTGCGCATCATGGCTCACCAAGTGGCACACCGGCTGAACCTAGGCCGCAAACTGCTTTTGGGCCTCGTAGCGATTTTTATGATCGGCCTGCCGGTGACGGTCGGGGTGCTGCACGCTGCCGGCCGGCAGGCGGCGCCGGCTGAGACTGGGATCGTCGGCACCTGGCAGGGAACCATTCATACGCCGGGAGGAGATCTGCGCACCGTCACGAAGATTACCGGAACGAGCCCAGGCGAGCTGAAGGCGACGCTATACAGCATCGATCAGGGCGGGCAGCCGATCCCGGCCACAACGGTCAGTTTCCAGGACAGCGTCCTCAAATACTCGATTCAGATGATCGATGGCGGCTTTGAGGGGAAGATGTCTGCCGACGGTAAGTCGATCAACGGAACCTGGAAGCAGGGTCCGATCTCTCTACCCCTGGTTTTGGAGCGAGCAACGCCGGAGACGGAGTGGACGATTCCTGCGCCGCCGCCCAAGATTCCGGCGATGGCTGCGGACGCGAATCCGAGTTTCGAAATAGCAACGATCAAACCAAGCAAACCCGATGAACCGGGCAAGCTATTCACCGTGCGCGGTACGCACTTCATGACGGTGAACACCACCTTGCTGGACATGATCACCATGGCCTACGACGTGCAGCAGAAGCAAGTCGTAGGCGGGCCGGACTGGATGTCCTCCGACAAGTTTGACATTGACGCCGTGCCCGACGTCCCAGGGACGCCGGATGTAAACCAGTTGAAGACAATGCTCCAGAAGCTGCTGGCCGACCGGTTCGCGCTCAAATTTCATCGGGAAACGAAAACCATGTCTGCCTATGTGCTCACCGTTGCGAAAAACGGACCCAAGCTCGAAAAGAGCGAAAACCCGGGCGGGCTTCCCGGCTTGTTCTTCCGGCAGTTGGGCGTGCTGACCGTGATGAACGCCACCATGGGGAATTTCACGTCCCTGATGCAGACCGCCGTGCTCGATCGCCCGGTGGTGGATCAGACTGGACTGGAGGGCAAGTGGAATTTCAATTTGAAGTGGACGCCTGATGAGTCGCAATTCAGCGGCATGGGCATGAAGGTGCCTCCGCCGAGCGACGCGGCCGACGCGCCACCACCGCTTTTCACGGCGATCCAGGAACAGATCGGGCTAAAGCTGGAAGCGGGCAAGGCGCCGGTTCCGGTGCTCGTGCTCGACAACGTTGCACAGCCTTCTGCCAACTAGCGCGATGCGGTCGCAATCGCAGAAATGGAGACGGCTGCGACTGCTGGCGCTTCTGTGCGGGCTGCTGTTCTTGTACATCATCCCGGCCGCGTGGGCGACCGAGCATCACGGGCAAGTGTTCTTCGGTGGCGTGCCGGTCCCTGGCGCCACTGTGACGGTCAGCCAGGGGAGCAAGCGGCTCACCACGGTTACCGACCAGCAGGGTCTGTACGCCTTCCCCGATCTCGCCGACGGTACCTGGAAGATCGAGATCGAAATGAGCGGCTTCGTTACCCTCAAGGGTGAGGTCACGGTCGCCCCGAATTCGCCGCAGGGAGTATGGGAACTCGCGCTGCTCCCGCTCGACAAGATCTTGTCCAAGGTCCAGGTGACGTCGCCGGAATCCCTTCCACCAAAGCCCACGCCAGAAAACAAAGGAGCCCCGGAAAGTGCGGCGATGCCACCGCCGCCCGCGGAGGATAAAGAAGAATCTTCCGACGGTTTCTTGATCAACGGCACCGTCAACAACGCCGCCACCTCGCCGTTCAGTCTCTCTCCCGCCATTGGCAATCGCCGGCCCGGCAGTAAGGGTCTGTACACGGGCACGATCGCCGCAATTGCGGACAACTCGTTTTTCGATGCGCGGCCATACTCGCTGACTGGGTTGCAAGTGCCGAAAGATAACTACAGCCGCATCACGACGGTGTTCACCTTCGGCGGTCCGCTCAACATTCCGCATCTCTTCTACCACGGCCCCAATTTCTTTGTCGGCTACCAGCACACGCGCGATCGCGACGCGACGACCGACTCGGGGCTGGTGCCGACCGGAGCGGAAAGAAACGGCGACCTATCGGGGCTGCTGAACGCCCTAGGCCAGCCTGTGACGATCTACGATCCCATGACAGGGTTGCCTTTCAGCGGCCCAATTCCGGTGAGCCCGCAGGCGCAGGCTCTCTTGAATCTCTATCCCGTTCCCAATCTCGCCGGAAACTCGCGCTACAACTATCAAACCCAGGTGCTGGGCAACACGCATCTGGATGATCTGCAGCTCAGGCTCGATAAAACAATCGGACACAGAGACCAGGTGTACGGGAGGTTTGGGCTTCAAAGTACCCGGGCGGATGCCGCGAACCTATTCGACTTTCGCGACACGACGGACACGCTGGGCATCGATACGCGGATCAATTGGTCGCACCAGTTCCACCATGAAATTCTCGTTACCGTGGGATATCAATTCACGCGGCTGCGGACACAGGTGCGGCCCGAGTTCGAGAATCGCGAGAATATTTCCGGAGAAGCCGCCATCACCGGCAACGACCAGGACCCCATGAATTGGGGACCGCCCACTCTGATTTTTGCGAGCGGCATCGCGTCGCTCACCGACGGCGAGAGCTTATTTAATCGCAACCGCACGGATGCGCTCTCAATCAACGTGACGAATAATCATTGGCGCCATGTTGTCACGTTCGGCGGCGATTTTCGCAGGGAGGAATTCAACGAGTTGGGCCAGCAGAACCCTCGCGGAATTTTTGCGTTCACCGGAGCGGCGACCAGCGGCGGCGCGGGCGCCCCAACGGGAAGCGGCTCGGACCTGGCGGACTTTCTTTTTGGCATTCCGGACACGAGCGCGGTCGCCTACGGCAATGCGGACAAGTATTTTCGCGGGCCTGCGTATGACGCCTACATCAAGGATGATTGGAGACTGCGTCCGGAGCTGAGCATCAACGTAGGAATCCGCTGGGAATATGGCGCGCCGCTCACCGAGCTGTTTGGCAGGCTCGTCAACCTGGACGTGGCGCCAGGATTCGCCGCGGTCGCACCGGTGCTGGGAAATAGTCCGACGGGTCCGCTAACTGGACAAAAGTATCCGGGTTCGCTGATATTCCCCGACAGGCGTGGATTTGAGCCCCGCATCGGAATCGCGTGGCGCCCGCTGCCAGCTTCGACACTCGTCGTGCGAGCCGGCTACGGCATTTATGACGACACTTCGGTGTATCTCCCGATCGTGCAGATGATGGCGCAGCAGGCGCCGCTTTCGACAAGCGTCAATGTGGCGAACAGCAGCGACTGCCCGCTCACGCTGGCGGATGGATTTCGCAACTGCGCCGGCATCACGCCCCAAAACTTTGGCGTCGATCCGCATTTCCGCGTGGGCTACGCGCAGGAGTGGCAACTGAGCGCGCAACGCGATTTGCCGGGCGCCCTGGTGATGATTGCGCGCTATTCGGGAATCAAAGGAACGCGAGGCATGCAGGAATCGCTGCCCAACACGTATCCTATCGGAGCCGCGAATCCGTGCCCCACGTGCCCGGCGGGTTTCGTCTACATGACCTCGAACGGAAACTCGACGCGCGAGGCCGGCCAGATCGAGTTGCGCCGCAGGCTGCGTAGCGGGTTCACCGCCAAGATCGATTACACCTACGCGAGGGCATTCGATGATGACTCGCAGGTGGGCGCGCAGGGGCATGTCGCTGCTCAGAGCGACGAAGATCAAAACCAGTCCAGCGAGAGCCAGACCGCCGCGCCGCTGGCTCCGCCAACGATTGCGCAAAACTGGCTCAATTTGCCCGGCGAGCGCGGGCGCTCAACGTTCGATCAACGACACCTCGTGAATGCGCAGATTCAATACACGACGGGCATGGGATTGGGCGGCGGGACGCTCTTGGGCGGTTGGAGGGGGACGCTGCTGAAGGAGTGGACCGTTCTGACCCAGATCTCGGCAGGCAGCGGATTGCCCGAGACGCCCATCTTTCTGGCCACCGTTCCCGGGACGGGCGTGACAGGCACCATACGGCCGGACCTGACGGGTGCGCCTATTTATCAGGCTCAGCCCGGCTATTTCTTGAACGTTGCCGCCTACACCGCCCCGGCCGCCGGAGAGTGGGGCACAGCCCCGCGCACTTCGATCACCGGGCCGAGCCAGTTCAGCCTGAACACATCCCTCGTCCGGACTTTTCGGTTGCACGGTGAACTGAATCTCGACGTTCGGCTGGATGCAATGAATTTGCTGAACCATCCGACGTTCACGAGTTGGAACGCCACGACAAACAGCACGACCTTCGGGCTGCCGGCCGGCGCCAACCCGATGCGCAGCGTGCAACTGAGTGGCAGGTTGAGGTTCTAGCGATGCGACGCGTGAAGATGCTGCCTTTCCTCGTGATTCTCTGCGCGGCCGTGTGCGCGGGACAGAAGATCGGCACGAACGCAGTTCCGGGAGGCGACAACACCAACAAACTGACGGTAAGTTCCCAGCTGGTGGTCGAAACGGTTGTGGTGAAGGACAAGAAAGGGAACTTCATCGGCGGCCTCACCGCCAAGGATTTTTCGGTTGCCGAAGACGACGTGCCCCAAACGGTCAGTTTTTTCGAGCAGCAGAAACTTTCGACCGTGTCTACGCCGCTGCCCCTCGTTCCGCGGGATCAGGAAGAGATCACAATCTATAAGAAGCTGGACCGCACGCAGATCGCGCCGCAGAATTTGGGCTCGCCATACAACGATCATCGGCTGATGACGCTGTATTTTGACATGACTGCCATGCCCCCGGACGACCAGGTCCGTGCGCTCGCCGCTGCGGAGAAGTTCGTGCGCGCGCAGATGACTTCCGCCGACCTCGTTTCGATCCTCCGCTATGCCGGCGGCTCGGTCGACGTCTTGCAGGATTTTACCGGCGACCGCAACCGGCTGCTGAGCATCCTGCAGACGATGATCGTGGGAGAAGGACAAGGCTCCGTGGAATCCGTGGACGATGCGAGCAGCGCCGATACCGGAGCCGCCTTTGGGCAGGATGACAGCGAGTTCAACATCTTCAACACCGACCGGCAGCTTTCCGCGTTGCAGACCGCAGCGAAAATGCTCGAAGGGGTCAGCGGAAAGAAATCTCTGATTTATTTCGCGAGCGGCCTGCGCCTAAACGGAGTGGACAACCAGGCTCAGCTGCACGCCACGATCGATGCCGCCATCCGCGCGGGCGTCTCGTTCTGGATGGTGGATGCTCGCGGGCTCGTGGCGGAGGCGCCGATGGGAGATGCAGCACAGGGTTCGCCGGGAAATCAGGGAATGTATACGGGCGCCGCGACGCAGGCAGTAAGCGACCAGTTCCAGCAGTCCCAGGATACGATGTACGCGCTCTCCGCCGACACCGGCGGCAAGGCGTTGTTCGACAACAACGATCTGTCCCAAGGGATTGTGCAGGCTCAGCACTCGATCTCCGACTACTACATCCTGGCGTACTACACGACCGATAACGCCCAGAATGGGCGCTTCCGGAAGGTGACGATCCAGGTGGATCCGGCGCTCGCTGCCAGCCTCGACTACCGGCACGGCTATTATGCGAGCAAGGAGTTCAGCCGGTTTACGGCCGACGATAAGGAGCGGCAACTCGAAGACGCACTGATGTTGCCCGATCCCATCACAGACCTGACGGTCGCGATGGAGATCGATTATTTTCAGCTCGACCGCGCCGAATACTTCGTGCCCATCATCGTGAAGATTCCCGGGCGGGAGCTGGCGCTGGCCAAACGCTTCGGAGCCGAGCACACGCTGATCGATTTCGTCTGCGAAATCAAGGACGAGGTCAGCGGCGTCACGATCACGAATCTCCGGGACTACGTCAACATCAAGCTGAGCGATGCCACGGCGGCACAGCTGGCGCACCGCCCCGTGGAATACGACACAGGGTTCACGCTCTTTCCCGGCAGATACTCGATCAAGTTCCTGGCGCGCGATGACGAAACCGGGAGGATTGGAACCTATCAGACATCCTTCGTGATTCCGAATCTCAACAAAGAGACTCGAACCATCCCGATCAGCTCGGTGGTCCTCAGCGGCCAGCGAGTGGATATGAAGGATGCGCTGTACAACGTGCCCCATGGAAAACAAGAGACGAAAAATACCGCTGCCAACCCTCTGGTGGAAAACGATCGCAAGCTGATACCCAGCGTCACGCGCGTCTTCAGCACCCAGCGCGAGCTTTACGTCTACCTGCAAGCCTATGCGGGAGGTTCGAGCGCAGGGGGTTCGAGTGCCGGTTCGGGTGGCGCCGCGAGCGCAAGCCATGTCTCCCGCGCGCCTCTAGTCGCTTTTGTGGGTCTCTACCGGGACCAACGGAAGGTGTTTGAGACTTCGGCGAAAGCTGTGATACCGGAGGCGGAGAGCCGGCTCGGAACTGTCCCGTTCAGCTTCGATATTCCTCTTAATGGAATCGCGCCCGGCCGATACGAGTGCCAGGTGAGCGTAATGGACCTGGCGAACCACCGCGTCGCGTTCTGGGTCGACCCGGTCCTCCTGCGTCCCTAAAGTTTTTATCCTTCGCCGTGCCGGCCCTACAGCTGGTCGAGGTACTCTGATGGCACGTAGTCCTTAATGTCTAAGCGCAGTTGGTCTTTCATAAAGCGGCGAACGAAACCCATGGCTTTCTCGATGTGAAAGGCAGCATCATCTGGACTAGGATTTGCGTATTTGTGTTGGATGTTATTGCGTTCCTCATGAAGTAGCTCAAGATCAGGCTTTTCAGGGATAGCAATGTGGAGTTCGTCCAGAATGTCGTAGGCGCCCCAGATCGTAATCGTCTCCTTAGGGTTCTTGTAGACGGACCTACCAGAGGCCCGAACACATTCTTTGAGCATCAACTCGACGGCTTGGTCGACATGCATTAAGGCGAACTTCATGTCCGCAGCAGTGTCAGTTCGAAAGAAGTGCCATAGACCGTGATTCAGGACCTCAAGGGCCGAACGCAGCAACGGGGATAGATTAGCTTTCGACTCTTTCTTCGCTTTGCCAGGATTCGCCATCAGTATTTAATTACGCGGGAGTTGTGACTGAACGAACTTTTCGCCTGAACTAGTAAGCGTGTAACGGCTTCTGCCCTTCTCTCCCTTCTTCGACCCCATGAGAAACCCGCGCTTAATGTTCTGAATGATCATTTGGCTGGTGTTCGAAGCCTCCAATTTGGCCTCGTAGTAACAATTGTTGATATCAGCCGATGTGAACTCGGACACGCCCTGGTGTTTCTCGAGGTAGTATCCAAAGGCTAGGGTAATGTCGGTGTGCTTCTTTAGGTCTAGCTGCTGGATGAACTCTCGGATTGAGAGCGATTTGCCTGTGCTAGGACGAATGAGAGATGCTCGCTTACCCGAGCCTTTCTCCTTCGCCAGCCTCGCTCCTGGACTAGAGGCAGACGCCTTCGGGCCGTAAAGCTCCAGCATTTCGGCGATGAATGCTTTGTCGCCCTCGGCTTCGAACTCACGACCTTCTTGCACGATTTTAAGTCGGTAGGTTGGTGCCGCCATATTCTCCCTCCGGAAATTTGTGGAATCTTATCACGCCTCTCGTGCCCGGATGAGTCTCGCTTATTTGCATCGGTAACGTATAGTGCCATATAATTACGGCAGCGTCTGATGAGCGAGAGATACAAAAGCCGTTGGGTTGACCCGCGCGCGTACGAACTATCGGACGGCACTGGGTGGGACGCCGAAGTGTACATCGCCGAGGACGTCGGCCCGGAGACGATCGACACACGATATTTGCTTACTGGAAAATTTGCGACCAAGGAAGCCGCAATCGAGGCGGCCTTGAAGGCAGGTAAGCGCAAAGTGGACGAGATCATTCGGTTAGGCGACATTCAGTCGGTAATTGATGATGGGACTCGTCTTCCTTCCACGTACCGGCGCGGCTACGGGACCGACGACGTTGCAGAAGGGCCCGATGGTTTGCCAACAAAGGTAGATCGCCCGGACAATCCAGAGGACATCTACCTTAAGTAGCGATAGCACGCGCCTCCTGAAGTTAGTTGCGATTCTCCCGGTGAAAATTCAGGGCATAGAACCACGCCAGCCGCCCTGTACTCACCCCACAATCTCCCTGACGCGCGCCCGCCGAGCCACATCCTTCCGCGCTCGCGCGGGCCGGTCGAGCCACGCGCGGAAATCCCTCAGCGTGGAGGCGCGCTCGCTAATACTTGCCCACGGAGGTTTTGAGCGCTTCGATCAACTTATCCATCCGAGCGTCCTCACAGTTCTCGTGCCAATCGAGAAGCAAGAGCACCAGAAACACGCAACCGCACGCTACCGTGAACCACAGGGGTTGGGGACCGTACACAGGGTGCCCGATCCATTTGAGAAACGGCTCGAGTATTAGGCCCGCAAACGTTCCCAAGAATGAAATGGCAGCCAGTATTTGGACTGCAGTGGTCGAAAAGCGATCCATCATATCCGTTCGTCTCCCTCCTGCCCGCTGAGCGCTGACGTCGGTGCGTTGCGATTCTACCGCCGGGCGGCATGGCCAGACATAGAATCACGCCATCATGCACTTTTATTCCGCGTTGATTTCCGCCGGGCGGTATGCTATCCATGTTGATTGACTCGGGCCATTATGTGCACGGCCGTTTTGCCCAGCGCCATGGCCGCGCGCGAAGATTCCGACCGGGTTCAACCGAATAGGCGTACGCCCCCAGGGGGTCTGGGGCGTTTCCAAAACACAATTCGTGCAATACCCGGCATCCGTGTGGGCCGTTTTGCATCCGCATGTAATAAGCATCCGAGCCGCAGCCGCCTCCGCCGGGTAGGCGGCAATTCCATGCGGCGCGGATGTCACATTGTTTTCGCAGTTCCTACAACACCCGATCTCTTTCCTTGTAGGTGGAGCGACAAGCCTCCTCCTGCTGCTGACCGTCTGTGACAAAATTCTCGACAAGGTCGCACTACTCGCTCGCAAAATCCGACGCATTAAGGACGAGTGGGGCAAGCTGAAGAAGTCTCGGCGTGCGGTGTGACAGCCGGGTGCCCCAGGTTCGGTTTGTGAACCCGGCGCTTCGGGCCTGCTCTCCCTTCGCGCTTGGCATTGGCTGGGAAACCGTTTCCGGTACACACGCCAAAACGTACGGGGCGCGAAGCCTGGCCCTAATCTGTACTCGCGGACAGCTTGCTACGCGCACCCGAATTTGTCAGCCTCATGTAGGCGCTGTAAGCGCCTCGCCCTCTCGACGAGGGACGAATGCTCTTTGAAAATTTGAAGACGACGCCACGGTCCGAAGGGATTTCAGGTGGAAGCGTGGGCCTTCTTATCCCGCTCCGCATTCTCCGCGCTCTCTGCGTCTCCCTGCCCTGCTTGCCCTGACGGAGAAAGGGAGTCCGTCGGGAAGGGAGCGGTGAACCGCAGTTTTCTCGGTGTCCTGCCTTGGTGCTTCGGTGTTGATTCGGATGCGCGAACCGCCGATCGTTAGCCGCTTGCTCGCCGCGCCGTAGCGTGTTTTTGGCGAAGGCGGGCCCGCGCCGTAGCGTGTTTTTGGCGAAGGCGGGCCCGCGCCACGAACGACTTTTCCCGCCAATTCTAATCGACACTGCGGCGATTAGAAACGTCCGTAACTCGCTGCAAACAAACAACGCGGACCACTTCTAATCGACACAGTAAGAGAGCGTCTTGGAGGGAGGAAAAAAGTGGCGCGCCCGCAGATCCGCCGCGGCGGAGAACTCCCAACCTTCTGGTTTCCGCCGCAGGCGGAGTCTATCCAGCTGAGCTTGCCTCTCCCAGTGAGTGAAGTGGCGGGCCTGAGAGGGTTCGAACCTCCTACCCCTTGCTTCGTAGGCAAGTGCTCTATCCAAATGAGCTACAGGCCCGCTGTTCCCCAAAGTTTAGCATAAGTCCATTGGATTGATTCTGATGACTCGGGTGCTGCGCACCCTGAGCGGACGAGCCAATTCTGGTACAATTTCGGCTTGTGAAGGACGCAATTATCGAAATCATTTGAGCGACCTACACGTTAGGAGCGGAATTCGCGGTCGAGGCGCGAGAGGAAGCGGAGGACATCCGGTGGCGCGGGCAGAAAATAGCGAGCGCGGGTGCGGCCTGCCGCTCCGACTCGGACTGTGACTTGATTCTTGAGGACGGCGAAGGCGCCTTCGTCGGTCTCGTCGTCGCCGATGTAGATGGCTGCTGTGCCCCGCGGCATCTTCGCGAGCACGTCTTGCACCGCCGCAAATTTCCCTAGCACTTCGGGTGGCAGCACCTCCCAAATCTTTTTGCCGCTGAGAACGTGCAACGATTTCCGCCACGGAGCCAAAATCTTCTTCAGGATTCGCCCCGAATTACGGCCCGTGGCCTCGCTGGCGTTCCGATAGTGCACGCAAAAGCTGACCTGCTTGTCCTCGACCCAAATTCCCCGGAGTTTTCCAAGCTGGGCTTGGGCTTCGTGTTTGGCCCGAGCGAGCGCCAGGCGCGACGCCCCGCGCAGCTTGACGGGCCGGCCGTCGCGTTCGCCGCCATGCAAGCCGAAATAGCGCAGGCCGCGCACGGGAAGCAGCCGCCGGAGGTCGCTCGCGCGGCGCCCGCTGACGATGGCCACCGAAAGATTCGGATTGCGCTCGAGGCTTTCGAGAACGTGATTGACGCGCGCCGAAGACCGCACGACGCGCGGGCTGCGCTGGATTTTCACGAGCGTGCCATCGAAATCGAGGAAGATCGCCCGACGGGGCGCGCGGCGAAGGCGGGCGATGATCTCAGGCCATGCGTCGAAGGCAAAGGTAGGGGTGCTCTTTTTGCGCGCGCGCGCCTTCACGAGGATTGCTTCACCGCGGACTCGGGCTCAGTTTCATCGATGCGGATGTCGGAAAGCTCGGCGATCAGGCTGCCGGCCCAGCGATACACGTTGTGCTCCTTCACGATCCGGCGCATGCGCCGCATGTGCTCGGACCGCTCCTCCGAATCCATTTCAAGCGCGGTGCGGATGGCTTCGGCAACCGCTTCGGTGTCGTACGGATTCACGATGATGGCATCGCGCAGCTCGCGCGCCGCGCCCGTAAACTGGCTCAGGATCAGCGCGCCCTCGTCGTCCATGCGCGCGGCCACAAATTCCTTGGCGACGAGGTTCATCCCGTCGTGCAGCGACGTGACCATGCAGAAATCGGCCGCGCGGTAATACGGCAGGATTTCCTTGTGGCTGTGATGGCGCGTAAGCAGCGCGATCGGCCGCCAGTTGCCATGCTGGAAGCGCGCGTTGATGCGCGCCGCTTCCACCTGCACTTCGTCGAAGAGATCGTGGTAGCGCGGGATGGTGGTACGGCTCGGCGCGCCGATCTGAACGAACGTCAGCTTGCCCGCATACGCGGGGTACTTTTCGAGGAAGCGCTCGATCCCGCGAAAGCGCTCGATGATGCCCTTCGTGTAGTCGACACGGTCAACGCCGACGCCGAGAAAGCTCGCCTCGATGCCGAGATCCTTGAGCAGCGACGCGCGCAGCTCGTAAGGAGACGCGGCCAGCTCGCCCGGGTCGCCGCGCATTTCGCGGCCGTCCACGCTAATCGGAAACGGACGCACAAACGTGCGGTGGCCGAGACGCCGCACTGAGAAACGCTCCCACTCGATGCGGGATTCCAGCGCGCCGTCGACCGTCTCGAGAAAATTATTGCAGTGCGCCTGCGTGTGAAAGCCGACGAGATCCGCGCCGAGCAAACCGTTGAGCAATTCGCGCTGCCACGGGCAGATGCCGAAGGCTTCCGGATTCGGCCACGGAATGTGCCAGAAGATCGCGACACGAACGTCCGGCCGCGCCTCCTTGACCATGCGAGGCAGCAGGGCGAAGTGATAGTCCTGCACCAGAAGCAAGGGATGCTCCGTGCCGGACATCTCTTCGAGCACGGCATCGGCAAACTTGCGATTCACTTGCTGATAGCTCTCCCAATCGGACGTGCGAAAAAGCGGCCGCGCGTGAGCGATATGGCACAAGGGCCAAAGGCCTTCGTTCGCAAATCCGTAGTAGTAGCCGTGTTCCTCTTCCTTGGTGAGCCAGACGCGGCGAAGAGTATATTCCGGCTTGTCAGGCGGCACGCGCAGACGATCGTGGCGGTCTACCGCTTCGCGATCCGCCGCTCCGGAGCCGTGAGCGATCCACGTGCCGTCGCAGGAACGCAAGACCGGCTCGAGCGCGGTGACGAGACCGCTGGCCGGCACCACCGCCTCGATCCCCTTCCCTCGATACTCGTGGATGTACGGCTCGCGATTCGAAACGACGAACAGTGAGCCGAGAACCTTCGTCTGAACGCTGATGCGCAAGCGCTCGGGCGTCCAAAGCGACTCGCCGCTTTCGCGCAGGCGCGCCTCCTGCTCCGCGGCGGCTCTCGCCTCCGTAAGGCTCCGGGCAAACTTCACCACCTCTTGCGAAAAGGGAGCAAGGAAATCCTCTTTCGGCAACTCAGGGCGCGGGCGCACGCGGCCGTCCCGCAGATCCTTCATCCATTGCGCGGTGCGCGAAATTGGAAGGACGATCGTCCAGCGAATGATGAGCACCGTAAGGAGAACGATTAGGAGCACCTGCGCGACGACGTGCCAGATCGTCTCGCGCCAGATGGTGTTGCTTTGAGCCTCGATGTAACTCGCGTCGTGAAAAATTGCGAGGATGCCCTCAGGTTTGCCGTCATCGTCGTACATTCCGAGGTAGTACGCGTTCATCGGCTCGCCGCCGAGCGTGACAAATTCGCTGACGCCTTCGCCTTGTGCCGTCAAGCGATCCAGCGGGACCTGTGGGGGCGTGATTCGATCCGAAAGACTCGCGCTTTCGGCAAGAATGTTCCCGGCAGGATCGTAGACGATCACCCCCGCGAGACGTTCGCGATTTTCGAAGCGATCCACGATGCGGCGGAGCTGAGTGTGTGAGCCACGCTCGACGGCGGGCTCGACGATCTCGGCGAGGCTCTCGCCCAAAATCTCGGCGCGCCTCTCGAGGTCGGCGCGGAGCCCGCGCTTCTCGGAGCGAACCTGATTCCTCGAGATGATGAAAGTAACCAGGCTGATTCCAATGACCAGAGAAAGAATCAACCGTAGGCTGAGTCTCACAGCGGATCCTTTATGGCTATTCCGGCACGCATGTGCCAGGGAAAGGTTTCCCCACGACGGTGGACCGCAATCCACCGAGTTCGTGCCGGTGAATTTGAACGCCCGCGATCCGGAAACAACGAACTTCGAGACTGCGTACAAACGTGAGAGCTTGCACTGCGAAAGAGGGGTCGGAACTCCCGCGGTTCCAGTGGGCCGCGTCGAGCTTGAACGGCTCCGTTCCCGTTTCCGTCAGGCGAGCGTTGGGCTGGCAACTCCAATTATACCAGAAGAGTGGTGGAGGCCACGACAAACGACCGGTTCCTGCGAACGGCGCGGCGGCTAATCGCCCGTGCGCGGCAGCGGAGAGGGATGCACGTCTGCGGCGCCGCGCAAACGAGGACGAGCTTCCTTGCGGCGCGACCAGTAAGCGCGGAAACGGTCCATGTAGAGGTAGACGACCGGAGTTGTGAACAGTGTGAGCATCTGGCTGACGATCATGCCGCCGACGATGCTGATGCCGAGCGGGCGGCGCAGCTCGGAACCGGTTCCTGTGCCGAGCGCGAGCGGCAGGCCGCCGAGGATCGCAGCCGCCGTCGTCATCATGATGGGACGGAACCGAAGCAGGCACGCCTGATAGATCGCTTCTTCGGGCGACTTCCCTTCCTTCCGCTCCACATCTAGCGCGAAGTCGACCATCATGATCGCGTTCTTCTTCACGATGCCGATCAGGAGGATGATCCCGATGTCCGCCATCACGGAGAGATCGTTGTGCGTGATCATGAGGGCAAGAAACGCGCCGACTCCCGCCGAAGGCAGGGTCGAAAGGATCGTGATCGGGTGAATGTAGCTCTCGTAGAGCATGCCGAGAACGATGTAGACGGCAAAAAGCGCTGTGAGGATCAACACGGGCATGTTTTCGAGCGAAACCTGAAACGCCTGCGCCGTCCCCTGAAACGTGGCGTTAATTGTGGCCGGCATGTGAGCCGCGTTGGCGACGGAGTTGACGGCGTTCACAGCTTGGCCAAGCGAGACTCCGGGCGCGAGATTGAAGGAAATCGTGACGGCGGGAAACTGTCCTTGATGGTTCACGGCGAGAGGAGTGTTCAGCGGCGCGAAATGAGAAAACGCGCTCAGCGGCACCTGCGTACCGTTTTGGGCGCGCACGTAAATGGCCTTGAGCGCGTCCGGATTGCGCTGGAATTCGGGCGCGACTTCCATCACCAGATGATATTCGTTGAGCTCGGTGAAGACGGTGGAGACCTGGCGCTGACCGAAGGCATCGTACAGCGTGTTGTCGATAGTCGCCGCGTTGAGGCCCAGCCGCGACGCCGTATCGCGATCGATCACGAGGTCCGCTGCGAGCCCCTGATTCTGCTGATCGGTCAAAACATCCTTCAACTGCGGCAGAGCTTTGAGCTTCTCCAGCATCACCGGCGACCACTGTTCGAGATCGGGCAGACTTTCGGTCTCAAGCGTGTATTGATATTGAGCGTTGCTCTGGCGGCCGCCGACGCGAATGTCCTGGTTCGCCTGCAGATAGAGCGTGGCGCCCGAGACAACGGCGAGTTTCTTGCGGAGACGCTGGATCACCTGGTCGGCGCTGATTTTCCGCACCGACAGCGGCCTGAGCATCATGAACATGCGGCCGTTGTTCATCGCGTTGTTGCCGCCAATGAAGCAGATGTCGCTCTGGATGGCAGGGTCCGAGGTAACGACATTGCTGAACTGTTGCTGCTTCACGCGCATCGCGTCGAAGGAAATATCCTGCGACGCCTGAATCGAGCCGTTCAGCAAGCCCGTGTCCTGCTGGGGGAAAAACCCCTTGGGTATGATGAAGAAAAGAAAAATGTTTACGCAAATCGTGGCGATCATCACGGTCAGGGTAAACGCCTGATGCTTGAGCACCCAGCGGAGCCCGTGATCGTAGGCCATGTGCAATTCGTCGAACCAGCGCTCACTCAGCCGGTAGAGCCGGCCATGGCCTTCCTTCGAGGAATGCTTCAGAAACTTCGCGCACATCATGGCGGTGGTGGTCAGCGAGACGCCCAGCGACAACAGGATCGTGACGCTCAACGTGACCGCAAACTCGCGAAAGAGGCGTCCGACGATTCCATTCATCAGCAGGATGGGGATGAATACGGCGATCAGCGATGTGCTCATGGAGAGCACGGTAAATCCGATTTCCTTCGAACCGCGCAGCGCCGCTTGCATCGGCGAAAGGCCCGCCTCGTGGTAGCGCGTGATATTTTCGATCACCACGATGGCGTCGTCGACCACGAAGCCGGTGGAAATCGTCAGCGCCATCAGCGAAAGATTGTCGATCGAATAGCCGAGCAGATACATCACGCCAAATGTGCCCACGAGGGAGACCGGCACCGCGACCGCCGGAATCACGGTGGCCCAGACGCTGCGCAGAAAAACGAAAATTACCAGGATCACGAGGACAACGGTGATCAGCAGCGTGATTTGAATGTCTTTCACGCCGGCGCGGATCGTGGTGGTCCGATCGATCGCCACGGTGAGATTGATAGAGGCCGGAATCGAAGCCTGCAGCTCCGGGAGAAGCGCGCGAATCCGATCCGCCGTGCCGACGATATTCGCGCCGGGCTGGCGATTGATGATCAAGAGGACGGCGGGCTTGCCATTCACGAGCCCGGCGGTGTGGACGTCCTCGACCGCGTCGCGCACGTCGGCGATATCCTCGAGGCGGACCGGCGCGCCGTTGTGGTAGGCGACGATGATGGGCCGATAGTGATTCGCATCGAACAGCTGATCGTTGTCAGTGATCGTCCACCGGACAAGTCCGTTGGCGACCTCTCCCTTCGGTTCATTCGAATTGACTCCCCCGAGCGCCGTGCGGACATCTTCGAGGCCGATCCCGTAATTGCCCAGCACCATTGGATTCAACTCGATGCGGACCGCAGGGCGAGCACTTCCGCCAGCAGTCACCTGACCGACCCCTTGCACCTGCGACAGCTTTTGCCCAAGGATCGAATCGGAGACGTCGTACAACTTGCTGAGGGGCAGCACGTCGGAACGCACCGCCAGAATCATCACGGGAGAATCCGCCGGGTTGATCTTTCGCCAGAATGGCCGGCTGGGCAGATTCGCCGGCAACTGGCCCTGGGCCGCGTTGATGGCCGCCTGCACGTCGCGCCCCGCCGCATCGATGTCGCGATTCAAATCGAATTGCAGCGTGATCGACGTCGAGCCCGCCATACTCGTCGAGGTCATCTCCGTCACGCCCGCGATTCGCCCGAATTGGCGTTCGAGCGGAGTCGCTACCGACGAAGCCATAGTCGACGGGCTGGCTCCGGGGAGACTCGCGCTTACGGAAATCGTGGGAAATTCCACCTGTGGCAGCGGCGCCACGGGAAGAAAGCGATACGCGATCGCCCCCGCAAGCAACACTCCGGCGGTGAGAAGCGAGGTCGCAATCGGGCGTTTGATGAAGGGTTCGGAGATGTTCATGATCGTCGCCGCAGCGTGGTTTTCAATTCCCTTCGATCAATCCGCGTGCATTCCGGCCTCGACCGGGTTGCCGACGCGGTGGCGAGCCAGGCGGCGCGCCAGCCGGTCGAAGGCAAGATACACAACAGGCGTCGTGTAGAGCGTCAGCACCTGGCTGATCATCAAGCCACCCACGATACTAATGCCGAGTGGACGGCGCAGCTCCGATCCAGTTCCCGAGCCCAGCGCGAGCGGCAGACCTCCTAGCAAGGCCGCCATCGTGGTCATCATGATCGGCCGGAATCGCAGCAAGCACGCCTGGTAGATCGCTTCCTCGGGCGGCTTCCCTTCCTTGCGCTCCGCGTCGAGAGCAAAGTCGATCATCATGATGGCGTTTTTTTTCACGATGCCGATGAGCAGGATGATGCCGATCAGCGCAATCACGCTGAAATCCTGGCCGCAGATGATCAGCGCCAGGATCGCACCCACGCCGGCCGAGGGCAGCGTCGAAAGAATCGTGATCGGGTGAATGTAACTTTCGTAGAGGATGCCGAGGACGAGGTAGACCGTCACCACGGCCGCCAGAATCAGCAGCGGCTCGTTCGCCAGCGAATTAAGGAACGCCTGCGCGGTTCCCTGAAAGCTGGCGTGGAGAGAAAGCGGCATGTTCAGTTGCTGCTCGACTTTGTGGATGGCGTCGACTGCGTCGCCGAGCGAGGCGCTGGGCGCCAGATTGAACGACAGGGTCACGACCGGAAATTGGCCCTCGTGATTCACGGCCAGAGGCGCCATCACCTGCTCGAAATGCGTGAAAGCGCTCAGCGGAACTTGCGTGCCGTTCGACGAATTTACGTAAATATCCTTGAGGGCGTCCGGGTTCTGCTGAAAGCGCGGATCGACTTCGAGCACTACATGGTACTGATTGAGTTGCGTGAACATCGTCGACACTTGCCGCTGCCCGAAAGCGTCGTAGAGGATGTTGTCGATCGTGGCCGGCAGGATTCCGAGGCGCGAGGCCGTGTCGCGATCGATCACCAGATTGGCCTGGATCGCCTGATCCTGCTGGTCTGACGCAACGTCGCGCAGCTGCGGCTGTTCTTTCAGCTTGGCCTCGATCCTGGGCGCCCACTGCGACAGCTCCTGCGCGTCCGCATCCTCAATCGAATACTGATACTGGGTGCGGCTGACGCGGTCCTCGACGGTGATGTCCTGCACGGGCTGCATGTAGAGCGCGATTCCCTCCACCTGAGCGACCTCCGGCTGCAGACGCCGAATGATCGCAGAGGCATCGTCCTTTCTCTCATCACGCGGCTTGAGATTGATCTGGATTCGCCCGTTGTTGGGCGTCATGTTCGTCCCATCCACTCCGATGAAGGACGACAAGCTGACGACGTCCGGATCTTTCAGAATGACCGCGGCAAGCGCCTGCTGGCGTTCAGCCATCGCGGAGAACGAAATCGACTGCGGCGCATCCGATATGCCGAGAATCACGCCGGTATCCTGCACGGGGAAAAATCCCTTTGGCACGTAGTAGTAGAGCAGGAGCGTCAGGACGAGGGTGCCAACGGTGACAATCAAGGTGATGGTCTGGTGTCGCAGCACACCCTGCAGCGTTCGCCCGTAAAAGGCGATCATTCGCTCGAAAACGCGTTCCGAAGAACGATAAAAGCGGCTCTGCTTTTGCGGATCCTGATATTTGAGCAGCTTCGAGCACATCATCGGCGTCAGCGTGAGCGATACGAAAGCCGAGACCAGAATCGTGACGCCGAGCGTCACGGCGAATTCGCGGAAGAGCCGCCCGATGATATCGCCCATAAACAAGAGCGGAATCAGCACTGCGATCAGCGACACAGTCAGCGACACGATGGTGAACCCGATCTGCTCGGCGCCCATCAGGGCCGCTTCGAGCGGCTTGTGTCCTTCCTCGATGAACCGCGAGATGTTTTCGATCATCACGATCGCGTCATCGACCACGAAGCCGGTGGAAATCGTGAGCGCCATCAGCGAAAGGTTGTCGAGGCTGTAGCCGCACAGGTACATCACGCCAAACGTGCCAACGATCGAAAGCGGAACCGCAACGCTCGGGATGATGGTGGCCGAAACGCTGCGCAGGAAAAGAAACATCACCATCACGACGAGCGCGATCGTAAGCATCAGCTCGAATTGAACGTCTTTCACCGACGCGCGGATGGTGGTCGTCATGTCGGTAAGCGTCGTCACTTGAATCGACGAGGGCAGCGAGGCCTGCAAGCGAGGGAGCAGATCCTTCACGCGATTGGCGACGCCGATGATGTTGGTGCCGGGCTGGCGCTGAATATTGAGGATGACGGCGGGCTTGGTGTTCATCCACGCGGCCTGTAGATTATTCTCAGCGCCGTCCACCACGGTCGCGACGTCCGAGAGCCGCACCGGCGCGCCGTTCTTGTAGGCGATAATCAGAGGCCGATAGGCATCGCTCGTAAGAAGCTGGTCGTTGTCCTGGAGGGTAAACGATTGGCGCGAACCGTTGAGAGTTCCTTTTGCCTGGTCGACGTTCGCATTTCCCAACGCCGTCCGGAGATCTTCGAGGCTCAGCCCATACGACGCGAGCGCTGTCGGGATTGCCTGCACGCGGACGGCTGGCTTTTCGCCTCCGCTAATCGTCACCAAACCTACACCCGATAGCTGCGAAATCTTTTGCGCGAAATTGGTGTCGGCGAAATCTTCCACTTTTTCGAGCGGCAACGTGTCCGATGTGAGCGCGAGCGTCAGGATGGGCGTGTCCGCCGGATTTACCTTGCTGTAGATCGGCGGATTCGGCAGGTCCTTTGGCAGATAGGTCGCCGCCGCGTTGATCGCAGCCTGCACTTCCTGCTCGGCGACATCAATATTTTCCGTCAACTCGAACTGCAGCGTGATCAGCGAACCGCCGTAGGAACTCGTCGAGGTCATCTGCGAGAGGCCCGGGAGTTCGCCGAACTGCCGCTCGAGAGGCGTCGTCACTGCGGACGCCATCACGTCCGGACTGCCGCCCGGATAGAACGTCAGCACCTGGATCGTCGGATAATCGACTTGCGGAAGGGCCGAAACCGGGAGCTGGAGATAGGCTACCGCCCCCGCCAGCATAATGCCCACCATCAGCAACGAGGTTGCGACGGGACGAAGGATGAACGGCCTGGACGGACTCACGGTTGCTGATCCGATGACCCGCTTGAACCGGCCGCGGGGTTGCGGCCGATTGCCGATTGATGCGGCGTGACCGCCGACCCCGACTCGAGCTTGTCCGCTCCGTCGACGACGACGACTTCGCCCGGTTTCAGCCCCTGGCGGATTACGGAGATATTGCCTTCGGTGAAGTCCACCTGCACCGGACGCACCTCGGCTTGATTGTTCGAGTTAATCACGTAAACGAACGGCCCCTGTGAGCCGGTCTGAATCGTGGCGGACGGAACGACAATCGCGCTCTTCCTCACGCTGAGAAACAACCGCGTGTTGACGAACTGATTCGGCCAGAGCGACAGGTTTGCATTGGCGAATTCCGACTTCAGCTTGATGGTGCCGGTCGTCGGATCGATCTCGTTGTCGAGGGTCAGGAGCTTGCCGTCGCCGAGTTTGGTCTTGTCGTCGCTGCTGTAGGCATCGACGACCAGCTGCCGGTTTCGCATTTCGGCAACAACCTCTGGGAGATTTTCCTCGGGAAGCGTGAAATCCACCGCGATGGGCTGCACCTGCGTGATCACAAGCATTCCGTTCGTGTCCGTCGCGTGAACGATGTTGCCCGGATCGACTAGGCGGAGCCCGACGCGCCCATTGATCGGCGAAGTGATACGGCTGTACACCAAGTTGAGCTTGGCGCTGTTGATTTGCGCCTGGTCGGACTTGATGGCGCCGTCATACTGCCCCACGGTGGCCTGCTGGGTGTCGAGCTGTTGTCGCGCGACCACCCCCTCCTGCCAGAGCGTCTGATAGCGGTTCAGATCGACCTTGGCGTCGTTCTGCGAGGCCTCGTCTTTTGCGAGCTGCCCCTCGGCTTGATCGAGAGCAACCTGATAAGGGCGAGGATCAATTTCGATCAGCAGATCGCCCGCATGCACGAATTGCCCCTCTTTGAAGAATACCTGCATGATCTGGCCGTCGACGCGCGTATGAAGTGTCACCGTGTTGAACGCCGTAACGGTGCCAAGGCCGGTCAGGTAGTACGGCACATCGCGCTGTTGAGTCGAAACCACGCCGACGGAAATCGTCTGATTGCCCGAGTCCTTCTTGGACGCAGCCTGGGAACTCGAGCGCAGGCGGTAGAACACGAATCCCATGGCAACGAGCAAAACCACCACGATCCAAACTCCGTAATGATGCCGGGGTTTGGCGTCCTCATCGTCGCGCCGCCCTGGCGGTTGAAGCGCGGAAGGTTCGCCGCTGTCCGTTCGCAGCGCTCCCGACGAAGTCGATGACGGATCCGAAGATGATGGCAATGGAGAGGACATGTACGCTGTACGCCCCTATCTGGCCTATTTTTTCACAACTCTTAGACGTTCGGGAATCTTTCCCGGATACAGCCACGTCAGGGCTGTGTTCCCTGCGGCATGCCTGTGCTCGGCGACCTCGGCATGAGGATCGTCGCTGATTTTGACGTCACCCGCCATCGCCCAATCAATGCACAGTACCCCCAAGTATTCCCGGTCGAGCAAGGGAGAGTTCCAAGCCTTCAATACCTGCCCTCTGCTCGCCCTTCCCCTCCACACCTCCCCGCGCGGTGCTCGCCTTGACCGCAAGCGGAGCACTGCGTAGAATCAGGCATGGTAAATTTCACCTGTGCGACGATCTTTGCGGCCTGTTGTAGTCCTGCCACAACTCGCGCGGGCGTGTGATCCAAAGCATCCGAAGATTACGACGCAATCGTAAGCCCGCTGCCGGAGCAGGACCTGGTAAGCGGGCTTTTTGTTTAGTGCTGATATCGACGACGTAAGGGAGCAAATGACGCAGATTTCCACAGGCACGGTGCATCTCGTCGGCGCAGGCCCGGGCGATCCCGAGTTGCTGACCGTCAAGGCTCACCGATTGCTCGCAGCGACGGATGTCGTCCTGCATGATGACCTTGTGCCCACCGCCATTCTTGACGTCGCCGGGCCGCAAGCCGAGGTGATCGACGTCGGCAAGCGCTGCGGCGCGAAAGGCATCACGCAAGGCGAGATCGACGCGCTCATGATCGATTTCGCGCGGCGCGGCATGGATGTTGTGCGCCTCAAGAGCGGCGACCCGGGAATCTTCGGCCGCCTCGCCGAAGAGATCGACGCGCTCGCGGCCGCCAATGTCCCGTTCGACGTGGTTCCCGGCATCACCGCCGGACTCGGCGCAGCCGCTTCGCTCGGCGTATCGCTCACGGATCGCCGCAAAAGCGCGCGCGTGGTCGTCGTGACCGGCCACCACGCACACAAGGGCGGCCCGCGCGAGAAACCCAACTGGAAAAATCTCGCCCAAGGCAATGCCACGCTTGTCATCTACATGCCGGGACATGACTTCGCGGGCCTGCGCGAGGAATTTCTCGCCGCGGGCCTCGCCGAAGATATTCCCGCGGCAATCGTTTCTCACGCCACCACGCCGCCGCAACAATATCAGTACACCACGATCCGCGACCTCGACAAGCTCCCGCATCTCGATTCGCCGACGATCCTCCTCGTCGGCCGCGTGCTCGACGACGCGCGCCTGCGCGATGCCGGAAATCCGCTTCTCGCGCTCGACGAAGCAAGCCTGATTTTTTCTTCCCGATAGCCGGCGCCGCCATCTCTCCTCGCGCCCGCGGCAACGCGCTCCCACTCCTTGAAACGAAACCTGCTCCGCTCGTGTTAGATTCGTCTGGCATTCAGGTTCATCTCCCCTGGAACCTTGGGAGCACGCGCGACATGCTCGACCGCAAGAAATGGCCGATCGGCTGGTTCGACGCTTTCATTCTGCTGCTGCTATTCGGCCTCGCCTTCCTGCCGTCGGACGACCAAACTCACAAAAAACTCATTCTTCTCGTCATCGCAATCATTCAGGTCATCGAAGGCCCGCTTATCGCAAAACTGCCCGGCCGCGGCCGCATCTACAGCGTCAGTCTGAAAATTTATTTCGCCACCTTGCTCCTCGCTCACACCGGCGAGGTCGGCATCAACAGCACCTACTATCCGATTTACTTCCTGCCCGTCCTCACCGCCGCGATCTATTTCGGCCCCTGGGCGACTCTCGCGTGGACCACGGTGTCCTCGCTCGCCTACTGCTCGTTCTTGATTCCCGCGCTGCAGGCAGGTCTCGAACTCGGCACCGAAGGCGAGACGATCCTTGCGATTCGCATCCTCTTCTTCTTCCTTGCGGCGATGCTAGTGAACCGCTTCGTGATGGACAATCGCCACCAGGTCCAGCGCTATCGCGAGCTCTCCGAGCGACTCGAAGAGACGAACCGCCAGCTGCAGCGCGCCGAAGCCGATGCACGCCGCTCTGAGCGCCTCGCCGCTCTCGGCCAGCTTTCGGCGGGCCTCGCGCACGAGATCCGCAATCCGCTCGGCGTGATCAAGGGCTCGGCCGAAATGCTCCAGCAGAAATTGCAAGGCTCGGAGCCGCTCGCGGGCGAGCTGGCGGGCTACATTTCCGCCGAAGTGAACCGGCTGAACGCGCTCGTGGCGCGCTTCCTCGATTTCGCGCGCCCCGCGCATCTCGATCTTCACGCGCAGCGCGTCTGCGAGATCATCGACCGCTCGCTCGAATCCGTCCTCGCGCAGTCGCCTAATTCCAAAGTGCGCGTCGAGCGCCACTATTCTCCGGTGCCCGAGATTCTCGCGGACGAGCAGCTTTGCGAGCGCATCTTCGTGAATCTCATTCAGAATGCATTCCAGGCGATGGAGGCTTCGCCCGACGGCCGCGACGAGATGCTGAGCATTTCCGTCGCCCCGGAAACTTCTGCAGGCCGCTCCGGCGTCGGCATCGCGATCGACGATACGGGCCCCGGCGTCCCACTCGAGGCACGCGAGCAGATCTTCAACCCGTTTTTCACCACGAAGAAAGACGGCGTGGGTCTCGGCCTCGCCATCGTCGCCAAAATTGTGGACGACCACCGGGGTTCAATTAAACTCGAAAGCGATTCACGGCCGGGCGCCCATTTCCGCATTTTCCTCCCGGCCGCGCCCGAAAATTCATGAGCGCGAGATCCCGATCGGATAGCCAGCCAATATGAAGCGCGAAAAACCATCCATCCTCATCGTCGAAGACGAAGCCAAGATGCGCCGCCTGCTCGAGCTGCAGCTTGCCGAAGAAGGATTTCAGGCGCGCACCGCTCCGGATGCCGAAACGGGCCTGCAATTCCTCGCGAAGGACCCCTTCGACCTCGTCGTCACCGATTTCAAGCTGCCCGGAATGAGCGGCCTTGAGTTTTTGCACGCGGTGAAACGCATCGATGCGGAGATGCCGGTGGTCATGATGACCGCTTACGGCACCGTGGAATCGGCTGTCGACGCAATGAAGGCAGGAGCAAGCGACTACGTGCTGAAACCCTTTTCGCTGGCGGAACTCGTCCTCGTGATCCGCAAGGAGCTCGCCGCGCACGCGCTGCGCGAAGAAAATCGCGATCTGCGCGAAGCGCTGGGCCGCCGCTACGAATACAAAAACATCGTCGCGCAGAGCGACAAAATGCAGGCCGTTCTCGGCCTCGTCGAGCGCGTCGCGCCCACCAACGCCACGGTCCTGATCGGCGGCGAAAGCGGCGTCGGCAAGGATTTGATCGCACGCGCCATTCACGAGCATTCGCAGCGCGCCTCTGGCCCGTTCCTCAAAATCAATAGCACAGCCATTCCCGAAAACTTGCTCGAAAGTGAACTCTTCGGCTACGAGAAGGGCGCATTTTCCGGAGCCACTTCGAGCAAGCCGGGGAAATTCGAGCTGGCTGACAAGGGCACCCTCTTCCTTGATGAGATCGGCGACGTCCCGCCCGCAATCCAAGTGAAGCTGCTGCGTGTACTGCAAGAGCGCGAATTCGAACGCCTCGGCGGAACAAAAACGATCAAAGTGGATGTGCGCCTGATCGCCGCCACCAACCGTGACCTGCGCGCTGCGCTCGAAGAAGGCACGTTTCGCGAGGACCTCTACTACCGCCTCAATGTCGTCGCGATCGATATCCCTCCCCTGCGCGACCGCAAGGAGGACATTCCGGCGCTCACCACCTTCTTCCTCGAAAAGTTCGCGCGCGAATCCGGCAAGCCGACGCCGCGCATCACGCCGCAGGCCCTGAAGCTGCTGATGGATTTTCATTGGCCCGGCAATATCCGCGAGCTCGAGAATATTCTGGCGCGCAGCGTCATGCTTGCGGCCGGCTCGACGCTCGACGCCGCCGATATTCATTTCGATAGCGCGCGCCCGCGCCCCCCTGCGGATTCCGCCGCGCCCGTGCTGCCCGACGGCGTCACGCTCGAGCAGTGGGAACAAGAAATCATTCGCGAGGCCTTGCGCCGCGCCAACGGCAACAAGAGCCAAGCCGCACGTGCACTAGGTCTCTCGCGCAATGCCCTGCGTTACCGTCTATCGCAAATGGGCGTACCCGATCCCGACGTGCCGGGCGAAAGCAAGTAGATGACGGTAACTCTGCACGTGGTCTCAAGCATTGACGGCTTCATCGCCAAACACGACAACACTGTCTCGTGGCTCGAGAGTCCTGGCGATGCCTACGAACGAGGTGTCTCCGAAGACAGCGCCGCGGAAGTCGTCGCCGCGATCGATTGCTTTGTGCTGGGTTCGCGCACCTATGAACATGCGCTTCAACTCGGCTGGCCTTATGGAGACACTCCGACCGTCGTGACGACAACCAGAAACCTGCCGTCCACGAGAAAGAGCGTGGAGTTCTATTCAGGCGATCTCAAGAGATTGGTCGATGCGGTCCTCGCGCCTCGATTCGGAAACATCTGGCTCGTGGGAGGCGCGATCTTGTGCCAGGATTTTCTCAGGCTCGGCTTGGTGGATGATATTAGATTGATGATTGCGCCAGTCTTGTTGGGTGACGGGCTGCGCCTCTTCGCCGCTTCCATCGCCGAAACGAATTGGCAACTGAAGGACACCGTCGCCTACAAGACCGGTTTCGTTGGGTTGTGGTACGGGCGCGAATCGACCGGCCCCATGTCCTGAATTCGATTGAGGCGGAAGGACATCTTGTTGGTTATTTCTCGTTCAAAGGAGGCATGTAAGCATGAAGAACCTGTTCGATGCGGCGGTCGCGAATCAGGTAAAGACCCGGCTGGGAAAATTGGAGCCACAAAGTGAGAGGCGCTGGGGCAAGATGACGCCGGCGCAGATGCTGGCACATTGCTCGGTGAGTATGCAGTGGGCCGTGGGAGAAGTGGTGCCCGAAAAGGGTGCGCTACCCGCACGTCTGATGGGGCGGCTCGTGAAGCCGATGGTGTTTCGGAACGAAGACCCACTACGGAAGAATTCGCCGACGGCCAAGAGCCTAATTGTCGCGGACGAACGAGACTTGGGCAAGGAACGGGAGCGGTTATCGGGATTGATTGACAAATTTACGGTGGGAGGGGCGGCAGGGTGTACGAAGAATCCGCATAGTTTCTTCGGGAAGATGACGCCGGAGGAGTGGGCGATCTTAATGTACAAACATCTTGACCATCATTTGCGGCAGTTTGGAGTGTGACCGTCTCAAGAACGGTGAATCCGATTGATGATCGCGCCGTTCTTGTTGGGCGACGGGCTCAACCGGCTCCGAGTCCTAAATTTCGATTGAGGCGAACCGGCCGAGTTTGATGGGTCGCCAGACTGGCTGAAAAGCACCACCCTCCGCGTGAAAACCACCGTACACTGAAGACCTGTCGGGACGAATGCTGGCGTACCTCGGCGGCTAACCCACATCCTAACAATAAGATCGAGGCGGAACGGCCAAATGCACTTGTTTGGCACTGGCCCTGCATTACCACAGGTGGATTCGAAGGGTTTTCTGGCGGTGGTCCGCCAGGGGGAAATTATGAAAAAGCATCTCGCGAGTCTCGTAATGATTTTCTTAACGCTGGGCGTGATGTCCGTGAGCGCGCCGGTAAGAGCTCAGGATCAGCCAGCTGGTGCAGCGCCGCCTCCGCCCGATCAGGATTATTCTCAGCAGGCTGGTCAACCCGATCAGTCCGGCCCCGCGCCGGGCGTGGCGCGTTTGAGCGTCGTCCAGGGCAACGTTTCCACCCATCGCGGCGACAACGGTGAATGGGTCGCGGCAACCGTGAATACGCCTGTCGCAGTGGGCGATCGCGTGTCGACTGGACCGGATGGCAGCGCCGAAATTCAACTCGATTCCGCAAACGTCCTGCGGCTGTCCCACAACGCCACCGCCAAGATCGCGAACATCAGCCGCGAAAATATTCAGGTGCAGGTAGGCCAGGGTCTCGTCACCTACGCGGTAGCCCGGCCCGGCGAAGCGAATGCGGAAATCGATACGCCCAATTCCGCTGTCCATCCGGATGGCACGGGCGAATATCGCATTCAGGTGAACTCCGATAGCGAAACGAGCGCGATTGTTCGCGAAGGCTCGGCCGATATCACCGAACCGCAGGGGAGCACGCACGTCAACGCCGGGCAATTGATCACGATCCAGGGAACGGACAACCCTCAGTACAAGACAGAGTCCGCTCCGGGCGAAGATGCCTGGGATTCATGGAATATGGACCGCGATCATCAGATCACCAGCGCAAAAAGCTGGAAGGATACCGACCAGTACTACACGGGTTCAGAAGATCTCGATACCCATGGAACGTGGAGCGAGGTCCCCGATTACGGTCCCGTGTGGATCCCGCAGCAGAATCCCAATTGGGCGCCTTATAGCGATGGCCGCTGGGTCTGGGAACCTTACTACGACTGGACGTGGGTTTCCAACGAGCCGTGGGGATGGGCGCCATATCACTACGGGCGCTGGTTCGTCTATGGCGGTAACTGGGCTTGGTGGCCGGGCCCTGTCGTCGGTTACCCCGGCTACTACCCGATCTGGTCGCCTGCCTATGTCTCGTTCTTCGGCTGGGGCGGCGGAGGCTGGGGCGTCGGATTCGGATTCGGATTTGGTTTCGGCCACGTTGGCTGGCTGCCCTGCGGCCCGGGTGACTGGTATCACCCGTGGTGGGGACGCTGGGGCGGGCGCTACGACACGTTCCGTGGCGGCGACGGCTTCCGTGGCGGAGACCGTGATGGATTCCGTCCGATCGGTCCCGGCGGACGCGGCTTCTCAAACGTGAATGAAGCCTTCCACAACGATCGCGTCCGGTCGGGCATGGTCTCGATGAACTCGAACCAGTTTGGACGCGGCGCAGTGCACGGAGTCGGAACGCGGATGAGCGAGGCTTCGTTTCGCCAGGCAAGTATGGTGAGCGGCCGGATGCCGATTTCGCCGTCGCGTGAGAGCTACAGTGCGTCGGGCCGCGCCGCGAATCCGGCTTCGTTCCGCAACGCGCCTTCAAGCTCGCAGCACTTCTTCAGCGCTGCGGGGCGTACAAACGCGGCGTCGAACGGATTCGGCAGCCGGTCGGTGAATAACAACGTGAGTACCCGCCAATCCTTCGGCGGCAACGCTAACGGGAACAGACGTTCGTTCAGTGGTTCGAACGAGAACCATGGAGCGGTCACGTCGAGCCGCCCGGGATGGCACGCGTTTACGCCGCCGCAATCGGGTGGCAATCGCGGAGAGACGAGCAATAATTCCTTCAGCCGAGGAAATGCAGGGGCTCAGTCCGAAAATCGTAGCGGCTTTGAGCGCTTCGGTTCAGGATCACAGGAATCGAACCGAGGCTATCAGTCCGATCGTTCTTATAACTCGCCGGGATCGACGTCACGAGGGGGCTCCTCAAATTCATACTCTCATTCATATTCTAGGCCCCAACTTAATATGAGGCAGCCCATCGTGACGCCGCGCGGCGGCGGGAACTACGGGAACGGCGGCTACGGTCGCGGCTCCAACGGCGGCTACAGCCAGCCTCGCGGAAACTATAGTGCGCCGCGTGGCAACTACAGCGCACCTCGGGGATCGAGCGCCCCGCGCGGCAACTCCAGTGCGCCTCGCAGCAGCGGAGGCGGAGGCTCGCATAACAGTGGCGGCGGGCATTCCGGAGGCGGGCATGGTCGTCGCTAGAAACTCAGGATCGTGTGGCGTGTTGAATGAGCAGGAGGCAAAACACATGTCGTCAATGCGTGTTGCCGCATGGTTCACATGGTTCGCTGCATGGAATTGGCTCGTGCAGAGGGCTATGATATCGAGAGAACGGTTCGCCAAGGGAGTCATCCGTCCATGAGAAAAACTGCTTTGTCTCTCGGGGTCCTATTCTTCGCAGCCGCACTGATTCCTGCGTTTCCAGGATTCGCAGCGGCGCAGGATCAAGATCCTCCGGGACGCGTCGCGCGCTTGAACTACATTCAGGGCTCGGTGTCGTATCAAGTTTCGGGCGGTCAAGATTGGGTGCAGGCCGACCCGAACCGCCCGCTCACTACCGGCGACAACCTCTGGGCGGACAAGGATTCGCGCGGAGAAGTCCACATCGGCAGCACCGCGATCCGCATGTCGAGCGAGACCGGCATTTCATTTCTCACGCTCGACGATCGCACCACGCAGATTCAGCTCGCACAGGGGACGATCGAAGTTCATCTGCGGATTCTGCCGAGCGGCGACGCCTTCGAAATCGACACGCCCAACCTCGCGCTCACGCTGACGCGCACCGGCGAATATCGGATCGAAACCGATCCCAACGGCGGTTCCACCGTGATCGTGGTGCGCGAGGGCGCGGGAGAAGTGACGGGCGGCGGGGACACGTGGGATCTCGGTCCCCTCCAGCAATACACGTTCAACGGCACGGATCAGATCACCTACGATGCCGGCCCTGCGCCCGCCTTCGATGATTTCGAGGATTGGTGCCAGTCGCGCGATCAGCGCGAGAACGACGCCGTCTCAGCAAAATACGTTTCGCGCGATGTCGACGGCTACTACGATCTCGACGACTACGGCTCGTGGCAATCGGATTCCGACTACGGCGAAATTTGGGTGCCGAGCGGCGTTGCCGTCGGATGGTCGCCCTACCAGATGGGCCATTGGGTTTTCATCGAGCCGTGGGGCTGGACCTGGGTTGACTCCGAGCCGTGGGGATGGGCGCCCTTTCACTACGGCCGCTGGGCCTACGTCGGCGATCGCTGGGGCTGGGTGCCTGGCCCGGTTGTCGTTCGTCCCGTGTACGCGCCCGCGGTCGTTGGATTTGTCGGCGGAGGCGGATTTGGTTTCTCGGTGGCGTTCGGCGGAGGATTTTCCGGCGTGGGATGGTTCCCGCTTGGGCCGCGCGACGTTTTCGTCCCGGGATATCATTGCAGCCCGCGCTACTTTCAGAACATCAACGTGACGAACACGCGGATCGTGAACGTCACCGAGGTGAGGAACGTCTACAACACGGCCGTGGTCAATCGCGACGTGACGCATGTGAACTACACGTACGCAAACAACCAACGCGCCATCACTGCCGTTTCGCGCGATACATTCGTGAATGCGCGCCCCGTGAACCGCGCGATCGTGCGCGTCAACGCGGATCAGATTCGCGGCGCACATTCAGTCGATTCGTCGCCGGTCGCGCCGAGCCGCACGAGCTACGTGTCGGCGACGGCTCGCGTCGCGACGGCCAAGCCGTCGTATTCCTTCGCGCAGCACCCGGTGGTCGCACGGCTGAATCCCGCGGTCGAAACGCAGCGCCGCACGCCGGAATATACGAACGACAGCAAGCCGTTCAATCAGCCGCAAAATACACGCGTGAACGAAAATGGCAACACGCAGCAGAATCCGCGCGTGACGAACAATCCGCCGGCGAACAACCAGCCGCAATCGAACAATGGATTCCGGCCGTTCACTCCTCCTGGATCGAATAATCGCACAACGACTCAGCCCGACAACCGGAATGCGCCCAGCCAGGTCAATCGGACGCAGCCACCCCAGAACGAGGAGCGGCCGGCGATGAAATTCACGCAGCCGACGAAGGCTCGCGACGAAATGTACGACGTTCATCCGCCGCTGAACCACCAACAGAACAATCCCGCGCCCAAGCAGGAGCAGCAACATTCTTCGTCCTCGTCCCATTCCGACGAGCACCCGCCGAAAAAATAGCGCCGCGGCGAAACGGCCGATGGATTCGGGAAACAAAGAAAAAGCGAAACGAACTTGCTGTAAGTGGGGACTGGAGCACCCCCCTGGCGGGGCCTTAAAACCGGCTTAGTTGGACGAGAAAAGCCGCTCTTGGCGCGTTTTCGTCGCAGAAGTAATGTCTAGCTCAAGACCCAGGTTCCTAGACCGAACCTGGGGCACCCTTCGCGTTTTTGCCGTTGCAGGAAATGTGGGAAATCGAGACTTCTGGTCGACCATCCCAAAATGCAGAATCAGGAAATTGTTTCTGGGCCACCCGCCCACTAGCCTGCCTTGCCGAAGCTTGAGCGTAGGTAGGCTTGCCTCGCCGGAGCTTCAGCGTAGGCGGGCCACTCCCTCTCTGTTCGCGGCTCGAATCGACTCGGGTGTGAAGCGCTCGCCAGTGGTCCGATGGTGCCCATCCCCCACCCGCCCTTGGCTCGCCTAGCGGACGTCAACACGGAAAAAACGGACGGAAACCAAAACTTATTTGGCTTCTTCGTCTCTTAGAATCTGTTTCAATAAACCGGCGGCCTTTTTCACGGTGCGAAGCTCCATCATCGTGCGTTCTCCCGAAGGGGTGATCAACCAGAACAAATCCATCCCTCCGGCAGTCGTTTGAGAATATTCGAGATGCACAAGACCGAGGGCTTTGAGTTGTACGGCAACGGTACGAAAAATCTGATCGTCCAAAACGGGACTGTCACCCCAGCCTGAACGGTCGCTTCGAGTAAATGCGGCCGTCCCCAAGACCGATTTCACATAGGTGTCCGTTGGCAGGCGCACTAGGTACGGAGACACCAATCCAAAAATTTCACCCCAGGTAAACGTCGCGTTCCACCCCTTGCCACCTGTGAAGGAACTCGGACGGTAAGTCCCGTAGAGCCTTATCTTATCCTCTAGTCCGGCTAGATTCTCGATTGTCGGCTGGAGGTTGCCCACCATCCCCTGGAGTTGAGCATTCTTTTTTCGAAGGTCATTTATTTCGGCCAGCAGATCCTCGCTGGCCGCCCGATTCGCTCTTATCCAACCGATGGCCGGGAACATCTTCATTGTATGCGCTAAGCTGACGGTGACGAGAGCAGGCAGTTCGTCCGCTGAATTCCAGGCCTTCACCAAGCGACCAGTGGATACTTTCTTTTTGAACGCTTCGAGCCGCTCCCTAAGCAGCGGATCCTTCTCGGATTTCCCTAACGGTATTTCGTCTGGATTCTGGTGAACGAGCGCGATGACTTTGAGGCCGCGGCTAACTGCATAGTCGTATTCCTTTTCTGTATAGCTGATTCCTTCGGCGGTGGTCGAACCATATCTCCCTCCGACAATTAAGAGGTAGTAGTCGCAATCGTCGATCACGCGCTTGATAAACTGAAATTGCTCTTCATCGGCTGCTGGAAACAGCTCCATCCCTGCCGGTATGCAATCCATCTCTATGACCGCTTGGATGACTTTCCGCCTCTCTTCCTTAAGATCGGCGTAGGTCGAACTAACAAACACTTGATATCGTTTTTCCATCTTTTCCCGTTACCCTCACCTCTTAGCGGTACGTCTCAAGGAAGCGGATTCACCTTTGCGATTTCAAGGACGCGCATTAACACACTAGCGAGTGCGAGATACTCGTGAGCCCTCAGTGGGTCATCAAACAGCGCGTTGCTATGGGCTTTCAAGTTCCGAAGGCCCACTATGCCTTTGAAAAGAAACAAGAATCCTCGTTGCTCGTCCCTCTCGGCATCGGTCGACAGCTTGTTGAACTGAATGATGGGCGCTTGCCTGTCGCACGCGAAAGCCCTATTCATCAGGGAATCGCCATCCAGTGTCAACGCGGACCGCTGCTTTACCTCGTCAATGACGCGAATATACGCCTCTAATGCGGCCTGCTTGTAGTGGCCGTCCCGAAAAAGGCCTCCACTCACGCGTTCGATTTCCTGGTGGAACTGATATTGACCAGGAGCGACTCGTGCGATGGGCGGGGCGAGAATCTGAAGTTGGTCGAGGCAGGATTCCAGGATCGCCTTCTTTGTCGCCATGCCCTCCCGATATACGCCCTCAAAATAGGAATCAGGCGTGTCACTTGTGAACATAAGGATCGCGCCGGCGCTCTTAAACTTGCTCAACATCTCATGGTCCTCGCCGTGCGGTTCACCGAATGCCGCTCTCAAGATCTGCTCCGTGGTGTTGGTCCACTTGCCGACTTCTGGGTCATCACTTTGCAGGCGGATGACGGTGTCGAACTGCTGCAACTGACGCCCTATGAGCTCGATTGCCCTTTGCGCGGTAATGGTTGGGGGCAAGTGCTCCCTTGAGGAAGCTGCTTTTCTGGCCATGACTGGGCTCCGATCTACTCGACCGAGAACTCATATTCTACTATGGCGGGCGGCAGTGGCCTGCCTACGCTGAAGCTCCGGCCGAGCGCGGGGTAACCGCCTCACCCCACACCCGCCTCTGACTCTCAACTCCGAATTTGTAACGCGCGGTGTTTGCGCCCGCCGTGGCGGGCTCGGCCCCTCATTCCCGTTCGCGCTGTGAGCCGCTCCAACTCACTCGCCGCTTCCTTTCTCACCTCCGCCGCCTCCTGATCTTCGTCGACCATTCGGATCTCCTGCAGGAACTTCAACACGGCCTCGCGCGAGCGAATCTTCCCGCACAGGCGGCTCAGCGACAACTGCTCTCGCGAACCCAGCACTCGCATCAGCGCCTTCATCATCTTGGAATTGTTCGGCATCACGTCGCGAACGAATCTCTTCCCCGAATCTGTCAGGGTCATCACCCCGATCCGCCGCCCCTTTCGTTTCTGATCTTTTTTTGACTTCGCCTGATGGATGTCCTCGAACGCCGCTGGCGGCAGCGTCACGACGACTCGCCGCACCCAGCCGCGCCGCTCGAGGTACCTGCTCGTCGCCTTCAGATTTCGGATGCTGGCCTTGCGTTCTCGCGCGGCGTCTCTCACCGTAAGCGGTCCACGGCGGTTCAGCAACTCCAACACGCGAAATTCTCCGAGCGTCAGGTCGAATGAATCGAGTGGCGGACGCAGCTCGCTCTTCAGCCATTCCGCCGTATCGATCAGATCCAGACAGGCTTGCATGGCGCGCTGGGTCTTCTCGCGATGGGTCGGGTAATGTCCCATGCCGCAAAACCGTCCAAAATTGGCTTTTTCCGACTTTTTAGGGCGTTGTAAGCCCCCGCTAGGGGGGGTGCTCCAGTCCCCTCTTGCTGCAGAAAAAATAGGCCAATTCGCAAGGGAATGAAATCCGCACTTCTACGGTCGTGGAAGTGCGGGTCTTCGCTTTTCCAATTTCAAATTTCCGATTTCCAATTTCTTATTTTCACTTCGCGGGACGCGCGACGGCGGAAGCGGCGCGAAAGCGCGCCCTGGTGGAAGCGTGGGCCTTCAGAGTCTGTGTGGCAACTGAGGCGGTCCTGTGGAGTGCGGCGGCTCGCCGCCGCCGTTTGCCGCCGGGGCTTGCCCCGGCGTGCTCCCCGCACTCGCGACGTGCGCACGCTGGATGCGTGGGCCCCGCGAACGTTTGCGCGGGTCGTTGCTTCAGCCCGCAAGGGCAAGCCGGTGGAAGCGTGGGCCTTCAGGCCCTCGAAAATGGCGGTCATATCACTGGGCTTTAGCCCCAGGGCAGCGACGGCCCGGCTACGCGGTGGTGGCTTGCGCGGCGTCCGCGCCATCGACGATGCAGCCGTCGAGGAAGTGAATCGTCCGGTCGGCGATGCGGGTTCCGCCTTCGCCCGCCGCGGCGGGCTACGGCGCGACAGGGGTTGCGGTTGGATTCGGGGCTGGTTCGGCTTGGGCGAGGGCGAGGTAGGCGCGGCCGAAGGCGGATTGCTGCGTGCCGGCGGCGATCACGATCGCCTGCACCGTGTAGCGGCCCGTGGGGAGCTTGGCGAGCGGGAGGCTGATGCGGAAAGACGCTGTATGCGTCGCCGGATCGAGCGCTGTGGGCGCGAGCAATGGAGTGGAATTGATCTGCACCCCGCCGCGGAAGAAGACGAGGCCCGCGCGCAGGGTATTCGCGTCGAACGCCTCCTGACTTCCGCCCTTCTCCGGATAGTAGGCCTGAAAGAAAACGTAGAGCGTCTGGGGCTGCGTGAAGTAGCGCGTGACGCTCGGGATGATCTTGGTGCCGTCCATTTCGAGCGGCGTTGAGGTGAGCTTCGCACGAAGCCCCAACGTTTTATCCTGAACCGCGTCCGTTTTTTCCACGGGCACGATTTGGCTCGACAGCATCACGGAGCTCAGCATCATGCGTGCGGGCTGGCGCTGCGGCACGACGAGATCTTCTTCAAACGTTCCCATCTTTCCCGATTCATTTTCCCGCGCAACGAATTTCAGCTGGTAGGTGCCGGGCGAAAGAACGACGCCGCCTTGGTACACGAGATTGCTGCGGGTCATCTGCTGGTATTGCTGCTCGTCGAGGTGGACCGTGATCGTGTCGCGGAGAGCGGCGACGGTCTGCGCGGAAGGCACGGCCTTCACTTCGGCGGCGAAATCAAATTCAGCGGTGTGGAGGCCGCGCTTCTGCGCCCATTCGAGGGCGCTGGAGGAAAGCTTTGCGGAAATGGGGACATAAACCTGATTGTCGCTAAGGCGGAACATCGCCGTTTCGACGGCGACGGGCAATTCGACCTCGGGATTCGGCGATTCGAGCGCGTCCTCGAGCTGCTGCTCTTTGTCTTCCTTTTCGAGATGCTGGTAATCCCGCGGGGCGTAGTAGCCGTTGCGATAGCGGACGTGCGCGCCCGGGGCTTTCACTTTCACCGCGACGGCGCGCCAGCGGCCGTCGTGCTTCACGTCGGGCGGGAGATTGTAGCCGACGAGATAGTAGCCGCCGTTTTCCTGCTGGATCTTCGGGAAGGCATCGCTGAGATCGCCGAGATCGAAGAAGGCGCGGCCGCCTGTATCGGTTGAAAGCGTGGCGAGGGTGTCGCGCGAATCCTCGCGCTGGTCGGTCTGATGGAACACGGCAGCGCCGCTGAACATCGACGTGCCGGTCGCTGCGGCGGTGGTGACGTCACCGCCCGGCGGCGTGGCGAACATGCCGCGCGCGTCGATCGAATAGATCGAGACGTCGGCGCGATTCGCGGCATCGGTCGCGGCGGTTAACTCGGCGCGATTCTCTTCCCCGGTCTGGGTGATGCCGCCCGTGAATTCGACGAGCGCCTTACGGCCCGGAATTCCGGCCAGGACGTTGGTGAGGCTTTCGATGGCGATGAGTTTCTGGTCGGTATTGAAGACGTTGAATTCGGTCTGGTCGGGCGTGTACGCGGCTTGCGTATCCTGCTGCACGTCGTATTCGCCATTCTGCGCGGCGGCGTACTGATTGTCGGCGAGCTGCGAGGCAGCGCCGGGCATGATCTGGGCGACGGCTTTCTCAAGCACGGCGCGATTGTTGGTGAAATTCGCGAGCACGGAGAGTTGCGAGCTGAAGACGACGACCGAGACGAGGTCGGCGGGCGTCAGCTGCTTCGCCAGGAATTTCTCGGCCGCGTCGTGCGCGCGGGTGATGTCGTCGGTTTCCATCGAGGAGAGGTCGAAGAAAAGGACGAGCATGCGGCGGTCGCGGACTTCGTCGCTGACGGCTTCCTTGACGCTTGGCGCGCCGCCATCAACCGGAATCACAACGGGCTTCGTGTTCTCAGGCCCGGCGGTGTCGATTCTTTCGATATCGGAGTACGAGAAGCTGGAAATCTTCTGAGGCTTGCCGTTGTCCGTCACGGTGAACTGATCTTCGCTCAGGCCCTTGATCGGATTGCCCGAGCGATCGGTGACCTCCACATCGATGCGGACCAACGAGGATTCGGCATGGAGCGCGTTCGGCTTCGGCGGATTCACTCGCGGCACGGACTGCGGAGCAGCCGGAGCCGCAACGACCGTGGGCCGGCCGGATTGCTGCTGGTCAGATTGTTGTTGTGCGGCGGCCGGCAGCGGGACGAGGGCCAGATTCGCAGCGATGATGCCGGCGAGCAAAGCCCGCGCGAAAGAGTCTCCCGTGTTTCCGCCGTTGATTCTCATGCGTCGCCTCACAAATTAAACCTTACCGTCAAGCTCATCGTACGCATCGAGCCTGCGCTCGTCACGTGGCCGAACGGCGAAAACGACGCGCCAGGGGCTCCCGCCCCGCAGACAATTCCCGACACCGAGACGCCGGGTCCGCAAGGAAGCAGGGTGCCGATGCCATTGTAGTTGGCGGTATTCGTGAGGTTCTGCACCTGCCACTCGATATTCATCACATGGCGCTGCTCGGGGCCGAAGCGAAAGGCTTTCGAAAGCCCCGCATTCCAACTGAAGGTACACGGGCCTTCGACTGACCCACGCGCCTCGTCGCCGTAGGTAAGATTTCCACTCGAATCCGTTGGCAGAGCGAAGGCGCCGGTATTGAAGAAGGCGGAAGGCGAGCCGCCGCAAATGCCCTGATTCGGGTCGCCGACGATATTCGGCCGCAGCGAGAAATTCGCGCCGGTGCCGTTGTCGGACGCAACGCCGCCGAGCAGAGCCGTGAATGGAGTTCCCGTTTGCCACGTAAAAATATTCTGGAGGCGCCAATCGCCGAACACTTTTTGCTCCCAGCCGTGATTCGCCCGGCGGTAGCGCTGGCCGAAGGGCAACTGCCACATGGAGATGAGGCGGAACTGGTTGCGGATGTCGAAGGTCGAAAGGCCGTATTCGGCGTGGAGGTTGCCGTCCTGCTGCTCGACGGTGCCGCCGCCGCCCGCACCGCCGATGGAGCTCGCGTCGTCGAGCGACTTGGCGTAGGTGTAGATGCCCGTGAGGAAAAATCCCTTCGCGAAGCGGTGAACGACGCGCGCCTGAAGGGCGTTGTAGATCGAATTGGCGCCCGACTGATCGTAGGTGAATCCGGCGGCCTGGTTGTCGATGCGGTATTGCTGAATCTCATCCGAGGGTGTGCCGAGCGGGGCGCGATTCGGCGCGCGCAGAATGTCGAGGTTCGTTCCCTTCGTCCCCGTGTAGGTGAGGTCAAGAACCCAATTGGCCGAAATCGACGTTTCCGTGCCGAGGCTCCAAATCTGGGCGTAGCCGGGCTTGTAATTCGGATCGACGGACTGGGTGTTTGAAATCGCGATGAGATTCGACGAGCCTCCCATAAACGGATTCTCAAACGTGAGTTGATTGGGCGGCGCGGTGGTGGTGAGCGTTTGGGCCGTGTCGATGGGGGGCTGATAGGCCAGCTCGCGGACGAGCGTGTCGTAAATGGATGTGTTGTAGAAAATCGAATAGCCGGCGCGCACGACGGTTTTCGGTTTGATCGGCGGCTGCCAGGCGATGCCGATGCGCGGCTCGAAATTATGATACTCGCCGTGGATCAGCGAGCGAGGAACTCCCGTGGCGCCGGGCTGAACCTGCGTGACAGCAGCGAGATCCGCGATATCGAGATTGACGATGTTGTTGGCGAGCTCGATGGGCGGCGTGACGGCGTCGTAGCGCAGGCCAAATTGCGCCGTGAACGTCTTGGTGACGCGGAAATCATCCTGCGCGTAGAGGTTGAATCCCCAGCCGCGAAAATACGTATTCGGATCGCCAAATTGCCCCGTGGTGTTGAAGGGCAGCCCCTCGAGAAAATCGGCGAACTCGTTGCCGGTGGCGATGCCTGTGAAGACGAAGCCTCCGCGCGGATTCGGATTGGAATGGGTGTTGAGCTGGACGCGGCGGACTTCGCCGCCGAAACGCATCGTGTGCTTGGCGTGCGTCCAGGAAAGGTTGTCGTCCACTCGAAGGGTCTGATTTCGCACGAGCGACGGAATCGGATCGTTGAAGCCGGAGTAATTCGTAAAACTGACCTGCGGGATGCCGTAGTCGACTGCGAGGGGCGTGCCCGGGCCCAGATTGATGCCGAGACTGGCCGGCGAAAATGCGGCGTTGTAGGAATTGTCGCTCAGCAACTGGACACGGTTGCGGCTCCAATTCACGCTAGTGGTTTCGACGACGTGCGGCGTCCAATTGTGAGAAAGCCCGAGCGTGAGATTCTGGCTGCGGGTGGAGTCGTGGCCGCCAATGCCTACGAAGTTGCTGAGCGTATTTTCGCGCTGCGAGCTGAAATTGTAGCTGCCGTTGACGTTGAATTTCGCATTGATCGTGTGGAGGATTGTGCCATTCATGCGGTCGGTGTTTTCGGGCGTGGTTGCTTGCAGCAGATAATTCTGAGTGCCGTTGAGCCCGCTGGTCGTTGGCGTCGGCATCGGGATGAAATTGAGGAGCTTCTGCGCGACGGGGTCGATGGGAACCTGGACGTCGCCGGCTGCGCATGAACCTTGCGTGGTGACCGGAGTGGTGGTGAACGGCTGGAAGATGGTACCGGCCGGGAAACAGCCGTTGCGCTGGTCGGCGGTGGGCACGGTCGAAAACGTGTTGATCGCGTTGCTCACCGTTTCGTGCTGGTAGTTCAGGAAGAAATAGGTGTGATCGGCGCCGTTGTAGATGTGCGGAATCTTGAGCGGGCCGCCCATGTTGCCGCCGACGCGCTCGTCGTAGTGGCCGACCTTTGGCGCAGGCGTTCCGGTGATGGCGTAGGGGCGGGCGTCGAAGGCTGAGTTCTGGTAGCTATCGTAGAAGCTGTAGCGGATCCGATTGACCTGCTGGCGGAACAACCGGCCCAGGTTTCCACCACCGCCTCTTCCGCCTCCGCCGCCAGTGTTGAAGATCTGAATGGCGCGCCCGCCGCCCCCGCCACCGAAGGCGCCGCCCGGGCCACCGCCGCCGAAGCCGCCACCACCGGGGCCGCCGGCGGCGCCGCCGCCGAGCATTTGCCCGGCTGCTCCCCCGGGCCCTCCGGAGTCTGCGCCAGGACCGCCGGGACCGCCAGGGCCACCGGGACCGCCCGGACCGCCAAAGCCTCCGCCCGGAAAGCCACCTGCATTGTAGGAAAGGCCCTGACCGACCGTTCCCTGCAGCAGAAATGAATCGGACGAGCCGCCGACGGCCGGAGTAACGGGAGCGTTCGCTTCAGCGATGCCCTCGTCGCCACCCTCCGACGCGCCGGTCACATCCGTCTGCTGGAAGCCACCGCCTGCCATGCCCTGCTGCATAGCGTTCAACAGACCCTGAGGAAGCTGTCCTCCTCGCCTGCCGCCGCCCTGGCCAGCCTGGCCACCTCGGCCGCCGGGAGGGCCAAAGCCTCCCGGACCGCCATTCGCCGCGTTCTGGCCAGTGCCTGGCGCGCCGCCATTCGGCCTTTGTCCGCGGCCGCGTCCGGGTTGATTCGATTCGGCGGGAGCTGTGAGCTCCGCGAGTGTGGCCACGCGCAAGGTGAGCTGGAGCGCTGGCGGCTGGGGCGGAGGGTCGGAAAACTGCGCTTCGATCGAGGAAGAAACAAAGCCAAGCTGCGTGGCCTCGATCGTGTAGTGGCCGGGCGTAAGTGTCGGAAACTCGAACTTGCCCGTTGGGTCGGTCCAGCTTACCCAGACTTGCCTCGTATCGGTGTTGGTGAGCCGGAGGGTGGAGCCGGGCACGGGCGAGCCGTCTGTGGTTTTGACCCAGCCAGTGGCGTCGATGGGGCCTTGTGCCGGCGGTGCGGCGGGCGCCTGCGCCTGGGCAGCCGGCACGCCCTGTGTTGGGGGCGAGGGCTGCCGGGCAAGGCTCGGCCCGGCCATCGCGAGAACTGATGCGAGCAACCATGCGGCCTTTCGGCGACCTCGGTGGTACACGAAGACCCCTCTCCTACCGACTACGGACGAAACAGGCTGAGCGTTGCCTGCCGAATCACGACGATTCGTATCCCCTTTCGACGGCCCGCGCGACGAATGGGTTACCTGTGCGGGGGCAGAACTTATGCGATGCAATTTTCGCGGCTCAAACCCGGGGCTGAAGCCCATTTTATTACGCGCCCTTTTCGCGGGCCTGAAGGCCCACGCTTCCACCAGTATGCCGGGTCGCAAAACCCGCGACCCGCCGCTACAAGGCCGTCGCCAGATGCGACCCTTGCCTCGTGGGAAGCTGCCGCACGGACTCCCCCGACTCGCGCTTTCACCGACCGAGTACGTGGGGCGTGCCGGGAGCACGCCCCGCCTGCGCGGGGAAAAAGCTTCGGCGAGGCGAGCCGGGCAAGCACGGGCGGCAAGCAGGGGGAGCAAGCTCCCGCACTCCACGGCGTCAAACCTCAATTCCCACACGCTAGGTGGCGCCCCGGCCTGCACGGGACGCGGCGGGTGGGAGCGTCTCCGTCCTGATCGTCGAGCAGGCCGGGCCATGGGACAGGGAAGCACGCCGCTATTGGCTTCCGCCTCCGTTGGCGGTCGCGGCTTCGTAGACGAAACGGTACGTGACTGGCTGCTGGAGGCGCGGGTTTTCCATTTTGGTGGTGACGTAGAGCTGTTTGCCGTCGGGAGAAAGCTCGTAGGTGCGGGTGGTGGAGCCGCCGCGCCGCCCTTGAGTGACGGCGACGAGCTGATTGCCCTGCCAGGTGGCCGCTGCCGGCTCCATTTGCCTGCCGCCGCGCTCGGAGCCTTCGGAGCCGCTCGAATCGCTGTTGGAATTGCCGGCGTTCCTGGAGTTCGCCGAAGCGCTCGCATTCGAGGAATCATAGATCGCGAGGAGGTGGCCCGCGGAGCCGGTGACTTTCGCGGATGTGGGCGTTTGCACGATGGTGAGCTGCGAGAAATCGGCGAGCATGTTGCCCTGACCTTGGCCGCCGCCACGACGTCCACCACCGCCACCATAGCCGCCACCACCGCCCATTCCGCCTCCGCCGCCACCGCCGTAGCCGCCGCGCCCGCCACCTGATTCGTTGCCCGAGGCACCCATCGCTTCGCGCATTTTTTCGCGCGCATCGTCACTCTGATCTTTGTTCAGCGTCCAATTGCCGGCGAGGCTGGGGTGCCCGCCGATCTGGGGCACGGTGCTCGGGCTTGACGACGCCGGCTGATCGGAAGGAGTGGCGCCTGCTTGCGGGCCGGCGTCAGCTTGCGCCGCCGCTCGTCCTGCGGCAAGCGCGAGGCCGAGAGCTGAAAGTGCGAAAATGCAAATCCACGTGCGGATCTTCGGGCGAACCGCGATTTTTTCTGACATAGCCAAAAAGACCTCGTGAATCGCGCCTGGCTGGATTCCAGCGCTGCTGATACCGATTTCGACGACGCTAATGATTCCTTTCAGGGCACGCGAAGGTTCCACAATGTGGCGGAAGGCTTTGGCGCGCGGTGCGTCCTCGGGTATCATGCGGCATGCTTTCTTTCACGTGGCTCTCATCGTTGACAGGGCGAGCGCGCCCGGGACGCGATCAGCGATCGCGTCGATAGCCGCTGTGGGCGCGCGGGCGAATCGCGCGGCCTTCCCGATCGAACAGCCGATCAAATTGCGCGAAAGGGGAAAAATCGAATGGCAAAATCCAGCCAAGTGCGCCTGGCCGTGCTGGGCGCGGGGAAAATGGGCGGCATACTGATTGAAGCGCTCGTGAAGCAGGGGCTCGTCTCGCCGAAGAATCTTTTTGCGACCGTCGCGCATGCCGGGGCCGAGCGGAAGAATCTGGCGTCGGCGGTTTCGCTGGGCGGCGACAACCGGGCGGCCGCGAAGAAGGCGGACGTCATCTTGCTATGCGTGAAGCCGCAGGTGGTGGGGCGCGTCGTGGATGAGATCGCGCCGGAATTGAATGCGGGGAAGCTGCTGATCTCGATTGCGGCTTCGGTGCCCGCGGAGTACATCGAGCGGCGATTGCACGCGAAGGTGCCGGTGATTCGCGCGATGCCGAATACTCCTTCGCTGGTCGGCGCGGGAATTACGGCGATTTCTCCCGGAAAGCATGCGGCGCAGAAGCATGTGGAGCTTGCGAAGAAGCTTTTTGATGCGGTGGGCAAAACGGTGGTCGTGGATGAGAAGAATATGGACGCGATTACCGGGCTGTCCGCGAGCGGGCCGGCGTTCATTTACATTATTTTGGAATCGCTGGCGGAGGGCGGCGTGAAGGTTGGACTGTCGCGCGAGCTGGCGACTCTGCTTGCGGCGCAGATGACGCTGGGGGCGGCGAAGATGGTGATCGAGACGGGGCACCATCCTGCGCTGTTGAAGGATACCGTGACGACTCCGGCCGGGTGCACCATCGACGGGATCCTTGAGCTTGAGGAAGGCGGGCTGCGCGTTACGTTGATCAAGGCCGTGGTGAAGGCCACGCAGCGGGCGAAGGAGTTGCTGCTGACCGACGAGCGCGCGTAGAGCGAATCCTGCGTCGAGTTCCCCCGCTGTGGGCGAAGATCGCACAATCGAAAACAAGATTGGCCTGGAAGGGCTTTGCGGTGGCTGTGCGTTTGCGCGAAGAATTCAATCGGCGCGCGGGCCGCGGTTTGTGCTGTGCGAACGCTCGCGCACCGAGGCAGCGTTTCCGAAATATCCGCGGCTGCCGGTGATGGCGTGTGCCGGATACGAACGAAAGTCGAAGGACGTCTAGCGTCCACGTGCCCCCTAAGAGAGATCCTTCGCTTCGCTCAGGATGACGCGCGCAATGAAAACCGGCCTGCTAGAGCGTCTTAGCCCTTGATGAGCAGGACGTTTACCGCTTTCACGACGACCTCGACTTTGTCGCCCTTCTTCAGGCCGAGTTCCTTCAGGGATTCGATGGTCATCACCGAGGCCATGTGCGATGGCCCGGAGACATTGACGTGGACGATCGACATCAGCGAGCCCTTCTTGATTTGCGTTACTTTGCCGATGATCCTGTTGCGCGCTCCAACTTTCATATTTTCCCCCGTGTGTTCAGTAACTACCGCCTACAGGTTACTACGATTCTTCGCGCTTGCCGTCTGCGAATTCGCGCCGGATAATTGGCGCCGTCTGCCAAGGAGGGAGTGAATGAAAGCGATACGTGCAACGCAAGCGGGTGATCCAAGCGTTCTGAAACTGGAAGATGTTCCACAGCCGAAGCCGGGGCCGGGAGAGGCGCTGGTTCGCGTCCGCGTGGCCGGCGTGAATTTCGCGGACATCTACTATCGAAGTGGTTCGGCGCGCGTGCCGACTCCCTTCCCGTTCACGCCGGGAATCGAGGGGGCGGGCGTGGTGGAAGCGGTTGGTGAGGGCGTGAGTGAAGTGAAGGCGGGCGACCGTGTGGCGTATGCCGGCGGCCTGGGATCATACGCCGAATATCAAGTTTTCAAAGCCGTGCAGCTCGCACCGCTGCCGGGCGAGATGAGTTTCGAGAATGGGGCAGCGGTGATTCTGCAAGGCATGACCGCGCACTACTTGCTGCACGAGTTTTATCCGATCAAGCGGGGCTCAACCGTCCTCGTACATGCGGCCGCGGGCGGCATGGGGCTGCTGCTGGTGCAGTGGCTGAAGCATATGGGAGCGGTCGCAATAGGGACGGTTTCAACGGCGGCGAAAGCCAAGACGGCGCGCGAGGCGGGCGCCGAGCACGTGATCAATTACACGACGCAGGATTTCGCCGAGAAGGCGAAGAAAATTACCGGCGGAAAAGGCGTGGATTACATCATCGACGGCGTGGGCAAAACCACTTTCACAAAGAATTTCGATGCGCTGCGCAATCGCGGATGGGCGACGATCTTCGGAATGGCGAGCGGCCCCGCGGAGCCGGTGGCTCCGAATTCGCTGATGATGAAGGCGCTGACGATTTCGGGCGGGGCGCTTTTCAATTTTATTGTGACGCGCGAGGAGCTGCTGGGACGGGCGCGGGATGTTTTCGCCGGTGTGCGGGAGGGGTGGTTGAAGCTGCATATCGACCGGGAGCTCCCGCTTGCGCAGGCGGCGGAAGCGCATCGCTTGCTCGAATCGCGGCAGACTACGGGGAAGCTGATTTTGAAGGTGTGAGGCGCTGCTCGTGGAGAGAACGGCCCGCGGCTAAAGCCGGTTTCTTTGTGGGCGCCTTTTTCGCGGGCCTGAAGGCCCACGCTTCCACCGGTGTGCCGGGTCGCGAGAGCGGCGACCCGTCGCTGCAAAGCGTGCGTTAGTGGCCTGTGCCGGGAGCACGCCCGCCAAGAGTCAAAGGCTGCCGGGCTAGAACACCCGGCGCTACGCCCAAACCTCAAAGCTCCACTGTTAGGGGGTTGGCGCGGGGCGCGATAACTGGACCGTGGAGTGGACTTCAACGTTCACGGTGTCGCTGACGCGGAGGATGAAGGTGCTGGGGTTTTTCAGTCCCCATTTGATGAACGGGACGTCGAATTTTGCCGAGGCCGCGAGCTGGCCGCTCTGGTTGGCTCCCGAGGCGGGGGCGACGGTGACCGGGATTGTCATGCTGTGATCCTGACCGTGCAAGTGGAAAACGCCCGCTACCTGCAACTGCACGGGCTTCCCCACAAGCATATCGGCTGCAGGACCCGTTACCTGAGTTGGCGTGAAGGTGATCTCGGGGAATTTTGCGCTCTCGAGGATTTCGCCATGCATTTTCTGGTCGCGCGAACTGTTGTCGGTGTTACCGCTCGTGGCGTCGAGGATTATCACTCCGCCCGCCTTTCCTGTCGTGGGATCGAAATGAATCTGGCCGCTCTTGAGCTTGAACTTGCCGTGGACGGTGTGGAGAGTGGCGGCGAGCGTGAAATCGACCTGCGTCGTCGTGGGATCGAAATTGACGACTACATCCTGCGCGCACAGAGCTGGGGCAAAAACGAAGGCAGACACGGCGAGTGTAGCGGCATAAAGGCAGCGTCTCGAGCGGGCAATCACGCGCATAGTACCCGCCAGCCGAGATCGAGAATTTCCGCGGCGCCGAGCGCGTCGGGAGCGGCTTGGCCCGCATGAACCGAAATGAGATTTGAAAACACGCCCGGATGCGCGGCGAAGAAGCGCATTGTTTTGCGGCGAATCGCGGCGCTCGCGCTCATCAAGAGCAGGAGCCGCGTCATGCGCGCGGCATTTCGCATGATCCCGCGGTGCGCGGACTCGTAGTGCGCGAGATCGCCGCGGCCGAGCGCTTCGCCGAGGGCCTGGGCTTGCTGAAATGCGAGGCTGAGGCCTTGGCCGGCGATGCCATCGACCGTGCCGGAGGCGTCACCGACGAGAGCGATCGTGCCGCGGGTCACTCCCCGAGCACGCCCGAGCGATGTGATGGCTCCCGCTTGCGTCGAGGCGGGTTGGGCGCCGCGCAGACGCTCCGCAACCGCCGGAAATTCACGAAGCGCGCGATCGATGCGCAAATGCAGATCACTCGCGAAGAGTGAAACGCAGATTTCTTGGGCACCGGTTGGAGTGACCACCATCTGGCAGTGTTTGCCCCAGTGGACTTCAACCAGATCGCTCCACGGCGCAACAGCATAGTGTCGGCGGAACCCGAAACGCGTGGGTCCGCGAAGACTGCGCCCGAGCTTCGCAGAACGCCGGACACTGGAATGCTGGCCATCCGCGCCAATCAGCCAGTAGCAACGAATCCATTCGCCGTTGACTCTCGCGCTGACACCATCGAATGCGGAAACACGCGCGCCCCATACAAGCGAGACCCCGGCCGCCGTGGCGCGATCGACCAGCAATTTGTGCAGGGCGGTGCGACGCATGCCAAACGCAGTTCCCCGAGGAAATCGTGCGGTCGCAGAGGAACGTTCATCCGAGAAACGAATTCCGGCAAACGAAGTGGGCGATGCGGAATGGAGATTGATGCCTAGATTGCCTAGCGCTGCCACTGCTTCAGGCAGGAAGCCCTCTCCGCAAGCTTTATCGATTGGGGGTGTGCGGGAATCGACGAGCGTGACGCGGAGGGCCTTCGCCCGCGCGGCGATGGCAGCCGCCAGTCCTGCGGGGCCGCCTCCGACGATCAACACGTCCGTTTGGACTGCGTGATTCAGATAGCCCTACCATCGGAGGAGAACCAATTCCGAGCAGAAGCCCGGACCCATTGCGGCCAAAATGCTCAGGGTGCCCGGCGCCGGACGCCGATGCTTGTAAACATCCTCAAGGACTAAGAGCACGGAAGTGGATGAAATGTTGCCTACTTTCCGGAGTGATTCCCAGGAAGCTTCGAGATCTTTCGCCGTGAGGCCGAGCGCCTCGCCAGTCGCTTCGAGAACTTTGGGGCCACCTGTGTGCATTATCCATGTCTTAATGTCGCTGCGCTTCAATCCTTGCTCGCCGAGGAACGTGTCCACGTCCTCACCGAGGTGCTGGCGAACCGTATCCGGTACTTCGGCGGACAGAACGATCTTGAAACCCTTCTCAGAAATGTCCCAGCCCATCACGCGCTGGGTATCGGGATACAGGATGGATTTCGTAGCGAGGATCTCGGGGCCGCTGGATTTTCGGTCGGCGCCGGTGACGACAGCCGCTGCGGAGCCGTCGCCAAAGAGCACGGCGGAAATCAGGTGCGCCATGGAAACGTCTTCGCGCTGGAGCGTGAGCGAACACAGCTCGATGGACAAGAGCGCAGCAGCCTGGCCCGGGTAGGCTCGAACGTAATCAGCAGCACGCGAGATTCCGGCGGCGCCGGCCACGCAGCCAAGGCCGAAAATTGGCACGCGCTTGATGTTGTAGGAAAGGCCCATGCGATTCACAAGGCGGGCGTCGAGGGATGGCGCCGCGATACCCGTCACCGATGTGACAAAAATGGCGCTAAGCTCGCCCGGCTCGAGGCCAGCGGCGGCCAGCGCGCGGCAGAGCGCCGTTTCGCCGATTTCCATGCCGGTTTCGATCCAGACGTCGTTGGCCTCGCCCCATGTCTGCATGTTCTCGTAGAATTCGATGGGGCGCGCCAGGAAACGCCCATCTACCTTCATGCTATCGTCAAGCCGATCGAGGATGTCGGGATTCGCCAGGCGATTTCGATAATAGCCCTTCAGCGCCGCCACAATGACGTCCTGTTTAAAGTAACGCTTCGGAAAAGCGCTCCCAACACCGGCAATTTTCATCAAGACGGGCTCCTGGTTTGAAGGTGATGGATCGGCATATTTTGAGAGACGTCCGCTGGGCCGAACCCCATCTGGCCTCTCTGGGTTTCGCGCGGGCTAGAATGAGGTAGTTCGCTCACACGAATTGGAACACTCATATAACATACGAACGGATGACGTGTCATCAGGTCATCCTCGAATTTTTCGCGCTGATGTGCCTAAGGTACGTGTTTCGGAGTCTAGTTTCGCTGAAACGGTGGCAAAAGTCACGCGCTGGGGGCGCCGGCGCCGCGATCGACGCGCCAAGAAAGAGAAACCCCGGGTCTGAGGGGTGCAGACCCGGGGTCGGGGTTGAGAGGGACTATGGGCCGGAAGCTTGTGACAGTAAAACTACTGAGATCGATCTCTTTGGCTGCGAATTGCCGCTAGAACTCCGTAACTTTCCAGCGCCGGAGCATCGTAACTATCCTAAAAGCCAGCTGCATGCTTAGAACGACCATCGTGTCGCGGATGGCAGCCAGTTTTTCCCGCATCGGCGATTCCTCAAGAACCGGCGCATGGGGGAGGCGCGCCAGCGGGCCATCGTTTTGGGTGTTCCAGCCGGGCCCGGCAATCGCGCTCATGGCGCCTCCCGTTAGTTGACGACGTAAACCGGGTTGTCGTGCTCGACGGCAACCACCATGGACTTGAAAACGTCGACATCCCAGCTATCGGCAATGCGCAGGCGGACCGCATCATCGGTTTCCGACAACAGGCGGCCGCGCAAAGGCACGCGAAGCTCTCCTGCCGCAACTCGAAGGACTACAGGCTGCCCCATCCAGATTGCGTAACCGCCGTCCATGAGGTCCTCCCCTCAGAAGAAACTCGTATCTCGAACACCTGCATCTTCTTATAGGGGGGTGGGCGGGCCAATGGTACAGGGAGCTAAAACAGGTGGGAGCAAAGTACTACGGGCACACTGGGACCTTCGAGCCACGAGTTTTCTGCTATTGTGGGTCTGATTTTCATGAGGCAATTCGCCCAAACCGTATTCCGCAAGACACTGGCGGGCATCGATATCGAGGCAGCGCTCGAGCGGAAGCTCAACCGCGACGGGCCGAGGATACGGGCAGGCGATGCGACTCTCGATCTCCGGGAATTCAGAACGATCCTGGCGATCGCTTTCGGCAAGGCGTCCGTCGCCATGGCTCAAGGGCTGGTTGGGATTCTCGCGCCCGAGTTTCCGGTCGAGGGGATTCTTGTTGCGCCAGCCGCGCCGCCCTCGCCGCCGCCGGGGTGGCAGGTGTTCAAGGGCGGGCACCCGATCCCGAATGCGGGGAGCTTCGCGGCCGGGCGCGCGATTCTCGATCGCCTGGCACGGTGCGATGGAAAGACGCTGGTTGTCTTTTTGATTTCGGGGGGCGGCTCGGCGCTGGTGGAGCAGCCGCTCGACCCTTCGATCAGCCTCGCCGATTTTCAGGCGCTGAACGCCGCGCTGGTGACCTGCGGCGCACCGATCGAGGAGATCAATGTCGTGCGCAAACACCTTTCCGCCACGAAGGGAGGGAGGCTGGCCGCAGCGGCCCCGAGGTCGATGAAACTGACTCTGGCGATCAGCGATGTGCCGCTTGGGGAGGAGTCTGCGCTGGCGTCGGGGCCGACGCTGCCCGATCCCAGCACAATCCTCGATGCCGAACGTGTGGCTCGCGCCTGGCCGCTATTGGGCCGACTTCCCTCTTCCCTGCGCGCCATTTTCGAAAATCATGCGTTGCGCGAGACGCCGAAGGAGGGCGATCCGGCGTTCGCGCGCGCACACTTTGTGCGGCTGCTGAGCGTGCACGACCTGTTTCATGCGGCGCATCACGCGTGCGAGGCGGAGGGGTTCGTCTGCCTGTGCGACGATTCGACCGACGGCTGGCCCATCGAGAAGGCGGCGGACTATTTGCTCGCACAACTCGCGGCGCAGAAGAAGGCGAATCCGCATCATCGCGTCGCGGTGCTGGCGGATGGCGAGCTGAACAGTCCGGTGATGGGCGACGGAATCGGAGGGCGCAACGCCGCGTTCGTGCTCGCGTGCGTGCCGAAGATTGTGGGAAAAGGCATCACGGTGCTGAGCGCGGGGACGGATGGAATCGACGGAAATAGTCCGGCGGCCGGAGCGGTCGCGGACGGAGAAACCTTCGCGCGCGCGCGGCAGATGGGACTCGCTGTGGACGATTTCGCGCGACGGAGCGATTCTTACAGTTTTTTCGAACGACTGGGCGATGCGATCATGACGGGGCCCACCGGGAACAATTTGCGCGATTTGCGGATATTGATGGCGTGAAAAAACCAAAGACCCCACCCTCACAAACCGAGGATGGGGCGAAACGTCAAAGGCGAACGCCTCGAACTAACGCTTCTATTGTCAGTCAACACCATCTTCGAATACCGATGGTCTGAAAACGACGACTGCGCCGATCCTATCTGGCGACTTGTGCTTTGAGGACGACGAGCGATTCCTCGATGTAGGGTTCTTCGCCCTGCGTGAGCTGTCCGCTCTTCAGCATATTTTCGAGAGGAGCGACTGCATCCTGATCGCCACGCCTGCCCAAGGCGAAGATCGCCTCGAGTCGAATGTCGAAGCGCGGGTCCTGAAGGTACGACACGAGCGCCTCGGTGATCGACTTATCCCGCTTATCGAGTCCTGCCATGGCGCCGATCGCCGCCTGGCGGCAGCGCAGCGGCTTACCGGCGGCGGACCAATCGAGCAGGATCGGAACGCTGCGATCGTCGCCAAGAAAACCAAAGGCGTGGAGCCCGGCGCGGCGAAGAATATCGTCCGGCGAGTCGGCCTTCACGGAAGCGGCGATGATGTCGTACGCGTGGGGCGCCTTGACCGCGGCGAGAGCTTCGATCGCCGCCGCGCGAACGGTGTACGCGGGATCGCTGGACGCCACCTCCGCTAAGCGAGACGCCGCAGAGGCACTCCCCTTGAAGTTTGCGAGGACGCCCGCCGCCACCTCGCGGACCCAGGGCTCCTTCTCGCTGTTCAAAGACTGAAGGATTCGCGCCTCGGCATCGTCGCCGCCGGTCCTACCGAGCGAGCGCAGCGCTTCGACGCGAATGCCCCAGAAGGGATCGTGTAATGCGGCCTCGCCAAGCGCTACGACCGCCGGCGGATCGTCGCGGTCACCGCTGAGCGCGAAGGCCGCTTCGGCGCGATCCGGAGCTGTCTCGCCATTCTTCAACTGGTAGATCCAAAGCGCCGTGCTTTTCCGGAAGTCCACCTTCTTGAAAATCTGGTCGCCCCGGTCGAAGACCACCATCAGAGGCGCGTTATCGGCGGGGAACGTGAAGTTTTGGTCCGCCTGGCTGACCTCGATGGGATACGTCTTTCGTCCGCTCGCGGTTGCGATTTCCACTTGAATGGAAACGTCGAAGAGCTCGACGAGGCCGCCGACGTCCTGCGTCTGCTTCACATCCATGTCGACCTGATGCATCGCGGGATCGTAGGTGTAGCTGACCTCGAATTCAGGAGCGCCGGCGCGATAAATCCACTGATGGAAGAATCGATCGACGTTGATCGAGGTGGTCTCCTCGATCGCCTTTTGAAGATCGGCGGTGACAACGTTCTGCCCGCGATTCGCCTCGAGATAGTTGTGCAAGCTGCGAAAGAAATCATCGTCGCCCAGCTTTTCGCGGAGCATGCGGAGGACCCAGCCGCTCTTGTTGTAGACATTGCCTTCGTACTCGGTCGAGTCGTCGAAATGGCGGTCCACGATCGGGACGCGGAAAAAGCGCGGCTGGCGAAACCAGGCGTTCTGATCGCGCCAGAATTCGTAGTCCGCGTCGTCGACGCTGTAATGCTGTTCCATCCAGTAGTGCTCGAAATAGGTGGCGAAGCCCTCGTTAAGCCAGAGATTCGCCCAATCCTTGCAGGTGACGAGGTCGCCGAACCACTGGTGCGCGAGTTCGTGAGAATTCACGTCGTCCGTGCCGATGCGCTCTTCCGATGCGAGCTTGGGATTGACGAGATTATCGACGGCGAGCGTGGTGGCGCTGGCGTTTTCCATGCCGCCCTCGACGAAATCATCGACGGAGGTCTGCGCGTACTGCGACCAGGGAAACGGAACGCCGAACTTCGAGGAGAACAGATCAAGCATTTCCTTGGTGCGCTCGAAGGTTGGGTCGATGGTCGCTCCATCGCCGCGCGGGACGACGTAGCGGAGCGTGAGCCCATGCCACGTGTCGTCCTTCTCGACGAAGTCTCCGGCGACAACCGAAATCAGATACGTCGAGATGGGCTCGGATTCCTTCCAGTCCCACGTTTTCGTGCCGTCGGCTTCGTCTTTCACGCCAAGGAGGCGGCCGTTCGACACCGTGATCCAGCTGCTGGGGACCGTGAGAATCATCTCGGAGGTGGTGCGATCGTTCGGGTAATCATAGAGCGGAATGTAGTAGCGCGTATCTTCGGCCTCGCCTTGCGTCCAAATCTCGCTTGGCTGCTGGGGATAATTCCGATCCGGGAGGATGAAATAGAGGCCCTTCTTCGGCTGGCCCTGGTAGCGGATCGAGATTTCGCGGCGATCGCCGCGGTTGGCGGGATGATCGAGCGAGATTACGAGGTTTTTGGGATCGACGGCAAATTTCGCGGCCTTGCCGTCCACTTGAACGCTCTCGATCTTCAAATCGACCGAATCGAGCGAGAGTTGCGAAACGTCATCTCGAAGCGCGGAGATGCTTTCCGTCACTTCGCCGTGAATCGCGCGCTGGTCGAGGTCGAACCACAGATGAGTGCGAATATTCTCCAGCGCGTAATTGCGGCTCGGCGCGTACGGCTCGTCCGCACGGCACGACTGCGCGACGATGGCCGCCAGCAAAAGCCCCGCGGTGCATAGGACCGCCGCGAGACGGCGCCGGGCCCGGAGTCCCTTCATCATTCGAATGTCCTCACAAAGGAAAATTCGCCCCGAACAAGCACTTCATTATATCTCGTGGCGCGCGGATTCTTCGTGCCCGATATGTTGCCTCTGCCTAGGGCTCTGAAGGCACCTAAGGCAGGCGCTTCCAGTCGTGCGTTCTGTGAGAGAGTGATATTGCCGACAGGATTGATTCGACTTACTGAGTGCAGTTTGGCTGCGGGCAGCTCTCGGATCCCTTGACGTAGAGAGCGATGGCGGTGCCGCCGATGGCGGCGACCGGGATCACTATGCCCAGCACGCGCTTCCAGTTGACGCCCTGGCCGCCGACGCCTTGAACCTTGGCGTCATTGCTCCCACCGCCGCCCGCATCGGAAGCCATCGTGCCGATATAGCTCTGACCTTCCGCAATCGTCTTCGATACGCCGACACCGTCGACAACCAGCAGCGTGCCCTGATAGGACGTGATCTCAATCTTTTCCTCGGTTGTCTTTGGAGAGGGCAACAGCGAAATTTGGCCGAGCACATGCGAACCATCCGCGCCGCGAATTACTCCAAAGGGCGTCTCGACGGCGAGATTATCCGGCGCAGAAGTGGAGAAGCCGAGCGTGCCACGATACATCTTGGCCTCGACCTGGCCCTGGTCTTTACGGAGGACTGCTTCACTGTTTTCCAGCAGATAGACCTGGCTCGTCCCAACGGCCAAGCGCAGCGAGCCGCCGCCGGTCGTTGCGAGGTCGTCGTCGTAATAAACATCCGCGCCTGGTACGGCATCCGCGTTGGCGAGGCGAGCCGCCTGCGCCATCACCACGGTTGCGACCGGGAGCGAGCTTGCTCCCATCGAGGGCAGACCAACGAGGCCAGTTATAACGAGAGCTATCAGGCTGGATCGGGCGCCAAGGACGATCGAACGCACGCTTTTTCCTCCCTCAGAGGTACCGGAACGACCACTACAACGCGAATGTACGCGTGGGCCCTTGCGGTGTCAATACCTTAGAGGCCCTACGTATGGGGTACTCGTCGCCAACGACACCCCCGCGGCTGTACCGGAACCGCAAAGGCTGAGCCTCAGCGGCTGAGGCCGGTCTTGGTTTCGCGTCACTCGGACGGTCCGAAAATAGTGAAACTGAGGGTGTCCACCTGCCCGGAGGCCAGCGCTACTAGCGGCCTGGAACTTCCGCGTATTGGTGGAGCTTGTCGAGCAAGCTCCTCGCGGATTGCTGGTCGTCCTTGGAACCTCCCCACGTCCAGTAGAGCCCCACGTACGCATAGGTTTCCGGCAGGCCGGCGACCGCGTGTCCGTAGGAAAAAAGAACCTGAAAGCCCGGATTTCGAATGTAGTAGTATCCGCCGAAATCCACGAGCGTCGACGCTCGGATTTGTGGCGTCGCAATTCCCTCCGCGCCATGGGAAAAGACCTCGCCGCCCAGCGTCCACTTTTTCCCGATGTCCCGCTGGAGCAGCCATCCACCATACGTGAAATTGTTGTAGCCGGTCTGCGGGACGATCTGCTCACCCACCCCGCCATACGTGGTCCACGGCCCGAAGCTCTTCTGCACCCAAACGGGCAGCTTCGCCCAAACTTTGCCGACGCCCAGGCCGAGATTGTAGTTTCCGCTCGGCACTTCGAGCATCGTGAACGTGCCAATCATCGGACGGTGCTTCGTTTCTTTGATCCAGCGGTATTTCACGCCGATTTCAATGTCGCCCAGGCCAAACTCGCTTGGGCCGACTCCGGCGGGAGCATACTTCGCTTCGTTGGAAGGCACAATCGCGGAGAGCGGAACGACGAGATGGAATTGTGTATTCGGCAGAATTCCCCAGTTGAATTCCGCCGCCGGCCCGGCCGTGTCCATTTCCACGCCGGTGCCGTCCGCGTTGCCGAAAACATAAAACTCGTAGTGATGAAAATCGACCGGATCGGGATCGTCGGTTTGGAAGGGCGGCCCTGCCTTCGCCGTCAAAGCGGCAAGGAAAATCACCGAAATCACCAGCGTCGCCCGGTTCCCTATTTTTCTTCTTGTCATCGGCAGCTTTTCACCAAGCCCGCGCACACAACCACAGCATCAGGAGAATAACGATCAAAGCAGGCGTGGCAAATAGATTTCTTGCGCGCTGAGGTCAACCCGGAATCAGAGGTCTCGCATAATCGGGGAAAAGAAAAAGCCCGGATTGCCCTCGATCGAGGGCAATCCGGACCTGGAACAACTCGGACGTTACGGCAGGTAGTAACGGAACGAAGTGAAGAATTCGTTCTCGTCGGCGTGCGGCTGGCCGCTGGCGCTGATGGTGCCCGTGGCGCCACCCGTACCCCGCCACGTGTTGCGGTCTATGTTGGAGTACTGCATACCGTACTGAACTGTTCCCTTCGGGCCCTTGTAGAACCGATACCAGAACCCAAGCGTGCCTTCGATAAGGTTCCGAGTATCACCCGTGCAGCTGCCCAGCGGTCCCGGGATGAAACCGGCCGAACCACCGACACCCGTGGGAACGCCAAGATTCGTGCTCGTCGAAGCGCTGGTGAGTGGCAGCGTTTCCGTCCAGCAACCCGAGTTGTTCAGGGTGGCGTAGCCGTAACCTTCGTTCGCCGTTCCGGCGAAAAGAGGTGGCGTGCCGCTCTTCAAATAACCGGTTCGCTCTTCGAATTCGCCGCCAACGTACATGTAGACGTCGAGTTTAGGCGTCGGGTGGAGCACAAGCGTGCCGAGGCCCTGGAAGTTATGGATCGGAACGGGCGTGCCGTCGGGACGTACCGTCAAATCGGCCAAAGTGCCGGAACCATACCGACCGATACCGGTACCGCCGAGGAAGTGGATGCCAAGATCGACGTGCTTGGCAAAGAGATTCCACTTGGCGGTGCCGCCGACGCCGCCAGTGGTCGCGGAGTTGTTGTAGGCACCGAAACCAGACGTGGACGGCGTGGTACCCGTGCACCCCACCAGAGTTGCAGAGTTCAGAACACACGGGAAGGTGCGATCATGCACTTCACCCACCACGCCAAATATCTCGTAGTGACCGAAACCGGGCTCGAAAACCGCCTTGATGACAAAGTCCGGAGCCTCGTTATAGCCATAGTTGCCCAGCGGGTTGTACAGGCCACCGCTCGTACCGAACGATCCGAAAAGGAAGTTCACGTAGGTTGGGTTGAGGTTGATGGGCAGTGTGTACGTGCTGGTGGCGCTGCAGTTATTCGTTCCTGGAGTCGTGCAAGCTAGGGTCGGTGCGGCGACCTGCGCCGTCGAGTTTCCGTGGGCGGTGACCGTTGGCGTGGACTGCTCGACCGAGAAGCCGAGCCAGACCTTGTTATTGAAGTTCTTGGTGACGCGGAAGCCGTACTGCCGATTCCAGCTGAAGCCGACGTTATACTGTGCGTCGATCGTCGCGGGCGCAGCCTCGGTACGATTGTCCATGCCCTTGGTGGTTTCCGTCAGCAAGCTCCACATCTGGCCGCCAGTGACGGTAAACCCGTTGGTGAAGGCGGCCTGGGCCCAGAACTGGCGCTGGCGCAGTGCGTAGCTGTTGCTCTCGGTTGGGGTCGAAGTGGTGGCGGCCGAGAGAAAGTCCGCTTCGTAGTATCCGCCGATCTTCACGTCCGGGAGTTTCCCCTCGACCAACATGGCGATACGCGACTGCCGTCCGCTGGCCTGGAATTCGGACAGGTGAGCGTTGGACGAGCCGTCGAACGGCACGGAGTTGAAAGGCGTGTTGACGTCGGAAGCAAGCGCCTTCTGACGCCACACGCTTTCAGCCACCATGAATCCCATCGGAGTCAACGAGATGCCCTTGATATTGATGCTGTTCGGAGTGGTCCCGCTTTCCTGATCCAGACTCGGACCCGCATTTCCGTTGGAAACGATGCCGGTGCTCGGGCCGATCGGGGCGTTCAGGGGAGCGGCAACCGCAGTGGATGATTCGCCATCGCCAGACCCATGAGCCGCCAGTTGGTCCTGGAGCACTTGCATCTGCACCTTCTGCTCCCGGATCTGCTCGTCTTGCTGCTCGAGCTGCTTGGACTGCGATTGAAGAAGATCGCGCAGCTGCTGCAACTCGGTTTGGATATCCAGGTTCGAAGGCGACGATGCTGCAGGGGCCGGATCCGACTTGGCGGAAGTGTTCGCGGCTCCGTTACCCGCAGAGTCTTTATCGCCCCCAGCACCTGTTCCGGCCATTGCGGGCGAAACAGCGAGGCCGAGAGCAACGATACACAACCAAAATGCTCGCATTCATTCCTCCTTAGAAATATGAACTGCCAAAAGCGGGTTCCGACTGCCGGAAGCTAGACGCCCACTCTCTTAGAATTTGAAATGGCGGTACCCGTACCCTACCCTCACCCTATTGCGTGCGAGTTTCCGCACGCGTTTCTTGGCTGACGCAAGGTAAGCGGCCCGGGTCAATCTAATGTGACTTCAATGTTAAAAGTATGTGACTTGCCTGGGCCGCGGCGTCCGAACAGGGTGCACCTCGAAGTGAGCGTCAGCTCCGGACATCGGCGCGGAAACGCTCTTTCCCGGCGCTCTAACCAGGGCCATCGCTTTGTCGCGCAAATTGTTTCGCTTAGTCGAGTTTCACGAGGAGACGGCCACCGGCCGTTTGTGTAGGTTGGCCTCAAGTAAACCCATGGATTAGACGACCATAGGGGAGAAGAATCTTCACTCAGTTAAGGATGCCCAGCTGGTAATCCAGCTCATGGGTTGCGATCTGATAGTCGTACTTCGCGCTGGCTTCATCAATTTGGGCTTGAGTTTGATTCAGCTGCGCCTGGCTTAATTCCACAATCGAGCTGAGCCCGAGAGTGTACCGGGATTGCGCAAGCTGTAGAGCTTCGTTGGCCTCGCTAAGAAGTTTTTCTGTGAGTGAGAGATTCTGGAAATCCGTATTGGCGTCGAGCCAGGCAGCGCGGACGTCCCGCGTTACCCGGTTTTGCAAGTCGCGGAGGTATTCGTCTTGGGCGCGGGCGCGCTCATTCGCTTCGCTGTGCAATGCTCCGAATAGATGCCCATTGAAGATCGGGATGTTCACATTCACCCCAGCCGCGGCATAGCGCGGAGCGAGCTGGTTCGCCCCAAAGGGAGTCAATCCCGCGGCGCCGGCCGCGCTGATCGTCGGAAACCAAAGGTCGCGCTCCGCGATCGCATAGGTGTGGGCGGAATCCGCATCGAGTCGCTGGCTGATCAGCTCCGGCCGGTTCCGCATCGCCTCCTGCAGCAGATCCGCAAAGTTAGTCGGAGGCGCCGGCGGCACAGGCATGTCCGCCAAGTCGAACGTTTGCTCGGTCGATAATCCCAGCGCTTCGGAAAGCTGTGCGTAGGAAGCTTCCACGCCGTTTTGCGCCCGCACCAGCAGCAATTGCGCCTGCGCCAGGTTCACGTTCGCGAAGCTGACGTCCAGGCCCGACTTGATCTTGTTCTGTTCGAGCGTGGTCACTTGATCGGAAACCAGCTGCCGTTCTTTGACCGTCTCCTGCGCTACTCTTAGCACCGCCTGCGCCTTGAGGACTCCAAAGTACGCGCGATCGACTCCGAGTAGCACGTCTTCGCGAGTGGTCACTACGTCCTCTTGCGAGGCGCGTGCGTGTAAATCGGAGCTTTTCACCAGATTGTGCGTGCGCCCAAAATCCGTGATCAGCTGATCGACCATGAAGCCATTGCTATAGCGCTCGTAGATGATCGGATTGTTGAGGGCTCCGGCAGCGATGCGGCTGCTATTCTCCGCATCCACGGCCGTGGCGCTGCCGTACACCAGCGGATAGTAAGCGGAGCGCTCTTGCGTCACCTGTGCTTTAGCCACCGAAGCCATGCTCAAAGCAGCTTGGATCTGCGGATGATTCCGAATCGCCAGTTGCTCCGCTTCCCCCAGTGTTAGCTGCTGCGGCGCCTGCGCGAATGACACCCCGGCGATTAGCGCAGCCAGCCCAAAGAAAGAAAACAGCCGAAATGACGCGCTCATCGCACTTCCTCCGCGAGGGTTGCCGAAGACGGGTTCGGCTGTTCGCGCCGCCCGTAAACCATCAGGTAAGCCGCCGGCACCACGAAGATCGTCAGGAGCACGGACACGATCAGTCCGCCGATAATTACTCTCGCGAGTGGAGCGTACGCCTCGCTTCCCGCTTCCAGCTTGAACGCCATTGGCAGCAGCCCCACCACCGTCGCCAGCGACGTCATCAGAATCGGCCGCAAGCGGATCCGGCAGGAATGCGTCACCGAATCGCGCACGCCGTGCCCCTCCTGCCGCAACCGGTTGGCAAAATCCACGATCAGAATGCTGTTGGAAACCACCATGCCGGTTAGCATCACGATCCCCATCAGCGATTGAATATTCAGCGTGGTGTTCGTGAACGCCAGTGTCAGCATCACTCCCACCAGCCCAGTCGGAATCGCCAGAACGATCAAGAAAGGATCGACAAACGACGAAAATTGCGCCACCAGCACCAGGAACACCAGCAGGACCGACAAGATCAAGCCAATCCCGAAACTCCGGAACGAAGTGAACATCGTGTTCACCAACCCTCGCACGTTGATTCTCATGTTCGACGGGATTTGCATTTGCGCCACGATTTTTTCCACGGCGCTCGCCGGCCGCCCCAGATCCTCGCCCGAAGGGGAAACGTAGACGTCTATTTCGCGCTCCGTCTGATAGTGATCGACTTCCGAGGGAGTGGTCTCCGGAGTGATTGTTGCTACTTGATTCAGGTACGTGGGAAGCTCCAAATTGGGCGAGCGAAGCGGCATGGTGTCCAGATCCTCAATCGTTTTCGCGGTGTTGTCCGGGTATTGAACGGCCAGGAAATAATCGTTCCCGCTTTTGGGGTCGATCCAGTAATTCGGTGCGATCATCACGTCCGACGTAAGTGAAGTAATGACGTTGTCCACCACCTCGCGCGGATCAAGTCCCAGTTCGCTGGCGCGATCCCGGTCCAGGTTCAGTTCCAGCGTGGGATAGTCCATGTCCTGCGGGATATAAACGTCCGAAACTCCAGGTAAAGTGCGGAATTTTCGCTGCAGATCGATCGCCACGCGATCGTCGGCATGCAGGTCCGTGCCACTGACCTGCACGTCAATGGGCGCGGCCGCGCCTTGATTGAGAACCGAATCCACCAGCCCACCCGACTGGAAGAACGTGCGCAACTGCGGAAGTTGATCCGCAATCGCGGCTCGAACGCTATCCATATATTCGAAACTGCTGATTTTGTGGTCTTCTTTCAGACCAACTTCCACGAAAGCCGTGTACATACCGGCGTTCGGCGTTGTTAAAGACTCCAAGCCGGGGGTAATGCCGATGTTTGAAACCACAGTGTTCAAATCTGCAGGGCGTACCACGTCGTGGACAATGCCCTCAATCTGCTTTACGTATTTTTCGGTGTCCTCGATACGAGTTCCAGTGGGAGCTTTCACGTTGATAATGAACTGTCCCGCGTCGGTGCGCGGAAAAAACGCGAGTCCCACCCTCGGGTAGAGCGCGAAGCTCAGCAAAAACACGGCCAGAAATCCGAAAACAACCGTTCGGGGACGATCCAGCGTTTTCTTGACCGCGCCGTCGTATTTATCGAGCATTCGCTCGAACCCCGCGTTGAACTTTGCATGAAACCGCGCCCCCCACGAAAGTCGAGCCGCCGGATCAGGTGGTTCGCCCTCCGCGGCCGCAGCCTCGCGATGCGCTTCGCCCTTCAGCAAGTGAGCGCAATAAAGAGGCACAACGGAAACCGCCACGAAGTAGGACGCGAAGAGCGCAAGCACCACGGAAATGGCCAGGGCCGTGAACAGGTATTTGCTCACGCCGTACAGCAGCGTGACCGGGAAGAACACGACTACCGTTGCGATCGTGATCGCCAGCACCGCCAACGCGACTTCATTGGTTCCTTTTTCTGCGGCAACTGGCGGATTTTCGCCGAGTTCGACGTGCCGAAAAATATTTTCAAGAACGATTACGGAGTTGTCGATCAAACGCGAAAACGCCAGCGCCAGGCCGCTCAAGATCATCGCGTTGATCGTGGAGTTGCCGATATGAAGGAAAAAGAGGGTGGCCATCACCGAAAGCGGAATCGAAAGGAAAACGGCCGCCGTCGCCCGCACGCTGCCCAAAAACAGGAGTACCATCAGCGCCGTCAGGACAAGGCCCACTCCGCCTTCGCGCAACACGGTCGAAATCGCCTGCCGCACGAACACCGATTGATCGAATACCACGCGCGCTTTCATCTGCGCGGGAATGTCGCGCAGATGCTGGATCGCTTTTTTGATCCCATCCACCACCGCGATGGTGTTGCTGTCGCCGCCCTGCTTTTGCACCGGCACGTACGTGGAGCGCTGCCCGTTCACCCGCACGATGTTGTATTGCAGCGCCGAACCATCCACCGCATTTCCCACGTCGGATACGAACACCGATCGCTCGCCCACGGTTTTCAACGGTACCTCGTCCAACGCCTTCGTGCTCGGCACGAGCGCATTGGTATACAGGTTGTAATCGAGCCCCCCCATGCGCACGTCGCCCGCGGGCAAAATCAAATTCGAGTTGTTGACCGCCCGTACGACGTCCATCGGGCTTAGCTGGTTTGCTTGCAACTTCAGCGGGTCCACGTACACCATGATCTCGCGGTATTTCCCGCCGTAGGGCGGCGGCACGGTTGCTCCAGGCACGCCGGCGACCTGGTCGCGTATTTCGAACTGCAGATGGTCGCGCAATTGCGTTTCCGTGAGCCCTTTGCCCTCGACCGTTAGCAAGCATACCGGCAGCGTGGAAGCGCCGCTATTCACCACCACCGGCGGAAGCGTGCCGGGCGGCAGTCGCCTCAAGTCGGCCATCGCCAAGTTGGAAACTTGCGTCACGTCCGCGTTGGGATCCGATCCAGCCTGAAAATACACACTGATGAGGCTCACACCAGGCATGGAGCGAGATGTGATGTGATCGATTCCGCTTCCGAGAGTGAAGAACCGCTCGAACCGCCCGGTGATGTCCGCTTCGATTTGCTCCGGCGGCATGCCGTTATAAAAGGTTGCCACCTCGACCACCGGCAGATCGATCTCCGGAAACATATCCACCGGCATCTGCACAAGGCTGGTAAGTCCCAAAACGCATACGAAGAGACAAACAACGACTATAAAATATGGATGCCGCAACGAAAACGACGACATAGAACTCCTCTCGAACTAAGAAGACTTGACCACTTTCGGCGCTACTACCTGGCCGGGCTGGTATTGCGACTGGTCCCCGAAGATCACCAGGTCCCCCGCGTTCAATCCGGAAGTCACTTCCACGTCGGTCGCGCTCTGAAGCCCGAGGGTTACCTCGCGCCTCTGGATTCGGTTCGAGTTATCGACCACCAGGACCGTTCCCTGGTTTTCACCGGAGGCTTGGACCGCTTGTAGCGGAATGGCCAGCACGTTGGCGGCGGTGTGCAACGGGATCGACACCGTGGCGTACATTCCCGGCACGATCTGATATGAGGCGTTGTTCACTTGCACTTCGGTGTGCATCGTGCGAGTGGAAAGATCGATCTGGTCAGACGTACGCACGATTTTCCCGCTGAAGGCGCGGTTCAAGCTGGAGACCTGCACTTGTACGCTCTCGCCGATACGTATGCCGGGAACAGCGCGCTCGGGAACCGGAATCACCAGCCGCAGCACGTCGTTTTGCGCCAGATGGCACAGCGCCGAAGTGCCGATGTTCGAAGACGTTCCGGCAGGCAGCAGCGCGCCGGTGTACGCATTCATTTTCGTCACCACCCCGGTGAATGGCGCACTCATGTTGGCGTAACCATAAAGCGTCTGGTCTTTCGCTAGCGCTGCGTTGGAGGCCAGCAGAGCCTGTTGCGCCCCGGAAACAGCCGCGCTTGCTTCCAGGTCCTTGCCTTGCGCTACATCGATTTCTTCTTGGGAAACTAATTCGGGACGCGTCTTCTGAACTGCTGCGAGCCGTTGGTACGTCACGTGCGCCACTTGAAACGCGGAGTTGGCGCGATTCAAATCCTCGCCGGCTTCGGCCACAGCCGCCTGATCGCGCTGGACCTCCTGTTGCAGCTCCGGAATTTCCAGTACCGCCATCAGCTGCCCTTGCCGCACGTGAGTGCCGTAATCGATGTACAGCTTCTTGATGTACCCAGAAACTTTGGCGTACACGTCGATGTCCTGATACGGCTGGAACTCGGACGAGATGCTGAGTCTGTTCGAGAAATTCTGCCGCGTCACCCGAACCACCGCCACATCCGGAGGACTCGACGCCACGACAAGTTTCGTCCTGCTGAAGCCGCCGCAACCCGCCAGCGCCGCGGCGCACAAAATCGCCGGCCAAATCCAGCGCGAGCGGGTTGCTCCTTGGCTTACACCTCGCATGAACCAACTCACGGTCGGCCTCCTCGAATAAGGAACGAATTGTTTGATACCCATGGCTTTCATTCGCCGTCCTCTTGTGCCCCGCTCGTCTCTTGAATCGTTTGGCGCAATTTGTCCAGCGAGAAATCGGTCGAACGTCGCAGCGCCAGGAATTGATTTCTCCGTCGACGCACCTTCCGCGCCGCATCCGGCACTTTCGCCGCAATCTCGAGAGGCACCGTCTGCACTCCGTGCAGATCGCCGTGGATCATATCTCCGGGTTTCACCCTCAAGCCCCCGGCCGTCACCTCGCGTCCAAAATCGAAGAGGTGCGCGTACGCGTGCGACACGGACACATTTCCGGCAAACATCTGAAACTCGGTATGGTGAATGTCCGGTAGGTCGCGCACCGCGCCATTGGTCACCACCGCCACGCAACCCAGGCTCAGTAGAATGTTCGCGTGCACTTCGCCGACGAAAGCTCCCAGCCCCGGCGGATCATCCACGTCCTCGATCACAACGATCCGCGGCGCGGGTATCGAAAGAATGTTCTGCCACCAATCCGTGCGGTCGTAATAATCGAAGTGCGTGCGCTGCTCCATCGGCGGATTCGACGTCCGGATGCGCGCGGTCGCTGCGTATCCGATCACCGGCGGCTGTTCCGGGAAGATACACCGGATACTCGAATCCGCGAATCCCGTGTTCGGCAGCCGTACTTGGAACGTCTCGATAGCGCTGGACACGACGCACGTGCTCCATCGTCGAAACTGCTCCAGCTGGGCAGCCGTAAGCCGGTCCGTGCTCATGCGTTCTCCGATCTTTGCAACCATCAAAACTGAGCAGCCCCCTACCGCCGGAGCCCCTTTGAGCGTTTGCTTCTTCTGTGAATTTCCCGTGAAAAAAACGGACTACGAGAGGAGGGATGCTGGCGGCGATCGATGTTGCATTGCGACCGTTAGGCCCACCGATTCCGTCGGCAGCGGTCCGGGTTTGAATCGTGCGCGGAAGGTCGGCCGTGGCTTCGATGCGATCAGGCGCGCTACCTTCTGCAGTTCCGCCGACCCCACTATCGCCCGAGCCGGTGGCACATTCATCTTTGTAGACAGCGATGACTGATGCTCGATGTTCGACGCGCGGTGATATTGCCCGTCTTTCGCAGTTGCTGCCAGCCCCGCGAGTCCTACCAGAAGGAGCAGGACAGCAAATCGTTTGCAGATCACCCGCCCGCGAACTCGCGTGGACGAATCCGGCGGGCCGGACTCACACCGCGGAAATGACATGCCATCTCGGAGCTCAACATTCATTTTGGTCGTAGGTGCCTGTTGCCAGGCAGATGCCGAATTTTGATCATAACTTCACTGAGACTCGAAATTCAAGCGGCG
>JBKQNJ010000024.1:0-58945 GCA_052146315.1 Candidatus Acidiferrales bacterium | reverse complement strand
CCGAGAAATACGGCGTGGCGGCCGACGTATGGAGCGTGACGAGCTACAAGGCGCTCTACCGCGACGGCATCGACGTGGAGCGGTGGAACCGCCTGCACCCGGCAGAGAAGCCGCGCGTGCCGTACGTCACGCAACAGCTTGAGAACGCGCCCGGCGTGCTCGTTGCTGCTTCGGACTACCTGAAGACGTTGCCGAACATGATCGCGAAGTGGATGCCGCGCCCGCTGGCGTCGCTCGGCACTGATGGATTTGGCCGCAGCGAAGGCCGCGCCGACCTGCGCGACTTCTTCGAGGTCGATGCGCGCTTCGTGGTGCTCGCGACGCTGTGCGAGTTGCGCGACGCCGGCAAGATCGATCGCGCCGTCGTCGAGCAAGCCATCGCCGACCTGCAAATCAACCCCGCAAAACCCAACCCTGTCACCGTCTGATCGCTGCGAGAGAGGGCCTGGGCCAGGTTTCTCCGCCCAGTCCAAATCTGCACTCAGGGACAGGTGATATCTGCCGCGTGGCGTGCCAATCTGTTCATGCGATGCAATGCCGCTCCCTAGACGGGAGCCGGGCGCTCTTTGAAAACTGAGGTCAGTCAGCAATTCCGAACACCTCAAAGCCGATTGTTCGGCAAGCCTCCGCGATTCGTCATTCTACTTGCCCCGACGCAGATCGCTGTGCGAGTCACCCGCAGATGTCCCGGCCGTCGCAGTGCTCCGATTCTCTGCGTTCTCTGCGTCTCCTTGCCCTGAGAGACGAAGGGAGCGGTCAGCCGCCGTTGCCTTTTCTGTGAACTCTGCGTTCTTTCTCGGTGCACTCTGTGTTTAGTAGGCACGCGCGGCTGGCACCAATCCAGCCAATCGCTTGTCCGCCGTGGCTTTGGGTAGGCGGACCGCCGATTTCTAATCGACACTGCGGCGATTAGAAACGTCCGTAAGAGCATGAAAACAAACGAAGCGGATGCGTTCTAATCGACACACTAACGAACCCCCTCGCGCAGCCTGCCGGGCCCGATTCCTGTCACCTGCCCGCAGATTTGTGGCCCAGAAAAATTGAATGGGAGGGGCCGCCCTGTTTGAGGCGGGCGCGGACGCGTTCGACCTCGACGTCGAACCTGTCGTGGCGGAGGCGCTGCTCGAATTTCCGGTCTTCGCGCGCAGACCAAACCGCCAGCACACCATCCATCTTGAGAGCGGCGAAGGCTGAGGCGATTCCGCGGTCATCATAGAGGCCGGCGTTGTTGGAGCCGGCAAAGGCGGCGGGGCCATTGTCCACATCGAGCAGGACCGCATCGAACTGGCTGCGGCGCGCACCGAGCGTGACGGCGACATCATCGATCTCGACTTGCACGCGCGCGTCGTTCAGCGGCTCTCCGGCCAGCGGCCCGAGCGGGCCGCGATTCCACTCGACCACCGCGGGCACGATCTCGGCCACGATAACCGCGGCGCCCGGCGGCAGAAGGTCGAGCGCGGCGCGCAGCGTGAAACCCATGCCAAGCCCGCCGATGAGCACCGTCGGCCGCTCAAGCGTCCGTGCATGTCGGCAGGCGAACGTCGCCAGCGCCTCCTCCGAGCCATGCATGCGGCTCGACATCAGACTCTTGCCATTGGCAAGGATGATGTATTCGTCGCCGCGGCGAACCAGCTTGAGGACGGTGCCGTCCCGCGAAAGCGCTTGCCCGAGCAACTCCACCGGCTTCACGCGTGCGATGCTACAGGAGTAGACAGCGTAAGTAAAAATGGACTGGTCGCCGATTGCGCTAAGCGAAGCGAACGCAGGGTGTTCATGTCCGCTGGCCGGACGTGTCCGGTTACCGCTGCGGGACCTTACCGCTCAGGTTCGAATAGCGGTGGTAGAATCCGCCCATGGAAATCAAAGGCAAATGCTGGAAGGTCCTGAAAAAGGACAATTGTTGCTTGCATTAATGGAGGAACTTGAGGGAAACGCGCACGTTTCATTTGAGGGAAACCTGCGGTCACTGCCTTTGTTGAGCTATCCCGGTGCTTCTTCCGAACCGACTGACGCTTTGAAACGAAACACGCTGTGGCCGAAACAAGATTTTGTTATAGCTCCACTGGAACCATCTTCAGGGAAGAAGATTTATGCCGCCCTTGGTGGTGTAGTTCCAAGAACTGTGCGTCACGTTCAGATTGAGAAGGACGGCGTGCTTCAATTTGGAGCGTACGACAACTTTCACCCAGAGTGCATTTTCTTCGGCAGTGCAGTGACAAGCCAGCTGCTTGAGTCGCTTGTATCCAACCACATCCTCCAACCGCTCACCGAAAGTGGAGCTAAGTCCCGACGAATCGGATAATCGGACATCTCTAACAATGTCGGCTCTGTCAAAGCTTTTCTGAGCGCACTTCTCCGTTCACTTCGAAGAGTGTCCTGTTTTGCTTTCGTAGGGCCTTTGCATTGACGACCGCGGCTCGCTCGTAATCGATCGGTCGGCTTCCGTCCGACCCAAACATCTCTCCGATCAAACTTCGACCATGATTACTTCTTCAAACTCCCTCTTGCGAGGGAGCGGGATGCCCAATCAAGTGGACGGCGCTCTAGTTCACGCCATGTCCGGTTACGAGCTGTCCCGCGTTCGAACCGAACTCGACCCATTGCGAATATTCCCAACCATTCCGCCACATCCAGTACAGCCGAACCGCGAGTCTTCGGGCCATGGCCACCTTGGCGATGCGACGTTCTCGACGCATCGCCAGATGCACATACCGACGACGCCAGTCCGGGTCGTAACGCACGGCTGCCTGTGCGGCCTCCACCAACAGAAAACGCAGCAGTGAGTTGCCTTGCTTGCTGATGTGTCCCAGCCGTTGCCGTCCGGCACTGGAGTCTTCCGAAGGGATCAGCCCCACATAGCTGCCGATCTGCTTGCCGCACGGAAACCGATCCGGAGTTCCGATGATCAGCACGAAGGCCAGTGCCGTCAGTGGACCCACGCCAGGGTGCGTCATCAGCCGCAGCACCTCGGGCTGTTTCTTCGCTTCCTGCTCGACGGCTGCGGTTAACGCCTCGATCGTCGGATTCATTCGGTCCAGCAGCTCCAGCAAATCGTGCCGGCGCCGGCTGGCCCAGGTCTCCAACGGAAGCTTCTCCAGTTGTGCTCGCCCTTGTTCGCTCCACAGCTTTTTCTTCCGCCGATTCCCTTCGTTCATTGCCAGGGCCTGGAGTTGATTCATGATCCGCGTTCGCATCTGCACCAGACGATGCCGATGCCACAGCAGTTGCCGCAGATCCCGATTCTTCGGACTCGGTACCCAGACGCGAGGAAAGTTATTTTCCAGCAGCAGCTTCAACAGAAGCTGGGCATCCTGACGATCGGTCTTCTGCTTGCGGATTCGCTTCGCCTTGATCTTCGCGGCGTCGCCAATCCACACCTCGATACCCAGTTCCATCAGCAACCGCTCGAACCAACGTGAATATCCGGTGGCCTCCATCCCCACGCGCACGCTGACTCCTCGTGCGGTCAGTTCTCGGTAGAACTTCTCTGCCTCTCCGCCACCGTGGTTCAATCGCCGTTCGCTGCTCTCCCCGGTTTCTGTATCTACAAACGCGATGTACTGATCGCTCGGGTGATAATCCACGCCTATAATCACCATGTTCGGCTCCTTCCTCCCGAGCCTTGGTCGTCATGCAACCAAAGTCTACTCGGGTCGAGGGAGCCGACATTGTTATGAAATCATGTGGACTCCATTTGTCCGGGTTAGCGCGTCAATCGGGGGCAATCACGGAATGCGTCGCAGCAATCTGTCTCTGCCAGGATATTCTCCAACTGTTTCTCTGGCGGCAAATCCGCTTGTCGATGCCAGAAAAACATATGGTGTCCGACGCTTATTGGTTTGTTTGGGTCGCCATAGCAGAAGAGGTACCGATCGAATCGCCGTTGACCACGATTTCCACGCGGCGGTTCTGCTGCCGCCCTTCGGGGGTATCGTTGGAGGCGACAGGCTGTGCCATACCGAAGCCTTTCGCCGTGATTGACGTTCCCGGCACGCCCTGCTGGGCCAGGAAATCGCGGACCGAGCCGGCACGTTGCTCGGAGAGAGTTTGGTTGAACTCGTCGCTGCCTACGCTGTCGGTGTATCCATCGATCTCTAGAGTCAATCCGGGATGGGCCAGCAGGATTCCGGAAATCTTCGCGAGCTTCTCGCGCGCGCCCGGTTGCAGGATGTAGCTGCCCGTATTGAAGAGCACGTCGGACATGTTGACGATCAATCCCCGCGCCGAGTCTTTGGTCTGCAGCACCGCATCGAGCTGCGCCCGAAGCTGCGCGCGAAGGTCGGCCTTCTCGGCGTCCGCTTTCGCGGCCGCCTGGCGGGCTTTATCCGCTTCAGCCTCTGCCGCTGCCTTTTGCGCGAGTGCGTCCTGCTTCTGCGCCAGCGCCGCTTGTTGTTCGGCGACCGCGGCTTGGCGGGCCTGCTCCGCCTCTTCCTTTGCTTTGGCCGCTTCCGTAGCCGCGGCTAGGGCTTGCTGCTTCATGCGCTCGGCTTCGGCTTGGGCGGCTTCCGCATCCTTCCGGGCTTGCTCCGCCTCTTGCACGCGCTTGGCCTCTTCGTCGGCGTCGGCACGAGCCTTGGCGGCACGGGCTTCGGCGGCCTGCTTTTCTGCCGCCGCCTGCGCTTGAGCATCCTCTTCCGCTTTCTGCTTTACGGAGATTACGCGGGCCTCTTCCGCGGTCTGCACGGCGTCGCGCGCCAGGGAGATCACGATTTTGGTGTCGCGTTTCTGCCGGTAGGAGTCCTCCGCCGCCTGCAACTGCTGATTGGCCTTTGCCATCACGTCGGCGGCGTACTTCCCGGCGTTGGCGTTGTTGGCGATGCGGGCGGCGTTGCGTGCTTCAAAGAGTTCCGTTGGCGTCCTGCGGTCGATGCCGAAAATCGCGTTGTCGATCTTTGTGTTCGAAGACGAATAGACTCCGCGCGCGAGCAGCGAATAGGTCGCGGAGATGGTCTCGCCGCCGGCTCCCCCCGCGTTTTCGAGGACCACTTCATCGCCCGGCTGCGAAACGGCGAAATAGGGTTCGGCGGTCACGACCAACCCGAACGTCTGCATGTCTGTAATCGCCTTCACCTGCGCGCTGCCGTTCTTGATCTGCACTTCGCCCAGATTGACGGCTCTCCCTTCGGGAGAAACAGCCCAGAGGACGTAGGTGAGGTATTCGAGACCAAACTTGGTCGCATCCTCGATATTTTGGAACTTTGCCTCGATCTCGACGCGGTTTCCCTTGTTTTCAACCTTCGCTTCGCCGGTTGCTTGGGCCATGAGATCGGTTCCATGTAAGGACACTTTCACGGCGCCGCCTCCGCGCCGGTAGGTCATGGCCTTGGCCGTTCGTGACGCAACCGGATTGCTGCTTGCCGCCGTCTGAGCCTCTGCGCTGGGCACGCTGACGCAAAGCATGATGACGCCCACGAACAAGGAAAATAGAGCGCGTTGCAGCGCGAGAATCCGCACGTGGACGGGGAATCGACGGACGTTAGACCGCATGTTTGTCACCCCTTTGTATTTCTCGAGGTTTCGCTCAGGTTAGCAAAGGTGGAAGGCGCGCAACTGCGCTTTTGCCGGATGATTCATCCAGTTAGTCACCTCTACGTTCGGGCAGTCGCGAGAAACTAGCAGCGCCACTTGGACGTGTAGTCGGATAACCGGACATCTGCCGTACCAACGCTCCACCTGTCCAGTTTCCGCGTTAACCAGGCCTTTGCCCTGCTGCACTCTGCGCAAAGAAGAGTCAGGTTGACGCGCTATGACGGCCAGAGTATCGTCTCGCCCTGATTCAGCGCCAAAACTTGCGATCTAGCTAAGGAGGTCGCGCATGACCGTCCTACCAACCAAACCGTAGCGCCCGACGACATGCCGTTTGCTCTCAGCGGGAACACCGGTCGAATTCTACTTGCCCTTGACCGAGATAGGAGCACGGGATGCGACTTCCACCCGGCGTGAACAGCAAGGATTTCTCCGACGCTCTCAAGCAATTTGCCGTAGCGGTAGGCAAGGAATGGGTGTTCACGTCCGACGAGGATGTGGACCTCTACCGCGACTCCTATTCGCCGGTGTGGAACGAGGCGGAGGAGCCCATACCTTCTGCCGCGGTGGCTCCCGACAGCGTCGAGCAGGTCCAGGCCGTCGTCCGAATCGCAAACAAGTACAAAATTCCGCTCTGGACGATTTCGACCGGGAAGAATCTAGGCTACGGCGGCTCGGCTCCGCTGCTGGGCGGCAGCGTGGTGCTGGACTTGAAGCGCATGGATCGCGTGCTTGAGATCAACGAAAAAGATCACTACGCGCTGCTCGAGCCGGGCGTTAGTTACTTCGATCTGTACGGCTACATTCAGGAACGCAAGCTCAATGTCTGGATCGACCCGCCCGATCCCGGCTGGGGCAGCCCGGTGGGCAACTCGCTCGAGAGGGGTGGCGGGTACACGCCGATGCACGACCATTTCGACGCAGTCTGCGGGATCGAAGTTGTGCTGCCAAACGGCGAGGTGATGCGCACGGGAATGGGGGCGCTTCCGGGCGCGAAGACGTGGCAGCAATACAAGTACGGTTTCGGCCCTTACGTGACGCCGATCTTTTCTCAATCGAGCCTTGGGATCGTCACGAAAATGGGAATCTGGTTGCTTCCCCCTCCCGAAGCCTATCTGTCGGCAACTGTGATGGTCTGGAAGCACCTTGACTTGATTCCTCTCATTGAGATTTTCGGCGAACTCCAGAACTCGGGAATCATCCGGGGCACCACGAGCCTCGCGAGCCCTTTCTGGCTCGGCGCGCCGAATCCGGAGTTCGACTCAATGCGCGCCAGCGGATCGGTGAAGCCTTTGGAGGAATACGCCGAGCGGAACAACATAGCCTACTGGAGCCTCCCCATTACCTTCTACGGCCCGGCCGAAGTGATCGCCGCGCAGTGGAAATACGCCAAAGAGAAGTTCTCTTCGATTCCGGGAGTCACATTCCAGGAAGGCCCTTCCTACCGCTTTCCGCTGAGCGCGGAGGATCTCGCGAAGATCCAGGACACCGTTCCGCTCGGCATTCCCAGCCTGCAAATTTTCACGCTGCTCCCGCCGGGGAGCCAGGGGCATATTGGGTTTTCGCCCATCATTCCCATGTCGGGCGAAGCCGTGCTGGAGGCGATGGCGCTGTTCGACCGCGTTCACCACGAGTTGAGCTCGGGACGCGCGGCGCTTGCTGTTCTTACCTCGTTCCCGCGGGCCCTCGTGATCATCGACCTTTTCCCTGTCGAGCGAAACGTGGAAAGGAACCGGCAGAGGCGTGAGATCTACCGGCGGCTGATCAAGGAGTCGGCGGCCCGCGGCTGGGGCGAGTACCGGACGCACACGACCTTCATGGGAGACATTTCCAACACCTACTCCTTCAACAACCATGTGCTGCGGCGCTTTCATGAAACGATCAAAGATGCGATGGATCCCAACGGAATTTTGTCGCCCGGAAAATGCGGTATCTGGCCAAAGCGCATGAGAAAGCCAGAGGCATGAAAAACGCGAGAGTAGGATTGGCGTTCGCAGCGACTCTGCTTCTAACGTGCGTGGCGTCCGCGGCGCCGCCCGACCAGAAACAGATCGGGCGCGGGCACGAGGTATACGACCATTGGTGCTGGCCGTGCCACGGTGCCGGACTCGGAAAGCCCGGCACGGAATCGCTCGAGGCGCGCGGACAGAAGCCGGCCGTGCTCGAAGATCGCACCGATCTGACCCCCGCGATGATTAAGCAGTTCGTTCGTCACGGGGTTTTGTTCATGCCCGTGTTTCGCAAGACGGAAATCAGCGATGGCGACCTGGACGCGATCGCTGCTTATCTCACCCGCAACAACAAGCCCTAGCCTTGCCAAACCGTTTTATTCATCCGGATTAATACACTCGAAGAGCAAGTGATGCTCGAAACTTAGCCGGCGCGCAAACTACTTTTGCGAGATGTATTTCTGCGTGGCGGAAATTCCTTCTTGCGCGGCTTCGAGGTTGCGGATCGTCGGAGCGAGGTCGTGCTTCTCGAAGCAGTGCGCGATGGCCTTGCCGATTTGATCGAAGCGCTCGGTGGCGAGCGCGATCACGCTCGGGCCGGCGCCGCTCAGCGCCACGCCGAGCAGCCCGGGCATGCGCGGCAGCGACAGCACGTCGGCGAGACCGGGAATCAGCGCCTGGCGCGCGTGTTGATGCAGGCGGTCCTGCATGGCATCCCACAACAGGTCGTAGCGGCGATCTTCGAGCGCGGCCACGAAAAGCGCGGACCTCTGCAGGTTGTACACGGCGTCGACCCGAGGCACGCTTGCGGGCAGAACCGCGCGCGATTTTTTCGTCTCGAGCATCAGGTTCGGCGTGACCACAATCAGCCGGATCACCTTCGGCCAGCGCTTGCGGATCGCGACCACGCTTCCATCGCTCCGCGTGAACGTCACCACCAAGCCGCCGAGCAGCGCGGCGGCGACGTTGTCGGGGTGCCCTTCCATCTCCGTCGCATAACGCAGCGCGGCGTCTTTGTTGATCGGCCGCCCGGCAACCGCGAACCCGAGAGCGATGCCCGCGACGGCCGCGGCCGCGCTGCTGCCCAATCCGCCCGCCACGGGAATCTGGTTCTGCACGGCAATGCGCACGCGCGGCAACGAAAAACCTTCTCGCTCGGCCGTGAGCCGCATCGCGCGGAAAATCAGGTTTTGCTCGGGATCTTTCGGAAGCTGCGACGTGCCGCGCACCCCGCTGCTTCGCGCCACCGTGCGCGAGCTCGACCCGAGGAGAGACGCACGCACGCTGAGGTAAATCTCGAGCGCCAGGCCCAAGCAGTCAAATCCAGCGCCAAGATTTGCGGTGGATGCCGGTACGCGAACCTCGAAGGAACTTTTGCGCGCTGGGCTCATGGATGCAAGGCTCGTTAGGAGGTCGGAGCTTCAGCTCCGACGTAAGGGCCGAAAATCGCGGGGCTTTAGCCCCTGAAGACACTCTTCGATCTCGCTGCGAACGTTTGTCAACTTTCTAGTGACGCTGCTTGAGGCTCGCGAGAATAGCAGATTTTGTGGCTGCCACGCGTTCGGGCGCGTTCTGGAAGGCGCCATGAATCGGCTTCGGCGGCGTGGCGCTATCCTTCGCGCCGGAATCGATGGCGAGCGTCCCGCGATGGTAGTTGCTCATGTAGTCCGGGTCCTTCAGCGCGTGGCCCGTCAACACCGCGACCACATCTTCGCCCAGTTGAATGTGGCCCGCCGCAGCCAATTTCCTGATTCCCGCAACCGTGGTCGCCGAAGCAGGCTCGCAGCCGATGCTGTCGCGGCCGATCATCGCTTTCGCGTCGCCAATTTCCTGCTCGCTTACCGCGATCACCTGCCCGTGCGATCGCACCACGGCGCGCAGCGCTTTCTTCCACGAAACGGGCGCGCCGATCTTGATTGCGGTCGCGAGCGTCTTCGGATTCTCGACGACGGCCAGCTTTTCGGGCAGCTCCTCTTCGCCCGCCCGTTGCCCCGGCGTGAGATTCGCAAAGAGACGCGCAACGGGCGCCGCGCCTTCCGCCTGGATCACGCTCAGCTTCGGCAGGCGGCGGATCAGTCCCATATTGAGAAGTTCCTGAAAGCCTTTGCCGAGCGCCGTGCTGTTGCCCATGTTGCCGCCCGGCACCACCACGTGGTCCGGCACCTGCCACGAGCACTGCTCCATCAGCTCGAACGCGACCGTCTTTTGCCCCTCGATGCGAAACGGATTGATCGAGTTTGCGACGTAGATCGCAGGATCATCGCCCAGCTCCTGAATCAGACGCATGCAATCGTCGAAATTCCCGTCGATTTCGAGGACGAGCGCGCCGTAGTCGAGGCTCTGCGCGAGTTTCGCGGCCGAGACTTGCCCTCGCGGCAGCAGGATCGCAGCGTGAAGTTCCGCGCGGGCCGCATACGCAGCGAGGCTCGCTGCGGTGTTTCCGGTGCTCGCGCAAACGGCCGTGCGCGCGCCCGAAATCACGGCCTGCGTGATGGCCGCGGCCATGCCGGTATCTTTGAACGAGCCCGTCGGATTGTAGCCCTGGTGCTTTAGCCGGAGATCGCTGAGGCCACAATATTTTGCCGAGCGCGGAGCGTGAAAGAGCGGCGTGTTGCCTTCGAAGAGAGTGACGAATGGCGCGTCGTCGTCAAACGGCAGCATCTCCAGATAGCGCCAGACGCCGCTCGCGTCGCGCGGCAGTTTCGGATTTGCTTTCGTGGCGGCCCAGCGTTCGCGCACCGCGGAGGGATCGCTTGGCCGGACGAGATGGCAATCGATCTCGAGCGTTTCACCGCACTTCGGGCAGACGTAGATGCGCTCGCGAAGCCCGAAGCGCGCGCCGCAAGCTCGGTTGACGCACCGCTGCTCGGCCTTCTCGGTCTTTTTTTCGACCGGGTTGGCAGTCTTAACCATGGTTCAGGAAACCGTTACTTTGGACTCGACCGGAACCGGCGCGCCCAGTTCGAATTCGCGATGAACGGCGAGGAGCGCCGCCTTCATGTCTTTGTCCGACACCACGAACGAAATGTTGGTTTCGGAAGATCCTTGCGCGATCACCATGATGTTCACATTCTCGCGCCCCACGGAGCCGAACGTGCGCGCGGCGACGCCCGGCGTCCCGCGCATGTTCTCGCCGACGACGGCCACGATCGCGATATTCGAAACGAGCGTGATGTGCTCCACTTTTTCATGCGCCACGTCCTGCGCGAATTCCCGGCGCAGCGCTTCGACGATGGCTTTGGCGTCCGAAGCCGCCACGATGAAGCAGATATCGTTCTGCGAAGACGATTGCGAAATCAAGAGGACGTTGGCGTGCAGCTCGGCCGTCGTCGAAAACGTGCGTCCGACCACATCCGGCACTCCCACGATCCCCGGCCCGCCGACTGTGATCAGCGCAACGTCTCGCACGGCGGTGAGCGCCTTGACGCCGCCGCCATTGCTGCGGCCGCGCGGCGTGATTTTCGTTCCCAAGCGCTCGGGCGCGAAGCTGTTGCGGATCCACACGGGAATGCCCGCCTGTTCCACCGCGCGCAGCGTTTTCGGATGCAGCACCTTCGCGCCGAAGTAGGCGAGTTCCGTCGCTTCGCGGTAGGAAATTTCGGGAATCGTGCGCGCCTCGGTAACGAGCCGCGGGTCGGCGGTGAGCACGCCGTCCACGTCGGTCCAGATGATGATTTCGTCCGCATCGAGCGCCGCGCCCAGAATTGTCGCGGAGTAGTCCGAACCGCCGCGGCCGAGCGTGGTGAGAATGCCGTCCGTGGTCGCACCGATGAACCCGGTCGCCACCGGAATCACGCCGCGATCGAGCAGCGGGCGCAGCCGCGTCTCGGAAAGATAGCGCGTGCGATCCATGATCGGATCAGCGCCCCCGTGGTATGCGTCGGTGACGATCAGTTCCGTGGCCTCGACTGATTCGCTCAGCACGCCCAGCTCAACCAGTGCCGCCGCTACCATCGGCGCGGACAAGCGTTCACCGAGGCTCGAGAGCGAATCGAGCGTGCGCGGCGTCAACTCGCGGAGCAGCGCTGTGCCCTTGCAGAGCTGGTCGCCTTCGCCAAATACTTTTTCGAGATGCGCGGTCAGGCGCTTCCGTTTTTCTGCGTCGCGGATCAGCGTGGAAATGGCCGTTTCATGCTGCTTGCGCAGCGCGTCAAAAATCTCGCCGACCTGGTCGAGATCGCTCGCTTCGGCGCGCTTCGCCGCTTCGATCAATTTGTTCGTCACTCCGCCCATCGCCGACACGACAACGACGATTGGTCCCTCGCGCGACGCCTCCTTCACGATCTGGGCGGCGCGCCCGATGCACGCGGCATCGCCCACAGACGTGCCGCCGAATTTCATCACTCGCAATGGCTTTTTCATGTCTAGAAGGATCCGGCGCGAAGCAATTTGAAATGCCTGGAGCTTAAAGCGACCTGGCGTTCAGGGATGGCCGCGCCTGAAAAACTATACACCATCGAGGCGGATTTGCGATGAGGGCGGAAATGGCGCGTGGTGCGCCGGTAAAGGCTGTTATAAGCGCTTAAAGTGGCAATTTTGTGCGGAAATGGACGCCCAAAAATCTGTTTAGTCATTTAGAATCAACCATTTGAGGATTTGTAGGGGTGTTTTGCGCTTTTCCGAATTCCGGTGATTTCCGAGGCCAGCCGGCCGGTGTAGATCGCCATGCCGACGGCGGCATTCATGCCGATTTTTTCGAGCGTGCTGACCTCGCGCATGCTGCGAATCCCGCCGGCCGCGGTGATCGGAAACTTCGTCGCGCCGCGCAGCCGCCGGAAACCGGCGATGTCCGTCCCCTTCATTGTACCTTCGTTGTCGACGAAGGTGGAGAAGAATTCGGAGCAGTAGGGCTCGAGCTCGGGGATCACTTCGGCGGGGCGAAGGCGAAGGCGTTCTTTCCACCCGCGCACGACGATGCGGCCGCCATCGGTATCGAGCGCGATGATTATCCGCTTGCGGCCGACCCGCGCGGCAAGCTCCTTGAGGAATTTGCGCGCCACCTTTCCATTTTCAAAAGCAGCGCTGCCAATGATGACCTTTTCCGCGCCCCAGGAAAGAATCCTCTCGGCGCGCGCGGGGGTGCGGATTCCGCCGCCGACGCGGACTTTCAACTGTGCAGTGCGGCACAGGCGCTTGATCCAGCGCGCGTTCGATCCCTTGCGCATGGCGGCGTCGAGGTCGATCACATGGAGGATCGGGTAGCTGCGAAAGCGGTCGAGCAGGCCGAGGATGTCGTCGACGGCGAGAGCGCGCTTGCGGCCGCGGACGAGTTGCACGGCCTTGCCGGCTTGCAGATCGATGCAAGGGATGATCATCGCCGAATCGTCTCTGTAGGGTCGCAGGTCACCACGGCGTGGTCGCTCACTGAGATTTCGGTGGGGAACCGAAGCTGGGCAGACCCCTGTTCCGATCCGTCGCAATTGCATTCCGAAACACACTTTGGGGTGGTCAGCACATATCGGAAGGTCACCTCGAACGTGGTCGGGGCATGCCGCTCAAACTGCCACGTCTTCACGTTCTCGCTGGCCGCTAGCGCAAGCATAGGCGGGCCACTTTCGACACCAACTGACGAGACCCCCTTCCCGTCGGTTGAAATTCGGAGTTGCACCGTTCCTTCAATATGAGCGAGTTGAGCCACACGAGGATAAAAAGGCACACTGGCGCTGACAACAATGGGCAAAGGCTTCGTGGACTGGGCGGTGCAAGTCCCGCCTGCGAGCAAAACAAACAGCACTGACAATCCCAGGATCCTCATGGAGCCTCCTTCCCTCGCATTTATCGGCTTGTGCGGATCGGGACTTCGCGCTCGGCCAGGAACTTTTTCAGCGCGGCGATCGAATGCGTTTCGGTGTGAAAGATCGAGGCTGCCAGAGCGGCGTCCGCGCGGCCTTCAACGAATACGGCGCGGAAATCCTCGAACGTGCTGGCGCCACCGGATGCAATCACCGGCACCGGCACCGTCGCGGCGATCTTGGCCGTGAGCTCGCAGTCGAATCCGCTGCACGTGCCGTCGCGGTCGATCGACGTGAGCAGGATTTCGCCCGCGCCGCGCGACACGGCCTCGGCAGCCCATTCGGCCGCGTCGCGGCCTGTGGCCACGCGGCCACCGCGCGTGTACGCTTCCCAGGAATCGCCTTTGCGTTTCACATCGAGCGACAGCACCACCGCCTGCGCGCCGAATTGCTGCGAGAGTTCCGAAATCAGTTCCGGGCGCTCGACTGCCGCGGTGTTGACCGTGACTTTATCGGCGCCGGCCAGCAGCACCTTGCGGCCCTCTTCCATTCGGCGGATGCCGCCGCCGGCCGTGAGCGGAATATTCAACTGCTCCGCCACACGGCAAATCGTATCGAGAAACGTGGCGCGGCCTTCGAACGACGCGCTGATATCGAGCACCACGAGCTCGTCGGCGCCTTCGCGATTGTAGCGGGCGGCGAGATCGGCCGGATCGCCCATATCGCGCAGGCCCTCAAATTCGATGCCTTTCACCACGCGGCCGCCGTCGACATCGAGGCAGGGAATGATTCGTCGCGCGAGCGTCATTGCACCGACTCCACGAAATTCTGGAGCACGCGCGCGCCCGTCTCGCCGGACTTTTCCGGATGGAATTGCACGGCGCGCAGATTTTTCTGTTCGATCACGGCGGCGAACGAGACGCCATGATCGCACGCCGCAACCGTGGGCGCGGCGGAAGCAGGCGCGGCATAGGAGTGCGCGAAATAAAAATAGGCATCGGCGGGAATTCCGCGCAGCAGCCTGCTTTCCTGTACGCGACGCACCTGATTCCAGCCAATGTGTGGCGACTTCACGTTCGTCGGCAGCGCGCGCACTTCGTCGGGGAAAAAGCCGAGGCCGGGCTCGCCTGGAGCCTCTTCGCTCGACGCGAACATCGCCTGCAAGCCGAGGCAGATGCCGAGAATCGGCACGCCCGAATCATAGGCGGCGCGCAGCGAATCGGTGAGATTGCGTTCGCGCAGCCCTTCGACGAATGCGCCAAAATGGCCGACGCCGGGCAGCACGATCACTTTCGCGGCGGCGACTTGCTTCGGCTCGACCGCGCGTTCGGTTTCGGCGCCGAGCTTGCGCAGCGCGCGCTCGACCGACGGCAGATTTCCGGCACCGTAATCGACAATTGCGATTTTCATGACATTTTCCTGTACACAGCTCCTATAGGAGGCCCTTGGTTGATGGCAGCACGCGCCGCAATTGCCGGTCGCGCGTGACCGCGAAACGCAGCGCCTTGGCGAACGCCTTGAAAATCGACTCGACCTGGTGGTGCGACGACCGCCCGTACATCAACTTCAGATGCACGTTGGCCGCCGCGGCTTGCGCGAACGCACGGAAAAAATCCTCCATCAGCTCGGTTTGGAAATCGCCCACGCGCGCGGCGGAAATCTTGTAGCTGCAGACGCAATACGCGCGGCCGGAAAAATCGAGTGAGGCCGCAGCGAGGCAATCGTCCATCGGCATCAGGAAGTAGCCCGCGCGCAGGATGCCGCGCTTCGAACCGAGCGCCTGCTTCACCGCTTCACCGAGCGCGATGCCGACATCCTCGACCGTGTGATGCTGGTCGACGTCGAGATCGCCGCGCGCGGTGAGATCGAGATCGAGCGCGCCGTGGCGCGCGATCTGTTCGAGCATGTGATCGAAGAAACGGATGCCCGTGCTGATGCGCGACTTGCCCTGGCCGTCGAGATTCAGGCGGAGGGTGATGTCGGTTTCTTTTGTGGTGCGGCGTAGCTTGGCTTTTCTCATAGGAGTTGTTTTGCTGTGCCGACGATCAGCCTTTCAAACGGGCCGAGGTTTCCGCCGTTCCGGCGCCGAGATTCCTCATCCCTCGCCAATGCGCCCGATTTCCGCGCGACCCGAGTTGCATGGGCGCGGTAATCGGGCTGCTCGGTCTTCGAAATGACACATCTCATAGGATTGCCTTCAATTCTCGCAGCAGGCGGCGCATCTGCGCGGGCGTGCCGAGCGTGATGCGGACGTAGCCTTCACCGCTGAAGTCGCTTGAGCGATCGCGGAGCAGCGTTCCCGCGCGATCGAGCGCCGCGACGATTTCCTTGGCGCGCTCGCCGAAATAGGCGAGCACGAAATTTCCCGCGCTCGGGAAATGCCGGACGCCGAGGCGCGCGAGACCGCGCTCGAGTTCTTTTTTGCCGGCGCGAACGTCACGCACCGTTTTCGCGATGAAGGCACGATCCTGCATCGCCGCTTCCGCGGCCGCGAGGGCCGCGACATTCACCGGATAGGGCGATTGCGCCTTCCTCATGATGGCGGCGAGTTCGCCGTGGACGAAAACGCAGCCGAGGCGCAGGCCCGCGAGGCCGGCCGTTTTCGAAAATGTGCGCGTGACGATCAGATTTCGGTAGCGGCGGATCCACGGAATCACCGTGACGCCGGAAAATTCAAAATAGGCCTCGTCGATTACGACCATCGTTCGCTTTGAGGCGTTCAGAATTCGCCGCAGCTCGGTATGCGAAAGGAGATTGCCGGTCGGGCTATTCGGATTCGGCAGGAAGAAGACGCGCGGCGACGCTTTCAGCGCGGCTAGTATTTCTTGCCACGGAAACTGCATCTCGGCGTCGTAACGCGGCGCTGCAATCTTCGCGCCGGCCAGTTCCGCATAAAATCGATACATTGCATACGTCGGTTCGGCGAGCAGAACCGTGTCGCCCGATTCGACGAAGGTGTTGACGACCAGGCTCAGCGCTTCATCGGTGCCGTTCGTCAGCAGCAATTCATCGGGGCGCACGCCGAAATGCCGCGCGGCCTTGCGGCGCACGGTTTCCTGCTCGGGATAGGACGAAATCGTTGCTGCGGCGAGACGCGCGAGCGCGCGGCGCACAGCCGGCGAGCAGCCCGTGGGATTCTCGTTGAAATCGAGGCGCAGCTTATTTGTGCGGCCTTCGAGCGGCGGATGATACGGGCGCATCTGCGCGATCGCGCGACGCACCGGGATCGCGAGCCTGGCAGTGGGCTTCACTCGCGCACCTCGACGGAACGCTCGTGTGCGGCCAGACCTTCCGCGCGCGCGAACTCTTCGACCACGGGCGCTAGCCGCGCAACTCCCGCACGGGAAACTTCCTGCACGCTGATGCACTTCACGAAATCGGTGACGGAAAGTCCGCCGCGCGTGCGCGCCGCGCCGCCCGTCGGCAGGACGTGGTTCGTCCCGCTGGCGTAATCGCCGAAGGATTGCGCGCTCCAATCGCCGAGGAAGATGCTGCCGGCGGAATCGATGCGCTCGAGGAGGCCATCTTCGCCGCCGGGAAGGCTCAAGTGCTCGGGCGCGAAGCGATTCACGAATCGCGCTGCGGCGGCTAGATTCGGCGCGACGAACGTGCCGCCATTTTTTTCGAGCGAGCGGCGGGCCAGATTCGTTTTCGGCAGCGCCGCAAGCTGCAGCTCGATTTCGCGGGCCACTGCGCGGGCCAGGCGCGACGACGTGGTGACAAACAGCGAGATCGCGTCGGGATCGTGCTCGGCCTGCGCGATGAGATCGGCGGCGATGAATGTCGCGTTGCCGCGCGTGGCGAAAACCAGCGCTTCCGTCGGCCCCGCCAGCATGTCGATCGCACAATCGTTGCTCACGATGCGTTTGGCGGCGGTGACGAACCGGTTGCCGGGACCGAAGATTTTGTCGACGCGCGGGATCGAGCGCGTGCCGTAAGCGAGCGCCGCAATCGCTTGCGCGCCGCCAACGCGCGCGACGGCGTCGACGCCGAGCGTCTTCGCGGCGGCCAAGAGCGCGGACCCAGGCTGCGGGCTTACGACGACGATTCGGTGCACGCCGGCCTCCTGCGCTGGAATCACCGTCATCAGGAGCGTCGAGACGAGCGAAAATCGCCCGCCGGGTAGATAGCATCCGACCGAATCGATTGCGCGCACGCGCTGCCCGGCCCGCACGCCGGGCTCGACCTCGATGGTCCATTCCTGCGGCTTCTGCCGCCGCGCGACGGCGCGAATATTCCGCGCGGCGTGCTCGATGGCGGCAACAAAATCTTGCGAGATGCTTTTGCGCGCTTTCGCCAAGTCCGGGGGCGAAACCCACACGGTGCGCGGGGTGAGCGACACGCGGTCGAAGCGCTTCGTCCACGAGAAAAGCGCGGCATCGCCGTGGCGGCGCACATCCGCGACGATACGCGAAGCGATGCGCTCGGCGTCGCGGCTGCTCGCGCGGCGCGATGCCAGCACTTTTTCCTCGGCTGCGTGCGTGAGCGGCAGAACGCGCATCAGTACACGACCTTATTCAGCGGATACTCGACGATCCCCTCCGCGCCGGCCGATTTCAGCTTCGGGATCAACTGCCGCACGGTTTTTTCCTCGATGATGGTGTTGATGGCGAGCCAGTCGGAATCGCTGAGTTGTGAAATCGTCGGATTGCGGAGCGCGGGCAGCTCGGCAACGACCTTGTCGAGGTCGGCGCGCCGGACATTCAGCATCAGCCCCACGCGCGTGTACGCCTTGATCGCGCCATCGAGCAGCAGCACGATATTTTCGATCTTCTGCCGCTTCCACGGATCGGCCCACGCGGCGCGATTGGCGATGAACCACGTGGCGGATTCGAGCAGCGTATCGACCACGCGCAGGTGATTCGCGCGCAGCGACGAGCCGGTCTCGGTGACTTCGACGATCGCATCCGCCAGCTGCGGCACTTTCACTTCCGTGGCGCCCCAGGAAAATTCCACGCGCGCTTTCACTCCGTGGCGCGCGAGATAGCGCTCCGTCATTTTCACGGCTTCGGTGGCGATCACTTTTCCTTCGAGGTCGCGCACGCTCTGGATATTCGAGTCTTCGGCAACGGCCAGCACCCAGCGGACGCGGCCGAGACTCGTCTTCGAATAGACCAGCTCGGCGACTTCCTGGATATCCGCGCCCGTCTCAAGAATCCAGTCTTTTCCGGTGAGGCCGGCGTCCATCGCGCCGTTTTCGACGTAACGCGCCATTTCCTGCGCGCGAACCATCATGCATTCGATTTCGGGATCGTCGATGCCGGGATAGTAGCTGCGCGAATTCACGGAAATGCGCCAGCCCGCTTTCGCGAAGAGTTCGACGGTCGAATCCTGCAGGCTGCCTTTGGGTATGCCGAGTTTCAAGCGGCTCATGCTTTGCTCCCTTTGCCGTAGAGTTCCTCGGGCGACATCACGCGCTCGGCGACGACCTTTGCCTCGCCGTCGCGGCCCATTTCGCGGAAAAAGCAGCTGCGATAGCCTTCGTGGCACACCGCGCCGCCTTCAAGCTCCGCGCGGACCAGCAGCGCGTCGCGGTCGCAATCGACGCGCAGCTCGCGCAGCAGAAGCTTTTGGCCACTCGTCTCGCCCTTGAGCCAGAGTTTCTTGCGCGAGCGGCTATAGAAGGTGACGAAGCCGGTTTTCTGCGTGAGGTCGAAGGCTTCGCGGTTCATGAAGCCGAGCATCAAGACTTCGCCATTCGCGTGATCCTGAACGATTGCCGGGATCAGTCCATTTTCCTTTTCAAAATCGAGTTCCATTTCGTCTATCTCCGTTTTTCTCCCGGCAGCGAAGCCGAAGAGAGATTCTTCGGGCCGCAAAATGCGCGGCCCTCAGAATGACGCGCTAAAATTCGTTCTGCTCCTGAAAAACAAAAAGCCCGCCAGCGCTTGCCGCGCCAGCGGGCTGATGAGTGCAGCTATTGCCGTTCGAGCTAGCCACACCGCCGCGGGCACGGTTTCGCGTGATGTTGGTGGTTATGATGCGCCCGCAGCAGTTTCATGACGCTCTCGAAATTATGATACGCGGCGGAGTTTGTCAAGCGCGGAGTCGGGGGGAGGGGCGGCGCGGAATTCCATGCGCGTCACACATGGCCTCGTCGTCTACCTGAGCAGATCTTCGAGCTGGACTTTCGCGTCGGTTTTCGCGTCGCGATATTTGATAACGACCGGCGTGTAGAGCGAGAGATTCCAATCCTTGCCGCGGCCGTGGGAAATGGCGCGCGAGCCTGCGACCACCACTGCGTCTTCCGGAATCACCAGCGGCTCGTCGCCGCTCGCGCTGTGGACCGCGCCGGTAACGACGTCATACACCGGGGTCGAGCGGTTGAGGATTGTGCCGGTGCCGAGGACTGCGCGGCGCTTCACGACGGTGCCTTCGTAGACGCCGCAGTTTCCGCCGATCAGAGCTTCGTCCTCGACGATCACCGGCAGCGCGCCTACCGGCTCGAGCACGCCGCCGATTTGCGACGCGGCCGAGATGTGGCACTTCTTGCCGATCTGCGCGCAACTGCCGACCAGCGCGTGCGAATCGATCATCGTTCCTTCGTCGACGTACGCGCCGACGTTAATGAACATCGGCGGCATGCAGGTGACGCCTTTTGCGATGTAGCAGCCGTCGCGAATGCTCGAACCGCCGGGAACGATTCGTACGCCGGAGGAAGCGCTGAGATTTTTCACCGGGTATGTGGATTTATCGAAAAATGGCTGGCGGACCGCGTCGATCGACATATCCATGATCGTGCCCATCCGGAATCCGAGCAGGATGCCCTTTTTCACCCAAGCGTTCACGGACCATCCGGTCGCGCTCGCAGGATTCGGCTGGGCCGCGCGGATTTCACCGGAATTCAGCGCGACTTTGAAGCGTTGAAACAGCCGCCGCTGCTCATCGGTGTAGCTCGCCGGATTTTCGTCGAAGAGGCGCTCGATCTCGCCCTTCATCTCAGCGGGCGGCATAAACCTTCTGCACCAGCCCCACCGCTTCGAGCGCGCCGCGAATCTTTTCGAGATTCTCGGGCTTCGGCGGCACCATGGGCAGCCGGAAATGCGGATCGAGCAGGCCCATCAGCCCCATCGCCGCTTTCACCGGGCCCGGATTCGTCTCGATGAAATTCGCTTCCAGCAGCCGGAAATATTTCCGGTGGATTTCACGCGCACCCACGAAATCGCCGGCGAGGCATAGCTGCACGATGCGCGTCATTTCCGCCGGAATTTCATTGGACGCTACCGAAATCAAGCCGCGCCCGCCGAGCGACATCAGCGGAATCGTGATTCCGTCGTCGCCCGAAAGCACCACGAAATCGTCCGGGACGATATCGAGCACCACCGCCATCTGCGAGATGTTTCCCGACGCTTCCTTCACGCCGACGATGTTGTCGATTTCAGCGAGGCGACGCATCGTGGCGGGTTCGATGTTCACGCCGGTGCGCCCCGGAATATTGTAGAGAACGATCGGCAGCGAAATCGCCGCAGCGATCGCCTTGAAGTGCTGGTAGAGCCCTTCCTGCGTCGGCTTGTTGTAGTACGGGCTGACGGAAAGGATTCCGTCCGCGCCCATCGTTTCGTACTCGCGCGCGCGCTCGATCACTTCGGCGGTGTTGTAGCCGCCGGCGCCCGCCACCACGCGAATCTTTCCGCGACGCGCCTCTTCGATTGCGATCTCGACCACGCGCCGCAGCTCCGCCTTCGAGAGCGTGGGGCTTTCGCCGGTGGTGCCGCAGGGAACGAGGAAGTTGATTCCCGCTTCCACTTGTCGCCGCGCCAGCCGCCGCACGGCCTCCTCATCGAGCGACAAATCCTTCCGAAATGGAGTGACCAGCGCCGTACCGCATCCTGTGAACAACATTGCGTGCCTCCTTGCGATTTCGCTATCCGATCATTCGATCTGATTCACAATCTCGCGAAAATCGAAAAAGCCTTTCTTGCCGGCGATCCAGCGCGCCGCGCGCAAAGCCCCGCGCGCGAAACCTTCGCGGCTGCGGGCCGTGTGCGTCAGCGTGATCGTATCGGCGGCCGAATCGAAGCCGATCTCGTGCGTTCCGGGAACCGCGCCCGCGCGGCTGCTGCTCGTATTGATTGGACGGTCGTAGCCACTCTTCTTCATCTGTTCGACGAGCGCAAGTATCGTTCCAGAAAACGCATCCTTTTTAGTGGCGTGATGAATCTCCCACGCCCACGCGCCGTATTCGGGCTGGCGCGCCATCAGCCGCGCCGCCTCCGCCACGATCTGCGAAAAAATGTTCACGCCCACCGAAAAATTCGCGCTCCAGACGAGCCCCGTCGCGCCACGTTCGACAGCCGCTCGCGCCCGCTCGATGTCGGCGAGCCACCCGGTAGTCCCGATCACCGCATTCACGCCCAGCCGCGCCAGCCGCTCGATATTCTCGATGGCGGTCGACGGAGTCGAGAATTCCACCGCCGCGTCAATCCCGCGAAAATTCTCTTTGGTCATGCCCTCATACTTCGCATTGTTGTCGATATCGAGCCGCAGCTTCACTTCGAATCCGTACTCGGGCGCGAGCTGCTCGATCAGGCGCCCCATTTTGCCGTAGCCGACGATCGCGAGATTCACGCCTGGAGCCTCCGCACCACATCCGCGTACATCCCGACCGCTTCCGAAAGCTCTTTCTTCGCGATTCGCTCGTCCGCCGTATGCGCCACGAGAATGCTGCCCGGCCCCAGCAGCAGCGGCTCGCCCCAGCTCTTGCCGAATACCGGCACATCCGTGGTGAACGAAACTACCGTCGTCGGCAGGCTGTCCACCGTCTGAAATCGGATCGGCGAAATGCACAGCACTTCCTTCAACTCCGCGCGCCTGCCCACAGCGCGCGCAAACGCCTCGCGAATCGGCGCCCCGTCGCCGACGAGCCGCACCAGGATCTCCGCTTTCGCCGCGTCGGCAATCACGTTTGGCGCGCGGCCTCCTGAAATCGTGCCGACATTCATTGTGCAGCGGCCGAGCAGCGGATCCTCGGGCAGCGGGACGCGCCGGATGGCTTCGAGCGCATCGAGCAATTTGTCGATCGCCGATTCGCCCAGCTCCGGATATGCCGAGTGCGCCATCTTGCCGCGCGCGATCAGCTCGAAACGCAGCGTGCCTTTCGATGCCAGCGCGAGTTTATTCTCGGTCGGCTCGCCATTCACCAGGTATCGCGAGCCGCGCGGCGATCGTGCCGCCACGGCCGCGCCCGCACTGTTTCGCTCCTCGCCGACGACGAAGAGCAAGCCGAAATTCGACCGGCCCTCGCCAAGCAGCTTTTCCGCCGCGCCCGTCATGGAAGCGATGATGCCCTTCGCGTCGCATGCGCCGCGGCCCCAGATGAATTCACCATCGTCGCGCGATGCAAAAAACGGCGGCACCGTGTCCATGTGCGTCGAGAGCGTCACCAGCGGCTTGCCCCAGCACGCCAGCACGTTGAAGCGGCCCCGCTCGACCTCCATCCGCTCGACCTGCCCGCCCGTGCGCTTGGCGATCTTCGCGAGATAGTTTTCGAGGAACGCGGCGACCGCGCCTTCGTGTTCCGTGATCGATTCGATGTCCACCAGCGCGCGCGTCAGCTCGAAAACGTTCATCCGGCTCGGTCCTGGGTCGATTTACTCGAAAATTTTGCTGCGAGGGATTGGAACGAAAAGAGAAGGAAGGAACGCGAGAGGCGCTGCTCGTGTGTCTTCGCTCCTCGATAGCGCTCCATTCGCCGCGGCGAATGACAGTGAACGAGCCTTTCAGCTCATCCCCCAACCGCCCGGCCGCAGTCAGCCGGACGATTTCGGCGGAGTCTACTGCCAGCCCATTTCGCGCGAGCCTCCGAAGCTGCTCGGAACCTCGGCAGCGCTACTCATGGCCTCCGCACCTCTACCAAGAACGCTTCGAGTCTATCGACGCCCCGCACCCAAGTCAAGGAAACGGATTGTTCGGTATCGGGCTACCTTGAAATCAATGCAGTAACCGCTGCCTAGTCGCCGGGCCGAAGGGCAACGGCTTCTGGCCGCGCTAATTGTTGGCGCTGAGGGATTCTGCGGGGATGGAGCGATCGGTGCGGCGCCCGGCTGAGGGATTCACCGGCGGCATCGATGCGCGATCGACGCGATTGTAAAACGTGTCGCGCTCGACTGGCACGCGCCCGGCCGCGCGGATCAGCTGTTCGAGCTCGGCGCGCGTGAGGTGTTCGGGCGTGGTCGCTCCGGCATCGTGGTAAATTTTTTCCTCGACCACCGTGCCGTCGATATCGTCCGCGCCGAATTGTAGGGCGATCTGCGCGATCCGCGGCGTGAGCATGATCCAATACGCCTTGATGTGATCGAAATTGTCGAGCATCAAGCGCGACGCCGCCATCGTCTTCAGCCCGTCCATGCCGGTCGGCTTGGGGATGTGCGCGAGGCCGGTATTCGCCGGGTGAAATTCGAGCGGGATGAAGGTCTGAAAGCCGTGCGTTTTGTCCTGCGTTTCGCGCAGGCGCACCAGATGGTCGACGCGCTCTTCGAGCGTCTCGACGTGGCCGAAAAGCATCGTCGCATTCGACCGCAGGCCGATTTCGTGCGCGGTGCGCGCGATCGAGAGCCACATCGTCCCCGAAACTTTGTGGTCGCAGATGATGCGCCGCACGCGCGGATGAAAAATCTCGGCGCCGCCGCCGGGCAGCGAATCGACGCCCGCTTCCTTCATCTTCAGCAGCGTGTCCTTGATCGAAAGCTTCGCGAGGCGCGCGTAGTAGTGCACCTCGACCATGGTGAACGCCTTCAGGTGCACCTGCGGGAATCGCTGCTTCAGGCCGCGGATCAGATCGAGATAAAACTCGAAAGGAAGGTCGGGATGCAGCCCGCCGACGATGTGAAATTCCGTCGCGCCCTCGGCCACGCCCTGCGCGCCGCGCGCGAAGGTCTCTTCGAGCGAAAATGTGTACGCGCCCGGCGAGTCCGGCGATCGGCCGAACGCGCACAGCTTGCAGTGCGCCACGCAGACGTTCGTCGGATTGATGTGCCGGTTGACGTTGAAGTAGCAGATGTCGCCGTGGCGCTGCTCGCGGACGTGGTTCGCGAGCCAGCCCACCGCCAGCAGGTCGTGCGACTGAAAGAGCGCGAGCCCGTCGTCGGCATTGAGGCGCTCGCCCGCCAGCACTTTTTGCGCGATCGGCTCGAGCCGCGCGTCCGTGATGTGGAGTTCAGCACTCATGCGATCCTGCGATTGTCCTGTCATTCCGAGGCCCCGTCATTCTGAGGCCCGCATTCTGGGCCGAAGAATCTCTCTTCGGCTTCATTATGGCCGCCGCGTCACGACTACAGCCGCGCCCCAGAACAGCAGGAACAACAAACTAATATAGCCATTCACGGCGAAAAACGCAGCATTCATTTTGCTCAGGTCGTTGGGCTTGACGAGCGAATGCTCGTAGGCCAGCAGCGCGGCGACCACCGCGATTCCCACCCATGCCGGCCATGCGAGATGAAAGCTCCACGCGAGCCACGCGAGTAGCGGCACCATCACGACGTGCATCGCGCGCGCGATTAGGAGCGCCTTCGCGATGCCGAGTTTTTTCGGGATCGAGTGCAGGCCCGCCGCGCGGTCGAATTCCACATCCTGGCACGCGTAGAGGACGTCGAACCCGCCGACCCACAGCGTGACCGCCGCGCACAGGATCAGCATGCGCGCGTCGAGCGAGCCGCGAATCGCGATCCACGCCGCCGCTGGCGAAATGCCGAGGCAGAATCCGAGAACGAAGTGCGACCACGAGGTGAATCGCTTCGTGTACGAATAGAAAAATAGGATCGCCAACGCGACGGGCGAAAGCTCGAGCGCGAGCCGGTTCAACTGCCACGCCGCGATCACCAGCACGGCCGCTGCGAGCGCCGTGAACGCCCACGCAAATCCGAGCGAAAGCTCGCCGGCTGGCAGCGCGCGCTTCGCGGTGCGCGGATTGCGGCGGTCGTATTCGACGTCGGCGATGCGGTTCATCGTCATCGCCGCGGAGCGCGCGCCGACCATCGCCACGATGATCCACAGAATCTGCCGCCACGTCGGCAGGCCGCCGCCCGCGCGCGCCGCGAGGAGCGCTCCCACCAAGGCAAATGGCAGCGCAAACACGGAGTGCTCGAATTTGATCATCTCGAGCACGGTGCGAATTCGTCCCTTGGTCATAGTTCGGTTAGCCACGGAGGCACAGAGTCACCGAGTCACCGAGAAAGATGTAGGGCTCCGGCTTTTCTTTCCCTGCCTCCCTGCTTCCTGCATCCTTGCTTCTCTCTGTGTCTCGGTGCCTCTGTGGCAATTCCTGACGGCTTGCCTTTCCAGCGATACTGCTCGTCCTGCGGCAAACCCATTTGCGCGAGGACGCGATAGGCGAACTGCTCGACGATATCCGCAATCGTCTTGGGCTCATAGTAGAACGCGGGCATCGCCGGCATCACCGTGGCGCCCGCGTCGTGGACGCGCAGCATATTTTCGAGATGGATGCGATTGAGCGGCGTCTCGCGCAGGCACAGGACGAGCGGCCGGCGCTCCTTCAGGCAAACATCCGTGGCGCGCGTTAGCAGGTCGCTCGCCGTTCCCGCGGCGATCGATCCGAGCGCGCCCGCCGAGCACGGCACCACGGCCATCGCGTCCACGCGCGCGCTGCCCGAGGCGATGCTTGCGCCGATATCCTTGTTCGGCAGGTATTCGAATTTCTTCGCGGCGGTTCCGGTGAGCAGCGCCGGCAATTTTTTCGCATCCGCCGCGACCACGCCCAGCTCCGTCGAAAGCAGCCGCAGCCCCGCGTCGCTCGCCACCAGAAAAACTCGCTCCACGCGCCGGTCGGCGTCGAGCAGGCGCAGAACCGCCTGCGCGTAGGCCGCGCCGCTCGCGCCCGTCACTCCGACCGTGATGATCCGGCCCTCGGTTGTCGCCATGGGAGTCAATCGAAACTTCGAGTCTAGGCGGGCGATTTCGGCAAAGTCAAGGCGCGTCGGTCCGTCTGCGCAAGAGCAAGGCCGAAGCAATCAACAACGGGGAGGGAATCCAAATCCACAGGAATTCGCTCTCGAGAACGGCGATCCCGCGCGGCGTGAAAAATCGGTCGATGCCGATCGGCGACACCCGAATTGGCCTCCACGGAAGAAAGTAGCGGCGGTTATCGAACGGAGAGAAAAATGCCACGCCGAGACCACCGTCGGTCATTGCGTCCAGCACGCCGTGGCTCGCGGTTGCCAAAAACAAATAAACCCACAACCAGCCTCGGCGCATAATCGGCAAGCCAGACCGAAATCCGAGGAGCACCACGGCGCTCGCCAGGGCGGCGGCGAAAACGAGCGAGTGAGTGAACCCGCGATGCCCCCAAAAGTCGCCATATCGGACGCCGAAATGGAATCCGATGACGTCGATGTCAGGAATGGCGGAGCACACCGCGCCCACCACCCAGACGCGCTTCGGGATGTCGGGTCGGTAAAAGAAAGCACCGATTCCAAGGGCCGCTACGGCGTGCGATAGCGATGACGCCATCCAAGCTCTCCGTTACTCGCCTAGTGGGGTCACTCGATCACGAAGGCCCGCGCAAGCGCTGCGGCGAGCGCCGCTTCCTCATCGGGAAAAACCGTGCGGAGATCGAGGATCAGACGTCGCTCGGCAACGCGCGTGATGACCGGCGTGCCGCCGCGCGCCGGCTTGCGCAGGCGCTCTTCGAGCAGCGCGGCGGAATGGATCCGGCTTGCCAGCGCGATCAGATGCGTCGGCAACCTCTGGTCCGGCGTCGAGCCGCCGCCGATCACAGAAAAACCCGCGCGGACCTGTATTTCCGCATCGGCGGGCAGGGCCTCGCGCAGGAGGTCGGCGAAAGCCACGGCGCGCTGGCCGATGTCGTTCGCGCTCGAGCGAATCATCCGGATCGCCGGAATTTCGTCGAGCGCGCCGCGATGGTACGCCTTTAGCGTCGTCTCGAGCGCCGCGATCGTCAGCTTATCGACGCGCAGCGCGCGAAACAGCGGATTGCGCCGGATGCGCTCGACCATCTTCTGCTTCCCGGCGATGATCCCGGCCTGCGGCCCACCCAGCAGCTTATCGCCGCTGAACGAAATCAGCGCGACGCCCGCGCGGCCGCTTTCGCGCGCCAGCGGCTCGGCGATTCCGCTCGCGCTGAGATCGGTGACGCATCCCGATCCGAGATCCTCGAACACGGGAACCTTCTTGCGGCGCCCGAGCGCGACGAGTTCTTCCAGCGAAGGCCGCTCGGTGAATCCGCTGATCCTGAAATTCGACGGGTGGACACGCAGCAGCAGCTTTGTGCGCTGGTTGATCGCGCGCTCGTAATCGCGGATGCGCGTGCGGTTCGTAGTGCCCACCTCGCGCAGCACCGCGCCGCTTTCGGACATGATCTCCGGGATGCGGAATCCGTCGCCGATTTCGATCAGCTCGCCGCGCGAGACGATCACTTCGGCGCCCTTCGCGAGCGTATTCAAAATCAGGAAGACGGCTGCGGCGTTGTTGTTGACCACAATCGCCGCCTCGGTCCCCGCGAGTTCCGCCAGCAGCTTCGCCGTGTGGACGTCGCGCTTCCCGCGCGCGCCTTTCTCGATGTCGTATTCGAGATTCGAGTAGCGCGTCGCCGTTTCCGCGATCTGCGCGATGGCCGTCGCGGCAAGCGGCGCGCGGCCCAGATTCGTGTGCAGGATCACACCGGTCGCGTTGATCACGCGCCGCAGCGACGGCGCAAGTAGCGCCTCGACGTCCGCAGCCACGCGCGCCTCGATCGCCTCGATCCGCAGCGCCGCCTCGGCGCTTCCCGCGCCGTTCGCGCCCGATTTCAGCCTGGTGCGCAGATCCGCGAGGACGTTCCGCGCCGCCTGCGTCACCACGCCGCGCCCGGCCCGCGCGGCGAGCGCCACGAGCTGCGCGCGCCCCAGCAGTTCATCGACAGGCGGAATTTCGCGCAGCAGCGAATTCACATCTCTCGCTTTGGCTTTCACCGTTTTCGCGCCGGAATTCATTGCCTGCTTCATCGCCGCCTATTTGAACACGCAGCCATCCGCCCGGCAACCTTTCACCCAGACGATCACCGCATTCGCTCCCTGCGATGCCGCCAAGGCGAAATTACGTCAAAGGAGCGCAGCACAAAATATTTCCCGCTCGCCGCTTCCGCCGGCAATTCGCCTCGCACGCACAATGCCGCCTGCATCCCGGCATCCCTCGCCGCATCCAGCTCCCGCGCCACATCGGAAATAAACAAAATTTCGTGCGCGGGCAGGGCGAGCGCTTCGGCAATCCGCAGATAACTTTGCGGATCGCCTTTCGCGCCGATGCTCGTATCGAAATGCGCTTCGATAAGACGCGTCAGATCGCAGCTGGCGACCGTCGAGAAAAGCAGCTTCTGCGCCAGCACGCTGCCGGAAGAAAAAATCGCGATCCTTTTCCCCAGCCTCGTCCAGCGAATCATCGCCGCGAGCGCATCGGGAAAAACTTCGCCGTGGAGTTCGCCTTTCGCGTAGCCCTCCCGCCAGATTTTCCCTTGCAGCGATTTCAACGGCGCGCATTTGCTGTCGCGATCCATCAGCCAGCCAACGTAGGCCGGCGCGGAATTCAGTTCACTCTCCCGCGAGCCGGCCATCGACGAGGCCCAAGGCGTCGGCGCAAGATTCGTCGCTGCGTCGGCCTGATGCTGCGCCCGCAATCCGGCGACGTCCCCGCGCACGTCGGCATCGTCCCAATGCGCGCGAAGAAATTCAGGCACTCGTTCGCGCGCGTAGGGGAAAAGCGACTTGTAGACGAAATCGACCGGCGTGGTGGTGCCTTCGATATCCAGCAGGATCGCGCGGATCGAGCTTTCGTCGAGCGAAGCCGCCGCCAACGCTAGCTCACCGAAGAAATCGGGCGGATGTATGTGGGGCCGAAGCAGACCGGATCGTAGCCGCGATCGACGCCGCTTTGCGTGTAGTGCGGCGTCCAGCCGGCCGGATCCTGAAACAGGCGAATGGCGCGGATGCGGCGCTCGGAGCAAAGATCGAACCAGTGCAGCGTGCCCTGCGGCACGCGGATCAGATCGCCCGCCTCCACCTCGATCGCCACCACCGGCCCTTGCTTCGGGTGAATGTGAAACACTCCGCGCCCGGCGATGATGTAGCGAATCTCGTCTTCATCGTGCCAGTGCTCGGTATTGAATCGCGCGAGCATCGCATCGAGGCCCGGCGTTTGCGAATTCACGTCGATCACGTCCGCAGTGACGTAGCCGCCCTGCGCCTTCAGCCGCTCGATCTGCGGCGCGTACGCCGCAAGAATCTCCTCGGCCGGCGCCGACTGCGCCACCGGCTCGCCCGCTTCCCAGCGCTCGTAATCGATTCCCATCGTCGCGAGATACTTCGCGATTTCCGCCGGCTCGGCGATGGAGCGCTTCTCGGTTGGAATTCGCACAAGAGCCATTGTTGGCCTCCTTCACTCCGTCGCGCGCCTAGCAGCCCGCCGCGTGCGTGCGGCCCACTACTTCCATCAAGAACTCGAAAATCTCGACGTGGCGCTTCGCCTCCGCCAAATCCTGCCCCCACGTGTAAAGCCCGTGCCGCCGCAAAAGCACGCCATGAATCGCAGGATGCTTTCGCAGCGTCTCCGTAAGCTCTTGGGCGAGGGCAGGCATATCCTGCGAATTTTCGAGGACGGGCACCCATTCGCGATGTTCGTGGCTGCGAATGCCGCTCAGTCCCTTGAGCATCTCGAAGCCTTCGATCGCCAGACCGCCTTCCGCCGCGAAAGCCTCGGAAACTATACTGCTCCAGACCGAATGCGTGTGCAAGACGGCGCCCGCCCCGCGCGCCCGCACGATCGCCACATGCAGATGGGCCTCCGCGGAAGGCCGGCCCTGCCCGCGAACCACCTGCGCGCGCTCGTCGATTTCGAGAAATTGCGCGGCGGCGAGCGCGCCTTTGTCCAAGCCGGTCGAGGTGATCGCGAGGCGCATCGGCTTCGCGCTCACGACCGCGCTGAAATTTCCGCTCGTGCCGAGCGCCCAGCCACGCGCGTAGAAATTCCGGCCAGCCTGCGCGAGTTCCTCTGCGAGTTTGCGAAAGCGCGCATCGCCGCGATGTCCACCGCGACGTGCCGCCGCTTTTCGCCGAATCCGTCGTGCCGGACTACTCATATGCGCGGATTATCGCACCGCATGACAACTCAAGAAAGCTCTGCAAAATTTCCAAGCGCTGTGGCGAAGACACGGAAGCGCGTACGGCGTATGCCGTGGTAACCTCTCCCTCCGGGAAACATTCTTGGGAGGATGCCGATGGCGGGCAAGATCAAGATTCGCGTGAACGAGCGAATGTACGAAATCGATGCGGCGCCGGATACGCCGCTGCTGTATGTCCTCGCGGGCGATTTGCAGCTGCAAGGACCGCGCTTCGGCTGCGGGCTCGCGCAGTGCGGCTCGTGCTCGGTTCTTGTGGACGGTGCCGAGATTCGCTCGTGCGTCGCGCCGGTCTCCGCGGTCGCGGGCAAGTCGATCACCACGCTCGAAGGCCTGCCCGCCTGGTACGCCAAGCAGCACAAGCTTCATAAGGCGCCCGCGCTCCATCCGGTGCAGCAAGCCATGATCGACGAGCAGGCCGTGCAGTGCGGCTACTGCTTCAGCGGTATGATCGTCCAGGCCGCCGAGCTGCTCTCGAAAACCCCACAGCCCACCGACGCCGAAATTCGCACGGCGATGAACGGTCATCTCTGCCGCTGCGGCAGCTACCCTCGCGTGATCAAAGCGATCCAGCGCGCGTCTCAGGCGATGGCCGCTACCGTGAGCGGCGCGGAAGGAAAAGAAATCGCGCAGCAAATCGATGCGGTGGAGGTGGCGCGATGAGCCAACTCGCCTCAGCCTCCAAACCCAGCTCGGCGCTTCCGCGGCGCGAATTCCTCAAGGCGGGCGGCGCGCTCGTGATCGGTTTCAGCAGCGCGGGCCTCATCAGCGACGCGCTTTTCGCGCAAGGCCCCCCCATCGCGCGCGGCCCCGATCCGAAGCAAATCGACACGTGGCTCGCGATTCACAGCGACAACACCGCGACGGTCTACATCGGCTACGTCGAGCTCGGCCAGGGCTCGACAACCTCGCTGCTGCAAATCTCCGCCGAAGAGCTCGACCTCGACATGAGCCAGGTCAGCACCGTGCGCCTCGATACGGACCTCACGCCCAATCAGGGCGGGACGTATTCGAGTTCGTCGATCGCGCGCGGCTCCCCGGCGATTCGCACGGCGGCGGCCGAGGCTCGGCAAGCGCTGCTCCAGATGGCGTCGAAGAAGCTCGACGCGCCCGTTGAGAGCATGACGGTCTCGAAGGGCGTGGTGTCCACAAGATTCGGCGGGAAAACCGTCACGTACGGCGAGCTCATCGGCGACAAGCACTTCGATTTGGCCTTCACCGGCAAGGCGCCGCTGAAGCCGGTGGCGGACTACAAACTCGTCGGCGCGCGCCCGCCGCGCAACGACATCCCCGACAAAGTCAGCGGCACGTACGTCTACCTGCAGCACGTCCGCCTGCCCGGCATGTTGCACGGGCGCGTGGTGCGGCCGCGCGGCCAGGGCGCGTACGGCGCGGGCGCGAAAGTGGCGACACTCGACGAAAATTCGCTCGTGCACATCCCCGGCGCGCGCGTGGTGCGCAAAGGCGATTTCGTCGGCGTGGTCGCCGAGCGCGAGTGGGACGCCGTGCGCGCAGCCCGCGATCTGAAAATCACCTGGGACATGCCGGCTACGCTTCCCGGCAGCGACGGCGTCTACGCAGCGATGCGCGCGGAGAAAACCGCGGACCACGTGGTGCTCGATCGCGGCGATATTTCTCCCGCGTTCGCCTCGGCGGCGCACGTGGCGTCGAATACATATCACGGGCCGTATCAGGCGCACGCGCCCTTCGGCCCCAATGGCGCGCTCGCGGACGTCACGCCGGATTCGGCGCTCGTCATCTGCTCGACGCAAGACGTCTACGCCACGCGCGGCACACTCGCCGGTATCCTCGGCCTGCCGCCGGAAAAAGTACGAGTGCAGTATTACGAAGGCTCGGGCACCTACGGCCACAGCTGCTACGACGACGTGGCACAGGCCGCTGCGATTCTTTCGCAGCTTGCGGGAAAGCCGGTGCGGCTGCAGTTCATGCGCTGGGACGAGCACGGCTGGGACCTCTACGGCCCCGCGCACGTGGGCGAAGTGCGCGCCGCCGCGGATGCAAACGGAAAAATCGTCGCGTACCAATACGACGGCTGGCACCACAACTGGAGCGCGGTTGAAACTTCGCAGCAGCTCGCGCTCGGCACGCCCGCGTCGGAATGGCGCCTCGGCGCGGCGCAGCAGGTGAATCCCGGCTGCTGCGGCGCGATGTACGAGATTCCGAATCTGCGCCTCGTCAATCATCAGGTGCCGGGCCTCGGCTACCTGAAAGGCGCGTGGCTGCGCTCGCCGCTCGATCTCGCGTTTGCGTTTGCGTCCGAGCAGACTCTCGACGAACTCGCGCGCCATGCCGGCGTCGACGCCTACGAATTCCGCCGCCGCAATATCAAGGACGATCGCTGGCTCGGAGTACTCGATGCGGCAGCGAAAGCGGCGAACTGGCAGCCCGCGCCGCCCGCCGCAAATGTCTCGAAAGAGAAAATCGTGCGCGGGCGCGGCATCGGCCTCGGCACGCATCTCACTTCCTACGGCGGCGCCGTCGCCGAAATCGAAGTGAATCGCGAAACCGGCAAGGTTGCCGTGAAACATATGTACGGCGCGATCGACGCCGGCCTCGCCGTGAATCCCGCGTTCATCGAGAACCAGATCAGCGGCCAGTTGGTCCAGGCCACGAGCCGCATGCTCCTCGAAGAGGTGAAGTTCAACAAGACGAACGTCACGAGCCTCGATTGGAATAGCTATCCGATCCTGCGCTTCGAAGAGTGCCCCGAAGTGACGGCCGTGTGCGTCCAGCGCCTCGATCAACGCTCCACCGGCGCCGGCGAAGAAGTAATGGCCGCAGCCGCCGGCGCCATCGGCAACGCATTCTTCGACGCCACCGGCGTGCACATTTTAGAATTTCCGCTCACGCCCCCGCGCGTCCTCGCTGCGCTCGCACGGGCGTAAAGCCGATCGCTCGTCCTCGCAGCTCCGGCCAAGGCGTGAGGCTGCTTCCCGCCATCGCCTCGCGGCACGGGCCTGGGCCGATCGTGCGTCGCCCCGACCGACCCTGTCATCCCGAGCCGACCGCATTTTGGTCGGCGAGGGATCTGCTCTTATCCTTGGTATGAGGCTTCTGCCGTCTATTCGAGATTCTTAAGGAGTTCCTGCGTAGAAAACGGGCGGGAGGATTTCAGCGTCACGCTGAAGAGGCTGCGGGGGTCGCGGCTGCTGTCGTAAGACAACGAATATTCGGCGCCGGCGAAAAGCTTGCGCGCGAACGAGTTCAGATCCGGTCGGGCGGCGTCGAAAGTCTCAGCAAGATTCGGAGCGAGCAGCCGGTCGTTCACGAAGATTTCGATTTCCTGGCCGTTGAAGCGCAGCTTTCCGCTGAGGCGCGGTTCTTCTTCGAGGCGCCGGCATGCGGTGAGCGCGGCCCGCACGGCCTGCCGCAGCGCAAAGGAATTATCGCCCTCGACCTCCGTCTTGCGGTTGTAGCGCACGCCGAGCCGCCCTCCGGCGTTGTCCACCGCGTAATCCGCCTCATGCCCGATCACGACCACGCCCGGCCCGCTCGGCACGTGGCGATAATCGGCCACGTCGAGCAGCATCTCGTTGAAGGCGGCGCCCATGATCCACGAATGAAATATCGGGATCAGCGGCTCGAGATCGAGGCTCGCCGCATCCGCGAGGAAAAGCTTCACGTTGACGTGCTGGAGCACCACCTGCTGCTGCGCGCTTGCCGCCATTACACGCTCACCGCGGTTCCCAGCTTGTTGTAGCAGGCGTGGGCGGCGTCGATGAAGAGCTGGGATTCGTCGAGTAGGTAACGCGTCGCGTCCGCCGCGCGCGGCCGCATGCCGTCGTTGCGGACCTTGTCGTACTCGGCGAAAAGGTACTGCGCGAATTTTCCGCCCGCGAACGGATCGAAGAATTTCTGCGTGTCGTAATAGCGCGCGCGGAATTCGGAAACGATTTCGTCCGGATTGTCCGACACGGTCGAATAACCGATCTTCACGAGGGCTTTCGCTGCATCGAGCATCGAGCGGTACGCGCGATCGCCCGCCTGTTGCGTCTCGCCCTTTTCGAACAGCACTTGCGCCTCGAAAAGCTCGCGTTCCGCCGCTGCCAGATCGAATTCCACCGACGACACCACCTCGCCCGCGCATTCGCCCTTGCCGATATCTTCGATCGAGTACACCCGGGGATCGCCCCAGTCGCTAAAGAACGACCGGTCGTTCGCGGGCGGCTTCGCGAGATCGTCGAGCAGCGCTTTCAGCTCCACCTTACCCGTACGCTTCACGAATTCCTTGAAGGTCTCGCCGCTCGTCCGGCCCGCGACGTATTTCTCGGTCAGCCGGGTCACCACTTCCGGTATATTTTTCGACGGGATCGCCGCTACCGGCAGTCCGTACGAGCCCGCGTTGTGTTCCCACTCGCCGCCGAGGACCACCTGGAAGTGCGGCACCGCGTAGCCGCCCACCTTGCGGCTCACGCCGTAAAATCCGAGATCGGCGATATGATGCTGTCCGCAACTATTGAAGCAGCCGCTCACTTTGATGTGCAAATTCTGTACGGCCTCATCGAGCTCGAAACTTTTCTCGGCGAGCCGCTTGCGCAGTTCCGCGGTAAGTCCTCGCGACGAAGAAATCCCGAGCTTGCACGTATCCGTGCCGGGGCAAGACACGATGTCGACGATGGTTCCCGCGCCAGGCGTCCCAAGCTCCGCGGCTTCGAGCGCTTCGTGGAGCGCGGGCAGGTCGGCGTCGCTCACCCAGCGAATCGCGAAATTCTGCTCGACCGTCGTGCGAATCGTTTCCTTCGTGAATTTTCGGACGATATCCGCGAGCGCCCGCAGCTGCGTCGCGGTAATGTCGCCGAGCGGCAGCCCGACCGTCACCGTCACGTAGCCCTTCTGCTTCTGCGGCCGCGTGTTCGTCTTCAGCCAGCGCTTGAACGCCTCCGAAGCTGCGGCGGGCCACTCGCCGCCGGGACGCAGCGGCTCTTCCTGCGCGCGCAATTCCTCGGCAATGTACTCGGTCCAGCGCGGATCGTGCAGCAGGATCTTGCGCTCCTCGAGCACCAGTTCGCGAAATTTCTCGATCCCGAGGTCCTGCACCAGGAACTTGATCCGCGCCCGGGCGCGATTCTTCTTTTCGCCGAGCCGCGCGAAGACGCGAGCGATCGCCTGCGTGAGCGGCAGAATTTCCTCGGGCGGCACGAACGGATCGAAAAGCTTCGCCATGTAGGGAACGGCGCCCAAGCCGCCGCCGACGTACATCTCGAAGCCGATCTTTTCCACGCCATTTTCGGTGCGCTTCTTGGCGATGTAGCCCACGTCGTGCAGGCTGGTGAGGCCGCAAGCGTGTTGCTCGCAGCCGCTAAACGCCGGCTTGAACTTGCGCCCGAAGTTCTGGCAATCGGGATGGCCGAGCAGGAAGCGCGCGAGGGCGCGTGAATAGGGCGACACGTCGAAAGCCTCGTCGGCGCAGACGCCCGCGTAGGGGCAGGCGGTCACGTTGCGGACGGAATTTCCGCAGGCCTCGCGCGTGGTGATCTTCGCGGCCGCGAGGCGCCGCATCAGGCTCGGCGTATCCTCGATATGCACGTAGTGCAGCTGAAAGTCCTGGCGCGTGGTGATGTGCGCGATGCCGTCCGAATATTCCTCGGCCAGGTCCGCCATCGTTTCGAGCTGCTCGGCGTTCAATCCGCCGCCCGGAATCTTGATGCGCTGCATGCCCGGCGCGTCCCACATCGTGTTCGGGCCCTTGGTCAGATCGCCCGAGGGATACCTCATCTCCTGCACTTTTTGCCCGTCGTGGCGCTGCCCGTTGTCATAGCGTTGGCCGTAGGTGCCGCGCCGCAGGCGCGTCTCGGCGAAAAGCCGCTCGTCGAGTTTGCCCTGCTTGCGCAGCGCGATTTCCGTTTCGAAGACGTCGAGTTCGCGTGCCAGCGCTTCCGGCATTTTCCCGGCAAGCTGCGCGGCCCAAAGTGAATTCGAGACTTTCATTTCGCCTATGCCTTTTCGTGCCCGAATTTCGTCGTCTAATGACAAAAAAACCCGCCGACCTGTGCGATCGGTGGGTTCGGATGATGGCTAATCTGCGATACGACTAGCGTTATCCGCCACACGCCGACGGCGTCGTACAACAGCAACAACAAGCCTGGGCGACGCACGCCGCGTGTACGCAATAACGCATACCCAAACGCTACTCATCCCCGCTCGGAATGTCAATAGACTTGCCTCGCTCGCAGGCTCATTTGTCCGATGGCTTGCTCGCGCTACGCTTCCAGCGGAATCCCGTGCGATTTTGCGAACGAAAGCTTGTCCCAATATCCGCGCTGAAAGGCGATCTTGCCGTTGCGAATGTGGAAGAATCCGCAGCCGCGCAGCCCTTTCGGGTCGCGCCACTCGAGGATCGCCCATTCGCCATCCTGAAATAAATTTTCGGGAATGCAAACCATCCCGGTCGCCTTGAACCCATTCACAAACATCTCGCGAATCGCGGCGCGCCCGTGCACCGGGCTCTCCGCCACCTGATGATTGATGGCGTCCTCCTCGTAGAACGACCCGAGCGCATCCACATCCGCCCGGTTGAATGCTTCGATCCACGCACGCACCACATCTCGCGGTTCCATCCGCATACGCTATCGCATCTCGCGAGCCTTGCAAACTGCGGTTAATGGGGCCGCGACGCGTACCGGTGTAAACTAGCGCGGCGGTAGGCGACCCGGCACGTGCCTTGCCTCCTCGCGCATTTACACAATCTTAACGATGTTTGTGGTCTTCTATCGGACCATAATCGTGGCCGTCTTTAGCCTAGAGGGTCTTCCAAGATCATGCCGTGTCGTCTCGCCCAATTCGCGCCGCGGATTCTCTGCGCGCTGCTCGTGTGCTTGGCCGCGCCGCGAATGGCGTCCGCGCAGGTTCTTGCCGTGGTACAAGACCAGGACCCGGCCAGCGCGCCCGCTGCGCAAGACACTCAAACGCAGCAGCCGAGCGCGCCTCAAAGCGCGCCCGCAGCGTCCGATTCGAGTTCCGATTCCGATTCGAATGATCCGCTGGCGCTTTTCCCGCACTCCGAGACCAGCCGCTACTGGATCTCGGGGCAGGCGAACATCGTCCTGCAGTGGCACGGCGCGTTTCCCGCAAAATACAGCGGCCCCAACAGCCTGCGGGACGTCGGCGAAAACGCGACTTCGAAAGTCTACACGCTGTTTCTCGGGTACGAGCTGACGCACACCACGGAAGTCTTCCTCGATATCGAGAGCTCGGGCGGCCGCGGCCTCAGCAGCTCGCTCGGCCTGGCCGGCGTCACGAATCTCGACGTTGTCCGCAACACAACGCTTAGCCCTGTGCCTTACGTGGCGCGCCTCATGCTGCGCCAGATCATCCCGCTTTCGGACGACCGGATCGAGGCCGAGCGCGACGAATTCGATCTCGCGACCTCCCTACCCGCTCGTCGCATCGAATTCCGCCTCGGCAAATTCGATCTCGCCGATTTCCTCGATGTGAACACTTGGGGCTCCGATAGCCACTTGCAGTTCCTGAACTGGACGGCCGACAACAATGGCGCCTGGGATTACGCCGCCAACACGCGCGGCTACACCGACGGCGTCCTCCTTGAATACGACGATCACTGGTGGACGGCGCGATTCGCCGAAGCGCTCATGCCGAAAACCGCGAACGGTATCCATCTCGACGCCGATGTCGCCCGCGCGCGCGCCGAAAATCTCGAACTCGAGGCGCGCGGCAATCGGATCGCGCACCGCGCGGGCGTGGTCCGGCTGCTCGCCTACCTCAATCACGCGAATATGGGCAATTACGAAGAGGCCAACGCGGATTATCTCGATCACGTGACGCCCACGCCGGACATCACCTTCACCCGCCGCCAGGGACGCCACAAATACGGTTTCGGGCTGAATTTCGAGCAGGCCATCAATTCGCAGGTGGGCGTTTTCGGCCGCCTCGGATGGAGCGACGGCCGCAACGAGTCATTCGCCTACACCGAAGACGATCGCACGCTCGAGCTCGGCGGCTTCACGATGGGCAAGGCGTGGCACCGCAAGAACGATCGCGCCGGCGCCGTCTTCGTCGCGAACGGTATCGTCGCCGCCCACCAGCAGTATCTCGCGCTGGGCGGCCTCGGTTTCCTGCTCGGCGACGGCGGCCTGACCCACGGCCCCGAAAAAATCTTTGAAGGCTTTTACACCGCGCATCTCTGGCGCGGATTCTTCGCATCATTCGATCTGCAGCACATCAATAATCCCGGCTACAATCAGGCGCGCGGCCCCGTCACCGTCCCCGGCGTCCGCTTCCACGTCGATTTCTGACGATCCGACGAGGACCGTCACCCTGAGGCCGACGCCTTTCGTTCTGGTCGGCCGAAGGGTGCATCGATCCATGCCACTTCACTTCGACGGCTTCGTCGGCGCACCCGGTGTCCCCGGCTTCGCGCCCGGCGGCGGAGGCGGCGGGAAGAGCGGCTGCTTCATAAGATCCATCACGTCGGGCGGCAGCTTGTCGGCGCTTGCGAGCAGCGCGGCGATCTGCCACATCTGGTCGTCCTTCAGGACGTTCGCGAAGCTCGGCATCGCGGTCATCCGGATTCCGTTCTTGATCTTCCAGTAGCTGACGCCCACCGGATCGTCGGTCACGTAGCCATCCGGCGTGAAAAGTTGCGGCGGCGACGGATACATCTTCGGCTCCGGAAAATTCCGCACGTCGCCGGGCAAACCGTGGCATCCGCCGCAATGCCGGCGATAATCCTGGGCGCCTGCGAGGATGTCGGCTGGAGTGAACGTCGAAAGATCGCGCTTGGGCGCCTCGCGGTGGATTCGCGCTTCCAGCGCGCCACCAGCGATCAAGCGTTCGAAGGGGAACGGATGGTCCGTCACCGCAGCCGGCGCAAATCCACCCAGGAAGTAGACAGCTGCACAAAGCGGAACCAGAATCACTCCTATGATGAGACCGCCGAGAAATTTCCCCACGTGTGATCCTCCTCTCAAGCCGACTGTACGCAGGTGTGGATATCATATTGAGTCGATTGGTTGCCACCGGATTCTTCCTCTGCAGCCGCTGTGGCCGCACCTGGAGAAGCTATGGGTGCATTTTTCGCTAACAAGTTTCGCGCGCAGCATTCAAATCATGTCGACGCGCCGACCGAATTTTCCTTGCGTGAAAAATCTTCCGCGAGCAGAATAGGCGCGCATGAATTCATCCTCGCGCGATCTCACCCCCTCTGCGACACAAGTAGCACTCTCCTAACCGCCGCGAATTCAAGATCATCCGGTATCGATCGTGCCTGCGTTATACTAAGGGCTTATCGATAGCCCTATTGACATACGATCAGGCCATCGATATAGTTCCGTGGGAATTCGGTGTGATGGACAAAGCCACAGTCAAAGTTTCACCAAAATTTCAAGTCGTGATCCCCAAAGCTCTCCGCGAAGAGCTCAAGATCGAGCCCGGACAGGAATTGCTGATCTTCGCCCTCGATGGCGCGCTTCGCCTCGTGCCTCGCCGCTCGATCAAAGAGCTGCGCGGCATCGCCAAAGGGATGAGATGGAAAGACGAGGTTCGTGAGCACTCGGAGCGGTTCTGAAACCTATCTGGTCGATTCCTCCGGGTGGCTCGAGTATCTGACCGAAGACTCGAAGGCCTCCGCCTTCGGAAGTTATCTCGAAGGCGACGCTTCAGTCATCGTGCCGTCGCTCGTCCTCTACGAGGTCTACCGGCACCTCGCGAAGCAGCGCGGCCGCGCGATCGCGGACCGCTTCGTCGCGCAGGCGCTTCACCGCCGCGTCGTCCCGCTCGACGAGACCATCGCGCTCGCCGCCGCCAACGCCAGCCTCGATCATCGCCTATCGGCGACCGACGCGATCGTCTACGCGACTGCCCGCGTCTGCCAGGCCCAGCTCGTCACCGCCAACACCCACTTCCGCGGCCTCCCCGGCATCATCATCCCGTAGCCAATGAAACGACGTGTGTAGCTCACCCGTTCTCCCGGGGTGAGGCGTCGCCGCCACGATTGCAAAGGACCGCTGCGCGAAATCGCTCGCGCGCGATGGCAACGACGTTTTTGTAGCGACGGGTCGCCGGTTTTGCGACCCGGCACACCGGTTGAAGCGTGGGCCTTTTTACCCTGAGCGAAGTCGAAGGGCAGGCCCGCGAAAAACGTCTCAAGTAAGGGCGGCTTCAGCCGCGGGCTCTTGTGGCTGAGATCATGGAGGGTCAGCGTCAGAATGACGACGCGGCGTTAACTTCCGGATAATAAACTCCTGCGCGACACCAGAAATGGAACTCTCGGCCATCCGCACCAGCCCGTTTTCGACCGCCAATCCCGCCGCACTGCGATTGTTCGTCGGGTAGTAGAGGGTTGAAATTCCGCCCGCAGCCATACTTCCGATCACATAGGAGTAGTTTGGTTGGATATGTCCGTTGTCGCCGGGGCAGATGAACGGAGTGCTGAGCGCGTGAAGAAGCCGCGATCGCTTGCTGCCGGTGCCCTTGTAGAAATAACGCGGGTCCTGTTTAAAGAGCGATGGCAGGATCGCATCCCCGAGGAACGTACCGGTCACGACGTTGGCGTAGAACGCGCCATAGCGTTCGCCGTACGCACCCCATCCTTGCCCCCACTGCGGATACGAATCCCCTGCTTGCTGAAAGGCCGCAATAAAGATAATCCCGGCGAAAGTCACCGGGTCGACCGACGACCTCCAGGCCAGCTCGAACTTCTGCTTCCGCGACAGGGCCACGGGATCGGGCGCGTAGGTGACGTAGAAGTTGGGGATCACGCCGAGCACGCGCTGCTTCTCCTCTTGCTTGACCTGCGCTTCCGCCACTTCCTCTGGGGGCCTCACACGAATTTCCGTGACCACGGTGGCCAGCGCCAGTTCGATTTGCGGGACAAAGTAGGTTTCACCCGAATGCAACACTCCGGAGGACGTTTGCGTCTCGAATCCCTCTCCGCTAACCAGGATGTGGAACGGCCCCGGCGCGACATCGGCAAAGAAAAATTGCCCCTGGTCGCCGGTTAACACCTCCTGGCTCGGAGACTGATCGTCGCGCGTCAGCTTTACCCGGGCTCCCTCGACGGGAACTTGCGTTTGATTCTGATAGAGAACGGTTCCGCAGATGCTCCCTGGAGTTGCTGCGCCGGTCTGCTGCCCTCCCGCCGCGGTTCCGTTTACGGGCGGAGCTGCGGATTGTACGGCCTGAGCCAGGACCCGCGCCGGAAAACCAAACAGCGTGATGCAGAGCGCGAGCCACAGCAAGCCGAAAGCACCGAGCGGCGGAATTCGAGTCGCGCCCTTCGATCTTGGCCGTGACTTCGCGGAATTCGCGGCCACTGCGTTAACGCCTTCCGACCATTCGTCTGCCAGGCCTTTCGATTGCCCACACAATCTCTCACCCTCAGTCCCTGGTTTGATCGCCCGGGCAATGACTCACCCCGGAGCGTAAACAAGATTGGATGCTTCACCTGGAAAGAACGACGCTTGCCCGGCCTCAGAGTCCGCCCGGCAACCCCAGGATCTCTAGCATGTCGCAGCCTTTAGTCTACCGTGAACAAACGGAGGGGCCACGACATAAGCCTCTTCATGTGTTCCAAGTCTGAACCTCTAAAGTTGCCAACAGTGCTGCCTGTCGTCACCAACGGCAAAACAGAGCCTGCGCCCCTCCTGTCGTTTTTGATAGACTCCTTCGTGCCGCACTTGGGGGAAGGAACATTATTGGGCGTGGGGGGCCGGGACTCAAAAAATGGCCGCACCTCAAGCTGCGCCCGAACTCATCCAGTATCTTCTTCTGAAGCTGGCCGCGCTCGGACAAGCGCCCGCCAAAAGCTCCGCTGAAGCGCCGTTTCTGCAAGTCGCCCAGCCGCTGCTTCGCAACTACTACCAGAAGGAACGCCTGCTCGGAAAATACCTCTGTCCCGCCGACGCGCGCATTCAATCCTTTCTCGACGATTATCTGCGCGATTGCGCCCCGGCTGGCGTCGCGCGCCTTCCGGCCACCACGTTCGTTCTCGACCGGCCCGGCCTCGCCCGCACGCTCTCTCTGCCGCCGGACTCAAGCAGCTTCACCTCGCCCTACCTAAGCTCGTATCGGGTCCGCCAGGGCGTGCTGCACAATCCCGCGAGCGATCGCCGGACGACGCGCGGGGTCTTCCACATCGCCGAAGGCGGCTTCCCGGTTCCCGCGGATAAGCAAGCGGTGCCGAAGCAGGCTTTCGCGGCCCTGCTCGCGGCAGCCCTTCGCCCGCCCGCCGATGTCCTGACGCTTCCTTTCACCGCGCACCATGCGTCGCCCGCGCGCCTCTTCGTTTCGCTGCTACTGCGCCCGCTGGTCTGCCCGGCCACGGGAACCGACCCGGCCAAGACGATGGAGACGCGCTTCTTCGCGCCCGGCAGCCTCGTCAGCAATCTCGATTTCGTCGAATCGATCTTCGGGAATGGCGGTGATCCGCATCTGCCCGAAAACGATGCCGCTCTCGACGTCGCCCACTGGACCGGCCACACCGGCTGCGTGATCCTCGCCCCTCATCTGGTGGGAATGAAGAAGGCCGCGCTCGGCCTGCCGCATTTCGATCAGGCCACCGAGCGCCAGCGCCGCGACGGCATGTGCTGGCGCAATCCGGAAGATCTCTACAACGAAGGCTCAGCCTTCAAAATCTGCGCGCGCGACCATCGTGGCGTGATGGTCACCATTCTCGCGGACAATTATTACGGCTACTGCAAGAAGGAAGTGAAGACGCAGATCAGCTTCGCCGCGAATCTCTTCGGCCTCGCCGAGGAAGAGCACGCCGGCGGCGCGATCGCTTTCGCCACCTACGTTCTCGGCCAGGACTTTTACGCCGACCGCACCGTTAGCCTGAAAAAGGTTACCTTCGAGCAGGCCATGCATCTCATCGGCCCGCTCGTCGACCGCCGCCCGGAAGGCTACGCGGTCGATCGCCGCTATCCGGACATCTACTACGTCCCCGAAGATTCCGCCTTCCTCGTGCGCGAAGGCTTTGTCCGCTGGCAGCACAATGGCCAGGCGCATCAACTCACGATTCGCCCGTCAGCCACCTACGTGCTGCCTTCGGGTTTCCGCATTCGCTTGGAAAAGCAGCTTGCGGGCAACGCCTGGAGGCTCGTCGGCTCGCGCCCGAAAGGCGCGCTGTGCCACAAGCCGTCGACCGTTTCCGGCGGCGGCAAATCCGAAATCTCGAAATCGATCGCGCACGCGCTGCTGAAGGGCCCGGTTTACGTGGGCGACTACCAGAAGGATATGGACCTCATCGACGACATCCTCGAGCGCGATTTTTCCACGGTCTACAAAAATCGCCCGCCCGACCAGCGCTCGCGCCGCCTGATCCTCAGCTCCGAGCGCTCGCACGGCTCCGTGATTCAGCTCTTCACGCCCTCGCCCGAATATACGGACAAGCACAACGAGTGGCTGCGCCGCCTCCCGCAAACCACGCGCCAGCTTCTCTTCACCGTGAAGCGCTACTACCGCCCGGAATGGGGTGCCAACTGGCGCGAGCACTTCACGGTCGATCGCATCAATGGCTACCTCGGCCACGAACTCAAGCTCGACGGCGAGACGCTCGTCAGCAATTATCTGCGCGTCGGCTACGATCGCGACGGCTCCTGGCGCATCTACAAGCTCCGCCCCGATTTCTACCCCGCGGAAAAAGTCCAGGTCGAAGACGACATCACCGCCTCGGTCGTTCTGCCCGCCGCCAGCCTCAGCGATCTCGATCCCGAATCGAAGCAGCAAAGCGTCAAGCTCGTCCAGAACTGCGAGACGCTGCTCTTCCAGCGCCCGGACGATGCCATCCGCCCCGGCGTCGATTGGCAGGCGGAAGCGGACATGGCCGGCCCCGGCGTTTTCATGTCGAATTATGAGCCGCTCGCTCCGCCTCAAGCCCGCGCCCTCGTCGATCATGTCGTCGAGTTCGATCGCTACACCGATCCGATGAAGCGTCTGCTCGAGGAATTCGTCGCGGATGCGGAATCTCACTGGTCCACAGGTGATCCAGGCCTGCCCGCCGCAGCCAAGGAGGGCCTGCCCGCCGCACAGGCGGGGTACGTCGTCGCCTCTTCACATCCGCGCCTCGTTAATGGCAAGCCGTCGCTGAATCCGCGTTACCTCCAGCGGCGTCCCGATCTCGCCGCGCCCCGCGAAACCTATCTCGCCGAAATCGCCACGCGCCTCGAACGCGAGATTCCCGCCGCTCGCCCCGTTCATTTTCCGGTCAGCGCCGTGCTCGCCGGCCGCCGCAACACGCTGCCCGACCCGGCCATCGGCCTCCCGCCGCTCGCCGTTTACGCCCCGATCCACTATCAGGAGCTGCCCGAACTCTTCATGGAGCTGATCTCTAGCCTGACCGGCAAATCGCCCGCCACCATCGGCTTCGGCAGCGAAGGCGCGCTCACCAAGGGCCCATTCAACGCGCTCTGGCCCGTCGTCGATCTCAATAACGCGCTCGTTTCCGCCGTCCTCACCGGCGACAATGGCTTCACCACCTCCGCCGGCTACATTGGCCCGCACTTCCGCGTCGATCACGACGTCAGCGCGCTCGTCCCCGAAATCTGGTGCCGCATGCGCGTCGCCGAACGCGATCCGCGCTCGATGATCGCCGCCGGCTATCTCGAAAAAATCGATGATTTCGCGCTCGGCGGCCGCACCGTGCAGGCCAGCCGCCTCGGCTATCGCATCAGCATGGCCTTCGTCGACCACTTCCTCGGCCGCATTTTCGAGACGCCCGACGCCGTCTTCCCGCTCGACCTGCTGCGCCCCGAGCTCCAGGATTTGCAGATGTTCGCGGCGGGTGTGGACGCAATCGTCGAAACGCAGCGCCGCGTCGCGCTCAATTATTTCGAGGATGGCAGCGTCGAGGCAGCGTGCCCGCCCCTGCGCGCGCTGCTTGAAATCATGGCGCATGGCTCGTACAACGGCAAAGGTGCGGATGATCCGGAAATTCGCGCGATGTTCACGCGCGACGCGCTGCTCGCGAGCGATTGGTACAACGAGCGCCTGCGCGTGAAGCAGCAGCGCGATATCGCGCTCTGGCAGCGCCATGTCCACGCGCTCGAAGAATTCCGCGTAGCCGAACAGGAATTCCCGCCGCAGGACGACATCGACTTCGAGTCGCGCTCAGCCCTCGCGCGCGCCCAGCTCGTCCGCGTCACCTCGCCCGCCTACCTCGACGAGCTAGTCGGCACCATCGGCGCCGACCCCTTCCATAATCAAATCCCGGGAACGCCAATCTCCTGATTGGCGGCCTTTGCAGTTGCCTGAGCAGCTTCTCATGCTCGCAAGGTGGAAGCGTGAGCCTCCAGGCTCGCGAAAAAGCGAGCCGTCATAAATGGGCTTTAGCCCCGGGGTAGTTTCGTTCGGGCAGCAGAAGATGCGGCGGATCGAGGGCAACGACTTCGACGAACGGGGATGGCTTCACTACAGCGGCGCGATCGTCAGCGGATTCGTGGTGATCGCGAACTCGCCCTCATACAGCACGTCCCGCCCTCGGGCGTCCGTCAGTTCCACGAGAACCGTGAGCTTTGGCGGAACGGGCGTGAAGCGCGAGGGCCTGATTTCGACGCGTTCCGTCCCTGTCAGGCTCGTGCGAACCGTTTCCAGCGCATAAAAGCCGTCGCCGATGCTCACGCCGGCGATCAGCCCCCGCGTGTCGTTCAAGTTGAACTTCGCCTGGTCGTGGCCGTCGAGCCAGCTGCCCGTGATCCGCAGGACGTCTTTTCCGTTTACCCGGTAAGTCAAAAGAGCCTTGGCAATGGCGTTCTTGTTCGTTCCCGGATCTTTCTGGGCTTCGTTTTTGAACTGAATGACGGCGCCCTCCTTGCCCTCATCGTGCCACGTCCATTTGCCGAGGTCGCTGATCGGCGAAATCCGGATCGGGCTCAGGTCCGCCACTCGGATATGAGCGCCCGGAACGATTGGCGCGCTCGGGGCCTTCGGTTCCGGAGGAGCCGCGTTTGCTTCCGCCGGCTTCGGCAGCTTAGACGCCGTTTCCATGCGCGGCTGGCGGCTCGTGCCTTGTTTTTCCGCGGGCAGTTGCAGCGTTTGGAAGATGAAGCACTCGATGGTCGCAGGGCTGATATTCCGCAGGGATACTTTCGTCGATTCAACCGCGATCTCGCCCGGCGGCGGAGCCGGCGAATTGAACGAGTTCCTCGAAAAGAGCGCTTTGTAGCTTGGGCCGCCACGCAAATCCTTCGTCTGCGCCTGCAGCCTCGATGCCACGTTGATCGCCCGGCCGAGATATTCCACCTGATCGTTCAGCTCCAGCCGGATCAACTCGCCCAGGTCGATGCCGTACATCAGCCCGATCGGGCTCGGTTCCTGCAAAAGCAGCGGCCGGATCGCGCTCTCGAACTGTCGCTGATACCACTCGGAAAACCGGCTGAGGAAGCCGCAAAGCTCCTTCTTCGGCACGCTATCGGGAAACAGCAGCACCCATCCGTCGCCAATGAATTTGTAGAGGCACATCGCCAGCCGCGAGCCTTCCTCCTGCAGATTCGCTTTCATATCCAGCAGAAGATCGCGCCATGCGGCGAGATTGTCGGTGCGCTTCAGGTCTTCCAGAATCGTGGTGGACGAGCAGATATCGAAAACGACCACCAGATGACGTTCGCGGCCTAATTCCTCGGTTTCCTGCATGATAGCTTTCTCCGCCATCGCCTAAGTCATGCCTAAGAAGGATGCCGCTAGTCTTACCCAACATCCGGCCGAAGGCAACTGCATCGCTGCGCTCGTTTCCGAAAATCGATACGCCCGCCTCTGCGAACAACGGCGTGAAATCGCCGGAAAATCATGCTACGGTTACCGCAAACGGATCGGCGAAAGGGAATCGTTCGAAGGGAGGTCCGGGAGCATGAGACCGCGCGCAAATTCCATTTTGGCTGCGATCCGGATCGTGACGATCGGCGCCATTGCATCCACCTTCCTGCTCGCACGGACGGGGGCCCAGATCCAGGGCCCGCCGCCGGGACCGTATTGCGCGCTCGGCCTTGAAATCTTGAGCCCGACCGAGGGCTTCGACTTCACGCCTTACATTAGGCCCCTAGGGCTCGTCGTCTTGCAAAACGGGACGAAACAAATGCCCGAGGACGCGAAGATGGGAGAGAAGGGAGCAGTCGCCGTCGTTATGACAATTCAAAAGGACGGCACTCTTACCGGCCAAGGCCCGACGACCGATGTCGGCTCCAGATACAAGGACATGGACAGGGCCGCGCTTGAGGCAGTTCGAGCCTCGGCCCCATTCGAGCGTCTGCCGGATGGTTTCAAAGGCACCGAACTGAAGCTCCGCGTGACCTTCTTCTACAATGTGTCGCCGCCGCTGCCAAAGCACTAAGACAGAATCGCTTCTGCGTGCCTGGCGTTTCTTGTATTCGCGAACGCGTGAAATCCCGCGAGGATCGTGCTAGGGTAATTTTGCAGTCCGCGCGGAAGCCTCGAAGCGCGCGGCCTCCAGTTCGCCCTGGATTCAGAGCGCGGGACGCGCGACACAAGTTAGCCAAGCCCGTAAGGGCTGGGTATCAGAAATAAAGGGTCCGAGCGCCGTAGGTGCGACACCCGAAGCGCGGCTCTCTAGAGGCCATTTCATAAAGGCTCGTTAGGGGGTCGGAGCTTCAGCTCCGACATTCAGAGCGAAGAAAAGCTGGGCTTTAGCCCCTGAAGACACTCTTCGCTTCTGCCGCGAACATTTATGAGATAGCTTCTAGTCAATACGGCTCGTGGGACCAAAACGAAGGCTCAAAGGAAAAATGGCCACACTTCAAATCACGCTGCCCGATGGCGCTACGCGCGAAGTGCCGAGCGGAACTACCGCCGCCGAAGTCGCGCAGCAAATCTCTCCGCGCCTCGCCAAGGAAGCCCTTGTCGCGCGCGCCGACGGCGAGCTGATCGATCTTTCGCGCCCGCTTGACCACAATGTAAAGCTTTCGATCCTCACCTCGAAGGATCCCGACGCGGTGCAGGTGCTGCGCCACTCCGCCGCGCACTTGCTCGCCGCGGCCGTGCTCGAGCTCTATCCCGATGTAAAGCTCGGCGTCGGCCCGCCGATCGAAACCGGCTTCTTCTACGAATTCCTGCGCGATGAGCCGTTCACGCCGGAAGACCTCGAGAAAATCGAGGTCAAGATGCGCGAGATCGCCGCGAAGGACGTTCCGAACGAGCGCAAGCTGATCCCTAAGCCCGAGGCGGTCGACCTCTATCGCAAGTCGAACCAGGAATTCAAATGCGAGCTGGTCGAGGAGAAAGCCATCGAACCGATGGTCTCGTTCTACACCACCGGAAAATTCATCGACTTCTGCCGCGGCCCGCACATCCCCTCCACCGGGCGCATCAAGGCGTTCAAGCTGATGAATGTCGCCGGCGCTTACTGGAAGGGCCACGAAGGCAATCCGCAGATGCAACGGATTTACGCGGCGTGCTTCGTCGATCAGAAGGAACTCGACGAGTATCTTCACAAGCTCGAAGAAGCCAAGCGCCGCGACCATCGCAAGCTCGGCGCCGAGCTCGATCTCTTCAGCATTCAGGAGGAAGCCGGCCCCGGCCTGATCTTCTGGCACCCGAAGGGCGCGATCATCCGCAAGCAGATGGAGGACTGGCTGCGCGATGGGCTGCTCGCGCGCGGCTACGATCTCGTCGTCACACCGCACATCATGGATATCAATCTCTGGAAGACCAGCGGCCACGCGAATTTCTATCGCGAGAATATGTTCGGCCCGATCGAAGTCGAAAAAGCCGAATACCAGCTCAAGCCGATGAACTGCCCCGGCCACGTGCTGATTTTCAAGTCGCGCCTGCGCAGCTATCGCGAGCTGCCGGTCCGCCTCGCCGAGCTTGGCACCGTCTACCGCTACGAGCGTTCCGGCGTGCTCCACGGCCTGCTCCGCGTGCGCGGTTTCACGCAGGACGACGCGCACATCTTCTGCATGCCCGAGCAGATCGAAAAGGAAATTCAGGATTGCGTCGAATTTGCCTGGGAAGTGCTGCGCGTTTTCGGATTCAACGATTACGTCGTCGAGCTTTCTGGCGGCGATCCTTTGCATCCGGAAACGTACATCGGGTCTCCCGAAGATTGGAAGCGCGCGGAGGATGCGCTCACCAGCACGCTCCAGCGCATGAACGTTCCATACAAATACATTCCGGGCGAAGCCGCCTTCTACGGCCCGAAAATCGACGTAAAACTCGTCGACGCGATCGGCCGCCCGTGGCAGCTCAGCACCATTCAGTTCGATTTCAATCTGCCGCGGCGCTTCAAGCTCGAATATGTCGGCGAAGATGGCGCGCGCCATCAGCCGCTCATGGTGCATCGCGCGCTGTGGGGCTCGGTCGAGCGCTTTTTCGGCGTCCTGATCGAGCACTACGCGGGTGCGTTTCCCGTCTGGCTCGCGCCCGTGCAGGCGTCGGTGCTGCCGGTCAGCGGAAAATTCGAGGAGTACGCGAAGAAAGTCACGCAGCGGCTGAAGGACGCGGGCGTTCGCGTCCATCTTGATGAGCGCAATGAAAAACTCCAAGCCAAAATCCGCGACGCCCAGCTCGAAAAAATTCCCTACATGCTGATCATCGGCGGTAAAGAAGCCGAAGCGGGCACCGTCTCCGTCCGCCATCGCTTCAAGGGCGACCTCGGCCCGCGCCCGCTCGAACAATTCATCGCCGACCTGCAACAAGAGATCGCGACGAAAGCGATCGATCAGCCTCTGTCCGCCGAATCCGGCTCCGAAAAGGCAACTGCGGAAACAAAAGCAAAATGACGTCAGAATCCGCGCGCCGCCTTCGCCGACCGGCTTTCATTTACGTCGCGCCGTTTAGGGGGTCGGAGCTTCAGCTCCGACATTCAAACCGTCAAAACGTTGGGCTTCAGCCCCTGAGGAACGTGTTTGCCTACCTGGAAGTCTTTATGCGATCGTTTCTGGCCGCAGCCGCTCTCGTGCTCCTGGCGCAACCTGCACCGGCGCGGGGAAATTCCGCAAGCGATGCCGATCGTGCCTGGGTGCAAAAGATTTTCCCCGTGGCGCTCGACCAGTTTTTCCCGATCGAGCATGCCGAAGGCGATTTCATCGCCGTGCGCAGCCATCAGGAAGGCTTGAACGGCGTCCCCGAATATTCGTTCGTCCTCGAAGACACGCAGGATGCTCACGCGCTGCACGCCACAGTCCACGAAGCGCAAGGCGCGTCGCTCTTCGATCAGCTCCTTGCCCTGCACGCGAAAAATCCCTCGAAATCTTACGTCGATCTACAGCCAGCGTTGAAAGTGCAGGAGTGGAAGTTCTCCGTTGCCGAATGTCCCGCGCTCGCCACGCAGCTCACCGCCTACGAAAATATCCAATTCGTCCGCCCGCGCGACGACGACGCCATCGCCGAGCATCCCATCCTCTACGAATTCCACGAATCGGTCGCGGGCAGCGATTCTGAAGCCGTCGAATACGTCGAGTCCCGCGCCTTCCCCAGGTGGGCGGTAGCCACGCGCAAAGCAATCGAAGCCTGCATCGCCGCCACACCCTCCGCCGCCAAAAACCAATAGCAGCGCGTGGCTTCGCCTTTGACGTTTCGGGTGCTCCACCCTCGGTGTGAGGGTAAGTTCTTCGCGGTGCCTACGAGCAGCACAGAGAATCAAGAAAGCACGGAGAAGGCTGTCGGTTCCTCTGTGTGCTCTGTGTTTAGCTGTGGATTCGAAATCCGCCCCGCAGTCCAATCACGCCCCGGAAAAAATTCGCCTCTTGCAGCAGCCGCAAAAGAGTAGTAGAGATTGCACCCCGGGGGGAATTATGAAAAGCTGCCGCATCGCGGGCTGCTTGCTGCTCGCCTTTGTTTTCGTACTTTTCAACGCCACTCTTTCGCGCGCCCAATGGCCTCCATCCACGGTTCCCGCGCCCGAATGGAGTCCCTCGATCGTTAAGCCATGCGACCGCGCCTGCCTCGTCAGTTTCATGGACGGCTACATGAACGCGATCTTCAAGCACGATCCCAGCGCCGTGCCGCCGCTCGCCATCGACGTCCGCATGACAGAAAATACCGCGCCGATGAACGTCGGCGAGGGCATGCTCTGGCGCTCGCACGACGAGCCCACCAGCTTCAAGATTTACATCGCCGATCCGATCGCGGGACAAGTCGCCGAACAGGCGCGCATCAAGATCGAAGGCCAGGACGCGCTGGTTGCCGTGCGCCTGAAAGTCGACCGCGGCAAAATCGAGGAGATCGAGCAGCTCTGGGCCAAGGGGATCAACGCCGCCGCGATTCCGCTGCTCACCACGCCGCGCCCCGGCCTTGTTGATGACATCCCGGTTGACCAGCGTGAATCGCGCGACGTCCTCTACTGGGCCGCGAATTCCTATTTCGATGCGCTCGAAGGCGACGACGGGAAAATCGGCGCCTTCGCCGATGATTGCGTCCGCCACGAAAACGGCTACCAGACCGTGGACAATCCGCCGCCCGGCGGCCGCATGATGCCCGCGCCGATGCTTCCCGATCCGAACACCGCGCAGGGCCAGTCGCAGCTCAAATTCAGCATGCTCACGTGCTCCCAGCAAATCGACACCAAGATGTTCGCGTACATGAAGCACATCCGCCCGCGCCGCGCGCTCGTCATCGACCAGCAAAAAGGTCTCGTCGCCACATTCCCACTCTTCGTTCACGACGGCACGCGCCGGGGTGCCGCGCCCGACGCGCCTCCGGGCATGCTGCAGAATCTGGTCACGATGGAGACGTTCGGAATTCGCGGCGGCCTGATCCACGAAGTCGAGGCCTTCCCGTTCGTCACGATTCCCTATGGCCTGAACAACGGCTGGACCGAAGGCTCCGGCCACTGATTGGCCATGTGTATCGCTGGTTTGTAGGGGCGCTGCTTGCTGCGCCCGGACTCAAGCAACCGTTCACGCTATACGACGCTGGAAGGAGAACAACGATGCGAGCAAAATTGATATTCGCGGCCACGATCTGCTGCCTGGCGCTCGGCATGGGCGCAGGAATTTTCGCACCGAAGGTGGTGCATGCCAACGGTCCGATCCCGACCGATTGCGACCGCGCCTGCCTCGAGGGTCTCGCCACTCAATATCTCAACGCGCTCGTCGCCCACGATCCCAAGCAGCTGCCTCTCGCGAAAGACGTCCGCTACACCGAGCAGGATCAGGTGATGGACGTCGGCGATGGATTCTGGGGCACGGCCACCGAGGTCGGGCACTTCCGTGTGTGCTTTTCCGATACCGTCGTGGAGCAGATCGGCTGCATGGTCACCATGCACGAAGGCGATCATCTGCTGATCATGGGGATGCGCCTGCGCGTCGAGCTCGGCCGCATCACCGAAATCGAAACAAACTATTATCGCCAGGGCGGCGGCGGTCCGAGCGGCATCGCGGCGCTCGACGCGAGCACGCCCGACCCGATCTTCACCACCACGGTGCCGGAGGCGGATCGCGTCTCGCGCGCGCAGATGATCTCGAACGCCAACATGTATTTCGCCGGCCTCGAGAATAACGATGGCAAAGCCGTCTATCCCTTCGCCGACGATTGCAACCGCGTCGAAAATGGCATGCAGACCACCAACAATCCCACGCTCTCGCCCAACGCCGCGTTCAACGCCTTCGGGATGAGCTGCATGGCGCAATTCAAGAGCGGCTACTACGCGATCGTCACGCGCATCGATTACCGCCGCTTCCCGATCGTCGATCAGGAACGCGGCGTCGTCTGGGCCAACGTGGTCTTCGATCAGAATGGCACAGTGCAGACGATTCACCTCACGAATGGCCAGACCGTCTCGATGAAGGGTTTCAATCGCCCGTCGAGCCTCGAGGTCACCGAAGCCTTCAAGATCCAGGGCGGCCTGATTCACCGCATCATCATGGTCGGCTCGGGTTTGCAGTATCATCTGAATTCCGCCTGGGGCGGCATCAGCGACAAGTAGCCGCGCATCCCTCGCGCTCTGTCATCCCGACAGAGGCCCGCCTTTGGCCGACGAGGGATCTGCTGTGCTCTTGCTTTTCGAAAGGAACGATCGATCATGAAACGATCTGCGCGGGTGGCAGCATTTGCAGCAGCAGGAATCGCGGCTTGGTTCGCATGCTCGGGCGCGGCGCGCGCACAAGCGCCCGCGGCGCAAACTCCGCCGCCCGCGCCGGCCGCAGCGCCCGCCGCCGGCGCGAATCTCTCGCAGGGCACCGAGACCGGCATCGCCACATTCCAGCAGCGCTGCATGGGATGCCACGGCAATCCGCACGTCCCGCAAGCGCCTTCGCCCGACGCGATCCGCCAGATGCCGGCCGAGCGCATCTACGAAGCGCTCACCACCGGCGTGATGAAGCCGCAGGGCGACGCGCTCACCGACAGCCAGAAAAAAATGCTCGCCACATTCCTTAGCGGACGCCCGCTCGGCGCCGCGCAGGAAGGCGACGCGAAGTCGATGCCCAATCACTGCTCGACGAATCCTCCGTTCGCCGATCCCACCGCCGGCCCTGAATGGAATGGCTGGGGCAATGGTCCCGCCAACACGCGCTTCCAAAGCGCCGCAGCCGCGGGACTCACCGCGAGCGACGTCCCGAATCTGAAAGTGAAGTGGGCGTTCGGCTATCCGGATGGTCTCTCCGCCTTCGGCCCGCCCTCGATCGTTTCCGGCCGCGTGTTCGTCGCCACCGACATCGGCTACACCTACTCGGTCGACGCGCAAACCGGCTGCGTCTACTGGTCGTATCAGACGAAAGGCTCGGTGCGCACGGCCGTCACCGTCGCGCGCATCACCGGCCATCCGGGCACAAAGTACGCCGCCTACTTCGGCGACGCGCACGGCAACGCCTACGCCATCGACGCGCAGACCGGCGCCGAGCTCTGGGTCACGCGCATCACGCATAATTTCATCGAACGCATCACCGGCTCGCCGACCGTCTACGGCGGGCGCGTCTACGTGCCGCTCTCGAACTCCGAGGAATTTTCCGCATCCTCTCTCGACTATCCCTGCTGCACGTCGCGCGGCGCGGTCGTCGCGCTCAATGCCAATACCGGCAAAATCATCTGGGAGACTTACGTCGTCCCGCCGCCCAAGCCCAGCCGCAAAAATTCCAAGGGCGTGCAGCAGTACACGTCCTCGGGCGGCTCGGTGTGGAATGCGCCCACCGTCGACGTGAAGCGCCGCGCCCTTTATTTCGGCACCGGCGACGGCCAGAGCAATCCCGTCCCCGATACCACCGACTCGGCGATGGCGATCAACATGGATACCGGCAAGATCCTCTGGCACTACCAGGTCACGGCGAATGACGCGTTCGTCGGCGGATGCAACGGCCCCACGCGCACGGACAATTGCCCTCCCGTGAATGGCCCCGACCAGGACGTCGGCAACTCTCCGATCCTGAAAACGCTTCCCGACGGCAAGTCGGTCGTCATCTTCGGCACCAAAAACGGCCGCGTGTTCGCGGTCGATCCGGATAACAAAGGCGCCAAGGTCTGGGAGACGAAAGTCGTCGACGTGCCCCCGGGCCAGGAGAATTCCTTCTACGCGGAGCTCAATGGAATCGTGTGGGGCGGCTGCGCGGACGATGAAAACGTTTACTACGGATTGCAGAGCGGCGGCATCGTCGCGCTGAAATTGGCCACCGGCGAAAAAGTCTGGTCCACGAAGTTTCCCGAGCCGGAGCACGCGCGCGTCTCGAATTCCGCCGCGGCCACCATGATGCCCGGCGTCGTCTTCGTCTCGGGCTCGGACGGCTCGCTGCACGCCGTCGCGACCAGCGACGGCCACATCCTGTGGCAATACGACACCGCGCACCCGTACGACACGGTCAACAATGTCCCGGCGCACGGCGGCGCCATCAATTCCATCGGCCCCACCATGGCCAATGGCATGCTCTACATCGCCTCGGGCTATGCCGTCGTCGGAAGCAATTCCGGCAACGTATTGATCGCCTTCTCCCCGCAGTAGTTTTGCGGATTGGATTTCAACGCGGCGCCGGGTATTTTGCCCTGAGAGAAATCGAAGGGCAGCCCGGCGCCGACCCACCACAGGCAGAGCGGCGTTTCCTCCGAAACAAAAAGCACCGTAGGTGCGGCAAAAGTTAGCCCAGCGCGGAAGCGCTGGGAAACGTTGCAAAGAAATCGCGAGCGCCGTAGGTGCGACACCCTCAGCCGAACACAAATCGCGGATCATATTCGATGCCGTGCTTTTTCAAGAGTGCGACCAACTCCGCCTCAAAATTCATTCTCCGGTGATGCACCTCCTGATTTTGTATGTATCGAACAACCGTCGGAACCTGCGACGCACTCACGCTGAACGCGGCATAGCCTTCCTGCCACGCGAATTCGTGGCCCTGATCGTTTGCCCAACGCGACGAATTCGCTTTGATGGCGAGAACAGCCTTCGCAAGAGCCAACTGAGGCGGAATCTGAACGAGGAGATGAATGTGATCGTCTGAGCCGCCAATGGAATGAATGAAAATTCCGTGTTGTTTGCAGATGCCAGCAATGTACGCCCACATTTGCGGTCGGAATTGCTTCAAAATGGTTTTGCGGCGATCCTTCGTGCTGAACACAACGTGAATTACGTTTTGGGCATACGTGTGAGGCATGTGTCGCACCTACGGCGCTTGGCGCCCTATATATCATGGACCCAGCGCTTCCGCGCTGGGCTAACTTGTGCCGCGCCTCCGGCGCTGGGAAGTATCCGCTCGCTTCGCTCACCTTAGTCTAGTTTCTGATCTCGTACCCTCCTCGGCCCGAAAATTTGATCAGACCGATGTCCCGGAGAACCTGAAGCTGCTGGCGTATCTTGGGCCGCACATTTCTATCAAGCGGATGAGCTTTCTGCAACTCGGATTCGAACTCATAAACTTCACCTAGCGAAAAACGCTTACCTAACCGTCGGACTACTCGGAGAACATCCACGGTCCAGCCTCGAAGAGAGGGAGGCACCTCGGCGAGCTTGCGTATACGCGAAAACTCGTCGCGAACCGTCTGCTCCGCGACCGGCGTTCCCTCCGATATAACAGGGATTTTGCCGTCTGCAGCTATTTGCCCTAGAAGGATGTTGCGACCTACCCATCCCGCCCGGCGCGCGCCAGGCCCGAGTGGTTTTCTTTTCTCAATTGCGCTTTCCGATAAAAACACTCTTGGTATGAGGAGAAGATTTCGAATGCTACAGTTCAGCGAATATTGAAGAACGAGGAGATTGGGAACTTTGTCGGAACGAATCGCGCGGATCATCGCGTCATAACCAGCATCCACGATCTTCCGCGGATTCCAGCTCTTCATACTCTTGAGCTGAAAGAGTTGGCTGCACCGGGGACACTCGAGATCGACCGCTGGCGTATTCGCTCTCGATCCCAAAAGCCGACGGGAATCGCAAGCGGGACAATACAGCTCGCGGGCGGCCCAGTCCTCTGTCAGAACTCGCGCGATCTGCGGGCCTGCCTTATATGCTGAGGCAAGGTCGATCTTGCACTGAAGGTCCATTCGCTAGATTCGAGAAGGCTTCTAGATGTTTTCGCTTTCATAAGGCATGATCTCATCGCCGCAGACGGGGCACCGGTCATTGCACATACAGCTCCATTCGTCTGTCCACTTGGTTCCGTCCGCTGGGCATTGGTAGTAGTTGCGAAATCGAATCTCACTGCGAGACTCGGACGGGACGATGCTGACGATTTGTGCGACCCGGAACTGGTGGACGATCGAGGTGCCGTCGTTGATTCCGCTCATCGAGGTTTTCCTCCGCCAACTGGACATGCAATTCGGGAGCCATCTTGATGTGCCCTCGAAAAGAGTATTGCAAAAAGGCGCTCCCAGATAGTCGAGTACCCCGAAGCGCCAATTCTATCAAATGGCGACCGGCACACGAGAATCACTCACTCCTCATCCTCCATCGTGATCTCCCGGACAAACTTCAACACGTCGCCCTCCTGCAGCTTCCGGCAAATCCGGCTCAGCGATTCCTGCTCGCGCGCGTCGAGCACCCGCATCAGCGACTTCACCAGCTTCGAATGCCTCGGCAGCACTGATAACATAAATTTCTTCCCCGATTTCGTCAGGCTCACCAAGACCGCCCACCGGCCCACCCGCGGCTTGCCCCGCTCGGACCTCGGCACATGAACGTCCCTGTTCCCCTCCGGCGCCAGCCTCACGCGCCGCCGTCGCAACCAGCCGCGCCCTCTGAGCCTCTCGGTCACCACCTGCATGTTCTGCGGTTTTGTCTTCCGCCTCCGGCCGACTTCGGCAATGCTCAGCGCTCCCTCGCGGTGCAGCAGTTCGAGGACGCGAAACTCGCCCATGGTCAAATCAAACGACTCGAGCGGCACCCGCAGCTCGGCTTTGAGCCACTCCGCCGCGTCGATCAGGTCCACATAAGCCCGAAAAGCCCGCCGCGTCTTGTCACCCTGGGTGGGGTAATTTCGCATGGGTGCAGAAAACCGCCAAAACCTGCCAATTTGCGCCCATTAAGCCACTTTTAACGCTACCTCGGACACATGAATCATTACCGACTTATTGCGAAGAAATACGGCCTCCGCGGTGCGTAGAATCCGGGGTTTCCGGGTGCCCCATCCTCGCGCAGTTTGCGAGGGTGGGACCTCCGCGCTACCTTCATGCAAAAACTTAGCCTGTAATCACAGTACCCGTTTCGTTCGGGCGTTCCTACCTGTCCTTTCAATCCTCAATTTCTCAAAAACGCCGCGGCACGAAAACCGCGCCGCTCACGCCGGGAGGCTGCGGCGCGCTTTTAGCTCCGTGAGGAGGCGCTCGACCTCGGCGTCGCGGTCGAGGCGCGAGAGCTTTTCGTCGACGTCGTCGGTGAGCAGCTCGACTTCGGCGCCGGCGAGCGCTTCGGTGCGGGTGGCGCGCTCGTTCAAGCGATCGAAGGCCTGCGACTTCGATTGGTCGCCGAGCGTGGACTGGGCGCGGGCGGCTTTGCCGAGCGCGATGCCGCGGCGATGGCGCGCGATCAGCAGGTCGCGCTTCGACTTGGCTTCGTCGAGCTTGGCGCTGAGCTTCTGCAAGGCGCTCTTCAGGATATCGACTTGCGCGCGCTGGTCGTCAACCTGTTCGCGAAAACTCTGCACGAGGCGCTGCGACACCTGAAAGCGGTCGAGCGCCGCGCGGGCGAGATCATCCTGCTGCTTATCGACGGCGATTTCGGCCTTGCGCATCCAGTCGCGCGAGGCGTCGTCGTTTTCGCGGAGACGCTTCTCGAGGATGTGCAGGTCGGCGATCGACACCGCAACCTGCGTTTTCACCTGCAGGTACTGATTCTCCATGTCGAGAATCACCTGCTTGATCATTTTTTCAGGATCTTCCGCGTGGTCGATCATGTCGTTCAGATTGGCGCGAATTAGAGTGCTTACCCGTTCCAAGAGTCCCATCGAATTTCTCCTTTCACAGAAAACGCAAAACAGCTAGTCCCGGCGAGCGAAACGCCCGCCGGGACGAAGCAAAACTTACGACTTGCTCGGCGGCGCCGCGGGCGGAATCGCTTTCGGCGACTTATCGCCGATCAGCCGAATCTTGCCGAGCAGCTCCGACATTTCCATGCCCGAGAGCGCTTCGAAGAGCGCGGGGACTTGCGCGGCGATCTTGGTAATGTCGCCAGTGAGCTTGTAGGCGCCGGCCGCGTCGCCATTGCCCGTCGACACGATCGTGATTTTGTCCACTTTGCTGAGCGGTTCCGCGAGAGCGCGCACGACCTCCGGCAAGCCGGT
>JBKQNJ010000023.1:0-6123 GCA_052146315.1 Candidatus Acidiferrales bacterium | reverse complement strand
CTGGATCGACAGCCTCGAGATGGCTCGGATTCGACACCAGATGCATTTCCACCACGCGCCCGTTCGCCGCGTGAAAATCTCCCGTCGCGCCCATGTGGTATTTCACGTCGCCGCCGCCGAGCGTGCTCCGCGGATCGACGTCTTCGAATCGCGCGAAAAGCTCCGCCGCCGGCCGGCCCACGATGTTCACCATCACGTTGAGTCGCCCGCGATGGCTCATCGCGACCATAGCTTTTTCGGCGCCTTGTTCCGATGCGGCGTTCAGAATCGCATCGAGGAGAGGCAGCAGCGCCGCTTCGCCTTCGAGCGAATAGCGCTTCGTGCCCAGATAACGCGTCTGCAATACGTGCTCGAAAATCTCCGCCCGGATCAGGAGTTCGAGGATTCGCGCGCGATCGGGCTCTGCCGCTTCCGCCTCCATTTGGTCCTGTATCCACTGCCGCCGCTCGCGGTCCGTGATGTGCATGAATTCGGCGCCGATGCTCGCGCAATAGACGCGGCGCGCCGCCTCGGCGTCCGGCCCGGAAATACCCAGCTCCGGCATCGCCACCGGCGCAAAATCACCCAGCGGATTGAGGTTCGCCTGCAAATATCCCCACCGCCGAAAGGCCTCCCAGATTTTCTCTTGCGATTCTTTGGAGGCTGCCGATTCGGCGATTGCTTGTTCCCTGCTCATTACACGGCTCCCTGAAGATTCTCGAAGTCCCCATCATAAGATGCGGGAAGGCGCACTGCGGCGCGACCTGCGGCTAGCTTTCGGGCCAGCAACCCAGCAACCGGCGTACCAGAATAAATTGACCCAAGTGGTAGGCGTTATGATCGGCGATCAGCAGAGCTTCGCGAAGGATGGTCTGGCCCGATCCGTGGGGAATGGGTGCCAGAAGGTCCGTCTTGGGGTCGGTCACCAGCTTGCCCATCTCCTGCAAATCCTTCTCGAGTGTTTTCACACTCTTGTCCCACGCAGCTGCGCTGGGCGGCCCCGGATTTTTGGGCCAATAGCCCGAAGGCCACTCCGGCGATTTGTGCTTTGCATCGCGGGAAAACTCGAGGATATCGTGGGTCGCGATGCGCATGTGTTCGAGCAGTTCCCACGCCGAGTACGGCAAGCCTGGCGGCCGCGTTCCGCGGTCCTTCGCCGGGAAATCCTTGAACGCCGCCTTGAAATCGGCATGGGCCTCATGCCAATCGAGGAAGCGCCGCAGATAGTCGCGTAAAACCTTCTCGTCCATGAGAGATTCGCCCTAAATCATCTTAAAGTGCCGGGGCTAGAGCGGTCAATCGGCCTAAGCGGCTCTCCTCGGTGGGAAACGGCAGGATTTAAACAGACGTGGAATGTCCCAAGAAGCAGAAAGCTCTTCCCGCCACGATCCAATCGCGCCGAGAAGAGCCGCTTGTTCGATTCCGACAGGCTTCGCCGGAAGAGTCCGGCGAATGCCGGTTTGTGGGTTTCCGTCCAACCAACTGCAGATCGGCGGGTCGCGCCTCTCGACCTTCAATCAGGCTGTCGCGTTCGATGCCCCCAGCGAACGCCGCTGCTGAAAACACTCGCGGCAATAGACGGGCCGCCCCTGCGTTGGCTTGAAGGGAACGGTCGTCTCTTTCCCGCACTGCGAGCATACCGTCTTCGTTTCGACCCGCTGAACGCTTGCCCCGCCTGAATCGTTGCTCTGCGCGCGCACCGCCTTGCAGGCTTTACACCGCTTGGGCTCGTTCTTGAAGCCCTTGTCGGCGAAAAACATCTGCTCCCCGGCGGTGAAAACGAATTCAGCCCCGCATTCCCCGCACTTCAGGACCTTGTCGTGGTATTCCATACGTCGCTCCGGGACCGTGTTTGCACAGGACAGGGAGCGGTGCGGGCTCGCGCCGGAAAAACGTTTGAGCGCCGGATACACTTCCGGCACTCATATGCCTGCCGGCACGAAACTGCTCGGATGGAATCCAGGTTTCTAGACGCCTAATCCTGCTCACGCCGCTGCTTTTTCCGGAGACGCTTACGCGAGAGGGCCTCTTTGGCTCGACGCTTCTCACCAGGTTTCATGTAGTAGCTGTGCTTCTTGATCTCCTTGATGATGTCCTCCGACTGCACTTTTCGCTTGAACCGCCGAAGGGCATTCTCCAAAGATTCACCCTCTTGAATGACGACTTCCGCCACGCGTATTCACCCCCGTTTCCTGTTCTGAGTTGGACTGATTGGGTACTTCTAAGTGTAACCGGCACACCTCGAACCGGCTAGTGAGTGCTCTTCTATCGGAGGCTACCCCCCAAGTCAAGGCTAAAATTAAAAAGGGAGACGCTCCGCCTGAGTCAACTTTTCAGTAATCCAAAATGCTCCGCCGACTCGATTGCCGGAGGCGCACGGCAACTGCCGAATCCATGAAGCAGGCATCCCTGCTAGAATGTTTCCCTGCAAACTGAGCGTTCCGTGCGGAGAATCGAATGCCCTTGATGCGCAACGCGATCGGCGTGCTCCTGGCTGGCGGCCAAGGCGAGCGCCTTTGGCCGCTCACGCGCGACCGCGCCAAGCCGGCCGTGCCGTTTGGCGGCGTCTATCGCATCATCGATCTCACGCTTTCCAATTGCCTCAATAGCGACCTTCGCCGCGTTTTCGTTCTCACACAATATAAGGCGCTCAGCCTCAATCGCCACGTCCGCCGCGGCTGGTCGAATCTCATGGGGCACGGCGACTTCATCGAAGTGCTGCCGCCCCAGATGCGCGTCTCGCAGCACTGGTATCAAGGCACCGCGGACGCTGTCTACCAGAATATCTATTCGATCGGCAGCGAGCAATCGAACTACGTCTTCATTCTTTCCGGCGACCACATCTACAAAATGAATTACCAGACCATGCTCGAGCAGCATGCGGAATCGGGCGCCGATGTTACCGTCGCAACGATCGAAATGGATCCCGGCGCCGCAGCTGGAAAATTCGGTGTCCTCGAAACCGACGAGAACTGGCGCATCATCGGCTTCCAGGAAAAACCGTCGGATCCCAAGCCTTCGCGCGTTCACCACGGGAAATGCAACGCCTCCATGGGCGTCTACCTCTTCAACACGCAGCTTCTTGTCCCCATTCTCATCGACGACGCGGAAGACGCCACGTCCTCTCACGATTTCGGCAAGGATATCCTTCCGCGCATCATCGATAAATACCGCGTCTTCGCCTACAACTTCCGCGACGAGAACAAGAAGGATGTCGCCTACTGGCGCGACGTTGGCACCATCGACGCCTATCACGAAGCGAATATGGATCTCGTCTCCGTGTCGCCGATTTTCAACGTCTACGACAGCAGCTGGCCGCTCCACAGCTGGCAGCAACAGTATCCGCCCGCAAAATTTGTTTTCGCCGACCCCGATCGGATGGGCGTGGCGCTCGATTCGGTCGTTGCCGGCGGATCGATTATTTCAGGCGGGCGGGTCATGCGCTCGGTCATCGGCTATGATGTGCGCGTCAACAGCTATAGCGACGTGCAGGAATCGATCATCTTCAATCACGTGAATATCGGCCGGCACTGCCGCATCCGCCGCGCGATCATCGACCGCCACGTGGATTTGCCCGAGGGCACCGTGATCGGCTACGACCTCGAAGCCGATAAGGCGCGTTATTCCGTCTCCGACAGCGGCATTGTCGTGGTCGTCCGCCCCGAATCCCTGATCGAAGAGCCCGAGTGACGCGCGCCAGTGACGATGAACCCCTCGAAAGCAACGCGTGCACTGACCGCGATTCTATTTTCGCTCATCATGGGTGTTGTCTTGGCGTTCGGCGGATTTCTTGCGGGCGCGTATCTCTGGAGTCATCTCGGCCCACCGGAAGCTGATCCTGATGAGATGGGAACACTGCGCTGCGGAATTTTGGTCGGCGGAATAACGGGACTCGTGGCAGGAGTAACCCTGCTGTGGAAATTTTGGCCGCGTTCCGTCCCGGCAGAGAAGACAGAAAGCTGACCCAACCCGAGTGATGCACTCCCTTGGCGGCGCGCCGGGATTGCCTTAAACTTCTGATCCCCGGCTACATGCCTTTAGCCGCCGCTGCACCGGGCATCAGGAACAGCCCGCATTTTGCCGAGAACCCTTTCAGGGGGAAATGATGTCTACCAAAATTGTTGCCGTTCACGGCCGCCAGATTCTCGATTCCCGCGGCAATCCCACAGTCGAGGCGGACGTCCGCCTCGAAGGAGGAGCATTCGGCCGCGCCGCCGTTCCCTCCGGCGCATCCACCGGCGAACACGAAGCCAACGAACTGCGCGACGGCGATAAGTCGCACTATCTTGGCAAAGGGGTGCTGAAGGCCGTAGCGCACGTCAACGGAGAAATCGCCGATACCGTCAAGGGCCTCGATGCAGCGGACCAGAAGTCGCTCGACAAGCGCATGATCGACGCCGACGGCACGCCCAACAAATCGAACTTCGGCGCCAACGCCATCCTCGCCGTTTCGATGGCCGCCGCTCGTGCTGCCGCGGCCGCCTTCGGCAAGCCGCTCTACAAGTACCTCGCGCAATATTCGAGCGATCCCTCGGCCAGCACGCTTCCCGTCCCGATGATGAACATTCTCAATGGCGGCGCGCACGCCGATAATTCCGTCGACGTGCAGGAGTTCATGGTGATGCCGCTCGGCGCTTCAAGCTTTCACGAAGCCCTCCGCTGGGGCGTCGAAGTCTTTCACAATCTCAAAGCAGTGCTGAAAAAGAACGGCTACTCGACGGCCGTCGGCGACGAAGGCGGCTTCGCGCCGAATCTCAAATCCAACGAAGAGGCCCTCGAGCGCATCCTCGAAGCGATCGCAGCCGCCGGCTACAAGCCCGGCGAACAGATTGCCATTGCGATCGATCCCGCCGCGAGCGAGTTCTACGATGGCGCGTCCAAAAAATATGTCTTCAAGAAATCGGACAAGTCCGCCCGCACCTCCGAGCAGATCGTCGAATTCTGGTCCAACTGGGTGCGCCAATATCCCATCGTTTCGGTCGAGGACGGCCTCGCCGAAGGCGACTGGGACGGCTGGAAGCTCGCGACGCGCGAGCTCGGCAAGAAAATTCAGCTCGTCGGCGACGACATCTTCGTCACCAATCCGAAAATCTTCGCGCGCGGCATCTCTGAGGGCATCGCCAATTCAATCCTGATCAAGCTCAATCAGATCGGCACCGTGACGGAGACAGTCGAGGCGGTGGAAATGGCGCGCAAGGCGAAATACACCGCCGTCGTTTCGCACCGCTCGGGCGAAACCGAGGACGCCTTCATCGCTGATTTCGTCGTCGCCATGGGCACCGGCCAGATCAAGACCGGCTCCGCCTCCCGCACCGACCGCATCGCCAAATACAATCAGCTCCTGCGCATCGAGGAAGAACTCGGCTCCGCCGCCCGCTTCCCCGGCCGTTCCGCCCTCGCGGCAAAGTAAACATCGCATTTACACGAGCCGCGATGCGCTGTATAAGTCTGCGTCGGACGTGGTTGTGCCTTGCTCTTGGTTTGGGTGGCTCAATCGATCAAATTTATGGAGGCATTCGTGAAATCGCGAATTTGGCTGCCGATCTGCTTCGCCGTTCTCATGCTTTTTCCCTGCGCGGCGCTCGCGCAAACGTCTTGCGAAAAGCTGGCCGATGTCACGTTGACGAATGCAACCGTCACGTCGGCGACCTCTGTCGCGGCCGGAAGCTACAAACCTCCCGCAGGGCCGGGCCTGCCTGCACCTAGCAGCCCTTTGCCCGCGTTCTGCCGCGTCGTGGGCGCCGCCAAGCCGACGAGCGATTCCGATATCCGCTTCGAGGTCTGGCTGCCTGTCTCTGGCTGGAACGGCAAATACGAGCAGGTGGGCAACGGTGGATTTGCGGGGACGATTCCGTTCAGCGCGCTGGCAGCATCGCTGCTGCAAGGCTATGCCACAGCCGGAACCGACGATGGGCACATGGCCGGGCCGGGAGCGAAGTGGGCAATCGGGCACCCCGAAAAGGTGAAGGACTTCGGCTATCGCGCCGTGCACGAAACCTCGGTGCAGGCCAAGGCGCTGATCGCCGCCTTCTACGGCAAGGAAGCGTCGCGCCTCTATTTCGTTGGCTGCTCGGAAGGCGGCCGCGAAGCCTTGACCGAAGCGCAGCGCTATCCCGATGATTTCCAGGGCATTATCGCGGGAGC
>JBKQNJ010000022.1:0-41891 GCA_052146315.1 Candidatus Acidiferrales bacterium | reverse complement strand
TGCAAATTCGCGAGCGCTTCGGCGTGCAGTTGGTTGCGCCGCACAATCCTACGCGCACCCGCAAAGCCACGCAGGACGGCCGCGTGCTCCGCCGCTACCGGCGTCGCTGGAAAATCGAGCGCCGGGTCGCGTGGCTTCATAACTTTCGACGCGTCGTCATTCGCTGGGAATACTACCCAGAGAATTTCCTCGGGATGGTGCAGCTTGCTTGTGCCGTCATCCTCTTGAGGCATTTATGAGATGGCTTCTAGTCGCTTGCCCTTCCGATTATAGTAAAGCTCAACATCGTTCGACCGTTGCTTTTCATGGAACTCGGTAAAGTTAGATGTCCAACCGAATTCCTTGTCGACGGACAATATTTCTGTGATTGACACCTCACCCGCGCTAAGCACCTTTCGAAGGATCTTTAGCCCGCGGATGTCCCGCACGAATATGTCGTACTCGGTCAAGTTACGTGCGACGGGGCCAATTCCATCATCTCCGCTGATCGTCGTAACTGCGCAATCGCCCTCGTTGTCCCGGTCCCATAGAAAGAAGCAGACACCTCCTTCGAAATCCACTCCCGGGAAGACCTCATCCATTCGCTCGTAGTCCACCAACGTCCGAATCCGGCGATCTTGTAGCATTGTGCCGCGGAATTCGGACAACCCCAGTCCACCAGCCATCCAACGCGAGGGGATGATCATGGAAAGAAAACGCGGGTTCAGCTTCTTGGCCTGTTCTACGAATTTGTGGTAGATGGGAATATCGCGGGTCCCGCCGTCAGAGCCCATCTGATAGGGCGGATTGCTGACAATGACATCGAATCTCATATTGAAGACCTCATCGGGAGATTTCGTGTGTATGAATTCATAGGCATGACTTTCCGACTCCTTGCCGCGGTCGTACGTATCTTTGCTAGCCCCACAAAACACGCAACGACCGTCGTCCCAAGCGTGTTCAACGCGCCGGAAATGGATGTTGCCCTGCGGGTTGTCAAAGACTTCGCATACGGAATACTTCCCGTTGGCCGCTTTTGAGCAGTAAACAGACCGGCGCGATAGCAGAGCGGTCAACTCCGTGATCGCGAGCCCGAAGACTTGATTTTTGAAAATGTGATTCAGCCGCTTCTGGCGATCTGGGATTTGCTTCTCCAGTCCCTTGTCGAGGCGCTTGACGATCTCTCGGAGGAACACTCCCGACTTACAGCCAGGATCGAGAAACGTGATCTTCTTGTCGCTCCAAAGGTCCGCAGGAAGGACGTCAAGAATCCGGTTCACCAGTTGCGGGGGCGAAAAGACCTCATCGCTGCTCAGATTGGCTATGCAGCTGAGAACGTCGGGATTGTAGTTACTGGCCAACACGAGCGATCTCCATGAAATGGATCGGGGCATATTCCCTTACCGGAGTGGGGATAAAGACGTGCTCACCAAGGTCGGAGAAGAGGGGCAACTGCTCCTCGCTTTCCAAACCAGGGAACAAAGGGGCTTGCATGGCTTCCTCATGCCGAAGCAATTCGCTAAACGTGAAGTCCCTCCTCTTGAGCATGCTTCCGTTGACCGGCGACCATTCCGAAAAGACGATGTGGCCGGGCTTCTCACCTACTGTATTCAGCGTCAAGGCATCACCCCAGATAATGTTCCGCTCAAGGATGAAGCGTACTGCATCGCGGCACTTGTCTTTCCAAGTGGCTCTGAACAGGCGCGTGTAGTTTGCGTCAAATATTTCAAAGAGCCTTCGTCGGCAATCACGGACATTGTCAGGCAGAATATCAATCCCGTAGATCGAGGACACGGCTAGGACGGCATTGCGCTCAAACTCTAGCTGTGACTTGCCGTAGCGCTTCTCGACAACCGACAACTTGCGTTGCAGAATCGCGGTCAGGAAGTTCCCATCGCCGCAAGCAGGTTCGAGGAAACGGGAGTCGATCCGCTCCGTTTCCTGCTTCACCAGATCGAGCATGGCGTTGACCTCGCGTTGCCCGGTCAACACCTCGCCATGATCCGAGACTCTTTTCTTCGTTCTGACCTGCGAAGCTTCCATTGATGTTATAGCGGATTGATTAGGGCTATCAGACAAGCCCAAATTGTACACGCCTGCACTTGTGACGACTATTTAACTTCACACAGTCGCCCCACACACCCTCCCTGAAGTGGCAGTGCTGTCACTAGATTGACGCCTACGCTACAATCTTGGAAGACTTAAAAACGGAGGGGTGGCCGAGTGGTTGAAGGCGGCGGTCTTGAAATTTGCTAGGCAGTACTCCCACCTGATACAAATCAACAAGGTTACGGCACACGGTACTACGTCAAAATGGGGTGTTTTGGGCGGTCTTGGCGAACGTTTGTGCAACAGCGGCTACTTACAGCGTTCGCTGCCTTTATCGTTGTAGGACCCCATCGATTGAAATTAGCGCCCCAACACAACCGCCGCCGTTTTCGTTGTAGCTCGCACATCTTTCAAAGTTAAAGTCGGCTTCCGTCCATTTTAAGAAACTGGCAGGAAGGTAGTGCCTCCACAGAATCATCCTTTTGTCAGGCAAGATAATCCAATCGCTCCCATAATCGAGAAATACCAATGCGGACTTGGCTTGGACTTTCATCACCTCATCCGCCAAAAACTGCTTGCCTAACTTCTCCATGTCAGCGGTGAAGTTTTGCATAGCTTTCGCGCTGAAAGAGCGGTCATGTACGAATCTGATGTACATTTTCTGGTCCGGGTGGTTGGCCCGGTATTCGTTCAGCCATGGAACGGACAAAGCTAGCGACACATAAGGGGCAATACGGTCAGCAAGGTCTCCTACTCCCTCGATTTTTCCGTCATGGAACAATAGAGCTACATCGTCCGCGACATTTGGTGGAAGCGATGGTTGTCGCAGGGTTGCGAGGAGATTCTCCTCATGTGGGCCTTTTTCGCCTTCAACATACCCGTAATCAACGGAACGGTATGGATTAATCCGAGCGTACTGAACTTCAAAATCATGGCGTAATTCGGCGAAGCTCTCCGGAGCGCGATTTTCAACCCCAAGGACTTCCCACCGTTCCTTGATGTGCTGCATTACGGCGTCGGACAACCATTCTTTCAGTTCTTCGTCACTGAGACGATTGCGATTGACGCTGCCTTGGGGCATCAAAAGCGCAACTGCCCGAGAAATGTCGGCGTTGTAAGTGGTTTCTTCCTCGCTGCCGCGATTGACTTTCCAAGGCAACATGAACGGGTAGTAGGAATCGGAGGAGCAAACCCATCGGCCTCCATTTTTCAGGACAACCGTGATTGTCAGCTGCGGATAGTCGTCGAATTTTGCAAATTGGAAAGCAAATGGCAGAAGATCTGCGATGGTCGTCGAGTCCGTGAAGCTCTCTCGAAACAACGCTTGCTGGTTGGGTGCTTCTTTCTGAGGAGTCTGTACGTTTCGCTCCAACCAGTTCTGGGTTAGGCCTAAGTTGCTAGGAGTCGGCGCAGCTTGAGCCGTTGATTTAAGCGACGCAATCAGGGCATCGACCAACTTTGGATCGATTCTGTGCTTACCTACGACAATCGCACCATGCTTGGCCGTCATTACGATTTTCAGATCCTGGGACTGTGCCAAACCGCCCCATCTGGATTCAATTGTTATCTCTCGCCACGGTATTTCTTGGCATGTGGTTGGGACAGCGAAGAAAAGCACACAGATAAAAGCGGCCGGTGTTAAGCGCATACTGGCTAGGATGTTACCGTTCTCCGCCGGGTTTTCCCTAAGGTCCTGATTGACGCCGTAACCGTGCAAATGGATTTCGCTCGAAAACAGCACTTGTCCGGCTTGGCGACGTATCGGGAGTTGGTATAAAGGTCGTAGTAAAATGTCCGTCGAGAATCGCTGAATGAATATTCCGAGTAAGCTCGGCAGTGTCGTTTCTGCCGGCACGACTGGCACCCTCTCGATGCGGCAACAGGTACGCGTGGCAATTCCTGACCAGTCGCCGTACAGGACAAATTGATTTCGGGCCCGTTTGCCCCAGGGTTGGCGTTACAAAAATATCGTGCGAGTGGAAAAACATCATGGCATTGATTCGCCAGCAAGATGGGCGGCAAGGGGCGGGTAACGGGAGTTCAGTCAAATGGTTCTTCGCCCGCAGACCAGATGATTGCGAATCCGTTCGTTGGGTTATGAAATATGGCGACCTCCGGACTAGGAAAATCACGTTCAACTCTCAAAGAAAGGTCGATGGAAGAGCCATTCTTGAACCGCAAGCGTAGGCCCGTATCCCAATACTCATCAACTTCCGTTGCAGTTTCGCCTATCAGGGAGCACAGAGCGTCCTTATACCCGCCGTCCGCATGGGCCAGTGTTCTGTTCTCGATAGTTAGCGTAGGCCAACTATTCATGGTGAATCCATACCCGGAGAAATCTAGCTGCAGATAATCCATCACAAAGTTCACGGAAGACAGATATTCACCGACAACAGCTTGCAAGGGAGAGACAATCCGACGAATCTCGCGCTTCGACTCGGGAATTTCAGTGAGGACCAAATCCGAAAATGACTGTTCCAGGAAAAGCCTGCGAGCTTCATCCGACTTAAACGAACGGCGGTCTGCCTGCGACTTCGGACCAAATTCAACAACGTAGCTTTGTAGAGCCTTGTTCGTCTGACGCGAGGAATCGGAATATGTGCAGACGGAAGTTAAGAGCCGTAGCTCGTATCTCGCGCCCCAAACACCCTGGCCTTCTGATGTTATGACTTCTGATCTGTCCATGGTTGCCGACACTCTTTTTATCATGGGTCAGCGTTACGAAAAACTTATCAATGTGCTGGGTCGCATCAAGGTGCCTCGCTGAAAAGAACTCACGGGTGTGCGGCGGGTACGGGATGGCGTTTGGAGAGATGGAAATTCAGTTGTCCGGTTCAATCAGGCGGGCTGGAAAGTAAGAAAACTTCCGGCCCGTGGCGAAGTATTTTTTCGCGACAATGCCAAGAAATTCCGGAATGTCATTCGCCTTGTGAATCTCGGCGGCCATGTTATGCGCCTATGAGCAGCCGCTCGTGCTACCGCAATTTGCGCACTTGTAGCAGCTTCCGTTGGGGACCATGAGCATGCCGCAAGTTGAGCACGAAGGCGCATCGCCGACTTCGGACGAGGGGATACGCGTTTGCGCGGATGAAGCGTCTGCTACAACCGCCCGTTTTGATACGGGCTCTTCATGGAGATCGATTCTCGGTTTGAGATATTCCGCTGACAGAAACTTCCCGCCGAGCCAGCGGGCAATGTAGTCCAACACCGAACTAGCGTATCGAATGCTTGGATTCTCTGTAAATCCGCTTGGCTCGAATCGAGTGTTGGTCAGCTTGTCGACCAGGGTCTTCAGGGCACGCCGTATTGAAGACCGATCGAGATGGAAAGCGCCAGGCCATCCATGAAACCCGAAAGAGTGGAGCCTTCTTTCGCCATCTTGTCGGTTGCATCTCCTGGTGCCATCTTTCCCTCCACTAACACTCGATTACTTGGCCGCAGCACCGACCGCGAGAGCGGCCGGCAGCGTCAAGAAGTGCGGGTGAGAGCAACCTACGCAATTTGCTCCGCGGGTCACCGCCGCGACCGCCTCGCCGAAGGCTGGTGGAATCGCAAGCTCCTCGCCAGAGCGTGACCAGAAACGCGGCACCGGCGATCCGCTCAAATCACTTTCATTGCTCGAGTGTTTCAGTTCCATGAAGCCGTTTACCCCCCGGAACAGAAGACTGCTCTCGATTGCAGGGCGACGACCATTTTCGGATTTTCCCGATTGATGGTGCGTGATTAGGAGTTGACAGGTGCGACCAGAGCGAAACAGCTCGATCCTCACAAGAACGGGTGCGACTACGACTGCGTGAACTCCGTTTACCGCAATGGCATCGATTGGATGGAGGCACGGGAGCGCTCCACCATCAGGACCACAGAAGGTTACATACCGGCCCAAATCCTTCACGGCTCCGCCCGATTCGATGCCGCGCATGACGTACCGCCCCGCTGAGTGTTGACGTTCGAGACTGACGCTGGACTGGGCAACAATGCCTACGCTATTGAGGCGCTTCAGCACTTGGCGGGACAGCGTGAGACCTCGACGCGCCAGAAATTCCTGCTTCTCTTGCATGGCAATCCCTCCTTACGCTGACTGGCGAGCGGGGATCGGGCAACCCACCGCCCGGCGGATCATCTCCCGCGAACAACCTGCCCAGCACAGGTACTTCCGCGGATCGTCAATGGAGATCGCCAAGTTGTCGCCACTTCTGTCCTGGCCAGCCTCCGCGCACGATGGGCATTGCGTCACATAGTTCCGGCCGACTGTCCGAACCTTTCCGACGTGTTCGAGAATTCGGAACTCGCGACCCGATGTGTGAAATGAGGAAGGAGGTTGATCAACAGGCGAGCGATTCCTTGCAAACTGCGGAGGCATCACTTTGCCCGCAATGAAGCTACGGAGCTGATCCTCACTCAACTTCTGGAGCTGGTTCAGATACTCGATCTGCTTCTCCAAGTCGTAATCCGCCCCGTAGAACCAATACCTGCGATTGGCGCCGCGATGAATCCCAAGCGGTCCACGGATGGCGTTTCCAAACTCTCCTGGGCGCAGCTCGTCGTGTTTCGGGAACACCTCGATGCCTTCTGCCAAGCCAAAACCCTTAATGCGCAGTCCGAGCCGGAGCGCCAAGTCGTAAATATAGATTCGGCAGTCGCGGGCGAGCGCAGGTTTCTCCATGAAGATCCAAAGATGCCCTCCGCGTCGGCTCATTTCGAGCGCCGCCTGCACCTGGTCCTGCTGGAGGAAGTATTGGAGTTTGAGAAGGTCCTCCATTGCCCCAGCGTAGTCGGCGTCGATGGCAAGCCGCCAAGAAGGCGATCGACTTCGTCGGCGACAAGCTGACTAGTGGATGGAAGAAACGACAGGAGGCGCGACAGGTGCTCGAACTCAGCAAACGGAGGATTCTGTCCGTCCGCATCACGAACAGCTACTATCCTGAACTCAGCAGGCTCCGCGAGGTCTTCGTGCTTCACGGTCTGGCCGAGCGCAGCGAGGCGAACCGCCACTTCTTCGAGACGTGGTTGTCGCACCCCGCAGTCGAGATGGGCTGGGCGCCGTGCGGAGGCTGGACACCGAAGAAGATCGAGGCGCTGCGCGCCGACCTGGAGACGATTCGGCCATGACCCGCGCGCACAAAGAGGAGACGCGCCCCTTCCGACTCGCCGACGGTCGGCTTTGCTCTGTGGCCGCTCTAGTCGCCGACGATGACGGCAATGACGCCGGAATCCTCCTGACGATCACGGGCGCCGTTCGCGAGCCGCTCCCGAGCTACGTCACGCGGGACCGAGGCTCGTCGTTCTACGCGACCGCTCTGCTGGATCAGGTGGTTTGCGTCGGCGACGAACGCGAGGAGGACCCCGAGCGCGTCGGGCTTCTTCGGGTCGCGCTGGGCAAGTGGCGAGACGCTGTGATGGCAGGCGCGGGAAATTTGTGACGCGGTTTGTGCCGTAACCCTGGCACCCTAGCCCGTCTGAGCCCACCGAATCCGTTGCAAGGAGATGCGAGACAGCGTTCGGGGGTTTGGCCGCAGCGTATTGAATTTCGCTTACTTCGTGTGACTCGTTGTCATCAGATTCAACGTTCCCCGAGTCGAACTGTCGCCGTGAGACATTGTGTCCGACTCAGGGCTACACACAACTGGATCTTCCCCAGTGATTCGGAGAACTTTGTCGTTTGCGCGGGTTCGGACTGAGGATTTTCGATGAGGATTGTTAGAGACGGACGGTCTCGAAAAATCAGGGCTGTTGCGACGCCCCTTGAAATATGTCCTGGCCGTGCGATCTGGGAGCAACACCGCAACTCTGAATATCTGGTGTTCGTCGACGAAAGCTTTCACAAGTTCTTCGGATTCGCGGATGCTGACGGGAACTTCTGCCACGCCGCATTGGGCGTACCGAAGGATAAGTATCCAGACCTTCAGGTCTCGATGACTCCACTGATAGATACTTATAAAAGGCGAATTGGCGAAATGACGGGGGAGTGCCCGAGGGAACTAAAATCGACTCTACTCGCCCGACTCCCAGTAGAATTCAGACTATTGTTCACTGAGGAATTGGTGCGGGCCTTAAACGCCGCTGGCGGATTCGTGGCAGCCTTCTACTCCACCACACGTGGCATCATAATGGAACGCGTCAGAACCAATGTGATGGATGAAGCTGACAGCGTCCCTAGTGAACACACTGGACTGTACGATGTCGCACGAGCCGAGCTTCTGACTAAGTTCCAGGGCGTGGGCCAATCGGAGTTGATCAAACGACTATTGCTTCTACCATTCTCCGCAATCGCCAATTTGTTGACTTCATTCCAATGCACTTTTCGAGTCAGGTATGATCCCAGAGGACAAAGTGAGGACCGCGAAGTTCGTGCGGCTATGGCGCGATTCATGGAAGGCCTTACGCGGGTGCCGGAATTGTTCGGTGACACCAATCCGTTTGTGGGCATGGACGTAGATGTGCCCTCCCACGACGACCTCGGCCTCCAACTAGTTGATGTGGTCGCAGGCGAGGCGCGCGCATTCTTTCGGCGCAATCCTGAAGCGCTAAGTGAGAATGCGACACTGAAACTCATCACGAGCCAATCCACCGAGCCCCTCGAGAACTTAATGAAGCTCAACAATTACGTTCACAAGGTGGGCGCTCTGTCACGCATGAGCCGCAGCTTGGCGGCTAAACTTGGCGTGAAGAACTCTGAAAATCCGATTTCCCACTACTATCCAGTGCTAGCAGCGGGAATCTTGGCGTGCGTGTCGGAAACCGGCCAGCCGCGTCTTCTCGAGGTCCCAACACGGTTGATTCTGGACCAGCTTGAATAACTCACCGACGTTGGCGAGTATATGCCGGTCACGAGCCTATCACGGTCGGAAACGCGCCTCGGATTTCCGGATATTAGTAATCTCCGGACGATGATGCGCGCGAGCGATTCGGAACCGTGATCCTCTGCTCGGTAGGTACGCACACACGAACATCGACGCAAAGCGAGCGGCGATCGAGAAACTCGGAAGTTTTAGTGACAATTTGGTGACAGTTGGTCCTTCGTTGCACCATTCCAGGGCAGTACTGTCACTAAATCGCGTTGTAAGTTACAATGATTCAACAAGTTAATTTCGGAGGGGTGGCCGAGTGGTTGAAGGCGGCGGACTTGAAAACCGTAAGGCCTGAAAGGGTCTCGTGGGTTCGAATCCCACCTCCTCCGCCATTCCGCTGCGGAGCGTAGGGTGCGGGGCGATTGTGGCGGGCTCGTTTCTATTGGACGTTCCGCAAACAGCAGATCCCTCGCTGCGTCCCGCGCCCGCACACGACGCCCTTCCTTTGTCAGGGCAGGCGGGAACGACAAAAGCGCGCCCTTCGCAAACTCAGGGCAGGCGGGACTTCGCTCCCTTCCTGCGTCAGGGCAGGCGGGATGACAGCGCGCGTTTTTTCCGTAGCCTGTGAAACCACAACGCGCTTGTGACATCCAACAAGTGACCTTGCCGCGTACTCAGGTGGGAGGGGCTCATGCGCGCTTCACTTTTCGGGATCGCGTTTTTCGGAATCATTCTGCTGTCGATTGGGTTCGGCCGCAGCCTGTGGGGTGGCGTCCCGTATGCCGGGAACGGCGGCGCTGAACCCGAGCGCGCGGCCGATCCCGGCGCGCATCCCGTGATCGTCGAGCTCTTCACATCCGAGGGCTGTTCCGATTGCCCTCCCGCCGATCGGCTGCTGGCTCACCTGCAAAGCACGCAGCCCGTTTCTGGCGCCGACGTCATCGCGCTCGAAGAGCACGTGGATTACTGGAATAGCGAGGGCTGGGTCGATCCTTTTTCCTCGATGCAATTCACCGAGCGGCAGAACGATTACGTGCACGCCTTCCGCCTGAACTCCGGGCCCTACACTCCTCAAATGGTCGTCGAAGGCAGCGCGCAATTTGTGGGCAGCAATGAACGCGCCGCGCTGGCGGCCATTGCGAAGGCTGCGGAGAATCCCGAGATACCCGTGACGATCGAGCAGATTCCCGATTCCAATTCCAAAGCCGGCGACATGCGGTTGCACGTGCAGGTTGGGCCGCCCGCGAACGGGCACTCCGGCGATCGCGCCGACGTCGTTCTCGCGATTACCGAGGACGATCTTTCGTCGAACGTGAGCGCCGGCGAGAATGCAGGCGCCCATCTCGCGCACTACGGCGTCGTCCGCGAGCTTCGATCCATCGGACGCCTCGATGCGAACGGATCTTTCGCGGCGGACACGAAAGTGAATCTGTCGCACCATTGGAAACGCGACAATCTGCGCGTGGTCGTTTTCGTGCAGGACCACTCCAGCCTTGCCGTGCTGGGCGCCTCAGCGGTTCAGTTGTCTCTCCCGGTTAAGCAGTCCTAGCCCATCGACTGAGCGAGTTCGCAAGTCTGCACAGACGGTGCTGAAAAATGCCGGACCGCCACTCGGAGGGCCGCAAAAAGCAGATCCTTCTCTGCGTCCCGCGCCCGCATACACGTCGGGAAAGGCAAAACCGCGCGGGACTTCGCTCGGGATGACAGTGTGCGCGCTTTTTTCCGCGGCCTGTAGAGCCGACATACGACGAGCACCTTTTCGAGGGCCTGCCCTTCGAGGCTCGGGGTAAAAAGGCCCACGCTTCCACCCTTTCGCGCTTCGCGCGTGATTTTGAGGTGGAAGAAGAGCCGGCGGGACGTCCTTCGAAAACTCGGGGCAAGCCAACGCTACGCAAAGGAATGCGCCTCGAGTTCTCACACGGGACGCGACGCTGGGACAGACGCGGCCAAATCGCTTCTCGCTTCGCGCATTCTCTGTTAGCATTGGTTTCGGGCTTTTCCGAACGACTTCCTCGGTCTGGAGCAACTGAATCATGGCACTCGCATGTGAAATTTGCGGCAAGAAGCCGCGCTACGGCAATACGATCAGCCACGCGCACAACGTCACGCGCCGCCGCTGGAACCCCAATCTCCGCCGCGTCCGCGCGGTCGTCAACGGCGCGCGCAAGCAGGTGCGCGTCTGCACGGCCTGCATTCGCGCCGGCCGCGTGACGAAAGCCGCCTGACGCCATCCCATCCTCTCGCAAGGAGTTCCGGTTGAAGCGCAGAACGATCGCCCTCGCGGCGCTGCTGGCTTGCGGGTTCGCTGTGTCGTGCAACAGGGAAATGGCGCCCGGTCCGGACGTCTGGGCCGTCGTGAACGGCAAACAGATCATGCGCGAGGATGTCGAGAAGCTGTATCGATCGCGCGTGAATGCGGACACCCCTCCTCCATCGCCGGAGGAAGCGCTTTCGCTCAAGCTGAGCATTCTCGACGAGCTGATCAACAGCGAAATCCTGATCGAGCGAGCGCAGAAGATGAACCTCGTCGCCAGCGACGCTGAGGTCGAAGATAAATTCACGGAATCGAAAAGCCCTTACACCGAGGAAGAGTTCCAGAAGAAGCTGCAAGAGACCGGGCTCACCGTCGACGACTTGAAGAGCGACATCCGCCGCCAGCTCTCGATTCAAAAGCTGCTCAACCGCGAAGTCGTCGCGAAAATTTCCATCACCGATCAGGACATCACTGACTTCTACAACAAGAACCGCGCGCAGTTCAACGTCACCGAGCCGCAGTATCACATCGCCCAGATCGTGATCACGCCGCGGCCCGATCCAAACATCCACAATCGCAAGAACGACAAGGCCATGAACGAAGCGGAAGCCGGGCGCAAAGCCGCCATGCTCGAGCAGAAACTCGCGGCGGGAGCCGATTTCAGCGAGCTCGCGATGGACTACTCGGAGGATCCGAGCGCGTCGACCGGCGGCGATCTCGGCTTTCTTGCCGAATCTTCGCTGAACCGTTCACCGGCCGCGCTGAAAGCGGCCGTGCTCGCATTGAAAGTCGGCCAGGTGAGCCAGCCGATTCCTGAAAACGGCGGCTACCGCATTCTGAAGCTGGTTGGGAAAGAAGCTGCGGGCGACCGCCAGCTTTCCGATGCGCAGGTGCAACAGGCGATTCGCGACGCGCTCCGCACGCGGAAGGAACAACTCCTGCGTTCAGCCTACCTGATCGAGGCGCGTGACGAAGCGCACGTCACAAACTATCTTGCCCGCGAGATTCTCGAATCAGCCGGCAAGCTCCCGGCCCCGGATTCTCCCTAACTAACGATCGCCAGCACTTCCCCGGCACTGACGGCTTGCCCTTCCGACACGAGAAGACGCTCGATTTTGCCGGATTTCGGCGAACGCACTTCGTTCTGCATCTTCATGGCCTCGACCACGAGAATGCCGTTGCCTGCCTCGATTGCGTCGCCCGCCTTCACCAGCACGCGAACGACTTTGCCCGGCATTGGCGCGATCACGCGCTGGCTTCCTTCGGCCTCGATCGCCGCGCCGCGATTGCGGCGCCATTGCCGCGGATCGCGAATCTGAGCCGTGTATTCGCGTCCGGCGACTGTGATCCGCAAGGCCGCAGCGTTCGGCTCGACGCGAACTTCAAAAGAAGAACCCCCGATCAGAATGGAATAGATTCCCGGCGCTACTTCAGTTGCGTCGGCCTGGAGGGTGCGGCCGTCGATCGTGCAGTGGACATGCCCGTTCGCGCGCGTGGCGTCGGGGCCGATTTCGACCGTGCGCATCTTCCCGCCGATTTCGACGCCAAGTTTCATCGGTCAATCCGGCGCGCGATCTAATTGATCGCGCCGCCCTTCGCGCTTCCATCGTGATTCGTTCGAGTGTGAACGCCCGGAGGCATGGTTGCCGGAGGCACCGTTTCGCGCGATATGCCACAGCGCCGCTGCCAGCAACGCCGCATCTTCCGCTGGCGGTAGCGAGGAAACGCTCTCGGTCTCTGCCCGCTGTGCCGGGCGAGTCAGAAAATCATCCAGCCAGCGCGTGTAAATCTCGCCAGTCTGAAAATCGCGGCTCGCGAGAATGCGGCGGAAAAGCCCGACGTTCGTTTTGATTCCGGTGGCGTAGTGTTCTTCGAGAGCTCGCTCAAGTCGCGCGATTGCTTCGGCGCGATCACTACCCCACGCGATCAGCTTGCTGAGTAAAGGATCGTATTCGTTCGGCACGGTCCAGCCGGCGTAGACGCCGTCGTCGAGCCGGATTCCTGGGCCGGTCGGGACGCGCCGCTCGAGGATTTTCCCCGGCGAAGGGAAGAAATTGTTGTCGGGATCCTCGGCGTAGATGCGGCATTCGATCGCATGCCCGCGCAGCGCGACATCCTCTTGCGCGAACGGCAGCTTCTCTCCCGCCGCGATGCGAATCTGCAGTTTCACAAGATCGAGCCCCGTCACCATCTCGGTCACGGGATGCTCCACTTGCAGGCGCGTATTCATCTCGAGAAAATAGAAGTGGCGCTCGGCGTCGACCAGAAATTCCACGGTCCCTGCATTCGCGTACTTGCCGGCGCGCGCGAGTTTCACGGCGGCTTCGCCCATCGCGCGGCGCAGCTCCGGCGTCATCACCGGCGACGGTGCCTCTTCGATCACTTTCTGGTAGCGCCGCTGCACCGAGCACTCGCGCTCGCCCAGATAAACCATGTTCCCGTGCTGATCGCCGAGAATCTGAATCTCGATGTGCCGAGGCCGCAGCAAATATTTCTCGATGTAGAGCCGTCCATCGCCAAAGGCGTTTTGCGCTTCCGACGAAGCGTCGCGCCACGCAGAAGCCAGCGCGGCCTCGCTCTCGACGAGCCTCATTCCCTTGCCGCCTCCGCCCGCCACGGCTTTCAGCACCACCGGAAACCCGATCTGTTTTGCTGCGGTAAGCGCGTCGTCGACGCTTTGAAGATGATCAAGTGTGCCGGGCACCGTGGGAACGCCGATCTCGCGCGCGACGTGCCGCGCTGCCGTCTTCGATCCAAGCTGCTCCATCGCCTCGGGTGAAGGGCCGATGAACGTGATACCCGCTTCCGCGCACGCACGAGCGAACGCCGCATTCTCGGCAAGAAATCCGTAGCCCGGATGAATCGCATCGCAGCCCGCTTCGCGCGCCACGCCGACGATTTTTTCGATGGAGAGGTAGCTCTCGCGCGATGGCGCGGGACCGATCGGGTAAGCCTCGTCCGCCAAACGGACATGCAGGGCGGCACGGTCCGCCTCGCTGTAAACCACCGCGGCCGGCACGCCGAGTTCGCGGCATGCGCGCAGGATGCGCACGGCAATCTCGCCGCGGTTTGCGATCAGAATTTTCCGGAACATTCCCGCCCCAAAGAAAGGCAGATTGGCAAACGGGAAATTCTAGCACGCCAATTCCGAAAGCCTCGCTTGGCAGCCTCCCGCACAAACCGCTATCATGGCTGCGCACCGCGATGGCGATCCGTCGCGGCGCGGAAAGCGAGCGATCTTTGGACTCGTCGCAGCAGAACCAATGGAAAAAAGCTGCCGCCGAAGCGGCCGCCAAACTTGTCGAAGACGGGATGATCGTCGGCCTCGGGACCGGTTCGACGTCCACATATTTTGTGAACGCGCTCGCGAAACGCGTTGCCCACGAACATCTGCACATCGCGGGCATCCCGACTTCCCAGAAGACGGCGGCACTCGCGCGTTCGCTGAAGATTCCGCTCTCGACGTTTGCCGCACATACCCAGATTGATCTAACCGTCGACGGCGCCGACGAAGTCGAGCGGGGCACGCTCTACCTGATCAAGGGGCATGGCGGGGCGTTGCTGCGCGAGAAGATCGTGGCCGCGGCGAGCAAGCGCATGGCGATTGTGGTGGACGAAACCAAGCTGGTCGACCGGCTGGGTTCGCTTTTCGCCGTGCCCGTCGAGACCGTGAAGTTCGGCTGGCAGGCCACGCAGCAGAAGCTTCAGGCGCTCGGCGCGAACCCAGCGCGGCGGCTCGGCGCGAACAAGAAGATCTACGTCACCGACGGCGGAAACTACATTATGGACTGCGCGTTCGGCCCGATGGAGAAGCCGAAGGAAGTCGCGCACCACCTGGACCACGTGGTCGGCGCGGTCGAGCACGGGCTTTTTCTGGGATTCGCGAAGGAAGTCTTCGTCGGAGGCCGCGACGGAGTGAAGATTCTGAAGCCTAGCTGAAACCGGCGCTTCGAAATCCGCGAAGGGCGCGAAAAATTCAGAGCGGGATGTTGCCGTGTTTCTTCTTCGGATTCGTGTCGCGTTTGTTTTCGAGCGATCGTAGCGCGGTGACGATTTTCGCGCGCGTCTCGGCGGGCTCAATGATGGCGTCGATATATCCGCGCTCGGCCGCCACGTATGGATTCGCAAAGCGTTCGCGAAAATCCTCGATCTTTTCCCGGCGCAGGTGTTCGCGCTCGGATTCCGGGGCGCGGTCGATCTCGCGCTTGTAGACGATATTCACGGCCCCTTCGGGACCCATCACGGCAATCTCTGCCGTCGGCCAAGCGTAATTGATGTCCGTGCGGATGTGCTTCGACGCCATCACGCAATACGCGCCGCCATACGCTTTCCGCGTAATTACAGTGACCTTCGGCACCGTCGCCTCGGCGAACGCGAACAGCAGCTTCGCTCCATGCCGGATGATCCCGCCGAATTCCTGCTGCGTGCCGGGGAGAAATCCCGGCACATCCTCGAACGTGACGAGTGGTATGTTGAAGGCATCGCAGAACCGGACGAATCGCGCGCCCTTCACCGACGCGTCGATATCGAGAACGCCGGCGAGGAATGCGGGTTGGTTCGCGACGATTCCAACCGGGCGGCCATCGAATCGCGCGAGGCCGACGACGATGTTCTTCGCGAAGTGCTCGTGGATTTCGAAGAATTCGCCGTCGTCCGCTACCGCGTGGATCACGTCTTTCATGTCGTACGGCTGCTGCGGGTCATCCGGGACGAGGGTATTGAGCGCGGCGTGCGTGCGATCCCATGGATCGGTGGTTTCGCGGCGCGGTGGATCGTCGACGTTGTTCGACGGCAAATAGCTGACCAGTTCGCGAATCATGGCCAGGCAATCGGCATCGTCGCTCGCGATGAAGTGGGCGACGCCGCTTTTCGCATTGTGCGTCATGGCGCCGCCGAGCTCCTGCTTGGTCACGTCCTCGTGCGTCACCGTTTTGATTACGTCCGGTCCCGTGATGAACATGTAGGAAGTGTCGCGCGTCATAAAAATGAAGTCGGTAATGGCCGGCGAGTAGACCGCGCCGCCCGCGCACGGGCCGAGGATCGCGCTGATCTGCGGAATCACGCCGCTCGCGAGAGTGTTGCGCAGGAAAATATCGGCATAGCCCGCGAGCGACATCACGCCTTCCTGAATGCGCGCGCCGCCCGAATCGTTGAGGCCAATCACGGGCGCGCCCTGGCGCATCGCGAGATCCATGATCTTCGTGATCTTCGAGGCATTCGCTTCGGAAAGCGAGCCGCCGAAAACGGTGAAGTCCTGCGCGAAGACGTAGACGAGCCGCCCGTCGATGCGGCCGTAGCCGGTGACGAATCCATCGCCCGCAGGCCGCTGCTCTTCCATGCCAAAATCCTGGCAGTGGTGCCGGACGAATTTGTCCAGCTCCTCGAACGAGCCTTCGTCGAGCAGCAGATCGATGCGCTCGCGCGCGCCGAGCTTGCCCGCCTTGTGCTCGCGTTCGCGGCGCTCGGCTCCGCCGCCTTCTTCGGCTTCCGCGTTTCGCTTGCGAAGCTCGTCGAGCGGATCGTGGCGCTTCAGATTGTGGGCTGGTTTTGCCATTGTTCTTGACCGCTGGCGGCCTGCCACAGTCGTGTCGATTAGACTGTACACCCGCTCTGTGTTTTCAGTAAGTTGCAGCGAATTCTAATCGCCGCAGTGTCGATTAGAATTTGGTCATATCCGGGCTCGCGTTCACCCTAACAATGTGCGGGGACGGTTTCAAGCGGTTGTTGCTGCGGACTAGCTGGGTGCAGGGATGCCCAAATCGCGGCAGATCTTTCGCGCAAGAAAATCGTGAATTTCGCGATGACGCGGAACGGTTGAAGTCGTTCCGTTCGCGGGGTTCCAGAAGACCGAATGGCGCCCTCCTTCTCTTAAGAACCGGCAGCCGTGCTCCGTGAGATGTTGCACGAGGTCGCGGCGCCCCATTGCGGCTTTTTCTAAAGGCGGACTGTGATCAGTTCACGCTTGGCCTGGGAGGTGTGCTCTTTGGCGAGGAGTGAACGGTTCGATTCGAGGATCAATTCGATGGCTTCTTTGAGGTTTCTGCGGACCTCGGAGAGAGTTCGCCCCTGCGTGTTCACGCCGGGAATCTCTTCAATGGTGCCGATATACCAGCGTCCCTTTTTCTCAATGATCGCAGTGAATTCGCGCTGCATTTGCGGCTCCGGTGTGATTCTACCATATCGGAAACACCTGGCGTCTTCGCTCTCCGCGCAAACACGTTAGCCGCGAATCCGCGTCAGTGGAAGCGCCTTGCATATGCGCTCAGTGCAGGCCCGACCAATCGTCCGCCAGGAGGATCGAGTTCGACGGGTTCGATGGGTCGTATTTCACGCTGGCGATCTGGCCGGTGGCGACGCGGGTGAGGTGCAGCCGTTCTTCGAGCCCGGTGATGTCCTGCGCGGTCTCGTACGTGACGCCGGAAATCGAATACGTGTAGTAGAGAAGCCTTTGTGCGGCGTTCGAAGATACGTGCGCATGGTGCTTGGCGAAAAGATTGGAAGCTTTGGCGTGCCCATTCGACGATGGAGCCGGAGCGGCCTTGTGGTCCGTGATTTCGAGCACCTGGCCTTCGACGATGCGGCCCACGCGGTTGAGGTAGGAGCGGCGCTGGCGCTCGAGTTCGGTCTCATCCTCGGGCTTCTTCTTCAACCAAAAGATCATGCTTATGGCCGTCAGGACGATGAGTCCCACCAATGGAAGAAGGTTGTGCCAATCGGAGAGCAGGCTTTTCAAGGCGATTCTATGTTAGCGCAGTGCGGTGGGCGGGCAAGCGGGGAGATTGGGGATGAAACCAGACAATCAATGGGCAGTTTTTGCCGGGGCGCGTCGGCGAACGAAGGACGAAGTGTCGCACCTCCGGTGCTGGGCGTGGTGCGGGAGCGGGCGCTTCCACTGGGAGCGGCGTCCCCTACTAAGAATCCTAAGTTTTCAAAGAGCGAGCGGCCCTCGTCGAGAGGGCGGATGACATCCGTCATCGCAATTATGATGACAGATTGCGGAGGGCGCGGCAGCTGTCCGCGCGGACAGTTTCGGAACAGGCGCCGGGAGCTGGCTGCTTGCGCCGCTGAAGGCGAGCCATGGCAAAAGCGACAGCCAAGAGGGATTCTTCGCTTCGCTCCCTTCCTTCGTCAGGGCAAGCAGAATGACGGCGGCTTAACTACGAGAATGCCTAATCCTGGGGGACGACGGGGTTGCGCAGGGTACCGGCGCCGGTGACGCGCACCTCGACTACGTCGCCTGCGGCGAGCGGGCCGACGCCGGCGGGCGTGCCGGTGGGAATGACGTCGCCGGGTTCGAGCGTCATGGCTTCGGCGATCCAGCGAATCACGACATCGAGCGGGAAGATCAAATCCGAGAGCGGCGCGGATTGTTTTACTACGCCGTTCACGAGCGTCTCGACGGTTGTTGCCGGCGACGGAAAATCAGTCTGCAACACCGGCCCGAACGGGCAGAAGGTATCGAAGCCCTTGCCGCGGACGTACTGTCCGTCGAGCCGCTGCAGATCGCGCGCCGTGACATCGTTGAGGCAGGTGTAACCGGCAATGTATGGCTTCACGTCGTCGGTGGGGCGCAAGCGATGGCAGCGGCGGCCGATGATGATGGCCAGCTCGCCTTCGTAATCAACGCGCTTCGAAATCGACGGCATGACGACCGGATCGAGCGGCGCGATGATGGCCGAGGGGGGCTTCGAGAAAATGATCGGCGTCTCGGGCGGCTTGCTATCCATTTCGATGGCGTGGTCGACGTAATTCTTCGCCATGCAAATGATCTTGCTCGGCCACGACGGCGGCAAAAACCGAACTTGATCGACCTTCCACTCGCGGCCCGTCGGCTGCCGCGCTCCCCAGAGCTCACCCGCGATTTCGCGGATGGTCCCATCGTCGAGAATGCCCGCGCGTGATTCCACCATCGTTTCGCGCATGGTGCGGCCCGGATTTTGTTTCGCGGATTCGGTTGGTTCAAAGCGGCAGAGTTTCATCGGCTATGAGGTGTCTCGCTGCCGGCCCGCCTGCGGCCCGGCAAAATAGGATGGCGCCGCGCGTGAAAGAGCATCCCTGCTACCCAGGAGCCTCCGGCAAAAACGCCGTAGACGATTGCCCCTTCCACCAGCGCTTGAAAAGGCGTTCGCACGTCGAAGAGGCTGTGAAAATAGAATCCCGCCAGATCGTACGCACCCACAAACAGCAGCCATCCTATCACGGACGCGCCCAGCATCGCCTGCGGCCGGTTCAGAAAACGGAAGACCGGGATCAGCATGAACAGAACGAAGAAAGTGTAGAAGACGCCGTTGCGTTCCAGGGCGTAGCGCTCGAGACTCGGGAACCGGTTTGCCGCCACCAGGGCCCCCAGCATGGTGACGATCAGCAACGCGCCGGTATAGATGCCTGTGCGCACCGCCGGGTGCCATCGTGTCGTTTTGCTCGATTCCTCAGTTGGGATGGACGCGTCGTCTGTCATGGCGTGGGCTGCCCTTCGGCCGGCACGCCGCCAGAGACAATTGCGCTCGCGGGACTTTCGTTCCCAGAGCGGTCTACCGCGGTGACACTGTAGAAATATCGGCGGCCGGGTTGAACATTCTTATCGCGAAATGCGGGCGCGATCAATAGATCTGCATTCTGGCGCGTGCCCTGAACGTCAGCCTGCTCGCTTCGATAGACGTTGTAACCGGCAGTATCGGTTTCAGGGCTAATTGCCCAGGACAGTTCGAGGTGCGCGGGCGCCGCTCCTTGGGCGGGAACGAGGACGACGACGAGGCCTAGCGGCGCGGCTGGCGGGAAAATATCCTTCTGGGTGACCACTGGGAGATTCGAATCAGCGGATTCGACCGCTTGGTCGGGATACTGGATGATGCTGCGCACGGAATATTCGTAGGTCACGCCGAAAACGACCTGGTTATCGGAGAATGGAGGCGCGTCTGTTTCGCCAATTTTCACGAGAACCGGTTGAGGCTTGGGTTTTTCGGCGCTCGCGGCCGGGGCTGGTGTGTTCGTGCTGCTTGGAGCAACACCGGTCGAAGCGGGGGGCGGCGACTCAATTTCAGCGCGATAGATGCGGTATGGCCCGACGGAAGGCGCAGGGCCCGCAATCGTATTTTGCGGCGGCGTCCATGTGAGCACGACGGCCGAAGGCGCAATTTCGGCTTTCAAATCGGTGATGGGATCGGCCGCCGGATGGATGCTCAGACTGACCGCATTCGAGTCCTGCGAATCGCGCTTGGGCGAGACGCGCGTGCGCACGACGTAAACGACGGTGTCCGGATGCCCCGTGAAATCGGACGCGTTGAGCGCGTCGATAACGCGCGCGCGGCCATTCTTCGAATAGCGATCCACCATTCCCGAAGGGATGGTCAGCACGAGCGTGGGATTCGCCGGCGCTACGGGAGGGGAGCCCGCGGCGGCCGGAGTTTTAAAATCGCGGAAGATTTCGATGGAAGGAAGCTCGTCGAGATCCCGGCCATCAACCGTTTCGTTCGGCAGCGTGAAGGTGAGAACCACGTCGTCGCCGGACTGCTCGGCTGAAAGGTCGGTGACGGCCTGCGGAACGGGCGGCTTTCGCTCGTTTGGTTCTCCCGGCGAAGCGCATCCCGCGAGAAAGATTGAAAGAGAGAAAATAGAAAATAGAAAATAGAAAGTGGGGAAGAGAAAACGGAGAATGAGCGAGGCCGATCGTTTGCCGGGGGACGCGCCTGGAACGCGTTCCCATTTTCGATTTTCCATTTTCCGTTTTACAAGATGTAGCGGCTCAGATCCTGATCCTTCACGATATTCGCGAGCTGTTTCTGGACATAGGCCGCATCGAGCTTCACGGTTTTCTTTTTCATCTCGGGCGCCTCGAACGAAATTTCTTCGAGGACTTTCTCGAGGATGGTGTGGAGGCGGCGCGCGCCGATGTTTTCGGTGTGCTCGTTGACGGTGGCCGCGAAGCGGGCGATCGTGGCGATGGCGTCTTCGCTGAAGGAGAGCTTCAGGCCCTCGGTATCGAGCAGCGCGATATATTGCTTGATGAGCGCGTTTTTCGGCTCGGTGAGGATGCGGATGAAGTCGGCTTCGGAAAGCGAGCTCAACTCGACGCGAATCGGAAAGCGGCCCTGGAGCTCGGGAATCAGGTCCGAGGGCTTGGTGGTGTGGAACGCGCCAGCCGCTATGAAGAGAATGTGGTCCGTGCGAACCATGCCGTAGCGCGTGTTGACCGTGGTGCCTTCGACGATCGGGAGAATGTCGCGCTGCACGCCCTCGCGCGAGACGTCGGGGCCGTGGCCGGCTTCGCGTCCGGCGATTTTATCCACCTCGTCGATGAAAAGAATGCCCATCTGCTCGACGCGATCGACGGCGATGCGCGTCACCTGGTCCATGTCGATGAGGCGATTTTCTTCTTCCTGGATAAGGTAATCGAAGGCCTCGGCGACCGTCATGCGGCGTTTCTTTTTCTGCTGGCCGAACATGCCGGAGAGCATGTCCTTGACGTTGATGTCCATTTCCTCGACGCCCTGATTGGTGATGATTTCAAAGGAGGGCATGGAGCGCTCGCGGACCTCGACTTCGACGAGGCGCTGGTCGAGCTTGCCTTCACGGAGCTGAATGCGGAGCTTGTCGCGGGTGCGCTGGGTTTGCTCGCGGCGCTGCGCCTCGGTGGTAGCGCCGCCGGGCATGCCCGGCTCGGCGGCCGGCGGCGGTGAAGAAGGCAAGAGCAGATCGAGCAGGCGCTCCTCGGCGGATTGCTCGGCGCGCTCGGCCACTTCATCGAGCTTTTCCTCGCGCACCATGTCGATCGAGGTTTCGACGAGATCGCGGACCATCGATTCGACGTCGCGTCCCACGTAGCCGACCTCGGTATATTTCGAAGCTTCGACTTTGACGAACGGGCAACCCGCAAGACGCGCGAGGCGGCGGGCTATTTCCGTCTTGCCGACGCCGGTGGGGCCGATCATCAAAATATTTTTCGGCAGAATTTCCTCGGCGAGCTCCGGCTGAAGCTTCTGGCGGCGAACGCGATTGCGCAGAGCGATGGCGACGGCTTTCTTCGCGGCGTTCTGGCCGACGATATATTTATCGAGCTCGACGACAATTTCGCGAGGCGTGAGCTCGTCAAACGACGGAAGCGGTTCAGGCTCCGCCGCCGGTTGGTCCCCGGACAAGTAGATCACCATATCTTTCTCCGACTTGCCGCTCATAGTTCTTCGATGCTGAAATTCTCGTTGGTGAAGATGCAAATTTCGCTGGCGATGCGCATCGCTTCCTGCGCGATGTCCTTGGCGCTGAGCTTCGTGTGTTTCGCGAGAGCGCGCGCGGACGCGACCGCGTAAGGGCCGCCCGAGCCGATCGCGCAGATGCCGTCGTCGGGCTCGATCACGTCGCCATTGCCCGAAAGCAGAAACGTGTTTTTCGCGTCGGCGACGATCAGCAGTGCGTCGAGATGGCGCAGGGAACGGTCCGTCCGCCATTCCTTCGCCAGCTCGACCGCCGAGCGCGGGAGGTTGCCGTGAAACTCCTGCAGCTTATTTTCAAAGCGCGAGAAAAGCGAGAGCGCATCCGCGGTGCTGCCGGCAAAGCCCGCGACGATCTTATCGTTGTAGAGACGGCGCGTTTTCTTCGCGTTGTGCTTGATCACGCCCTCGCCCATGGTCACCTGGCCATCGGCGGCGAGGACGACTTTGTTGTCCTTGCGCACACAAAGGACCGTCGTGCCGCGTATCGGTTGCGATTTCCGGGTCGTTCCCATCCGGCCATTGTACCCGCGCGGCGGCACGTGAGCCAAACGCGCGCGGCAAGTATGTCGCACAGCGGCGACAAATTGCGCAAAATTTCTTGCGGGTTGCGGGAGATCAGTTTTTGTCGGAGTCCTGGCCGGAATCGCTCTGGTCGTCTTTGTCGGCTTTGTCCTTCTTGTCCTTATCCTTATCCTTATATTTGTCCTTCTTGCCGACCTTGTCCCAGCGCTCTTCGAGGGATTCGCGCGTGAAGAGCGAATCGGAGAGATCCGTGTTGTACTCGCACTTGTCGAAAAATACCTGGAAAATCTTGATGCCGTTGCGCTCGCGGGTGATCTGGAACGGAGTCTGGATGCCTTCGAGCGGATGGTAATTCGAATAGTATTCGATCTCCTCGCCCTTCATTCGCGTCTTGGGGTCGCGCGTGTCGACGATCTTGCGGATCGGCAGATGCGTGGCCGTGGCGATGGCGATGCGAATCGTGCGATTGTCCGAATCGACGAGCTCGACCCAGTCGACCTGCTTCAGGTCGACGATATCCGGGCCGCCATACCGGAAGACCATGCCGGGCTCGTGAATGCGGTAGCGCAGAATGTTGTCGATATCTTTCTTATTGCCCTCGACGAAATCAATGAGATCGACTTGCGGAGCTTCCGAGACGCCGCCGCGATCGAGCTCCCAGCCTTTGTCGCCGTTGTACACCTCGATGATGTTGCGCTTGGGGAGATTTTCCTGGCGTTCCTTGTCCGGCGGCACCTCGTAATCGATGAAGTGTCCGAAGCCAGTGAGATTGCCCCCATGGTCGAACGAGCCGATGCGGCCGGTGCATGTGGAGTTGTGCACGTTCAGATACGTACTGCCGCCGAGCGCTACGATCGCCTCCTGCAGGAGCTGCTTGGCTTTTGCGGCGCTCTCTTCGGGCATCAGGAATTGGCCATCCTGAGCCGCCGCGGTGCGCGACGCGCCAAAGCCGAACAACACCACCAACAATGCAGCCCAGATTGCGCGCTTGCTCATCCGCACGGGAACGAACCTCCGTTTACATTGATCACTTCGGCTGTCACGAAAGTTGCCAGATCGGATGCGGCGAAGAGGATCGGTCCGGCAACTTCTTCGGGGGTCGCCGCGCGGTTCAGGGGATACGCGGCGAGCGCCTGCTTGAACTTCTTCTTGTTCTTCGATTCCGATTTCCAGATGTCCGTTGCGACAAAGCCCGGGGCCACGCAGTTCACGAGGATATTGTGCCGCGCGAGCTCGAGCGCAAGTCCCTTGCTGAAACTGATGATCGCGCCTTTCGTGGCGGAATAGTGCGTGTGAAACGGGGTCCCGCGCTGCCCGGCCACCGAAGCGACCGTCACGATGCGCCCGCCTCCCTGGGCGATCATGTGAGGCACCGCGAAATGCACGGTCGAGTACACGCTCTTGAGATTCACGCGAATCATTTCGTCCCATTCGCGCTCGGTGAGCTTTTCGATGGGCGCGTCATTGTGGTTCCAGATGCCCGCATTGGCGACCAGGATGTCCAGCCGGCCGAGGCGCTCGCGCGCGTGCTCCACGAGCTTTCGCGCGTCTTCCGCTTTGCCCAGATCGGCCTTGAATGGTTCGATGCGTGTACCGTGCTTGCGCGTCTCCTGTTCCACCTGCGTGGCCGCCTCGCGATTCTGATGATAGCTGAAAACAACATCCGCGCCTGCCTGTGCGAACATTTTCACCGTTGCGGCGCCGATGCCGCGCGATCCGCCCGTTACGAGTGCCGCTTTGCCCGACAGCGAGATCATGTGGTCCCCCAAGAAATGCGGATCGAGAGTGAGAATCTAGATTACGAGCCGAACGTGCCGCCCTCGAAGGATTCCGTTCAGATGCGCGCGGGCGCCTTTCGCGTTGTGGCCGCCATCACCAAATCGCGAAATAGCGCCTGAGCAAATTGGTCTGTTTCGGTCATGCGCTCGGGATGCCACTGCACCCCGGTGACCCGGTTCGCGTCGGTAGCCCATTCGACCGCCTCGACCACGCCGTCCGGTGCGCGCGACACGACTCGCAGGTCGCGTCCGTGCTCGAGGACCGATTGGTGATGCGAGCTGTTCACGGCCGCTTCGGTCGCGCCGGCGATCTGCGCGAGCCGCGATCCAGGCTCAATGGCGACCGGATGGAACGGCTCTGCTTGGCCCGCTTCGTCGTCCCAGTCGTGCTGAATCTGCGTATCCAGCTCGGCGGGAATGTCCTGGACGAGCGTCCCGCCGAGGAACACGTTCAAACTTTGTATCCCGTAGCAGATGGCCAGAATTGGTTTGTGCTCGCCGAGCGCGTGCTCGATCAGCGCAAAGTCGGTGCGCTCGCGATCGGCGTCAGCCGCGTTCGTCTCGGAATGCTTTGCAGCGCGGAATAAGGACGGCTCGATGTCCGCTGGGCTCCCCGTAAGCAAAATCGCGTCGAGCGTCCAGGCAATTCGGTCGAGATGTTGCGCCGAAAGTCCGAGCGAAATCGGCACGGGCGCGCCGCCCGCCGCGTTCACTGCGGTGACGTATCTCTCGATCCTGGCAAAATCTCCCGTAAGCTCTTCTCTTCGTGTGCGATACGGGACACCAATGCGCGGCTTGGAGTTGGCCTCGGGGGACATACAAGCCATATCGTAACATCGCGGCATCGCCGCGGGCAACGGCTCACATCGGCTACCGGTGGGTCAGTTTGAAGCCAAAACCCGTGAAGAATCAGACTTAGTGACCAGGTGCAAAGGTGGCTCCTGATATCGGCCCGAATTTGGCCTCTTCCATTTCCACGCCGAAGATCGCGAATGCCTCCTTCGCAGAACGCACCACATGTAAGTTTGGACGGGTAACCTCTCCCTCTATTTCAAAAATTCGCGCCATCCCGAACGCGTGATCGGAGGGCGCGATGATGACGCGAGGACGGTCCACTTTTGGCATGGCCGGCGGCAACTTTGCCAGCTTTCGCATCCCGTCGGAAGTGATCTCGAAGGGATCGGCGGCTGAGAAATCGATCATGGCGAAACGTGGATCGAGAGAGGTGACCAACAGCAAAGCCACGCGCTGGTGATTCAGCAAATCTTCATCACTCACCCTACCTGAGAATATGGATCGAAGGATTTGATGGGTCGGGTCAAAGTCGAAGACAAAGCCCACCGTACTGACCCCCTCAATTTCCGTTCTGAGCTTGCCCGTTGCACGAGAGGTTAGCCCCCCTTTCTTATCGTGTCAACCCGCATGCGAGCGGTCCTTGAACCGCTAGCCACCGGCCGGCGCGCTGTCATCGCTGGCTACCCGGGAGGGCGCCTGTTCAGCAGGTCCCGACGGAAAACGAGATCATCTGCGGCGAGGAATTCGCCTTGGGCGGTGAGGCCGGTTTGCGCGGCGGATGCGTCTTGAGCCAAAGGTCGTAGTTCTCGCGCATCTGGTCGATGTGGTGCGGGATGTGGCGTTCCTGGCGTTCCATCCAGCTTTCTAGGCTGATCCTGCCCTCCACTGGATGTTCGACGATGCAAGACCACACGGGTTCTGGCACGGCCACCAGGAGCTGATAGGTCATCTTGCGCAGCCGCCGAATTACCTCGAGCGCCTCGCGCGTGCTCTGATGGAAGTAGCCGAGCGTGCCCGCCCAGCGTCCGGCGTCAAATTCCGTCATCATACGCTCCGGCTCCGCTATCAAGTGGCGGCATCGTATGTACGAGCTCGCTTCGCTATCGGCGAGGTGCAGAATGATTTCGTGAATGCTCCAGCGGTCGTGCGCGGGCTTAAACAACCACATTTTCTTCGGAAGCTGACCCAGAGCGGTTGAGAGCAAGACGGGCGCTCGCCCGAATGACTCCAGGATCGGCCTCCGTTCGTTGCGGGTCATGTTGTCACTCCCCTAGGTTCCCTACTTAGACGCGGCAAGCCGGCTTTCGGCTTGCTCCCCCATAGAAAGATCGAAACAAAGCTGCGTTTTGTTTCCGTAGCAAATATGGGCATTCGCATTGCGATTGCCAACAGCCAAATTGGAGGCGAATAGCCGATTTTCAGCGTATTCCGAAATACGGAAGTGTTCTATCCGTTTCTTGCGGAGAACTTATCGCTTTGTTTCGAGGAGCTTGCGCCGGTGCCAGTACGTTCGGAGGTCCCCTACGAGATAGAGCGAGCCGGTGGCGAAGACTGCGTCTTCCGGCGTGGCCATTTCGATCGCGCGTTCAAGGGCTTCGCCGGGATCGCGCACGACTTCCGATTTCTTTGCGAGGTGGCTTGTCATCTGTGCAAGCAAGGGCGCGGAGATGGCGCGCGGCTGGCGCGGCTCCGTGAGAATCACGAAATCAACCGCCGGAAAAAGCAGCCCGGCGATTTCATCGACCGCTTTGTCGCGCATGGCTCCGTAGACGAGCAGGATGCGGCGGCTCTTGAAATTTTCGTCCCAAAATCTCAGCAGTTCGCGCGCCCCCGAAGGATTATGAGTGCCGTCGAGGTAAATCGCCGGGCGCTCGGCGAGCCGCTCGAGCCGGCCCGGCCATCGAACGGCGCGAATGCCGCCTTCGATCGCTTTGTCGTCGATGGGGAATCCGCGTTCCCCGAGAAGACGCGCCGCCGTGGCCGCCGTGAGCGCGTTGCGGATTTGGAATCGGCCCGGCAGCGGCGGCTCGATCGCGAGCGTCTTGCGCGAATGAAGCGGCGAAACCACCGCGCGGTAGCATCCACCCGATGCGCGTTCCTCCTCGATGCGCCACACGGCGTCGATCTCAACCAGGCGCGCGTCGACTTCCTTGCAGCGGCGGGCGATCACAGCGCGCGCTTCGGGCTTTTCCGCCGAGCTCGCCACCCACGCGCCAGGCTTGATGATTCCGGCTTTTTCAGACGCGATTTCTTCGATCGAGTGCCCGAGAAAATCCTCGTGGTCGAAATCGATCGAGGTGATCACGGCGACTTCGGGTTGCACAATATTCGTCGAATCGAGCCGCCCGCCCAAACCTACTTCGTAGATCGCGAAATCCAGTTCGCTCTTCGCGAAAGCGACGAATGCCATCGCCGTTACACACTCGAAATACGTCGGGTGCGCCGCGAGCTTGCCGGAAGCGAGCAACGCCTCGATGACGGCTTGCACGCGCGTCCACGCGGCCGCGAACTCTTCATCGGAGATATCGTTGCCGTCGATGCGGATGCGCTCGTTGATGCGTTCGAGGTGCGGCGAAGTGTAGAGGCCGGTGCGCAGGCCCGCCGCGCGGAGAATCGAGCCGAGCATGGCCGCCGTCGAGCCTTTGCCGTTCGTGCCGGCAATATGCGCGCAAGGCATGGCGCGGTGCGGGCTTCCAAGGGCTTCGGCGAGAATCGAGATGTTCTCGAGGCCGAACTTTTGAACGCGAGCCTGCTGCGGCGAGGCCAGCTCGCGCCCGAGCGCCAACAGCGCTCGAACGGATTCATCGTAGGTCATGCGGAGTCGAGGAAAAAACCGAGCGCCTGCGCGATGTACGCCTTCAATTCCTTGCGCGGGACGACGGCGTCGAGAAAGCCGTGATCGAGAAGAAATTCCGCCGTTTGAAATCCTTCAGGGAGCTTTTGCCGGAGCGTCTGCTCGATCACGCGCGGGCCCGCAAAGCCGATCAACGCACCGGGTTCGGCGATATTCAGGTCGCCGAGCATCGCGTAGCTCGCGGTGACGCCGCCGGTGGTGGGATCGGTCAAAATCGAAATGAACGGCACGCGCGCGTCGTCGAGCCGCGCCAGCGCGGCCGAAACTTTCGCAAGCTGCATCAGGCTGACGGCGCCTTCCATCATCCGCGCGCCACCTGAGCAGGACACGATGAGCAGCGGCCGCTTCCGCGCCGCGGAACGCTCCACCGCGCGCGCCACTTTTTCTCCCACCACGGCGCCCATCGATCCGCCGATGAAGCGAAACTCCATCGAGCAGCAGATTACCGGACGTCCGCTCAACCTGGCTTCGGCGGTGATAATCGCATCGCCCATCTTGAGCTTCTGCTGGGCCTCGGCGAGCCGCGCGGCATAGGCTTTGGTGTCGTGGAAATGCAATGGATCGCTCGATACGAGATCGGGATCGTGCTCGGTCCACGGCTCGTCATCAAGCAGCAACTGGAGCCGCCGCCGCGCGGAGAGGCGGAAATGCTGATCGCACTTGGGACAGACTTCCCAGTTCGCTTCGAGATCCTTTTTCCAGATGATCGCGCCGCACGCGCTGCACTTCGTCCACAGCCCTTCGGTGCGGACTCGGCGCTCGTCGACGGGCGTCGGATTCTCGATCGATTTTTTGTCGCGCTTAAACCAGGCCATTTGACAGCCTCAATCTCGCATGCGTCCTAGTAATCGATTCCCCGCTGCGCGAGGATGCCTTTCGTAAACGGATGCTTCACCTCGCGCATCTCGGTGACAAGGTCCGCGGCCTCGACCAGCTTCGGATGCGCGTTGCGCCCCGTGCAGATCACGTGCACGCGCTCGGGGCGCTTCGCGAGCGATTCGACCACGCGCTCCGCATCCAGCATCTTGTAGCTGATCACGTAGTTGATCTCGTCCAGCACGACGAGATCGTATTTCTCGCTGTAAATCTGCTCGCGGCCGAAGTCCCACGCCTGTTCGCACAGGCGAATGTCTTCCGGATCGGTATCCGCGCCGCCCACTTTCACAAAGCCGCGCCCCATCGGCCGAATCTCGAATCTATCGTCGCCCAGCATCTTGGCGGCATCGAGCTCGCCATAGTGCCACGAGCCTTTGATGAACTGTACCATCAGCACGCGCAGCCCCTGGCCCACCGCGCGAAACGCCGTGCCGAGCGCGCAAGTCGTCTTGCCCTTGCCGGGCCCCGTGTAAACGATGAGAAGCCCCTGGCCTTCCGGCATTTAATAGCTCCCCGAGCCGCAATTTCCAATACTGGCCGCGCCTTTCCCAAAGGTCAAGAAGCGACTTGCCGTGAAGTCACCAAAGCCCACAGGAGCGCCGGTTCTTCATGAATCCGGCTCTGTGCCTCCGTGGCTCCGTGGCTATTTCGGATAAGGATGCCCGGCGAGAATCGCGAAGGCGCGGTAAATCTGTTCGGCAAGGACGACGCGCGCGAATTCGTGCGGCATGGTGAGCGTCGAGAGCGAAATCTTCTGTTTGGCGCCGGCGCGTAGATCGGAGGGGAAGCCCTCCGCGTCGCCACACAGGAAAATGAGCTCGCGCGCGCCGCGGTCGCGCAGGTCGCCGAGCCAGCGGGCGAATTGCTGCGACGTGAACTGCTTTCCGGCGGCATCAAGCAGCACGACCGTCGCGCTCGGTTCGATTTTCAGCTTGCGCAACGCCGCCGGCGAACCATCCCGCAATTCGCTGACGTCGATTTCGGCGTAGCGCGCGATGCGGTGGACGTAATCATCGAGCAGCGCGCGAATTTCCTCGCGCCGCGTCTTGCCGAGCATGAGCAGCCGAATTTTCATCGTGGCGACGGAGCCTGAATATTGGTTGTGGGCGGCCTCGAAAGCCGCTGGCCCTACATCAGGCCATATTTCTTACGTTTCTCGAGCAGCGTCTTGCGGCTGATGCCGAGAGAATCCGCCGCCTGGCCGATCTTGTAGTGTGTCGCCTCGAGCGTCGCCCGGATGGCTTCGCGCTCGAGGTCTTCGAGCGAACGCAACGCGGTCACGGGACCGTGCGAATTAGCGGCCGTGCGAAGAATCTCGGGAAAATCCTCAGCCCGCAAGACGAGCTCCTTGGCAAACACGAGCGCATGCTCGATCGAGTTTTTCAGCTCGCGCACGTTTCCCGGCCACGCGTAGGACTCAAGCAGCGCGAGCGCCGCAGGATCGAGCGACGCGTCGGCATGCCCGTGCACGGGCCCGAGCCGCGCGAGAAAATGTGCGACGAGAGGCGCGACGTCGGCGCGGCGATCGCGCAGCGGCGGCACCGAAAACGCCAGCACATTTAGCCGGAAAAAAAGGTCCTCGCGAAAGCGGCCCGTGGCGACAGCCTCGACGAGATTTGCGTTGGTCAACGCCATCACGCGCGCCTCCATCCGCAGCGTTTCGGTGCCGCCGAGCCGCTCGAACGTGCGCTCTTCGAGCACGCGCAGAAGCTTCGCCTGCATCACGGACGAGAGCGCGGCGACTTCGTCGAGGATCACCGAGCCGTCGAGCGCCATCTCGAGACGTCCCGGCTTGCGCGCCACAGCGCCCGTAAACGCACCGCGCTCGTGGCCGAAAAGTTCGGATTCCACCAGTTCCGCGGGCAGGCTGGCACAGTCGATTTTCAGGAATGGCGCGTCGCGTCGCGGACCGTGCTCGTGAATCCAGCGGGCGAGCTGATCTTTGCCCGTGCCGCTCTCGCCGGTGATCAGAAGCGTGGTCGCCGTTTCGGCAAGCTTTCCCGCGATTTCGAGGACGCGCTGCGAAGCCGGATCGGCCGCGACCCAGACGATCTCCGCGGCGCTCATCGCTGAGCCGCGTCTCCCTCGGATTCGGCATGCGGCTCGTGAGGCCTGCCGGGCGCGGGGACATCGAACCGCTCGGCGTTGCGCCAGAGCCGTTCGAGGTCGTAATAGTGCCGCGCGCGTTCGCTGAAGATGTGCACGATGAAATCGCCGTAGTCGAGCAAGACCCATTCCGCGCCGGATTTGCCCTCGCGATGCGCCAGGTGGACGCGCTCGCGGTCCAGCCGCTCCTCGATCGCTTCGCCGATGGCCCTGATCTGCGGCTGGCTGCTTCCCGAGCACAGCAGAAAATATTCGGCGAACGCAGTCGCGCCGGCCATTTTCAGCACGGTCACGTCCACGGCCTGCTTGTCCTGGGCCGCTTCCACGGCCCACCGAATTTCGGAGCTCAAGGTTTCCAAGTTCACTGGTACAGGGCCTGTCCGAGAATGTATTCCTCCACGCGCGCCGGCACAAGCCCGTGGATGCTCTGGCCGCGCTCGCGCCGCACGCGCACCTCGGTGGAGGAGACGTGGCTCGCGACGGTGGTCAGCAGATAAACGGTCGATTTCCGCAGGACGATTTTCTGCGGGCTCTGCGCGGCGGCCCGGCCCAGCTTTTCCGGAGGAATCACCAGCCGCAGCGCGTCGAGCCGGAAACCGGGACGGCTCGCGATGATGAAATCGCAAAGGTCCAGCAGCGTATCGTAATTCTTCCACGTCGGGATTTCGAGAAACTGGTCCGCGCCGACGATAAAGTACAAATGCGCGTCGGGATGCTCGCGGCGGAATTTTCGCACCGTCTCAATCGTGTAAAAGACGTGCGGCGCGCCGCCCAGAGGCGCCTCCGCAAGCGATGGAATGAATCCCGGATGTCCTCCGCACGCCAGCGCCACCATCGCATAGCGATGCGCGAAGTGCGTCAGCTCGCGCTGCGGCTTGTGCGGCGGGTGCGACGACGGGATGAAATGGATCGCGTCGAGATGGAAACGCCGCTGCGCCGCCTGTGCCACGGCGATGTGGCCCGCGTGCACGGGATCGAACGTCCCGCCGAAAAGCGCCACCGAGCGGTGATGCCCCGCGCCCGGAGATTCATGAGCCGGCTGCGGGATCAATGTTTCTCCGTATGCGGCGCCGCGGCAGTCGCATCATCCACGTGCGGCATTTCGACCGCGCTGCTCTCGGGCATCTCGCCTTCTTTGGAGGCGTCCGATGCCGCGGCCGGTTTTGGAATCTTGTCGAGCGCATTGGCGATCGCCCGCACCAGCTCGACGACGCCCTCGCCGCTTGCCGAAGAGATCGCGTGGAATTCGAGGCCTCGTTCCGCCGCGAACGCTCGCAACTCTTCGAGCCGCGTGCGGTCCGTGGTTGCGTCGAGTTTCGTCGCCACCACGATCATCGGCTCTTCCGCAAGCGCCGCGCTAAACGCCGCGAGTTCGCGCTCGATGATCTCGAAATCGCGCACCGGATCGCGGTCGTTCGCGTCGCTCGTATCGACCAAGTGCGCGATCAGCCGCGTCCGCTCCACATGCTTCAGGAACCGGATGCCCAGCCCCACGCCTTCATGCGCGCCTTCGATCAATCCCGGCAGATCGGCCACCACGAACGTGCGTCCCTGTCCCGGCGCCGCATCGGGATCGGCGGAAACAACTCCCAGGTGTGGCTCGAGCGTCGTGAACGGGTACGCCGCAATCTTCGGTCGCGCCGCCGAGATGCGCGAGATGAATGTCGATTTCCCCGCATTCGGGAAGCCGACCAGCCCTACATCCGCCAGCAATTTCAATTCGAGCCGCAGATGGCGTTCCTGCCCCGGACGACCGTCTTCGTGCTCGCGCGGCGCCTGATGCCACGGCCGGACGAACGCCGGATTCCCGTTACCGCGCCCGCCCCGCCCGCCGCGCGCCGCTCGAAACTGTTGCCCCGGCTCGGTGAAATCGAAAAGCTGTTCGCCGGAATCCGCGTCGAAAATCACCGTGCCCACGGGAACCTTCAGCACCGTGTCTTCGCCCGACCGCCCGTGGCAATCGGACCCTTCGCCGTGGCGCCCGCGTTCGGCGCGAAATTCGCGGTTGTAGCGGTAACGCAGCAGCGTGTTGTCGTTCGGATTCGCTTCGATCACGATATCGCCGCCGTGGCCACCGTCGCCGCCGGATGGCCCGCCCCTCGGGACGTACTTCTCCCGCCGAAACGCGACGCAGCCATTGCCGCCGTCGCCGCCCTTCACCAGGATTTTGGCTTCATCAACAAACACAAGTCACCCGTTTCAAAAGTGTACACGAAGGAAGCGCATGCCGCGAATTGAGGGACAAGGCGGACGCCTCCGCCGCGGAAAACCCTGGGAGAAACGCCGTCCTGCGATTGCGGGCCAATGCAAGTCAGTACGACGAGTCAGGTACGACCAGTCACACGATGAGCTATGAATCTTTAGTTGGCCACGGGTGCCGCGGGCTTCGCTTCAGCCGCAGCGGCATCTTCGACGACCAGCACGCTGATGAAGCGCCCCTTCGCGCCCTTATCCTCGAAGCGCACCACGCCGGTCTTCAGCGCGAACAGTGAATCGTCCTTCGCGCGTGCGACGTTCTTGCCGGGCTTGTAGCGCGTCCCGCGCTGCCGGATCAGGATGCTGCCGCCGGTCACGAGCTGCCCGCCGAACCGCTTCACTCCAAGCCGCTGTCCATGCGAGTCGCGTCCGTTTACGGATGACCCGCCGCCCTTCTTATGTGCCATGACAAACCCCTAGGAAAGTTGAATCTCGCCGACTTCGACGGCGGTCAATCCCTGCCGGTGGCCGGTTTGAATTTTGTACTGGCCGCCCGTCTTGAATTTCAGCACTTTGAGTTTCGGCCCGCGCAGGTGCTTCACGATTTTTCCGGTGATTTTGGCTTTCGCGGCCTGCTCGCCGCCCAGAATCTTTTTGTCGTCGGTGCGCACGGCGATCACGTCTTCAAACGTTACCTTGCCGCCCACCTTGCCTTCGAGCCGCTCGACCTCGATGGTCTCACCCGGCGCGACGCGATACTGCTTTCCCCCACTGCGAATTACGGCGTACATGCTGCCTCCCTGCTCAATTGACAAACCCCAATTATATGGCCCGCCAGCAGCTTCCGTCAAACGGTTACGCTGCAACCCAGCAACTACTCGCCGAGAGGCTTTTCGGCAGATGGCGCGGGTGAACCCGGCTGTGCACTTGGATTCGCCGCTGGGGCCGGCGCGCCCTCCGGCGGGCGCGTGCCGATGCCGATCGTCATGGCCGTGTCCTTCGGGAAGACCACGTCGCGGCCGCGCGCGATGAAATTCGTGTAGACCGACATGCCCGCGCCATACGCGCCCATCGAATAGCCAAACGCGCGCGAGTGAACCAGCACGCCCATCACGATGCCCACTGCCTTGAACCCAACTGCGCCGCCTGCCACTCGATTGCTCGTGTTTCCCGCGGGGTTCGGCGTCTTCGCGTCGGGATCGCCCAGGGTCGACACTCCCGCAAGGCCGATCGAAATGGCCGCATTCAGATAGCGCGTCTTCGGCGACGTCGCGTGCGCGCCGCCTTCGGAATCGAGCTTCACGTTGTCGGCCTTCGCCGCTTCCACGCCCGCGAGGCTCGCCTCTACCTTTTGCTCGACGCCTTCCGGCAGAATCAAATCGTGAAACACCAGCCGCAGCTCGCCATTCTTTTTCGGCCGGTGGGCGGGCTGCACCTGCACCACCGAGCCCTTCAGGAAGCTTCCTTGCGGCAGGATCAGCCGATCGCCGTCGAACAGCGGCCGCGAAACCACCGCCTCGACCTCGTCGCCCTTCTTCGCGGTCGCCGAGCTGAGCGGCGTCATCAGCCGCGCTTGGACGACGCTGCCATCCGCAGGAGTTGCTCCGATCGAGCTCGCCATCTGCGTCGTCAGCGGCTCCGTGCCGAAATCGAGCGGCTCCTGCAACTCTGCGAAGTAAACTGTTCCGGCATCGATATACTGCGGATGCACGGGCAGCTGTGCGATGGCAAAACGCTCGACGCGATGGATTTTGCCCGGCGCTTTCACCTCGCTCATCGCTTGGTTCCACTCCTGCTTGGCCTGCTGCTTTGCTTCTTTCGTCTTTGCCGCGGCGGCGTCCATCACGCCTTTTTTCTGGTTTTCATCCGCGGCGGAAACAAACTCGATCACCTGCCCCGATCCGAGGATCACCTTCGTCTGGACCGGAATCCGCTTGCCATTCGCCAGGTCGACTTCGTCGAATTCGACCTCGACTTTGTGCACCGGCGTGAAATCGGCGTCGAGCGCGGACATCACCCGCTTCCCTGTGGAAACGCCCTCGACCTGCGCGATTTGCCCCGTCACTTCCGTTCCCGCTGGGATCACCAGTTTATCGAACGCGTAGACCGGCTCGACCACGTGCCCGTGCACCGACTGCCCGATTTTCTGGATGCGCACTTCCTTGTCGAGCGCCACCTGGATCGGCGTCCCCTTGGGCACTGTCAACGCGACGGTTGGACTCGTGAGTGGCTGCTCGGCGGGCCGATGCGCCAGTGCGGGCTCGGTGTTTTGCTGAGTGGCCGACTGGGTCGCGGCAGGATTCTCCTGAGCGCAGGCCGGCGAGGCGGCAATCGCGATGCACGCACACGCCAGAGCAGAAAGCGCAGCCCAATCGGCGAAACGGCGTGCCGGATGCTCGTGAGAGAGTCGTCGGCCCGGGAAGCGAAATCCGCGTGTAGCTTTCATCGGGAACCTCAGTCGCAGCGCTTTCGGAATACTGACGTAGATGCCGTTCGGCCGAATAGGTGTTGCATTCTCCCGGCTGGCGCGGCTGGTGGCTCTATTCTAATCCCGTTTTGCCCAAGCGAACCGGCGTGTGCGTTTACGCGCTACGGGCGTTTACGAGTATGCCTGGCGGCAACTCTCGTGCTCGCGGCATGTGGGCGGGCAATTGGTCTTGTCGATGAGGATGTAGTTGTGGCAGCCGGCGCAGACCACGCCGTAAATCGTCTCGGTGAACTGGTCGTGCCCGGCGCCTGCTTGTGCCGCATGTTCGGTGCGCGCTTGCGTTCTGCTGATTGCCATCGAACCCGCTCCCTTTCAAATGATGCTTTGCTTATAAGACGTTGCAGGGACGGGTTTCAAACCCGCCCTTTCGCCGATCGCTACGCTTTCCACGCGGGCGAGATTGTGAATGGATACAACGGATAGACCTCGCGAAAAATCCTGGCGACCTCCCGCTCGAATCCCACGCGCGTGGCGACCGCTGGCGCAAATTTCCTCCGCACGATCCATCCCTGAAATTTCTTCCAATTTTCCGGCTTCACGGGCCAGCCCTTGTGCTTCGCCCAGTCGCCTTTTTCGGTCGCATACCAATAGCTCTCATATTTTGCGAGCCGGCGCTTCTGCCGCTCGATCCACGCTGTATTTTCGCCGCCTCGCGCACGGCCGATCTGCACGAGCGGCGAAGTGCGGCCCTCGCTGTACGCGCGGAAGCCACATGTCACTGCGTCGGCCGAGAGGCCGACGTACAGCTGCGCACCGTCTTCCGGTTCCGCGAAGAAGAGATACATCTGCGTGCGGTAGGGCGATTTATCGCGGGCGAAGCGGATGTCGCGGTTGATGCGCGAAAAATTCTCGCCCACACGCCCACCGACCGCGAATCGCGGATTCAGTTTCCGGGCGGCCGGAGTCAGCCTCTCGAGCAGCTCGCGCAGAGGATCGACAAGCACCGCGCGATATCGCTCGCGGTTCTCGTCCATCCACGGCTTGTGATTGTTGCGCCCGAGCTCGCGAAAGAACCGGAATGTTTCCTGCGAGAACATGCTGCCCTTGGCGGCCATCATCTGATCTGCTGCGCGCGTTCTGCGCGATTCAAGCGTAACACTGCATGCGGCGAACTGCTTCCTCGCTGAAGCGCGCAACGGGCTCGCCGGAACGTGCTCCGCCCGGCGGGCAATACGGCATCGCTGTGCCGGTGGGGTCGATGTACGGCCGGTCCATGTGGAACGACACGACCGGCGTGCGGGATTGCACGGAAGATGCGGATTCCTGGGCCGCGCAGGCCGCTCCCGGCACCAGCGCAAACGCGCCGATCGCCGCGCCCGCCACCGCCAGCTTCGCCACGAAATCGCGTCGTGTCAGCATGCTGGGCTCCCTAGGCGAACGGCAGTTCATCTTCGTTCATCCATCGCCCGTGGACCTGCGCCGTCGCGCGAAATGGCAGAATCACGCGCGCCACGTCGCCATCCTCGAGATGTTGCGCGTCGGCGATGATCAGCTCCGAACGCATCTCCGCGTAATTCGACGCCACGCCGATCACGTAGCCTTCGCCCTCGGCGCCATTCTTGCGTGGTACGAAACACACTTCCTGCAAGCTGTGCGTATCGCCCGCGAAAAACGAGCTCATCTTGCCGGTCGCGAGATCGAAGCGCCCGTAGCAATTGTTGACGCGCCCGCCGAGATTGCCGGCCTTCCACTCATCGAACGGCCGCTGCTTGTCCGCATACGCCGTGAAGGCGTAACGGTATGGCAGCGAAAGGTAGCGATCGTCGACGCGCCCGAGGTCGCTTACATTCATCTCGAAAAGCTTCTCCTCGGTAAAGCCGTCGTCTTTCGATGCGAGATTGAACGTATTGCGGCGAATGTACGCGCGCGCTTTGGTCGGGTCCCACGGCGAGCCATCGATCGGCGGGAAAAATGGAAATGGATTCCCATCGAAGATCGGCGCTTCGAGAATCACCTTCTCGCCTTCGGTGCGCGCGTTCAGCGTGTGAACCGTGGCGCGCGATGGGCCCTTGAACCAGCGAACGTCCTTCGCCTCGCCGTCGCGCGGGATGATGCCAACGTACGCGGGCTTCGTGTTGTCCCAGCCCCAGTGAACTTTGCCTTCCTTCAGCCGCTCCATGCTGCTCACGAATCCGAAAACCGGGACGATCACGTGCTTTTGCGTCAGCCCGATATCGTGAACCATCGCGACGTAGGGCGCCTGGAAGCGCACCTCGCGCTTCACGTGGCCGGTCTTATCGATCGTGTACAAAAAGACGTCGCGCGTCTCGAGCCCCGTCGCCTCGTAGCCGTAGCAAATCATATCGCCCGTCACAGGGTCGACTTTCGGGTGCGCCGTAAATGTGAGACTTTTGTATTTGCCGTGAAAATCATACGGCCCGATCGTTTCGAGCGTTTTCGGATTGATTTCGTAGGGCAGGCTATCCTCTTTCAACGTGAAGAGCTTGCCCGCGAAGCAAAGCGGCGTCGTATTCTGCACGGAACGATCCAGATTGTGGACGCTCGGATCGTCGGTGAAAGGATTCCGGTATTTTCCGAAGAGCTGCTTATGCGCGGCGAGGTCCGCTTTGTATCGCGGCGTCTTCACCCAGCGGCCTTTGTAATCGACGACTCCGTTCTTGAACCGGAACATGTTGATGTAGCCGTCCATGCTGAACGGCGAATCGTCCTCAAACTTCGGCGGATACAGCCAATCGCCGCCCAGCCGGACAAACGCGCCATTCAAATCGCTCGGAATCTTCCCGGTCACTTCGCAGTCGTAGACGTCCGCCTCGAAGCGCGTCGGCGCGAAAAATCCTTTCATCGTGGGCTGGCTCGAAAAATCAACCATGGCGCAATCTCCCTTCTGGTCCGGCTCCGCTAATTATCGTCCCGAAACCACGGAGACGGCATGTTATACGGCACGGTGATGAATACGGACTCGGCATGCCGGATTTTGCCGTCCACGATCTTGAAAAGCTCGAGGTAGCAGAACGAATGCGGCGATTTCAGCGGCGTGTCGTGGACCACTCCGTCCGTCGTTGTGTATTTTTCGAGCCGCGCGGAATGATCGATGAATCCGCCGGCGAGGATCAGCCCCTTTTCTTCGTCCACCAGCGGAAAGCGCCGCGCACGCAGCCGGTCGTCCCATCGGTAATTGCCGAGCTTGAATCCTTCCTCGCACGAATATTTTCCGAATTGCGAGTACGTCGACTTCGGGTCGGGGTGCGGATCGCTCGCGGTCCACACGCCGTTTTCACGGCGGCTGCACGCCGGATCGAACACGGTGAAGATGTGGCCGTCGTTGAGCTGCAGCGTGTTGAAGTAGCCGTCGGCGAGCGCAATCATTTTCGCGCGCAGCGTGCGCTGGTCCGGCGGAACGTCGGCGAGCAGAATCGGCAACGGCTGTATCGTCGCTGGATCGCCGAACGGGCCGGGGCCCATGCCCTGGCGATCCACGATCGTTTCAACCTCGGAGATCTTGCGGTCGTCCACCTTCATCCGCAGCGCGAGAAAGGATTGGATGCCGTGCTCGGCCACCACGCCCATGTACAGCACCTGGCCGTTCGCCGGATCGGCCGCGCGCACATCCTCGGGACCGAGGCCGCTGATCGTGCCCCACAAGCCGTCGCCCACCTCGAGCACGACGTTGTTCTCCGTAAACTTTACCGTCTTCGCCCAGGGCAGCCGCGAGGGATCCTTCGCCACCAACGCTTGCAAATATTGATCGACGAAGCCGTACAAACACTGGCGGTCGCAATCAGCCGCCCGCTCGACCGCGGCGGCGGAGTTTTGCTCGCGCGCAGCGCCGCGCGCCTTCACCGCGTGCGCGCACACCACGATTCCAGCAATTGCCGCCGCGGCGAACATTGCGGACCTCTTCGGCATCATTTCCCCCTTCCGGACGCTTCCCGGGGCAGAGTGTCTCACAAATTGCAGGTGAAGGTGAATCGTTGCAGGCAGGATTTTGCAGATCACCGAGGAATGTGGGACCGCGCGTCGTTACCTAGTGGCAGCCGCAGGCTCCGCCGCAGCAACCGCCGCCCGAGCCGGATGCCGGCGACGATCCGCCCGACGCTTTCGTTCCATTGCCGTGCGCCGCGAACACCGAAAGCTGGATCGTATTCTTCGCGCTCGCGCACTTCGGGCACGTGATTTTCGTGCTGCCGTTCATCACGATCCGCTCGTAATGCTCGCCGCAGTCGTCGCAAATGTACTCATAGATCGGCATCGGATGTAGCCCTCAAATAGCGTCAGTTTACGTGCCCCCATTGTACCAAAATTGGACGGATAAGCCCGTTTACGGCGCCACTTTCGGCCGCTTGTAAAGGACGCGAAAACGGCGCACCCACGGGGGCTCCGGATCGACGAAATCCTCGAATGATTCTTCGCGCAGGCCCGCGCGAACGAAATCCGCGAACTCCTCGCGCATCAGCGGCCACGGCAATTGTCCTTCGGGCTCATCTTTCTCGCGGCCGCGCGCGATCACCAGCAGCACGCCGCCCGGCTTCACGAACTCCGCGATTTTCTCGGCCGCGCGTGGCCGCAGCGAAGCAGGCAGCGCCTGCAGCGTATTCGTTTCAAAAACGAAATCAAAATTCTGGCGCCAGGCGGGCGGCGGATCGAATAAATCCGCCACTACATAGTTCACCGGCGAGTTCGGGAAGCGCTTCTTCGCCGCGGCGATCGCGGTCTTCGCGATGTCGAAGCCGGTCATCTGAAATCCCCACCCAGCGATTTCCTCGGCATCTTCGCCAAAGCCGCTTCCGATCACGAGGGCCAATTTGCCGGCCGTCTCGAGCGGGTGCGCCTTCCAGTATTCGCTCAGATGAGAATTCGCCTTGTGGTCGGCCCAGGGAACGATGCTCTTCCCTTGCTCGCCTTCCTGATACAGCACCTCGAACCATCCTGTGGGATCGCCTTTGGCGACAAATTCGGTGGCGAGTTCGCGGGCGCGTGCGCGACGATCGGTCATACGCTCATTTTAGCAGGTGCTGCCGAGCAGTCGCCCACGGAATCGGAATCTCCGAAGCGCGCACCATCCATTCGGCAAATCCCGTTTTGTCCATGTGAGGCGCCAGCTCCTGCATGATCCGGCTGTGCGGAATTTGCTCGACGAAATCCATCAGCGATTGCCGATCCTCCCAAGCCGAAATCGTCCAGAATCGCTTTCGCGTCAGCTCTGCCCCGAGCGAATAGCCGATCAGTCCAGGCGATTTCGCGAGCTGCCCCATCGTTTCCATCGCCAGCCGGGCGAGCTTGGGAATCGTTCGGTAACGCTTGAGCGGCAGGAAGGAAAGCAGCGCCACGTATTCCTTGTCGTCGCGAGGCGCAGCGAAGCTCTTCCAAGGCGTCGGCAGCATGCCCCGATGCTAACCGATTTCACAGCAACTTGAGAAATTCTTCGACCGTCAATTCGGCCTGCTGAAGGATGCTGCGCAGCACCGGCCTCGGGATGTCGAAGCGATCGTGACGCGGCACGGTAACATGGAGATGGGGTTTCGCCGGATGCCGAAGCTGCGCATGACTTCCGGATTGGTGGTGGACATAGAACCCGGCTCGCAAGAGCGCGCGAAGAATCTTTCGCGGCTTGAGAACCGGAAGCTGTGCGCCCATCAGGCGCTCAAGGCAACACGCAGTCGTGCGGTATGAGCGTTCTTTTCGTCTGGGATCTCTTCTCCCGACTTCCGCAGTCCATCCAGATGGCAGCGGATGGCGTCTCGCGCCATTTCGAGCGCCTCTTTTTCCGTGCGTCCGTACGTGACGATCCCCGGAAGCAACGGAACCGTGATCTGGTAGCCAACCTTGAGCGGATTTCTCACGCGCAAGCTTCGCCCCTTCGATCCACGCTCGTGTGGGACATCCTCCGGCACGGGCATCAGAATCACGGTAAAGGAAAATGCGTTCCGCCGTCGTTTCTGCCCATTCCCGTTCCAAATTCGGACTCTCGCCATGTGGCCTACTTTAGTCGAAAGACTTGCGCAAATCAAAAAACAAAAGCCCCGGCGGAAGCCGGGGCT
>JBKQNJ010000021.1:0-18782 GCA_052146315.1 Candidatus Acidiferrales bacterium | reverse complement strand
CTTCCGCAAGACCTCGGCGCAGGCCAACGATGCGATCAAGAATCTCGATGCCGCCCTCGCCGAGGATCGCCCCGACCTTCACGCGTCGCTCGAGACTCTTCGCAAGACTCTCGTTTCGGCGCAATCGCTCACGGATCAGCTCGACCGCACCGTGGACGCCAACGCGGATAATCTTGACGAAATTATCGAAAACCTGCGCCGCATCACCGAAAATATGACCGAGTTCACCAATACCATCAAGACGCGGCCCTATACTTTGATCCGTGCGTCCACACCAAAGCCGCACGAGCCCGGCGAGCCGCCTCCAAAATAATGCGAGAAGGAGCGAGAGTGTCGAAGCTACGCATCTGGCAGGTTGTGCTCGTGATTTTTCTGGCGGGATTCTCCGCGGCGTGCGGCGCGTCACGCCCCTATAAATACTACGTGCTCGACATCAATCCCCCGGCGCCCGCGGCCCAGCCAACTCCCTACCCGGTGAATCTCATCGTCGGCCGCATTTCCTCACCTGAGCTTTACCGCGATTCGCGCATCATCTACGGCAGCGGCGATGTCCAATTGGGCGCTTATGAATACCACCGGTGGGAGGAACTGCCGCCGGAGATGCTGCAAGAAGCGCTGATTTCTTCGCTGCGCGCGTCGGGGCAATTTCGTTCCGTTACCCCCATCGGAAGCGGAGCTCGCGGCGACTACATCTTGCGCGGCCAGCTCTTTTCCCTCTACGGAGTCGACACGCCCAACCTCGTCGCTCGCTTCTCGATGGAGATTGATCTCTTCGATACCAAGTCCGGCGAAACGATCTGGAGCGACAAGTACTCGCACGACGAACCCGTCAATGGCAAGACAGTCGCCGATGTCGTCGAGGCCATGGATCGCGACATTCTCGCGGGCATGAATCAGTTCACGGCGAATCTGGGCCAGTACTTCGCCGCCCACCCGCCGCAAACTCCTCAGAACTGACTGTAGGGCTTGTTCTCGAACGGAGAAACTTCCTGAGAGGCCGAGTGTACGTCGCAAATCCCGTTCATTGAGGTTTGGTCGGAATCAAAATACGCGTCGCACTGGTCCGTCACCCAATCCTGTTGATGCGTGATCGGATCGTCGTGGATCGAATCAATGTATCGGTTGTCGACGAGATCCTGAAGCGATCCGGGCGCGGCGTTCTTGTCATGGATATATTCCTGAATCCCGCGGCGCATCACGTCGAGGTCGCTGTGGAGAGCCGCCTCCCGCGCGTGAATCACAGTCTGCCGGTAGCCGCCCACCGCCAAAGTGGCGAGAATCGCGATAATCGCGATCACGATCATCGCCTCGAGAAGCGTGAAGCCGGACGCCTTCCTGATTTCTCGATTCGTCTTGTCTTCGCGCATATCCAGGATCGTCATGAGGCGCGGCCCAGCCCTCCGGTGTTTCTACCAATCCGAATATTTCGTCCTGTCGAGCGCCGTGCCTTGCGATTTGCTGTAAACATCGAAAACGTCCTGCCCGCCCCATGAGGTCGAATCTGCATCGTCCTGCACGGAACGCAGTCCCCAGTCCGTGTTCCCGGTCATGGGATCAACCGGAATCTCCCGCAGGTACCGGACCCTTTGGCTCGTCCCGCTTTGGTCGCTGGTCGTAGTCCCGCCCAAAGCCCCGCCCAAAATCCCCGTTCCTTGCGCGCTCATTTGCACGCCGTCCTTCAGCGTTTCCAGATCGGGCGGATAGTCCTCGGTGCCTGCCTGCACCTGAAATTTCCCCTTCTCGGCGTCGTCGTGATAGCGATCGATCGCGTCGCGCATTTCGCGGAGGTCGTAGTGCAGCACTTCTTCTTTCGCGCTAATCACTCTCACGCGCTCCAGCGGCAGCGCCACCGTCGCGAGGATCACGAGGATCGAGCATGAAATGATCAACTCAAGCAGCGTCATTCCGGCATCGTTCGCGTGCCGCCGCGTCATCCACGAATGTTTTGTCCCGCGATGAATCTTGGCCATCTTCGTTCTTCCTACGGCACCTCGATGGTCGCCTCGCCGGAAACCATCGGGACGGTTTGCTGCTGTGAATTGCGCGCATTCACCTGAAGGATTTGGAGTGCCGTTTTGCCCGGCGCTACCGCCCTGACCACGAGTCCCAGCAGCGTGCCCGACCCGTTCACGCCCGGCGTATTCGGCTGGCGTGTGGCTGACACGATCACCTGGCCTTGCTGCTGGTCGATCCGCTGCACGATCGCGATCTCCTGCTTGCCGCCGGAGAGGAATCCTCCATCACGAACTTCCTCCACCTGCACAACCGCCGGGTCGAAGTGAATCAGCAGCGGGATCGAATACAGGTCGTTGACGTTCGAAACCGCCAGCCCCAGAGTCGTGCGCTGGCCCACCTGCAGCGTGACGTCCGATGGATCGAAGTGAAGCTGACTCGCTGCCGCTGCCCCGGGTTGCGGTGTCGCTTGCGAAGTCGATGGCAAAGGGGCCGCGCCGGTGCCTCCAGGAGCCTGCGTGAACTCGCTTTCGGGGTAGACCCGCGCATTCGAATCCGTCCCGGCCGCGAGCGTCCGCAAGTTCTCGGCCGAAATCGACGGGAAGCGGATCACGTGCGGAGTCATGATGATCAGCACTTCGCTTTCCGCCACGCTCGTGCTGTTGTCTGAGAACAAATAGCGGATCATAGGAAGCTCGGCCAGGCCCGGGATGCCGTTGATGTTTTTAGTATCCGTGCGCTGGATCAGCCCGGCCAGCATGCTCGATTCACCGTTTTTCAGCCGGACGTCGTTCTCGATGTCGCGCTGGCCGATGATGGGCTGGTTGATTCCGCCGATGCTGCTCGTGCCGTCGATTTCTGATACCGTAACCGACCCGTGAATACTCACGTCGCCATCGGGATGCACGTGCGGCGTCACCTCGATGTTCACCCCGACGTCGAGGTATGTAAACTGCGTGTTCACCAGAGGATTGACCACGCCCGCGCCGCCGGCGGCCCCCACTCCCACTCCGGCCTGAAAGCTTCCCGTGGCGATGGGCACGCGCTCGCCGACCTTTAGCGTCGTCTTCTGGCCGTCGCTCATGCGCAGTTCGGGATCCTGAATGATCCTCGTCTGGTTGTCGGTGAGGATTGCGTTGGCCGTCGCTCCAGGCAGCGTCAAGCTATAGTCTGCCGTGGAAAGATCCTTTATTCTGTTTAGCGCTAGCTGCGCGACCGAAGAAGCAGTGCTGCTGGTGGAGCTGCCGCAACTGCCGCTGCTGTTGCTCGGCTGGTTCGCGCAGGTCGGGTTAAACGCAAGCGTGATGGTCTGTCCGGGAAGGAGTCCCAAGTCGCGCAGGCGGTTGATGCTGGCTGTCAGCACCTGCACGTGAATTAGGACCTCCGGCCTCGCCTTGTCGATATCGTCGATGATTTTCGCGGCCAGCTTGATCTTATCGGGGGTGTCGCGGACCACGATCGCGTTCTGCGAGTTCATCTGGCTGATGCGCCGCAAATCGAGAAGCTGCCGCAGGCTGGTCACCACCTCCGTCAGGTCCTGCGGGGTCAGCGTGTTCGAGAGATAAAAGGTCTTAACCTCTTCATCCTCAACGTCTCGGCGTTTCTGCGGGTTATCCGGCGCGATGAGAATCACGTTGCCCGTCATCGGCTGCCAAAAAGCCTTGCTTTCGAACGACACGGCATCCAGCGCCTCTTCGAGCGTGATGTTCGGCAGGTCAACGGAAATGCGGCGCGACGTGAAATCCGGGTCGAAGATGACGCTCAGGCCCGCCAGTTTCGCGATCGTCTCGAATACGGTGTGCGAGTCGTTCGTCATTTTCAGGTTGATGGGTTCGCGCGAAAGAGGCTTGAGTTCCGGCGGGGCCGCCAGCAGGTCGCTGTCATCCGGGGGATTCGGATTTACTTTCGGAGTCTCCTCCGCGGTTTTCGCGGCCAATAGATCCATCGTCCGCTTCACTTCCTGGTCGGCGGCTGCGTTGGAGGGATCGACCGCCTGCGCCTTCTGAAACTCCCCGAGAGCCAGTTGCAACTGGCCCTGTTTCAGCGCCTTTTCGCCCTGCTCGAGATGGTATTGGCCGTCATGGAATCGTACGTTGGTTTCGCGAAGCTTGTATTCAGCGTTGGTAGGGTCCGCCCTCAGCGCCTGCTCGTAATGAACCAGAGCGGTATCGTAGTCCTGAATCGCCTCTGCCTTTTTGCCGGCGTCGTAATCCTGATTCCCCTTGGGGCAGCCTGCGAGAAGGATCGCAAGCGCCAAGACGGCCACGCACGTTGGACGGCGCAACAAGAACCTCCGGGGTCACCCGAGCCTTGTGAAGTCTAGCACCCGCGTTTTGATGCGGCAAGGAATCCTCCCCGTTGCCGATCATCTTGGTTAATATAGGGGTTGCGGGACCTGCATCTGTTACAACACCGTGAAAGTCCGTTAACAACAGCGCGGAAATCCACCGCTCAGTACAACTTGCGGGTGCCTGTGACCCCCGGCTATCATGGCAAAACAGTGAAATCCACGGCGAAAAAGCAGAGCCGGGAGGGCCTTCAGATTGTCGCCCAGAATCGGTCGGCCTCTTATAACTACGATCTGCTCGATAAGCTCGAAGCCGGTCTGGTTCTGGTCGGCACCGAGGTGAAAGCCCTCCGCGAAGGCAAAGGAACCCTTCGCGAAGCTTATGCCGAGATTCGCGCGGGAGAGCCCTGGCTGGTAAACTTTCATGTCCCGGAATACCAGCCCGGCGGATTTCGCAATCACGATCCGCTGCGCAGACGAAAGCTGCTGCTCAATCGCCGCGAGATCGAGCGCCTGATCGTGCAGACCCAGCAGAAGGGCATGACCATCGTCCCGCTCAAGATTTACTTCCGGGACGGCATTGCAAAATGCGAACTGGCCGTGGCCAGAGGCAAGAAATTCCACGACCGCCGCGAATCCGAGAGACGCAAGGAAGCGAAACGCGAGGCCGACGAAGCGATCTATCGCTCCCGCCGGCGATGAAAGTGAAAGGAAGCCATGGAGATCCGAATCGAATCCCAGCCATACTTTGCCGTACAAACTGACGCCCTCGTCACCTACGTCTTCGATAAGGACGACAAATTCGACGGAGTCCTCGGCGAAATCGACCGCGCGCTCAATGGCCAGCTCGCCTCGCTCGCATCGAGCGGCGAGATGACCGGCAAGTCGCTCGAGCTGACGCTGCTCCATTTCCCCCAGGGGCTCACGGCGAAGAAACTGCTCCTCGTCGGCGCCGGCAAGCCTGAAAAATTCGCGGTCTCCGATCTCCGCAACATCGCCGGCACCGCCGTGCGCTACCTCAAAACGCGCGGAGTAAAAAAGCTCGCGTTTCTCACGCGCCAAGGCGAGCGCGGACCCGCTGCCGCGCAAGCTGTGGTCGAAGGGTTGATCGTCGCCGATTTCGAATCGGACAAATACCGCACGGACCGCAAGAATCGCGAGATCGAATCCGTTTCGCTCTGTGGTTTCGACGGCGGTCTCGGCGCGGATCTTCAGGCCGCGATCGAAAACGGCCGCGTCCTCGCTGAATCGCAGAATTTTGCGCGCGACCTGATCAACGAGCCTTCGAATAAGCTCACGCCCCGCATGCTCGCCGCGCGCGCCGAGGCCATGGCCAAGGAAGCCGGCCTCGCAATCGAAATTCTCGACGAAAGAAAAATCGGCGAACTCAAAATGGGTGCGCTGCTCGGCGTCGCGCAAGGCAGCGTCGAGCCCCCGCGCGTGATCGTCGTGCGCTACACGCCCGAACACCCGAGGCAGGGCGCTCCCGTGCTGGGCCTTGTCGGCAAGGCCGTCACGTTCGATACCGGCGGCATTTCGATCAAGCCCGCCAATAACATGGAAAAGATGAAGTACGACATGGGCGGCGGCGCCACGATGCTGGGTGCGATGCGCGCGCTCGCGAAATTGAAGCCTGCCATTTCCATGATCGCCGTGATTCCCGCCACCGAAAACATGCCCGGCGGCCGCGCCCAAAAGCCTGGCGACGTGCAGACTGCGATGTCCGGCAAAACGATCGAAGTGATCAACACCGACGCCGAGGGCCGCCTCATCCTCGCCGACGCCGTCTACTACGCGCGCCAGCTCGGCTGCACGCACCTCATCGACGCGGCCACGCTTACCGGCGCCATCGAAGTGGCGCTCGCGAACGTCCACGTCGGCGCCTTCGGCACACCGCGCGAATACCTCGATCGCTTCCTCGAAAGCGCGAAGGCCGCGGGCGAAAAAATGTGGCCCATGCCGATCGACGAAGAGTACGAGGAAATGATCAAGAGCAACATCGCGGACATTCGCAACACCGGCAGCGGCAAGGGCGGCGGCGCGATCACCGGCGCGTGGTTCATCAAGGAGTTCGTGGACGACACGCCGTGGATTCATCTCGACATCGCCTCCACCTGTTGGGCCGACGACGGCCGCCCGTGGCTCGCGAAAGGCCCCACCGGCATCGCCATCCGCTCAATTGTGGATTTCGCACTGAAGCAATAGCGGGGTGAGCCTTGGGTGGCACCGACAATCCTGTCGGTGCTCTCACTTACATAATTTCCGGCGGGGTGATCCCGAGCAGCGCGAGCGCGGTCACCAGCTGCTCGCGGACCAATTGCGTGAGCCGCATCAGAAACGCCCGCTTCCCGGCATCTTCCTCCGACAAAATATGATGCTTGTGGTAGAAGACGTTGAACGCTTGCGCGAGCTCGAATGCGTAGCGCGTGAGAAACGCCGGTTCCTGCCCGTCGACTGCAGCGCCAGCGCGCGCGTCGAGCGAGCCCGCGAGCAGCGCCAGATCCCATAGATCATCACCGGCAGGCGCCCCTAAGAATTTCACCAGATCGATTTCGCCGCTCGCAATCTTCGCGACGTTCGCCGCATCGATCGCTTCGTTCTCCGGATGCGCGTCCGCGCCCTTGCGCAAGATTCCGTTCACGCGCACCACCGCGTATTGGACGTAAGGCCCTGTCTCGCCCTCAAAGCTCAGCGCGTCCTTGAAATCGAAAGCGATCACGGTCGATCGCGTGAATCGCAGCAGGAAATAACGCAGCGCGCCAATCGCCACGGCATTCGCAATCTGGTTGCCCTCGAACGTGCCTGCCAGCTCGGGGTGCCGCGACGCAACTTCCTGCCGCGTGCTCTCGAGCAGCTGATCGATCAGATCGTCCGCCTTCACGCCCTGCCCCTTGCGCCCGCTCACCTCGATGTACGGCCGCTTCGCGTCTTCGGGCGGAATCTCGTAGCCCATTTCGAGCGCGCAGCGCGGTGTGAGCGCAACCACGTTGTACGAAAAATGCTTCAGATGATCGGCCTCTTCCGCGTATCCCAGCGCGCGCAGTCCCGCCACCACCACCTGCTGCGGATACGCCTGCCGCGAATCAATCACATTAAAAACTTCCTTCGCGTGGCCGAATTCCGGCGCGCCCCCTTCGCCATTCTCGCTGGCCGTCGTCCAGGCCTCGTGCCCGTCGGGATGTTTGTGGAATCGGCGATAGTAGAAATCGCGCCCCAGCAAACCGAATTTCCAGAGATGATAGGCGATGTCTTTGCCCACGTACGTCACCGTGCCGTTCGAACGCACAATGATCTTCCCCTCCGGAAAATCCGGAGGCTCTTCATTCTGTGCTCCCTCTGCGGCGGCACCGATGTCGTCAGGCACGGTTTCCTCCTCTGACGGCATCACCCAGCACCCCGCAGTCGGGCCCGAAGTCGCGTACTGGATCGCGCCGCGCTGCTTCAGCATCTCGAACGCCGCATCCCAGAATTTCAGGTGCAGGATTTCGCTCTCGCGCGAGAGCAAATCGTAATCGATGCCCAGCCGGTCGAGCGTCCGCAGATGGCAGTGGACGATCGCCGTCGACACAACTTCCGCCATCTTCGCCGCCTCGCCGTGCCCCTCTTCGATTTCCTTCAGCGTCTGCGCGCGCAGCTCGAGCCGCGATCTATCTTCCGCGAGCCATAGCGTCACGCGCGTGTAGAGGTCCCAACACAGATAATCGAATTTCGGCTGGTCCGCGAGCGCGCGCACCTCGCCCGGCGTTCTCGGCTCGAGATGCGTGAATCCGAGAACGACATCGGCCACCTGCACGCCGGTGTTGTCGATGTAGTTCTGCACCTCGACGCGCTTGCCCGCGTAGCGCAGCAGCCTGCAGAATGTGTCGCCGAGCACGGCGTTGCGCAGGTGCCCGATGTGCGCGGCCTTGTTCGGATTCACGCTCGTGTGCTCGACCATCACCTTGGGCGCGTCCGGCTTCGGCGCGGCCACTTCCTTCAGCGATTCGGCGCATGCGGCGCGAAAGAATTCGCCGCGGTCGAGAAACGCGTTGAGGTATCCGCCGCCCGCCACTTCCACTCGCGCGACGCCCGGAATCGGCTTCAGCGAATTTGCGATTTCCTGCGCCAGCGCGCGCGGCGGCTTCTTCAGCCGCTTTGCCAGCTCGAAGCACACCGGCGAAGCCACCTCGCCCATGGCGAGCTTCGGCGGCCGCTCGGTGACCACAGGCACGTCCGTCTTGTAGCGCTCGTGGATGTGGTGCCGCAGCGCCTTGCGAATCCGTTCGTCGATCGTCTTGTACACACGCAACCTCAGTTGGAATTGGTGTAGCCAAGCAGGTTAGCAACATCACCTCGAATTACAAGCGTCTCAATCGCCCCTCCGGGGCTGCGTCCCCTGAGGGTTGGTCACCCGAGACTTCGCTTCGCTACGTGCCGGGCTAATTACAATCGCCGCTCCGCGGCTGCGCCTATTGACGCTCGATTCCATCCGCGTCGCGGACCTTGTGGTTCGGCGTTGATTTTCGTTGCGACCGCCGTCCCAGGTTGGGGTGTTGGCGCAGGGCCCGTCTAGCCGCGAGGCAGTTTACTAATTTGACGTTTTGCGACGTTGCAGCTATTGTGGCGCGGTCCACTGAGACATCGGAATCGCCGTTCCGCCTTGGAGACGTATATGACAGCCAACGCCTCTGGCTTGATGGTCACTGACGGAGGACCCGGTGACTTTCTCTTTACATGGAAGCAAGAACACTGGGACTACAAGAAACTCCGCAAACTCGTGGAGAGATTTCGGCTGCGAGGCGCTGCCGAAGAATGGTGGTCTTGTAACGCGCACAGGAAAATTAGGGTCGGCGACCGTGCCTACCTGCTTAAGCAGGGTAAGCCGATTGGCATCTTCGGCAGAGGAACCATTATGGGTAAGCCGAGGAGAAGGACAAAAAATATTTGGGAAGTATTGATTGGCTTTGATGTCCCGCGCGGTGACATATTGTTGGACCCTAAGGAGGACGGGTTTCTTGTTGACGAAAATCTTCTGCTAAGTCTGCCTGTTCCAAAGAAACAGTGGCAAAACCAAGCGGCCGGGATCACGTTGGAGAAAAGTGCGGCCCGTGCAATCGACCGTAAGATTTTGGACCTCGCCCCGATTCGTCCGGGTGAAACCACATCGACAGATGACGCCGCCCAAGAAGTGGCTCGTGTGAAGTCTGAGCAACTGATGCGACCCGAACAGAGACTCTTCAGCGAAACAATGCGGAAGAATTATCGAGACAAATGTGCGGTCACTGGATGCGTTACCCCAGCCGCCTTGGAAGCTGCCCATATCAAGCCTCAAGAAGGCCGTGACGACAACAGCCCAAGTAACGGGATCCTGCTTCGGTCAGATATCCATTGCCTGTTCGACCGATTCCTTATCACGCTCAGCGAAGACGGCACCGAGATAGAGACCAGCCCGGAGTTGACCGATCCCGGATACGCAGCCCTGAAGGGGGCGACAGTCAGTCGGCCTGTTGAAGGACCGCCCCCATCCGCGGAAAACATTCGCGACCATCGAAATCGATTTTCTGAGAGGCTACCCCAGCGCGCCGGTCATTAGGACACTCCCAGCCTTGGCGATGATTTGACACGGACTTCGCGGCACCATAGTATCGATTTCGGTAGTTCCGCAGCGGATTCACATCGCTCGCACAGACTCCATGAGCCAACCGGACGGTAAGAGTACAAAGCCCAAGTTCTACCTGACGACGCCGATTTACTACGCGAACTCGCGTCCGCACGTCGGGTCGGCGTATACGACGATCGTGTGCGACGTGATCGCGCGCTACAAGCGGATGTGCGGCTACGACGTGGCCTTCGTGACTGGCACCGACGAGCATGGCGTGAATATCGAACGCGCCGCTGAGGCGGCCGGAATCACGCCGCAGCAGCTCGTCGATAAGAACGAGAAGATTTTCCGCGATTTGTGGAAGCTGCTCGGCATTACCAACCGGATCGGCGATGCAGGCGAAGGCTTCGTTCGCACTACATCGCCCGAACATGAGCGGGCCGTTCAGACCCTCGTGCGACGCACGATGCAACGCTCGCCCAACGCCATCTTCAAAAGAAAATACGAGGGCCGCTACTGCATCTACGACAACGCATATGTGAGCGATACGCCCGAGCCGATCGACTGCCCGACTTGCGGCCGGCCAGCGGAGCTGATCTCCGAGGAGAACTACTTCTTCCGGCTTTCGGCCTACAAAGACCGCTTGCTCGATCTGTACAAAGCGAATCCCAAGTTCGTGCAGCCCGATTTCCGCATGAACGAGGTGCGTAGCTTTGTGGAGGGAGACCTCAGGGACATCTCCATCAGCCGCAAGTCAATCAAGTGGGGCATTCCGTGGCCGGGCGATCCCGAGCACGTGTTTTACGTCTGGTACGACGCGCTGACCAGCTACATGACGGCCATCGGCTACGGCGAAGGCGACGACGGCGAGGCGAATCCACAGTTTCAAAAATACTGGACCGCGAACGATGCGTACGTCATGCACATGATCGGCAAGGAGATCATTCGGTTTCACGCGGTCTACTGGCCGGCATTTTTGATGGCAGCCGAGCTGCCGCTCCCGAAGCAGATTTTCGCGCACGGCTGGCTGCTCTTCGAACAGGAAAAGATGAGCAAGTCGAAGGGCAACGTCGCGTATCCCGAACCGATCGTGAGGGCTTTCGACGAGCTGACTGGCGCCAAGGTCGGCAACGACGCCCTGCGCTATTACTTGTTGCGCGAAACCGTTTTCGGCCAGGACGGTAATTTCTCCCGCGAGGCGTTGATCACGCGGTATGAGGCAGACTTGGTTAGCGGCCTAGGTAATCTCGCGAGTCGTGTCTTAGCGATGATTGAGAGCCACTTTTCGGGGGATGTTCCGGGCCGTCCTGAATTCCGTAGTGTGTTGGACGCGAACTCGAAAGCGGTTTGGATGAATGTGACCGAATTTTACGACGGCTATTTGTTCTCGCTTGCTCTTCGGGACATCTGGCAATTTATCTCTCTGGTCGACGGCTATCTCGTAGCTGAGAAACCCTGGAAGCACATGGATAACCCGGAAGATCGTGAGCGGGTCGGATCCGTTCTGTACGAAGCGGCCGAAGCGGTTCGTTTCATCTGCGTTCTCGCCCACCCAGTGCTTCCTGAGGCGACTCGGATAATCTGGAAACACTTGGGACAGGCCGGAGATCTCGCGGGAGAGCGTATTGACGACCTCCAGTGGGGCGGCCTAAAGGCGGGGAAGCGCGTATCAAAGCCTAGCGCGGTATTTCCGCGCGTCGACTATCACAAGGTGTACGAAAGGATCGAGGCGATGGAAAACGAGATACGGAATCCGGGCGCGGCAAACGAGCCAGCAAGCAAAGCTGCGGCAGCAAGCCACGAGTCACAAGTCACGAGTCACGAGTCACCGGCTGCGGCGAGCACGGCTCCTGGGGCGGCATCCGCCCCGGCGACGCCCAAAATTACCATCGAAGATTTCGCCAAGGTCGAGCTGCGCGTCGGCGTCGTAACATCCGCCGAGCGCATCCAGGGCGCGGACAAGCTGCTGAAGCTGCTCGTCGATATTGGCGACGAGGTCCGCCAAGTCCTCGCGGGCATCGCGCTGGCGTACACGCCCGAGGAGCTAGTCGGGCGCAAAGTGGTGATCGTCGCGAATCTCGCGCCGCGAAAGATGCGCGGCCTCGAATCGAACGGCATGCTGCTCGCGGCATCGGTCGGCCCGGACGGCAAGCCCGTCCTCTGCACCTTCGCCGAGGACGTGGCCCCCGGCGCCAAAGTCAAATGACCATCCGATGAGGATGGTCATCCTGAGGCGAGCGCTTTCAGCTCGCCGAAGGATCTCTCTTTGCCATCCGACACAGCCCTCCTGCGTCAGGGCACGGGATCTGCTGTTGCTTTCGTAGAGCCGCTCTCATCCGGGGCGAATGTTGGGCGCGCGTAGCCAAGGTCCAAGAATCAACTCGACTACATGCTGCGGGAACAGCAGCGCATCGGTACGCGCCCACCACGGCGGGCGCAGACGGCGCGCTTCGCGCGCCACTATCTCGGCGGGGTTGAAACCCCGCCCTTCCACCCGAACCTTTCAGTCCCTCTGCAAATGAACGGGCTCGCGCATCTGTACGAAAACTGTACTCGCGGCCAGCTTGTTTGCTTCGATCCGATCTGCCAACGTGATAGAGACGGCGAAAGCCGCCGGCCTTCTAGACGAGGGCCGAACGCTCTTTGAAAATTTAGGATTGGCGACAGCGAAAGCCAGTCGCGAGCCTCTGACGATGTAGCTCCCGCGCTTTCCCCGGGCTGAGGCTTTCTCAGCGTTCTCTGGGTCTCGGCGGTGAGCGGTCTCGCTTTCTCTGTGCTCTCTGTGGCTCTTCTCGGTGTTCTCTGTGTTTCGTACGCACGCGCGGCGGGCTCGCACCGAGCCATTCGCCGCCATTTCTAATCGACACTGCGGCGATTAGAAACGTCCGCAACTCATTGCAAACAAACGACGGGTGTCCTTTCTAATCGACACGGCTACGGGAGGTTCTCGATCCTCTTTTCGATCAGAATCCGCGTGGCAGGCGCAGGGAAACCGCGTACAGTTTGAAAGCGCCATGAAAATTATCGATTCACACGCGCACCTGGAAACGGCGGATTTCGATGGCGACCGCGCGGCGATGCTCGATCGCGCGCGCGCGGCGGGCGTCGAGGCGCTGCTGGCAATCGGCAGCGGAACCAGCCCGGCCGAGCGCATCGACGCCGCGATTCCCTTCGCCGAGCAGCACGACTGGATCTACGCGACGATCGGCGTCCACCCATACGACGCGAAGGCCGCCACCGAGGAGCATTTCGCGCAGCTCGACCAACTCGCCCGGCACCCGCGCGTGATCGCCTGGGGCGAGATGGGGCTCGATTACCACTACGATGAGGAGCAAGCCCCGCGCGACGTGCAGCAGCGCGTCTTCCGCCGCCAGCTCGAGCAAGCCCGCGCGGCAAAGCTGCCGATCGTGATCCATTGCCGCGATGCCTGGGACGACTGCCTCGCGATCCTCGAAAGCGATTGGCGCGCGAGCGGCCTGGGCGGCATTTTCCACTGCTTCACGGCAACAACGGCCGAGGCGCGGCGCGGGCTCGACATGGGCTTCCTCGTGTCGTTCGCGGGCAACATCACCTACCCGAAAATGCAGCACTTGCGCGACGTGGCGCGCGAGCTGCCGCTCGAAAATCTGCTCACCGAAACCGATTCGCCCTTCCTCCCGCCGCAAGGGCGCCGCGGCAAGCGCAACGAGCCCGCTTTTGTGGTAGAGGTAGCGCAAGCCTTGGCGAATGTGAGAAACTTAGCGGCCGAAGAGGTTGCGGCCACCACGGCGGCGAACTTTCGGCGGTTCTTCAGACTCGGTACACCAGCTTCTCAGAACCAGCCCCACGAGGGCGCGAGGTAGACCCAGGATGGCATTCGCTGTCCAAATGGCCAAGGGCATCAAGGGCATATTCGATCTCGTGCGCGACGATCTCGCGCTGGTCGAACAGGAGATTGCCGGGCAGAGCTGCGGCGCGATCGAGCCGGTGGCGGAGATTTCAAGCTACCTGCGCGAGGGCGGCGGCAAGCGGCTACGGCCGGCGCTGCTGCTGCTGAGCGCGGGGGCGGCGGGCTATCGCGGCGAGAGCGCGATTCATCTGGGCGCGGTGGTCGAGATGATCCACAGCGCGACGCTGGTCCACGACGACGTGATCGACGGCGCGGAGACTCGCCGCGGCCGCCCGAGCACGAACGCGCGCTGGGGCAACCACATGAGCGTGCTCGCGGGCGACTGGCTCTACATGCAGTCGTTTGAGATGGCGCTCCGCGAGCGGAATTTCGCGGTGCTCGATATCCTGATCGACCTCACGCAAAACATGGTCGAAGGCGAGCTGCTGCAGCTCGCGTGCCTCGGGCGGATCGATCTGACCGAGGCCGAGGCGATCGACCTCGCCTATCGCAAGACGGCGTGCCTCTTCAGCGGCTGCGCGCGGCTCGGCGCCGTGCTCGGCAAACAGCCCAAGCATATCGAAGAAGCGCTCGCCGAATACGGGCGCAACGCGGGGCTGGCGTTTCAGCTGGTAGACGACCTGCTCGATTTCACGGCGTCGCTCGAAAAGCTGGGCAAGCCGGTGCTGAGCGATTTGAAGGAAGGCAAAGTGACGCTGCCCCTGATTTTTGCATTACAAAACGGAGCGAGCGCGGCCGATGGCAATGGCAAGGGGCATTCGGCGTCCGAAGGCAGGAAGCTGATTGCCCGAGTCTTGGAAGAGCGCGGTTTCCTGAGCGTGCATCCCGACCAGATCGCGAAGCTGGTGCGCGAAACGGGCGCGCTCGATCGCGCCTCGAATCTTGCGCGCGACTACGTGAATCGCGCGAAGGCCTGCCTCGACGAACTCCCCGACACCGAGTACCGCCGCGCGCTCCGCACCGTCCCCGATTTCATCCTCGAACGCGAAAACTGATTTTCAATTCGCGCGCGGTGCGTCTTTCGCCGGATCGGATTTCGCCACCGCCGTCGAGCCGTTCCCTTCTTGCAGCACGGCGCTCGCGTCGGCTACGAGGTCCTTGGGCGTCCACTGATTGTCCTCGTACCACTTATAGACCGTTCCCTCGGGCGAAATCACGGTCGTGCTCAGCGAGTGCACGATCTGGCCGCCGTCGTCCGTGAAGAAAAGTCCGAAATAGTCGGCAACTTTCTTCAGCTCGACTTGCGAAGGCGGCACCGCGAATTCCCAGCGGTCAAACGGAATCTTGCCGGCGACATCCTCGAACGACCCTCCGTACGCGCGCAGGACTTTCGGCGTGTCGTGCGCTGGATCGAAGCTGATCGTGAGCAGGCGCACTTTCGAGGCGAGCGCGGGATCCTTGCGGGTCTGCGCGTAGACCTCGGCGAAGTTGCGCGAAACGAGCGGGCAGAACGTCGGGAACGGGCATCGCGTGTAGACGAACGTGACGAGCAGGACGTGGCCCTGGAACGAGCTCAGATGGATTCTCTTGCCATCTTGATTGGTGAGCGCGAAATCGGGAACTTTCTCGCCCGGCGTGGGCTCGTGTTCGGTGCTCGGCGCCCCACTCTTGTCACCGTTCCCCTTTTTCGTGACGACGATATTCTCGAGATACGCGCCGTCGGCCGCGACCACCACGTCGGCGGTGATTTCATCACCCACGGTGAGCGGCTGGAGAATGCGAACATCACGCACGGGATAGGCCATGGTCATCGCGTCCATGAAGCCGGGGATGGCCTGATGATCGACGACGACGGAACTGCCCTTCGTGTCGACGGCCACGACTTTGCCGACGAGATGGAAGCGCTTGACGTTGGCGTCTTCCTGCTTCTTGCACGCTGCGAGGCCGAAAACAAAACAGACAACGGCGAGCGCGAATACCGCGTGCGCCAGCCACCGTTCATGATTTCCTTGTTGCATATTTGGATTCACCTTTCTGGACCAGCCCTGTATTTTACGCGCACGAAATCGGAAATCGAAGTCAGTAATGAAAGCGCCAGCGAAATTCCGCATAGATCTCGCGCGGATTGTCGTAATGGAATCCGCCGAATGTCAGGCTGTTGTCGATCAGGAGATGGCGGTTCGCGACGTTGAGCGCCGTCACTGAGAGCGACAATCCTTCGCCGAATTCCTTCCCGAGCGATAGATCGACCTGCGCGTGCCCCGGAAGATACGCATCCTGATACGGGGACCCTGGAAGACCCTGAGAACCGTTCGAGAAGCCCGAGCCGTAGTAAATGTTCGCGCCAAGATAGGCCTGCCACGGCAAAGTGACATTCGAGCCGACGTTGAGCGTGTTGCGTTGGTCGTGATCGAGCTTGCCCCATCCGGGCGGGGGCGGTGGACCAACGGGGATCAGGCCGCCGGTAAACGCGCCCTGCGCCTGCGCGATTTGATTCGAGTAGGCCAGGTGCACCTGCGCGCGATTCCAAATGCGCGGCGAGCGGATGGTGAGCTCGGTGCCGCGAATTCGGGATTCCGCGATCGTCACGGGGATGAAAACGCTCGATTCGCCGATGTTGTTGTGGTCGAGGAAATTCACGCCGCGGGTTTCGAAGTTGTCGATGTCGAGCGACCAGCCGCGAATCGGGATGGTGACGCCGAATTGATGCTCTTCGTCGCGTTCGCCGTGAAGCGGCAAGAAGCTGCAGCCTTGGGAGCCGCAAAGACTGATGAGCGGACCGCTAAGCGTGACGAGCGGCGGCGGCTGATAAAACTGGCCCCAGAATGCGCGGAAGACCCAGTGCAAGTGCGGAATGCGAAGCGTGCCGCCGATGCGTGGGTCCGTGGTGTTCTCGGTGACGCCGCCCGAAAAATGCGTCGTGCGGACGCCGCCGATCAGCGCGAGCCAGGAAGTGACGCTGAATTTGTCGCTCGCGAAGAGTGCGATGTCGTCTCCGGGGACGTTGTCTGTCTCTTGAACCGGAGCGGTGCCGCTGCCATCGTTGAAGATCAGCCCGAAGTTTTCATTCTGCCCCGCGGCGAAGGAGTAGATGCCGACTTGCGCGTCATTCTTCGGCGCGTGGAAGGAGAGGACGGCCTGGCCGCCGCCGTAGTTCGTTGAAAATATCGCGGTGGTAGCGACCTGCATATCGGTGGGCGGGCTGTGATAGCCGGAGCTGTTGTAGTGATAGAACGACGAGACGGTCAGGACGACGTCCGGGTTGAAGGTGTGCACCCACGAGAAGAGCGCGTAGCCGTCGGTTTCAAGTTCGTGGTCACGCAGGGCGTGCGTATCGAATTGCGAGTTTTCGAAGTCGGTGGGATCGGGATCGTAGGGAATCTGGTAGTAATCCTGGCGCAATTGACCATCGAAACGCAGCTGGTCCTTCTGGTCAAGGTTGTACATCAACGAGCTGAACCCGCCGTAACCGTTTTCGGCGTCGTGATAGACCTGCGCGACCGGCGTTTCGAGGCCGAGGTTGCTGCGGTTTCCGTTGACGCTGGCGTAGTAGGCGAAGCGCTCCGAGTGGCCGCCAAAGCTGAGCTGATCGTCGGTTTGATAGAAGCTGCCGACGGTGGTGGTGAGTTCGGCGTCGTTGTTCATATCGAAGCCGGATTTGGGGAGGATGTTGAACATTCCGTAGGTGCGATCGCCGTATTCAGCGTCGTAGCTGCCGCGCAGAATCTCGACGTAGTCGATATCCTGCGGCAAGACGCGCGGGGCGAGGCTCGTCGCGATGTTGGTGTCGGGAATGGGAACGCCGTCGATGAGCCACGAAGTCTGGTGGCCGCCGCGCATGTGGAGCATGTCGTGCGTCATGTAAGCGGCGGGCGTGAAATCGGTGATCATCGCGAGGCTGTTGGTCAGATCGGCGCCGGGCGTGCGCTGAATGGTTTCGCGATTGACGAGCGTGGTCGGCGTAAACGTTTCCAGAGCGGATGTGCCTTCCTCGGAGGTAACGACCGCAGTTTGGGTGACAGCCGCGAGGGGAAGCTGCAAGTGAAACACCTCGGAGGTATCCGAGGCGAGCGTAAAGCTCTGCCCCAATTCAGCGAATCCCGGCGCTTTTGCCGAGACGGTATAGTCGCCAAAAGGCACTGTCGCGAAAGCGAATTCGCCTTCGGAATTGGTCTGCGCTTTCTGCGACCACGCGGAGCTGACCGATTTCAGCGTCACATGCGCGCCCGGAATGGGCCGGTGCTGAGGATCGTGCACGATTCCGCGAACCGTGCCGAACACCGTCGCATGCAACCCGCAGAGCGACACGAGCAAGAGAGCAGCGACACCTAATCCTATCCACACCCACCGCATAGAAATGCTCCTCGTCTGTGTGGCAGCCATTCCGTTGTGGAACACTGCCCGTAGCGCGTTGGGGATCGTGCCTCACTGCGCATTGAGCGCGGCGCAAGCGGACACCCGCAGCTTGAACTCAGAAGCGTTCAGCCTCGGCACGGCACGCATGCGCTCGGAGACTGAACGCGAGTCTATTTCGGGAGACGGACTTAGCTTCGCGGAGGTTCGAAGGGAGTGGCGAGAAAACCGGACGGCATGGATAGCATTTGCGGCGCAAACACCTGCGCGGTCGTGATTGCTGCGGCGAGTGATGCAACCGGGAGCGGCGCCGTGGGAGCCATCAGCGTGTTCAGGCCATAATCCGGCGGGTGATGTTTGGTGTTCATCGCGCACTGATGCAGCGAGCCGGCAGCCTGCCCGCACAGCAGTGGGGCGTGGCGGCCGTGCGCGAGAAGAGTCTTATTCACGAGGGTGCACATGCAGTCGCACGCGGATTGGTCGCAATCGGAACGCGCGAGCAGCGCCATTGGGGTCGCCAGCAGGGCGAGGATCACGAGAATGGCATGCGCGCGTCGCATCGCAAAAACCCTAGCACACGGCGGCAGTAGGCGGCAATGCCGAATTCGACCTCGTCGGAGCGCGGATAGTGGTCAGTTTCCGGTTACCGCGTTAGAACAAAGCCGCCCGCGCGGCGGACGCTTCGCGTGGGGAGCCACGGGGCAGTGTTGCTTGATGGTTGAGATAAATTTTGGGTCACAAGGAGGTCCCTGTGACCCATCTCAGAAAAATGATGCTGG
>JBKQNJ010000020.1:0-5963 GCA_052146315.1 Candidatus Acidiferrales bacterium | reverse complement strand
ACCTAGTACGCGAGTAGTCCATTAGTACCAGGCCATGTGGAAAACTCCTAGACGTGTTGAAATCTTTTCGTCTCCGTAAAAATAGCAAAAGCTCCAGATAAAACCTGACAAAGGGAAAGCGAATAGGAAGAATTCTTCTGTTCTATTTTGAGAAATTTGCACAAGTACCGAGGCTTCGTGGAAATTCTTTACTTGACGACTACGCAGCACTGAACTAATCCGTTACGTGCCCACCGTTGAATCCAGACGGGCAGGCAAGGTAAGACGGACAGAGACCGGAGAACAGCAATTCCTGCCACGAGGCGAACTCTCCCGATTTCTGTTCTACGGTGCCATCGTCCCTGCCGGCTTCCCTCGCACACCCCGCCTTTTCGTTCATCGTCCCTAGTGACGACCGCGTAAATCCGCACTGGTGTGTCTGGCCGGTGAGGGTGACTATGCTGCTCGCAGGAAGGTGTCGAATCCGAATCCAGGAGAACACGGAGTGATTAAACGGAGTCATGGAAGGCCAAGTAAGCACGTTGCTTCCAGAACCTTTGTTGACGGTCGCGGAAGTGGCAGGACTGATGAAAGTCAGCACGACGTTCGTGCGGAGAACGTTCGAGAACGAGCCAGGGGTAGTGAAACTCGGACACGAGACCAATGGAAAGCGACGGTATCTCACGCTGCGAATTCCGCGTCTCGTTTTCGAGCGGGTCATCACCAGAATGTCCAGGCAGTAGCGGGTCAAGGGGGTGTCCTGTGCCGTTAACCCTCTACACGAGACACGTGGACGATTGCCCCGCAAAAGCGAAAGGCCGGTTTTATTCGCGTTGCGGGTGCAACTTCGCGGTCCAGGGCCGGAGCGATGCCGGGAAATATCTCCGTCAATCGCTCGACACGGCGGACCCGAAGGAAGCGCGGGAGAAGGCCGACCGGCTTGAACACGACCTCTCCCCGGAAGTCGAGATGGTCAAGGCATCGTCCGATGAAGGGAAAACGATTGAGGACGGGAAGAAAGAATTTCTGGCCGAACTCAAGACGCGAAACCTCAACGGGCGAACCATCTACAAATACGAATTCCTTTTCGGGCAGCTCGACAAATTCGCGGCGGCGCGAGGTTTTCGAGTGCTCAAGCAGTTCGACAAGGATTCGATCCTCACGTTTCGCGCCGAGTGGACCGATGGTCCGAATTCTCGGCAGAAAAAATTCGAGCGGCTCCGCCAATTTTTCAAATTCGCGCACGAGTCCGGCTGGATCGACAGGAACCCCACGACGGGAATCAAGCCAGTCAAATTCCGGCCCGAACCGAAAGACGCCTTCACCGACGCGCAGATGCAGAAAATTCTAGGGAGCGCGGCGAAGAAAATCACAGAGGCACCGAGTTATGCCGTTGACAACGCACGGCGTCTCCGTGCTTTAATCCTCTTCATGCGGTACAGCGGCCTGCGGATCGGAGACGCGACCAGCGCGGAAGTGGCCTCGCTGCAAGATGGGAGACTGGGCCGCCACACGCAAAAGACCGGATCGCACGTTTACCTCGAAATCCCGCCCGAAGTCATCCGGGCGCTCGATGAAATTCCGAAGGCCAGCGAGCGGTTTTGGTTCTGGAGCGGAAACGGGAAACTGGAAACCGCGAGCAAGGATTGGCAGGGACGCCTCGCGGACTTGTTCGAAGATGCGGGAATCCAGGACGGACACTCGCATCGTTTCCGTCACACGTTTGCCAAGGACCACCTGAGCAAAGGGACTTCGATGCAGGACCTTTCAAAGCTCTTGGGCCACGCGAGCATCAAGGTGACGGAGAAGTATTACGCGAAGTGGTGCATTGAGCGGCAAGAGAAGGCGAGCGCGGCAATGCGGCGGACGTGGATCAACGATCCGGTTTTGGCGTGGGAGCGAGAGGCGAATGCGACCGATGCCAAGCTGGAGAGGGCGGACGAAGCAGAGCCGATGAGCGAGGAAGTGGAAGTGGCAGTGCCGCCGGCAAGTACGCAGCAAGTACGCGAAAAACGGCGGGCGGTGAATTAGGTTGAGAAGTAAGGCGTTATTCTGGCGGAGAGGGTGGGATTCGAACCCACGGTAGAGTTCCCCCTACACTCGCTTTCGAGGCGAGCTCTTTCGACCGCTCAGACACCTCTCCGCAGCATGGTCGGTCTGGTTAGATTAGCAAAGGCGTTGGAGAGTCACAACGGAGAAGGGGGAGCGGAATCCACCGACCGAGCGTGCGGAGTTCCGTGCGGTCACACCCGGGGCTGAAGTTCTTTTTACCAACGAGCTTTTTCGCGGGCCTGAAGGCTCACGCTTCCACCGGTGTCTTCGCCGGCCGAGGCAGGACAAGTGAGCCGCCGCACTGTGGGGTCAGCGGCGGGCGGCGAAAAAATCTCTTAGGACGGCGGCGGCTTCGTCGGCGCGGATTCCAGACGTGACTTCGACGCAGTGATTGAGCTGCGGGTGGTCGAGGATGGAGAAGCAGGAACGGATGGCGCCGGCCTTGGCATCGTCCGCGCCATAGATCAGGCGCGCGATGCGCGCCTGGACCATCGCGCCCGCGCACATGGCGCACGGCTCGATCGTCACATAGAGCGACGCGCCCAGCAGGCGATAGTTGCCGATTGCTCTCGCAGCTTCGCGCAGCGCGATGATCTCGGCGTGAGCCGTGGGATCGCAATCGGCGATCGTGCGATTTCCGGCGCGCGCCACGATGCGGCCGTCCGCAACCACGACCGTGCCGACCGGGACTTCGCCGCGCTCGCCCGCAGCCCGCGCTTCGGCGAGCGCCTCTTGCATGAATGCAACGTCTGCTTCTAATTCAGGCATGGCGAGCAAGAATAGCACGCGTTTTACTTTCCCCCGCGTGCCAGCGCCCCGAACACGCCATGGCACCCGAGCAGCGCGCTAAATCCACCAAGGTAGCCTGCAAAAAAGGATCGTCCTAAATCTGGAATTAGGGCGCTGCCTCGCATGGACAGGATTGTCTGTGCCATCTCGCAAAACCTTTCGGGTTCGGGCAAAATGATCGCGATGCTAACCGACGCGCCTCCTCGAAAGAAAAACGGGACGTTCCTCGAAAGCGACCGGATGCAGGCGCTGCCGTTGCCGCCGGATGAGAGATTGCCACGAATCGCGCGGGCCATCGAGAAGGCGATGAAGGACGGGATGTCGGGCGACGTGTGGCGGACGTGCGAAGAGTTCGTTCAATGCGCGGGTGATTTTTACAAGGTACCGCGGTGCGGGGTGAGCGTGCTGGCGGCGAGGCCGCTGCGGGTGCGCGAGGATTCCACGACTGAGCTATTCGGAGATTATCATCCGGACTCGATGTCGATCCGCGTGTGGATGCGGACGGCGATTCGGAAAGATGTGACGTCGTTTGGGACGTTCTTCAGCACGCTCTGCCACGAGTTTTGCCATCACCTCGATTTCCATCGATTCACGTTTGGCGATTCGTGGCACACGCGCGGGTTTTATCAGCGGACGGCGGCGCTCTATCATCATTCGAGAGGGACGCCGCCCAAGCAATTGGTTTGGGCGCCCCTGCCTCGGCGGCGCTGGCGGATCGATTGGCCACGGACCAATCGGAGCGGAAAGATTCCGGACTGCCCTTCACAGCGTTCCGGGTGAAAAGGACCTCTTCCTTCGTCAGGGCAAGCCGGCGCTACGTTTAAACCGTTAAACCTTGCGGCGGAACGGGGCGCTGAGGAAATAGAGGAGCGCGCCCGCGGCTACGACTGCGGCGCCGATGACGAGCTGATTCGTGGCGCCGGCGAGTTCCCTGCTGTTGCGGACGATCGCGGCAACCATCAGCGCGAGGGGGGGCACGCCGATGGCGATTGTGCCGATGAGTCCTCCCGGCACGCGATACGGGCGCGCGAGGTGCGGTTCGCGGATGCGCAGCGCGGCGAGCGCACAGAATTCGAGCAGGATGCTCAAGCCGGTGAGCAGCACATCGAGGAACAGGCTTCGCTCGAAACCGAGCGGGTAGCACAGCCCCCAGAAACCGGCGCAGGCGAGGACGGCGACCCACGGAACGCCGGTTCGCGCATGCTGGCGCGTGAAAATCTTCGGCAGGTAGCCGTCTTCGGCCATCACGGCGGGCAGGCGCGTGAACGACATCATCAGCGTGCCGAATGTGCCGAGCGCGCCGATCACTCCCGCGGCAGCGATGGCGATGGCGAGCGTTTCGCCGCCTAGAATCTTGGCGATGTCGACCCAGCCGCCCGTGGTCCAGCGGTTCGGATCGACGCCGGTGCGGGCCACGGCGGCGACCGGAATCAGATAGCCGGCGATGACGAGAATGACGGCGCCGAGCATCGCGCGCGAGTAAGTTTTCTGCGGCTCGGAAACTTCCCCGGCGATGGTCGAGAGATTGTCCCATCCCATGTAGTTCCACATCGCGATCAGGATGCCGCCGAGCAGATCGGCATGGCGCAGCGGAATCGCTGCGGCGCCGGCGCTCGCACCCGCGTGTCCGCTCTGCAGCGCGAATACTACCAGCGCGACAAACGGTAATAGCAACGCGATGTTCAGAACAAACGAGCCTTCACCTACCGCGTCCGCACCGAGGATATTCCAGGCCGTGCACAGCGCGATCATCAGAAAGCCGAGGATCAGGCCGCGATGCCCTGCGACAATGGCCGGCGATAATCGGCCGATGTAGTCGACGAAGAGATTCGGGTAGAGCGCCATCTCGAAGACGCTGCCCGCGAGCGTGAGCCACGTTTCCTGATATCCCCAGAACGGGCCCATGCCGCGCCGCACCCAGATGTAAAAGCCGCCCTCTTCGGGGATCGCGGTGGCGAGTTCGCTGACCATCATCGCGATCGGGATGCTCCAGATCAGCGGCGTGATGATCAGGATCAGGAGCGTGGCGGTGTAGCCGGTTTTCTGCACGATATCTTCGAGGCCGTAGGGGCCGCCCGCCACCATGAAATATGTGGCGGCGATCATCGGCAGGAGGGTCACTTTGCGGGCGGCGGATGCCACGCCGCCACGGCCATTTTTTGTGTTCAGTTAAGTCCTCCCTTTTTCGCGCGCGGGAATTCGCGCTTGTGGCGCAGTGTAAAGCAAAAGTTTGCGGCGATTGCATATATATGCGCGGTTCTTAAGCTTTTTCGCGGCTTTGGAAGGCCCCCGCTTCCACCGATAACCGAGTAATAGGTGGGTCGTTCTCTATTCCCGGCGAAGGATTTCGGTATAAGATGGCGGTTTCAACTTACAGTTAAGGGCCCCATGGAACTACGAAAAGATCCTATTACGCGCAGTTGGGTTGCGATCGGACATCCGGAACAGGAGGAAGCGCAGCCTCGGGAGTGCCCGTTGTGCCCCGAAAACCGCATCGAGACGCACGTTCTTCTGAGTCTGCCGCCTCATGGTCCGTGGCAGGTGCGCGCTTTCCCGCACATCAGCCCGCTCTACCGCGTCGAAGGCGATCCTTCGCGCGCGGCCGACGGGATTTTCGACCGCATGGACGCGATCGGCGCGCACGAGGTGATCGTCGAGACGCCCGATCACGCCCGACAACTGGCGCAACTCCCGGACGAAGAGATTCAGCGGGTGCTCGAGGCATGGGCGATTCGTATTGCGGACCTCAAGCGCGACGCGCGCTTCAAGTACATCACCGCTTTCAAGAACCAGGGGCCCGCGGCAGGCGAAGAGTGGGCGCATTCGCATTCGCAAGTCGTGGCGACAACTTTTGTGCCGAGGCGGATTTTGTACGAGCTCCGGGCAGCGCGCGACTGGTATCGCGACCGCGAACGTTGCGTCTTCTGCGATATTCTGCGGCAGGAAATCCGGCAGAAGGTGCGGGTGGTCGATAGCGTCGGCGATTACTATGCGTTTTGTCCGTATGCCTCGCGAGTGCCCTTTGAGATGTGGATCATGCCGAAAACGCACAGTCACCTGTTCGAAGCGCTCTCGCCGGGCGAAAATCGCCGCCATCTCGCGACACTGCTGGGGCGTTTGCTGCGCCGCCTGCTGAATGTGAC
>JBKQNJ010000019.1:0-23227 GCA_052146315.1 Candidatus Acidiferrales bacterium | reverse complement strand
GAATAAACACGCAACCTGAATCAGAACGCTCCGGCGGCCAAAGCGGTCGGCCAGGCGGCCGCTAAAGGCCGCGCCTACCGTGCAGCCAAGCAGCACTGCGCTGACGACAATTTCTTGCTGAAACGTGGTGAGGTGGAAGTCTTCCTGGACAAAAAGAATGGCGCCGGAGATGACGCCGGTATCGTAGCCAAAGAGCAACCCTGCCAGGGCGGAAACGGCGGCGACAATGGTAACGAAATGACGGTTTTGCGCTCCAGCACCTTCCGTCACAGCACTCGCCATGAACGCGCTCCCTTCCTTGGTGGGATCGGGCGCAAGCCAAACTAACACAAACAGGCCGAACGCGTGTGGAATCGAGAGCGGGCTCTCCCGCAGAAGCGCTTATTGAAGGTGTTTCACAGCTTCGAGTGCAAGCTCGTGCAGGCCGCCGCCGCCGTGCGCCACGTATTCCATGATCTGCTTGCGCATGCGCGGCTCCCAATATTTCTGGAAGTGATCGGTGACGCCGGCAACAGCCTCGTCTTTGGGATAACTGGCGAAAAAGAGAGCAATCTGATTCGCCATGTGAACCATGTGCTCGGGTTGCATCGCTAGTCGTTGGCCGCCGTCTCTTTTTCGATTCGGGTGGTCATGCGGCGCGTTTCCCGGTAATGCTCCTGCCACTGAGAGATGTGCCGCGCGAGCTGCACCTGCACCGCCGTCACTTTGTATTCGGGGCAGTTCGTCGCCCAATCGGAAAAGTCGGTGGTGACGACGTTCGCGCCCGTCATCGCGTGGTGGAACGTGGTATAGACGACCCCGGGCTGCATGCGCTCGGAAATCCGCGCCGGCAGCGTGATGTCGCCCGCGCGGCTCGTGAGCGAAACCAGATCGCCTTCCTTGATGCCACGATTTTCAGCGTCGGACGGATGAATTTCGAGCACGTCCATATCGTGCCACACGTTGTTGGCCGTGCGCCGCGTCTGCGCGCCCACGTTGTACTGCGAGAGGATGCGGCCGGTGGTCAGGATCAGCGGGAAGCGGCCCGTGGTGCGCTCGTCGGTCGGGATGAACTCGGTGATCATGAATTTGCCCTTGCCACGCACGAAGCCGCCCACGTGCATCACCGGCGTGCCTTCCGGAGCCTTGGCGTTGCACGGCCACTGCAGGCTGCCGAGGCGGTCGATCTTCTCGAAGCTGACGCCCGCGAAGGTCGGAGTGAGCCGCGCGATCTCGTCCATGATCTCGGACGGATGGTTGTAATGCATCGGGTATCCGAGCGCATTGGAGAGCGCAACGGTGACTTCCCAATCCGCCATCCCGGCCATCGGAGGAACGGCCTTTCGCACGAGGCTGATGCGCCGCTCCGCGTTCGTGAATGTGCCGTCTTTTTCGAGGAACGACGATCCCGGCAGAAATACGTGCGCGTAGCTCGCCGTTTCGTTGAGGAAAAGATCCTGGACGACCACGCACTCCATCGCGGCCAGTCCGGCAGAAATGTGCTGCGTGCCCGGATCGGACTGCACGATATCTTCGCCCTGGACGTAGAGGCCCTTGAACGTGCCGTCGAGAGCCGCGTCGATCATGTTCGGGATGCGGAGCCCCGGCTCGGACTGGAGCGGCACCTTCCACTCCTTCTCGAATGCCTGGCGCACGGAATTATCGGAAACGTGCCGGTATCCGGGGAATTCGTGGGGGAACGATCCCATATCGCACGAGCCTTGCACGTTGTTCTGCCCGCGCAGAGGATTCACGCCGACGCCGTTCTTGCCGAAGTTGCCAGTTGCCATCGCGAGGTTGGCCATGCCCATCACCATCGTGGAGCCCTGACTGTGCTCGGTGACGCCGAGGCCGTAATAGATCGCGCCGTTCCCGGCGGTCGCGTAGAGCCGGGCCGCGCCGCTGATATCCGCAGCCGGCACGCCGGTGATATGTTCTAAGGCTTCGGGCGAGTTGCGCTTTTCGGCGACGAATTTGCGCCACTGCTCGAATGCCTCCGTCTCGCAGCGTTCCTTGACGTACGCTTCGTCGACCAGGCCCTCGGTGACCACAACGTGCGCGAGCGCATTGATCACGGCAACGTTCGTGCCGGGCAGGAGTGGGAGGTGGTAGTCGGCCTTAATGTGAGGCGACTTCACGAGATCGATCCGCCGCGGATCGACGATGATGAGCCGCGCTCCCTCGCGCAACCTGCGTTTCATTTGCGACGCGAAAACCGGATGCGCGTCGGTCGGATTCGCGCCGATGATCATGATTACGTCGGCCGCCGCTACCGAGTCGAAATCCTGCGTTCCTGCCGAGGTGCCCAGCGTTGTCTTCAGCCCATACCCCGTCGGCGAATGGCAGACGCGCGCGCACGTGTCGGTGTTGTTGTTGCCGAAGGCGGCGCGAATCATCTTTTGGACGAGATAGGTTTCTTCGTTCGTGCAGCGCGAAGAGGTGATGCCGCCGATCGAATCGCGCCCGTACTTGGCTTGAATGCGCTTGAATTCGCTGGACGCGTGGTTGATGGCTTCTTCCCAGGTTACTTCGCGCCACGGATCGGTGATCTTGGCACGGACCATCGGCTTGAGGATGCGGTCCTTGTGCGTGGCGTAGCCCCAGGCGAAGCGGCCCTTCACGCAGGAGTGGCCGTGATTCGCCTTGCCCTCTTTGAAGGGCATCATGCGGACAACCATGTCGTCCTGCAATTCAGCCTTGAACGAGCAGCCGACGCCGCAGTAGGCGCACGTCGTAACCACGCTGCGATCGGGCGCCCCTTTTTCGATCACGGATTTTTCGAGCAAGCTGCCGGTGGGGCAGGCCTGCACGCAGGCGCCGCAGGAAACGCACTCCGACTCGATGAACGGCTTGTCGCCGGCGGAAACCTGCGAAGCAAAACCTCGCCCGTCGATCGTGAGGGCAAGCGTGCCCTGCACTTCGTCGCAGGCGCGCACGCAGCGCGAACAGACGATGCACTTCGCGGGATCGAACGCGAAATAGGGATTCGACTCGTCCTTCTCGGACTTCAGATGGTTGCGGCCAGAGAGGCCATAGCGCACTTCGTTCAATCCGACGGCTACCGCCATTTCCTGAAATTCGGAGGTCACGCCTGCGGAACCGTTCAGCGCCTCAGGCGGGAAATCCGACGCGTACAGCTCCATCACGCCGCGGCGCAGTTTCGCCAGCCTGGGCGATTGCGTGCGCACTTTCATTCCCGCTTCAACGGGAGTGGTGCAGGAAGCAGGCGTGCCTTTGCGACCGTCGATCTCGACCAGGCACAGGCGGCAAGAGCCGAACGGCTCGAGATTGTCACTCGCGCAAAGTTTGGGGATCTGCACGCCCGCTTCGGCAGCGGCGCGCATCACGGAAGTGCCGGCCGGCACGGTGATCGACTTCCCGTCGACCTCTAAAGTCACCGCAGTCCCGGAAGTCCTTTTCGGCGTGCCGTAGTCGACTTCTCGAATCAGTGCCATGGTCGTGTCTCCTCAACTTTGTTCGAGACCTTGCCTGAAACTTGAGCGGAACCGTTCGCCGGCGCCGGCTTATGAAAATCTTCCGGGAAATGACGGATCGCGCTCTGCACCGGGAAAGGAATCAGTCCTCCGAGCGCGCAGAGCGAGCCATCGGTCAGCACTTCACACAGATCGTCGAGCAGCTCGAGATTCCTCGAGCGGTCCTGATCGGCGATGATCTTGTCAATCACCTCGACGCCCCGGGTCGATCCGACGCGGCACGGCGTGCACTTGCCGCAGCTTTCGACCGCGCAGAACTCCATCGCGAACCGCGCCTGATGCGCAAGATCGACGGTATCGTCGAACACCACGATGCCGCCGTGCCCAAGCATGCCTTTGCGTTCCGCGAACGCTTCGTAATCGAGCGGCGTATCGAGCAGCGATTCAGGGAAATACGCGCCGAGCGGTCCGCCCACTTGCACGGCGCGCAGCGGGCGACCGGAAGCAGTGCCTCCGCCGAAATCGTAAATCGCATCGCGCAGGCTGAGACCGAACGCTTTTTCGACCAGGCCGCCGTGCTTGATATTGCCGGCGAGCTGAATCGTCAGCGTGCCGCGCGATCGGCCCATGCCGAAGTTTTTGTAATACTCGCCGCCCTTGTCGAGGATGATCGGCACGGTGGCGAGCGAGATCACGTTGTTGATCACGGTCGGCTTGCCGAAAAGCCCGCTGATGGCCGGCAGGGGCGGCTTGAAGCGAATCTGGCCGCGCTTGCCTTCGAGGCTTTCGAGCAGCGACGTCTCTTCACCGCAGATGTAAGCCCCCGCGCCCATCCGCACATCGAGATCGAATCGCTTGCCGCTCCCCGCGACGCTTTCGCCGAGATAACCCTTCTCGTGGGCGATGGCAATGGCGTGCCGCAGAGTGCGGAAAGCATGCGGATATTCCGAGCGAACGTAGATATATCCGCTCGTCGCGTCAACGGCAATGCCCGCGATGGTCATTCCCTCGATCAGGACGAACGGGTCGCCTTCCATGATCATGCGGTCGGCGTAGGTGCCGCTATCGCCTTCGTCCGCATTGCATACAATATACTTTTGGTCGGCCGGAGTGTTGAGCACCGTGCGCCATTTGATTCCAGTGGGAAATCCAGCGCCGCCACGCCCGCGCAGCCCGGAATTGGTGACTTCCTCCACAATCGTCTCGGGCATGAGCTTGAGCGCCCGTTCGAGGCCGCGGTAGCCGCCGTGGCTCACGTAATCCGAGAGCGACAATGGATCGGTGATTCCGCAACGCGCGAAGGTGAGCCGCTCCTGGCGCTTCAAGAACGGAATCTCTTCGGTGGGGCCAAGCTGCAGCGCGTGGGGCTTCCCTTCGAGAAATCCCGCGTCGAAGAGGCCCGCGACCGAATCCACGGAAAAGGGACCATAAGCGATGCGGCCCTGCGGCGTCTCGACCTCGACCAGCGGCTCGAGCCAGAACATGCCGCGCGAACCGTTTCGAACCAACGTGGCATTCAGGTGCCGCGCCGCGATCTCTTCCGCAATCGATCTGGCGACGGCATCGGCGCCGACCGAAACGGCGGCAGCATCGCACGGGACGTAGACTTTGACGCTCATGCGTGCCTCTGTGCGCTATCAATCAGAAAATCAGCTACTTCCCGCGAGACCCGTCCGTAGAGCTTGCCATCGAGCATCACCGCAGGAGAAAGCGCGCAGTTTCCCAGGCAATAGACGGCATCCACGGTGAAACTGCGATCGTCCGTGGTCTGCCCCAGCCGAACTCCGAGCTTGTTCTCGACGTGCCGGATCGTATTCTCGCAGCCCATCGATTGGCAGGCTTCGGCGCGGCACATTTTCAGGACGTGCTTCCCGGCCGGACTGTGGCGAAAATCGTGGTAGAAGCTGATCGTGCCGTGCACTTCGGCGTGCGAGAGGTTGAGCACCCCCGCAATCAACGGGACCGCAGCCTTGTCAATGTATCCAAACTCGTCCTGCAATGCATGCAAAATGGGAAGGAGGGCCCCCGGGAGGGACTCCCGTTCCTTGATGAGGGTTAAGGCTCGATCGGCGTCCCAGGCCCGTGATTTGCTCATGCGTGTAAGCCTCTAACTTCGAGTGAATCACATACATCCAACGCCAATGCGCGTTGCATCGGAGCTTTAAGGCTACGATTTTAACATACACCCCGCGGCGACGGCTCCGCAGATTTTACATCGCTGGCGAGTGGGCGAACTCGGCCACTGTGCCTGCGCGAGGCCCGCGTTGGGTCGCCATTCGGGTATCATCTTTTCTGGTCACTAGGGCCGAATTTTGAGTGGACACGCCGGGCGGTTCTCATTCAAATTAGAAGGGGTCGCTGAGGCGGTGGCGACGGTAGCTGAAGGGGAGACTAGGCGATGAGAAACTTGGGGCTTGTCTTGGGGGCCGTCGTTCTCTGCGCGCTGTGCACCAGCGCTCAGGCCAGTTTGGAAAATCCAGCATCATCGACGCCGGCAACTTGGAGCGCTGTCTCGCTCGCGCCGACAGCAGACACGCTTTACGCTGTCGCGTCGACGCCCACAACTCCGTCCTCGTTCTTGGCTCAACCGGCGCAGCCCGACCCTGCCCCGGCGTCACTCGTCCAAAGCGTCTTCCAGACGTACAACCTGCAAGCATACGTTGGCTATACGTTTTTCCGTTTCTATGTGGAACCGAAGTTCACAAATAATATGAACGGCCTCAATCTTGGCTTGGATTACTACCCTGGCGGAGGGTGGATCGGTGTCGACGGGGAGTTCGTCGGCACGTTTGGCTCAGCTCCCGGTTGCACTACAAAATTCGTCATGGCAGCGGGCGGGCCGCGATTCCGGTGGCTGGGGCCGCGCGGCATTGAAGTTTGGGGGCACGGGTTGGTGGGCTACTCGAATTTTCTTCCGCAGACTGCGTTCGGAAACCATTCCGCATTTGCTTTCGAGGCCGGCGCAGGCGTGGACCTTAACATTCGCCAACAGCGCTGGGCGTTGCGCCTCGCGGGAGACGCGATCGGGACGCGATATTTCAGCACCAACCAGCTCAGCCCGAAGTTTTCGGCCGGCGTCGTCTTCAAGTTCTGACCGAGGCCCGAAGTCGTAAACGTTACACGCCACGGAGTTTGCTCATCGCTCGCCCGAAAAACATGCGGGCCTCGGCGACGCCGAAAAGCGCAGTGATCCCGAAATACAGCCCGCCGTAAGGCAGCAGCACGAGAATCGCCACGAGAATCGGCTTGTGATGCGGCCCGAGAGCGTGATGGATTGCCCAACCTGCCGCGGCCGCTAGGGCCGCAGCCAACCATACCCTCGCGAGGTAATCCGTGCGCAAGCCGGTCAGACCGATGCGGCGATTGAGCGTCCGCCGCAGCAAGGTGAATTCCACCCACGAGGCCATTCCAGCTGAAATCGTGAGTCCGGCAACGCCCCACCGTGGATCGATTCCCAGCGCCCGTGGCAGTGGGAGCGCGCAGAGATAGCCAAGAGCCGTCGTGAGGACAACTCGCACGATCGCGAAGTGGAGCGGCGTGCGCGTGTCGCGCAGGGCGTAGTACGTCGACGAATAGAGCCGCCCGAGGGTTGACGCGAGCAGGCCGACGGTCGAGCCCGCAAGGATTCCCCAGACATAAATCACGTCGCTCTGCGTGAACTGCCCCGTGCGATAAATCGCTCCCACGATCACATCACCAAGAACCAGAAATGCGGCTGCCGACGGCACGACGAAAAAGGCGATTTGGCGCAAGCCGGAATTGAGCCGCGCGCTCAGCGTCTCAGCCACGTCCTTTTCGTCGCCGATGGCGCCGGACATCTGAGGGAGCTCGGCGGCGGAAACCGACATCCCGAAGAGGCTTACGGGCAGAAGGTAGAGCGTCTGCGCGTTGGCAAGTGCTGCGACGGCGCCAGTGGGCAGCCAGCTTGCGAGCCACATATCGACATAGCCGCTGATCTGCACGACTCCGCGGCTGACGAACACAGGGAAGAAATTAACGATGACCGTATGCACGTTTTTCGCGCGATAGTGCAGCGAGAGCCGAAGGCCGCCGAGTACGCGCAAAACCGCAGGCAACTGCACGGCCACCTGTAGTGCGCTTCCAACCACCGAGCCCCACGCCAGAATGATCGCTAGCGGAAACTGCGCATAGCGCCCTCCCCATCCCCACATGGTCGCGATCATCGCGGCGTTCCAAATTACCGGAGCGCTATAGGAAAGGAAAAAGCGGCGATGGCTATTGAGAATACCGAGGCACCACGCGGAAACAACGAGCAATCCGACGCCCGGGAAGAGTATGCGCACGATACGGATCGTTAAGGCGCGCTTCTCGCCATGAAAGCCCCAGGCGATCAAGTCGATCAAATACGGCGTCGCAAGGACGCCGACCAACACCAGCACGGAGGTTGTCAACGCGAGAATGGCCGCAACCGCGCCCGCCGTGCGCCGTGCCTCTTCCTTGTCCCCACGGGCGAGCAAGTTGGCATAGACGGGAATAAAGGAGGCGGAAAGGACGCCTTCGCCGAACATATTCTGCAGGACATTGGGAATGCGGAGTGCGGCTTTGAACGCGTCGGCCGCGTCTGAAAGGCCGAAATAGTGGGCGAAGACGCGGTCGCGAACGAGCCCCGCAATGCGGCTGAGGAAAATGCCCAGTGCCACGAGGAACGCGTAGCGTTTCGTCCCAGCCTGGCGGGGTGGGCTCATCCCCGGAATTGTCGCGAGCGAAATCGGAAAGATATGCGCATGTATAGGAGAAATTCAATTACATGAGGTACGCGCGGAGATGTCAACGTCGATTCTGGCGGCTGTGCGGTGATGATAGCTTCGGCCTGCGGCGAAGGGGGATGTGCCGGTCCGCTACGGCGCCGAGGATTCGAGGATCGGGTGCAGCGTAAGCTGACTATCTTTGAGGACGTCGAGGTCGCGCGCCCAATCCCGCTTGCCGCTCGATTTCACTTCCACGTGGTGAGAGCCGGCGGGAAGCTCGATCGTCGAAGGCGTCTGCCCGACGAATTTTCCGTCGACGTAGATTTCAGCGCCCGGCGGATCGGACGACACTGTGACGTTGCCGCTGCCGGAAGGCGGGGTCGACTCAGGCGGCGAAGCAGAGACGGCCTCGGGATAGAAATGGGCTAGTAATGTCAGCAGATCCTCGGAACTGAGAGCGAAGCCGATACTCTGAAGAGGGCGGTCGTCAGAGCTGTTGAATTCTTTTCGTGCCGTGATGCCCACAACCTCGCCGTACGCGTTGAGAAGCGGACCGCCGCTGTTGCCTGGGTTGATCGCCGCGTCCGTCTGTAACCAGGTTCCAGGCCCCTCGTCAGGCTCTCTCCCCACAGCGCTGACGATTCCTTTCGCGACGGAGTTTGATATCCCTTTGTCTGGGTTGCCGATGGCAACGACCGTCTGACCAGCGCGAACCTCGGAAAGCTCGGCGAGACGCAAGCAGGGAAAGCCGGTCCCATCGACTTTAACAAGAGCTACGTCGGGCCCAGTTTCCGGGCTCGTGTAAACCACCTTCCCCAACAGTTCCGCTCCATTCGGGAAGACGACGGTAATCGAGGTCAGCCCCTCGACGACATGGCGATTTGTGGCAATTACGCCGGTATCCGTAATCAAGAAACCCGTTCCCCAGCCATCGGCATCGCGAAGTTTGACAACCGCAGGACTAGCATTCTGCACAATTTCTTCGGTCGAGAGTTCGGGCCGCAGATCGACCTCGCGCCCGTGGGCGGAGGTTGTTTTCACGGTGCCGGTGAAGACCGCAGAAACCGGCTGCAGGGCGGCTTCAACGTGATTGGCCTTCAACAGCCAGTACTTGCCGTAATCTCTCCCATTTAGCGCGGTCCATTCAAACGGGCCGTCAGCCAACTTCATTTCCTGCGAGGTGTAGCCATCTTTGTAGATGCGAACGGTCATGGAATGATCGAGCCTTTGGCCGAAGACGGTGTGCGTCTTGTGAAAGTATCCGCCGGGATATTTTAGAGTGAGGGGAGTTTTACCCACGACCAAGCCGTCGATTTCAACGGTTGCGCCCGGGGGCGAACTGGTAATCGTCAGAGTTTCCGCATGCGTTCGCGGAGCGAGCAGACACAACGACAGAGCGACCGATGCACAGAGACAGTGTCTCCTCGATGGCTGCATCCGAGCCCTCCGAGGGAATTAGATTTGGCCCGCACAATCTCACTCAGACCGGCGGAGTGTCAATATGGGGAAACTACCGATGCATAAGGACTTTTGTCACTGGGCGTTTGTCACTGCACCTTGTCACTGTGCTTGGCGGTGGAAGATTTCACCGACGTAATCCGGGTGGCTCGAATCGCGCTCGAGATGCGGATATCGCAAGCCGCCGTGATAATCGATCTGCCGCGCGTCGACCTCCGCGCCGTTCGCCACGATCAGCCGGATCGGAGCGCTGCTCGACGCGGCGTCAGTGATCGCATCTTTCAGCGTGTCCGGCGAATATTGCTGCCCGTCGACCGCGGTAATCTTCATGCCGGGGCCGATGCCCGCCTTGAACGCCGGGCCGCCGTAAATGACATCGACGACGTTGCCATCCTCGCCGAGCGTCAGCCCAACCGAAAAGGTCAGCGTCACTCGCTTTCTGACGTCGTCGCGCGCCTCCTCAATTTCGTTCGGCGTATCGTTGTAGACGATCTTCCAGCCGCCATTGCGGAGCGCTTCGGTGGGCGTATCCGGCGCCACCGAATCGAGCCTTGTGCGGAGAAAGCCTGCCCAGTCGTAAGGCGCAAGTTCGTTGAGCGCCGCGACGATGTCGTCGAACGTGTACGTCTTCAGCGCCGGTTCGCCGCCGGGCCCGCCGTAAAAGACGCGGCAGAAATCGTTCATGGACTTTTTGTCATCCGTCAGGCGGCGGAGCGTCTCGTCAACATCGAGCCAGAGAAGCTCGCTCTCCTGGTAAAAGTCGGTTCCGCGGCGCCAGTTCCGCCAACCCTCGTCGGAGTTGTACAGCACAGAGGCGTCATCGGCCGTATCCTGCAGCGGGCGCCACTCGCGACCCGGACTCGCGCCGACCTCGGTCGCGATGCGCGCGAGATCCTCGCGAGACTGCTGCATGTTCCACAGGCCGCTGCGCGCCGTGAGCACCTGGCCGAGATATTCCGTCAGGCCTTCGTAGACCCACAGCAGATCGTCCTTCATCGGCTGGTGATAATCGGGAGTGGCCAGGTCCGCCGGGCGGCGATATTTGCCGTTCCACGAATGGACGAATTCGTGAGGCAGCAGGCCCGCAAAGGTGACGAGCTCCTCGTCGTCGATCAGGCTGCGCGCGTCGTGGCGATCGTCGCTCGATTCATGATGCTCGAGGCCGAAATGCGCCACGTCGTCGCTCAGCGTCACCAGAAAGTGATAATCGCGGTAGTGCCGCACGCCGAAAAGCGCGCCCGTTTCCGCCACCAGCCGGCGAAAGTGCATCTCGGTTTCCGGAGTCATCGCAAGCTCGGCCGCGCTGTCGGCGGCGATATCGATCTCGTGCGAGGGATGCTCGCCCGGGGTCAGCTGAATCGCGCGAAAATACGCTCCGGCCAGCACCGGCGAATCGACCAGCGTGTTGAGCGAAACCGGAGAGAAATCGATCACGTCGCCGTCTTCTTTCGGGCCGGGCAGCGCCGTGCCGAATTTCCATCCGGCCGGCAAACGCAGGCTCGGCACGTAGGTCAGATCCCGCACCGCATAGCCCTGGGGGTAGAGAACGAGCTGGTTCCAGCTGATCATGTCGAGGTAGGCCGTGGCCGACGCTCCCGCCGAATATCCCTTTATCGGCGCGGAAAGCAGGAAATCGAAGTCCATGTCGAGCGTGCTCACGCCCTCCGGAATATCAAGATGAAACGCGAACATATCCAGCAGGTCGCGCCGCCAGGGAATCGCCTTCCCGTTCCCGGCGAACTTGAGCCCGGCGACGTCGACGATCGGGCCGTCCGGCATGTGCTCGCCCGGAATCCACTCGGGGTAATAGAGGACGAGCGGGCCGGGTTTCACCGGCATCTCCATGTGGGTATGCAGGATCTTCTGCGGGGCCCGCGTCGCGTCGACTTCGAGGCGAATGGGCCCGGGAGGCTCAGCCGCCCAAAGAGGAGTTGCAGCCGCACAGGACGCCAGCACGATCAAGGAAGGCAACAGAATTTGCCGCAACTGGTAAGCCATGAGAGTTCCTCACTCGCAAAGGCGCGAGAAGTGTGCTCGGAAGAAACTGGCGCCGCGAGGGAAGTCGCGATGGCGAATAATTACGCTTAGGTATGAAACTTCCCTTCAACGTTCCTTCTTCCCCGAATTCGAGCGACCCAGTATCTAATTCGCACGCGATTCAACGCAACTAAAAAAGCCCGTGGACTGAACCCGCGTTCGATGCCTATGGGAAACTCCGATCAGTTCAGCGTTTCTTACCTGATGGCGCAAGCTGGCAGGCGCGGCTACGGGAATCCCGCTCGTTTGCAGCAACTTCTTGCTTTTTCCCCCGTCAAAACTCGTGCAGGCAAAATGAACGGCCACACACCTTGACAGTCGCGGTCCGCTCGTATTACCTAGCAGGGTTCAATTGGAGGGGGAATGACCATACATCATAGATTCTTATGGGCTGCTCTGTTCGCGCTCACAATGCTTGCGTGGACTTCACCCGTCTCCGCGCAGATCGGGCCTGCGGCGCCACCGTCGCACTCGCCACACCCAACTCCGACTCCGCAAAGTCTGGAGGAAGGCAAGACTCTGTTCGAAGGCGCCTGCGCCGGATGTCACGGCATCGACGGCAGCGGCGCGAACGGTCCCAATATTCGAGGGGTTGGCAAGGATCTCGGCCCTGAGGGCATTTACAGCGTCATTTACACCGGCGGCGCGATCGGGTCGGGAATGCCCGCCTTTTCGAGCCTCGGCGAAGACAAAATCTGGCTGCTCGCGAATTACGTGAGCAGCTTCGGCGAGGTCGGTGGGGGAGCGGCGACCGGCGATTCCGCGAAAGGCAAAGAAGTCTACGACGCGAACGGCTGCTCGAATTGCCACATGATCGGATCGCAGGGCGGCGACTCGGGGCCGGATCTCAGCCAGATCGGCGGCGTGCGCAGTGTCGGCTTCCTCCACGACGCGCTGCTCGATCCAGGAGCGACCCTGCCGCAAAGCGATCCTGCTCTTCAGGAACGCGCGAACTATCCTGCTTACACCATGTATCGTGTCGTGATGAAAGACGGCAAAGTGATCGAGGGCATGCGGCTCGACGAAGACTCTTTTACGCTCCAGTTGCGCGATGCCAAGGGCCAGCTCCACTCCATCAACAAACTGGACGCATCGAAAATCGAGGTCTTGCCGAGCAAAAGCTTCATGCCGAGCTATAAGGACAAGCTGACCGAAACGCAGTTGAACGATCTTGTGGCATATCTTGCCAGTCTGGGGGCCGCCCGATGAAAACGATGAAAACCAAACGGCAGCGATGGATTCTCTGTGGCTTCGCTTTGCTCGCCCTTGTGTTGGGCAGCCGCGCGAAATCCTGGGCGCAGGACGTCACTTACGACGAGATTCTCCATTCCGCCAGCCATCCCGGGGATTGGCTCACTTACGGCGGCAACTACGCCTCGCAGCGTTTTTCGGAACTGAAGCAAGTCGATACGCAAAATGTGAAGGACCTGAAAATTCAGTGGGTCTACCAGCTGAAGCGTCAGGGCATTTTTGAATCTTCGCCGATCGTTGCCGACGGCGTCATGTACGTCACCGAGCCGCCTACCACGGTCACGGCTCTCGACGTCCGCACCGGCAAGCCGATTTGGCGATGGACTGCGCCGCTGCCGCCAAACCTGCTGACGATCGGACTTTTCCCGACCAACCGCGGCGTCGCGATCCTGGGCGACACCGTCTACGTTGCAACAATCGACGCGTACCTCGTCGCGCTCGACGCAAAAACGGGCGCCGTCAAGTGGACCAGCGAGATCGGAAAGAACGCGGATGCTGTCGCAATCACGCAAGCTCCGCTCGCCATCGACGGAAAAATCGTCGTCGGCATGGGCGGAGGCGAGGGCGGCCTTCGCGGCTACATCGACGCGTACGACGCCAAAGACGGTCATCGTCTCTGGAGGCTCTACACCATCCCGACCACCGGCGAGCCGGGCGTCGAAACCTGGGAAGGCGACAGCTACAAGTACGGCGGCGCCACCACCTGGAACACAGGAGCCTACGATCCCGAGACGAACACTCTCTTCTGGGGCACCGGCAACCCCGCTCCCGATTGGAATGGTGACGCGCGCAAGGGCGACAACCTCTATTCCTGCGCGCTGCTCGCGATCGATGCGGACACCGGTAAGATGAAATGGTATTTCCAATTCTCGCCGCACGAAACGCACGATTGGGACGCAGCCGAGCCCCCCATGCTGATCGACGCCAAGATCGATGGAACAATGCGCAAGCTCGTTGTGCAGGCCGATCGCAATGCCTTTTATTACGTTCTCGATCGCGACACCGGCAAATTCATCGCCGGTAAGGCCTTCGCGAAGCAAACCTGGGCCAAGGGACTCGACGCCAACGGCCGCCCGATCGAGCTGCCGAACATCGAGCCCACCACGAAGGGCAATCTGATCTATCCCAGCATCACCGGGTCGGTCAACTGGACAAGCTCGTCCTACAGCCCGCTGACGGGACTCGTTTACGTCGATACGCGCGAGCAGGGTGCCTACTATTTCAAGGGCCATCCCGAGATCGAGCCGCATAATCCGCGCGATATCGGCGGTGGCGGTGGACAGAAAGTTGTTCTCGGGGATGCCGCTTATAGCGCGATCCGCGCGCTCGACGCGACCACCGGCGAACGCAAGTGGCAGTTCAAAATGGTCGGCGACAGCTGGACCGGCACGCTTGTCACGGCGGGCAATCTCGTCTTCGGCGCGGACGCCGGCGGCAATCTCTTCGCGCTGAATGCCGAAACCGGCGATCCGCTCTGGCATATTCAGCTTGGCAATTCCGTGCGCGCGAATCCGATCGCGTATGAGGTCGATGGCAAGCAGTACGTTGAAGCCGAGGCGGGCGGTTCCGTGTTCGTGTTCAGTCTGCCGTAACGAAGCGCGTTCGTCGGCGCGAGGAGTGCGATGAAGCTGCTCGATTGGGCCACGAAGTTGTCGCGGCGCGTTTTTCTCGCGCGCGGCGCGGCGACGATTGCAGCAGCCGCTGTCGCCGGAAAGACGCTCCTCGCCGATCCACCGCCCGCGGGCGCTGCCGATTCCGCGGGTCTCAGCGCCGAGCAGTCTCGAGCGTTGCTGAAATTCACGCGCGATCTCTTCCCGCACGATCGCCTTCCGGATGCGGCCTATGAAAAGGCAGTTGCGCCACTCGTCGCCGAAGCTTCGAGCAATGCGTCCACCATGCAGCTGCTCGCAGATGGCATCGCCCAGCTCGATGCTTCAACCAACGCCAGCAGCGGCAAACCCTACGCGGACGTTGCCGACGAGAGCGCCCGCGTCGCCGCCATCAAGAAAATCGAGAGCGGCGCGTTCTTCGCCAAAGTCTACGGCGACACGATCACGCCGCTCTACAACCAGCCCGACATCTGGGCGGAATTCGGCTACCAGGGCCCCTCTTCCGCGCTCGGCGGATATCTCGATCGCGGCTTCAACGATCTCGACTGGCTATGAAGCGCTTGCGTCGCAACTTCGACTACTGAAATGCCCGCCACTTTCGATCTAAACGATTCGAGCGTCGTCGTGATCATCGGCTCCGGCGCCGGCGGCGGCACGCTCGCCAATGAACTCGCGCAAAAGGGCGTCCCTGTCGTCGTCCTGGAGGCAGGGAAGCGCATCGAGATCGGCGATTTCAAGAACGACGAAATCGCCATGTTCGGTCTCTTCTCATGGTTCGATCCGCGCACCACGTCCGGCAACTGGTCCGTTGCGAAAACGTCGCCCAACCTTCCCGTGTGGACCTGCAAGCTGGTCGGCGGCACCACCGTGCACTGGGCCGGGTGCGCGCTGCGCTTTCAGGAGCACGAATTCAAGACGCGCACGCGTTACGGCGATATCGCGGGCGCGAATCTGATGGATTGGCCGATCGGTTTGCAGGAGCTCGCGCCGTATTACGATCGCGCCGAAATCAAGATGGGCGTCAGCGGCACGCACAGCATGCCTTCGTTGCCGACGAACAACAACGGCAAGGTGCTGGTCGCCGGGGCGAAGAAACTCGGCTACACGAAATATCAAGCCACGAAGATGGCGATCAATTCCGTGCCGCGCGCGGGCCGCGCCGGTTGCCAGCAGGCGGGATTCTGCGTTCAGGGCTGCACGTTTGGCGCGAAGTGGTCCACGCTCTACACCGAAATCCCATTCGCCGAAGCCACCGGAAAGTGCGAAGTCCGCTCCGAATCGCAGGTGCTGCGCATCGAGCACGACGCATCCGGCAAAGTTAGCGGCGTCGTCTGCGCGGACCGCACGGGCGCGATGCAGAGGCAGAAGGCGCGCGCCGTCGCGCTGGCCGCAAACTCCATCGAGAGTCCGCGCCTGCTGCTCAATTCGTCTTCGAGCAAATTTCCGCACGGCCTCGCGAATTCCTCCGGGCAGGTCGGCTGCAATTACATGCGCCACACCAGCGGCGCGGTCTTCGCGATCTTCGACAAGCCCGTGCATTTCTACCGTGGCACCACGCAATCCTCGATCGTGATGGACGAAGCGCGCCTCGATCCCAAGCGCGGCTTCGTCGGCGGCTACAATCTCGAATTGCTCGCGCAGGGCTTGCCGAGCTTCGCGTTGAATCTCGCGCCCGGCGCCTGGGGACGCGAGCGCGCCTCCGCAATCGACGACTACGCGAATGTCGCCGGCCTCTGGATTTTGGGGGAAGACCTGGCGCGCGCAACGAACCGCATCACGGTGCACGCGGATAAAAAGGACAAGTTCGGCATGCCGATCCCGAACGTCCACTCGGACGATCACCCGAACGATCTCACCCTGCGCGATCACGGTTACGCGCAGGCCGAAGCTCTCTACAAGTCGGTCGGCGCGAAGCGCACGGTGCGCGTGCCGCCGTTTCCCGCCTCGCACAATATGGGGACCAACCGCATGTCCGAGAAGCCGCGCGACGGCGTCGTCAACCGCTTCGGCCAGGCCCACGACGTCCCCAATCTCTTCGTCTCCGACGGCAGCCAGTTCACCTCAAGCGCCGCCGAAAATCCCACGCTCACGATCGTCGCCCTCGCCATCCGCCAGGCCGAATACATCGCCGCCCAACTCGCCAAGCGCGCCATTTGACCTGGCAACGCCAATCGCTTAATTGACCATTTGTGGCTGATTTCGACCGTTGACGTTGCCCGATATGGCTAACGTACAATCACTCTGATGTTTACAGTTGGTTCGCATGGTACGTACGAGTGGCTGGTCACGGACGAAGAGTTCGACCTGTTGCAATTGTGCCCGGAAATCGTGCTCGGGAAATACGTCGCAATCACCTCTATCGATAGCGGCTATCTGAGACCTACCGACGAGCAGACCGCGGCTGGTTGGCAGAGTCGGGCGAAAATTGCATACAGCCCCAAAATTGAGAATGCTCAAGACGTACCGCATGACGGCTTCGACGAATGGTACATCTTCGACACTCCCACAGATCTCGGCACAAGCCATCTTGCAGAGAATATCTTTGAAGTGCCACAAGAGCACGGACATCTAAGCATTTTTGTGAACTATGGCTTCGCTTTGCACCCGCCGGAGAGGGCAGACAAACATCTCGTCACTCTGTTCTGGGAACAAATCGCGCGGATTCGCCCTGAGTCCTACGTCGCGGATAATGATTATCTGACTTTCGTGAGCGGGAACAAGCCTGTTTTCGCTAGTTTTCTCGATGCGGTGAAAGCCTTGAGCTAAACAACGGCTTCCCTCATCTCTGGACAATCGGACAAGTTCCTTTAGCCGAGGACCAAACTCGCCTAGGAGACGGCCTGCCCGGCCGCCTTCGCCTTTTCCGCCCGCAGCGACGGATCAAAACACTTCCTGCAGCGCGCCTCATACATTCCACCCGCGCCGACCACAATCAGCTGATCCGAATGAAACAGCCGCTGCGTGTGCACCGCCGGATTCCCGCACTGGACGCAGATCGCCAGCAGCTTCGTGATTTCCTCGGCCACCACCAGAAGCTGCGGCATCGGCTCGAACGGCCGCCCCATGAAATCCGTGTCGAGCCCGGCAACGATCACGCGCTTGCCGGAATCGGCCAGCGTGGTGCAAACATCGACCAGCCGGTCGCCGAGAAACTGCGCCTCATCGATTCCGACCACGTGCGTGGATTCTTCCACTTGGCGCAGCAGTTGTTCCGCATTCTCCACCGGTACCGACGCGATTTCGAGCCCCGAATGCGAGACGATTCCATTCGCCGAATACCGCTGGTCGATAGCAGGCTTGAAAATCTGCACGCGCTGCCGCGCAATCTCCGCGCGCCGCAGCCGCCGAATCAATTCCTCGCTCTTGCCCGAAAACATCGGCCCGACCACCACCTCGATCCAGCCCATATTGCCCTTCACAATGTCCATGGGTCCCCTCGCGTCGTACGCTAACACAACCTGCTGTGGAAAACCGTCGCCCGAAGCGGTGAAATTCACGCAGCGCATGGTGGAGTGCAGAGAACACGAAGCGGATCAAGGTGACGCAAACAACTTCGATGGGTCTCTGTGTCCTCCGTGCCCTCTCTGTGAACTCTGCGTTTAGCTCGACGATCAAATCCACTCGCGGTCAAATGCCAAGGGCCCAACGCGCGCGGATGTGTTTTTCGCAAGCGGGGTGCTATTCTCTTGCGATTCCATGAGCAGCTTCGAAAAACTCCACACGGAAAACGTTCGCGCCGAAGGCGGCAAAAGCATCCTCGTGCTGCCCGTCGGCACGGTCGAGCAGCACGGCCCGCACCTGCCGCTGACGGTTGATCTGGAAATTCCCATGCGGATCGCGTCAGCGCTCGCCGAGGCAGTGAAGGGAATCGTCGCGCCCGCGATTCCGTATGGCGCGCGTTCGTTGCCGCAGAGCGGCGGCGGCCCCGACTTTGCCGGGACGATTTCCGTCCGCGGCAGCGTGCTCACGAGCTACCTGCAGGACGTCATCGCCGGCTACGTTTCCTCCGGCTTTCGCTCGATCGTCATTCTCAACGGCCACTACGAGAACGAAGCCTTCATCTTCGAGGCGCTCGATCTTTCCCGGCAAGCGGGGCAGCTCGAAGGCGCGCGGGTCGTGGCCGTCAGCTGGTGGAGTCTCGTGTCGGATGAGCTGCTCAAGAAACTTTTCGGCGACAGCTTTACAGGATGGCACGCGGAACACGCCAGCGCGTGCGAAACATCCTTGATGCTGCACTTGCGAAGCGATCTGGTGGGCGCCACCCGCGTCGACAACGCCACGCCTCCGCGAGCGGGCGTCTATTCGTTCCCAATCGATTCGGCCAAGCTCTCGAATCGCGGCGTGCTCGGAAGCAGCTCGCCCGCCAGCGCCGCCGGCGGCCGCGCCCTCTACGAGGAAATTTGCTCGAATCTCATCGCCCTCGTCCGCGAACGCATGGGACTGGAGGGCAAGCCGTCATCCTGCTTGCCCTGACGAAGGAAGGGAGCGAAGCGAAGGATCTCTCTTCGATCGCGCGAGTGCGAATCCCTTCCCTCAGCTCTTTCGCTTCGCCACAACCTCAGCCAACAAACACAAAATCTCGAAGGCGATATTCGCGGCAGCCAGCGCGGTCGCGCCGGAAGGATCAAACGGCGGCGAAACCTCGACCACATCTGCCCCGACAAGGTTCAAACCGCGCAAACCGCGCAACAGCCGCAGCACTTCGCGCGCAGTGAGCCCGGCAAATTCCGGCGTCCCCGTGCCGGGCGCAAAAACAGGGTCGAGCGCGTCGATGTCGAAGCTGATATAGGTCGGCCCGTCCCCGGCCACGCGCCGCGCCTCGCGAATCACGGCGTCCACGCCCATTTCTTCGAACTCCTCGATCGTGATAATGCGAACGCCCTGTTGTAGCGGCCAGTCGCGCTCATCGGCGGAGTATGTGGACCCTCGAATCCCAATCTGCACGGTTCGCTTGGGATCGAGCAGCCCTTCTTCGATCGCCCGGCGAAACGGCGTGCCGTGCGTATACTTCAGTCCGCCAAAGTACGTGTCGACCGTATCCGAGTGCGCGTCGAAGTGAATCATTCCTACGGGCCGTTTTTTCCCCACAGCTCGCAGAATCGGCAACGAACTCAAATGATCGCCCCCGATCGCGAGCGGCATCGCCTGCGCGTCCACGATGCGCGCGAAAAATGCGCGAATGCTTTCGAGCGATCGATCGAGGTCGATTGGATTCACAGGCGCGTCGCCCGCGTCGGCCACGCTGGCAAGCTCGTACGGCGAAATCTTCGTCACCGAATGCACGCGCTTGATTAGGCTCGACATTTCGCGCACCTGCCGCGGGCCGTGGCGCGGTCCGGGGCGATTGGTTGTGCCGCCGTCCCACGGCACGCCGACGATCGCGATGTCGAGCTCGCGCGGATCCTCCACCACGGGCAGCCGCATGAACGTGGAATGCCCTGCAAATCGCGGAGTCACCCCGGAATCGATCGGTTCGTAGCGCTGTTTCGTCATGATTCCGAACTCTCAGCCACGGCAGCTTCCTTGCTCTTCCGATTCCAGAAGAACCACACGAGGCCCGCGGCCAAATACGCGAGATAAACGTACGGGAGCTTGCCGTACGGGCCTTTTTGCACTGGGTAGAGATTGCCGGCAAGCGCAAGAAGCATCGCGGCAAACGCGAGCCACGGAATCACCTGCGCTCCCGGATGGAACGCATTGTGCTTCCGGAGGTACCGCGGCAGCACCGAGCACACTAGCGCGTAGACCACGATGAAGCCATATGTCGCAAGCGAACCCAACCAGCCGTACACGTCGAGCCCGTCCGCGCCGCGCGCCGCGAGGATCGCCACCGGCAGCACCGCCGCGATTCCCGTGGCGATCACTGCGCGGCTCGGCGTTTCATTGCGCGCGTGCGTTGTGCGCATCGATCCATGCGCAAGCCCGTGATGCGACATTAGCAGCAGGACGCGCGCCGCCGCCGTGATGCAGGCCAGCGTGCACGCGAGGAGGCTCACCAGCGCGCCGATATCGATCACTTCGCCAAGCATCCTCACGCCGCCCACCTCGGCCACCACGCGCATCGGCGCTGTGCTGGTGCCCAAATCTTGCCCCGCCAATCGCAGCCCGAGATCCTCCGTGTAGGCGCAGACCGTGAAGATCGCGCCGCAAATCAGCGCGCTCTGGATCACCGCGCGCGGGATCGTCTTCAGCGGATCGCGCGCTTCCGCGCCCAGCGTTGTGGCGCTTTCAAAGCCGCAAAAACTGAAAAGCGCCAGCACCAGGCCGAGCCGCAGCCCGCTGCCCGTCATGCCGTGCAGTCCCAGTTGCTCCCGGTCGATGTGCCATCCATGCCGCACCAGGACGAGCGCCACCACCAGCAGAATCGACGATACGGAGACGATTTCGATCCACAGCATCAGCCGCGCCGAAATTTTCACGTCGCGCCAGGCGATCCACATCGATACGCCCGTTACGAGCAGCGACAGAAACACGGTGGAAGTGCCGTGCCCAGTCGCATCGTGCAGCAGGATGTTTGCGTAGTGATAGAAGCCGCCGATCACGCACGATCCCGTCGCGATGTAAGCGAGCAGCAGGCTCCACGCGGTGATCGCGCCGAGCGACGGCGGCAGCGCCGTCGCCGCGAACGAGTACAGCGAGCCGGGCGAGGCCGAGTAGCGCGCGAATTTGCTCACGCACAGCGCCACGAGAAAGATTGCGCACGTTGCCAGCACGTACGCCAGCCACGTCCCATTGCCCGCCAGCGCGCAAACCAGGGGAATTGTCGCGACAGGGGTTGCGGTCGGCGAGATGGTGGAAACGGATTGCGCCAGAGTCTCGATGGGCGAGAGGACGCCCTTCCGAAGTCCATAATCGGTCGTCTCGGGAGGCACCCAGCCGCCTTTCGTTTGCGGAGAACTGAGATTGCGTTTCTGGAGCGTCGATTATACGGGCAGTTCCGCTTGCCTGCTAGCGCCTTGCGCCGGATTGCCGGGAAGATCGTTCGGCGTCCGATCGAATGGCTTGTGAAAGCGCGAACGAGACAACGAAAGTCACTTGAGATAAAATTCCCAACCACTCACAGATGCTCGCTGTGCTGGAAAGGGGCCGTACGCATGCCGAGGTCCAAAGAGTTTACGGTAAAGATTGAGGACAAGCCCGGCGCTCTCGGGAAGTGCTTCGCCGCTCTCGGGGACCGCGGGGTAAACATCCTCGCTTTTCAATCATACGTCGAGGAGGGCGAGAGCGTGGCCCGGTTCATCGCCGACGATATGGCTAAAGCGAAGTCGGTGCTCGGCAGCCTGCGAATGATCTTCGAAGAGACGGAAGCTGTCGTGGTAAGGCTGGCTCAACGTCCCGGAGCATTGGGTCGCGCCGCAGCACGGTTGGGCGAAAAGCGGGTCAACATCGACTATTCCTACTGCGGCTCCGATCCAAAATCACCGCTCGGCCTGCTGGTCTTCGGCGTCGACGACTTGACGACAGCCGCCAAAGCGCTAGACGAGTTGGCCGCCGAAGAAGCGAAAATATCGCCGAGTATCTGATCCCCGTGATCACGCTTGCTTAGGTGCTCAGCGCCTATATCTGGCCTTTCTCAACGTCGCGGAGACAGCGCCACGCATACCACCACGTGACGTGATGGTTCGCTTCTTCTTCTTTCCTGGCGGATTCGGCGAACCGTGGCTGCGCCATTTCTTTTGTGATGCTGGCGAGCGTGACTCTTGGGAATTCCTTCTTCAACTTCTTCTTAGTCATGCGTCCAGCTTGACATAAAGCGCCGAGCAATACAGTCCGGTTTGGAACACAATTTAGCCCGCGAGCAGTGTGGCCATCAGTCAATCACCGTTCGCCGCATTCCTCGGTTCTGAGGCCGTCCATTTCCTTACGAATACCTTGCGAGGGGCAAGAACAATGGGCGGAAGGCCACGATCCGACGATGTCGGCGCTCGATCTGAATTAGAAGACCCACGGTCTGGATAATCTTTATGTCGTCGACGCGAGCTTCTTCGTGTCGATTGCAGCCGTCAATCCCAGCTTGACGATCATCGCGAATGCACTCCGAGTGGGGGACCGCCTGCTGAAACGGCTGGGAAAACAGCAAAAGACCAACTCGCTACCCGCGATACGGAGAACGCAAGAGTCGAAAGAGTCCCCTTAGCTCGTTGGCTCCGAAGCAGTACGATTCAGTGTAAGACAGGAAGCCGTGGCGTCGGCCGCGCGCGTTCGAAGAATTGCCCCCTGCACGATAGCGTGTTGGTGCGGAGACTGGAAGAGAAGGAAACCGCTAAGAGTGGAATCATCATCCCCGATACGGCCAAAGAGAAACCTCAGGAAGGTGAAGTGATCGCGGCCGGTAGCGGCAAGTTCAAAGAGAAGGGCGGGCGAATTCCGCTCGACGTAGAGGCCGGGGATCGCATCCTATTCGGCAAATATACCGGTAACGACATCACGATTGATGGCGAGGAATATCTGATCCTCCGCGAGGAGGAAATCTGTGCCAGAAGCGTGCCAAAACCCTATCTCCTTTCATCGTTGGGGTTAGCTTTGAGCGAAAAGCAAATTCCCCGATTTGTTGGAAGCGTTAGCAGCAGTTAGAAGTAACGGGTGAAGTTGTTGGAGTCGAGTGTCGTACGCCCAAGGCAGGCGCGCTACTTAGGCCGTATCGGCCTCGATATGTTTCAGCATCAGGGAAAATTGTGCATGTACGACTGAGCGACAAGGCAGCGCTGTGAATGAAAAGTGGAGCAGTTCTCCCGCCTTCAGTCACGAA
>JBKQNJ010000018.1:0-87985 GCA_052146315.1 Candidatus Acidiferrales bacterium | reverse complement strand
CGAAAGCTGCTGCCACGGCACCGATTGCGGCTTCGGCTCCAACAACCCAGCCGCCGACAGCGAAATAAATTTTAAGAACGAAAAGAAAAATGTTCGACCAGCTTGATCAAATTTTTGTGACCGCCCTGCACTGGCTGGTTGGCTTTTTGCCGGAAGGGTTGCGCCCGTTCGTGTCGGCATTGATTTGTATCGCGTTCGTCATGTCGGTGTTTCCCGGGGTTTTTGCCATCACCACCGTTTTGGAGCGCAAGATTCTCGGCCGCATCCAGAACCGCTACGGCCCCAACCGCGTCGGCATTCCGTTCACCAAAATTCGCCTGTGCGGCTTCGGCCAGTTTATTCCCGACGGCATCAAATCGCTGACCAAGGAAGACATCTCTTAAGTGTCGACTCTCGACTGCTCCTAATTCTGCTGCGGTTGGTTCTCGTGTGTCGGCGCTTGCGGTGCGGGCGCCGGCGCTGGGCCTGGCGCCGGAGGAGGCGGTGGGCCGAATGGCATGTCCGAGACGCCGGAAGGTTTCGGCGGAATCGGCATGTTGGCATCGAGCGCGAAGGCGTAAATGCGCGCCTTGCCGCCGCGTCCCGAAAGGACCGCAACGTACTGCTTGCCGTTCACCTCGTACGTGACGGGATTCGCGAACCCGTTCATCAGCTTCGCCGACCACAGCTTTTCGCCTTTATCTGCGCTCAGCGCGACGAAATCGCCGCTGTCCGAGGCGCAGAACACGAGATTGCCCGCGGTCGTCACCGTGCCGGCGCCGTTCATCAGATCGGCGCGCCACACTTCTTTTTCGGTGACTGGATCCCACGCCGTCAGGAATCCGTGGTTCGGCGGCAGCGGATGCTTCGGGTCCGGCGGGCCGAGGACGATTCCCCAGTTGTACACGCCGAGCTCCGGCCGGAACACCTTCGTAGAAACATAGTGGAAGGTGCTGTCGAGCGCCGGCAGATAGATCAGCCCGGTCTTCGGGTTGTACGACATCGCCTCCCACGCGTGGCCACCCGCTGGGCCCGGCGAGACGTCCTTCGGCTCATCTTCATATCGCATGCCGGGAGCTTCGTTCGGGCGTCCCGTCTTCGGATCGAGGCCGGTGGACCACGTCACGTGCACGTAGGGCGCGCCGGAGATGAATTGTCCCGTCTTGCGATCGAGCACGTAGAAGTAGCCGTTTTTCGGCGCCTGCATGATCACCTTGCGCATCTTTCCATTGATCTTCAGGTCGGCAAGCGTGAATCCTTGCGTGGCGTCGTAATCCCACTCATCGGCGGGCGTCGTCTGGAAATACCACTCGAATTTGCCGGTGTCGGCATTCAGAGCGACGATCGAGCACAGGTACAAATTCTCCATGCCGACCGGGCTGCGGAAGCCCTGCACCCAGGGTCCGCCCTGGCCGATTCCGATGTAGATGTCGTGGAGTTCGGGATCGTAGGCGATTCCGTCCCACACGTTTCCGCCGCCGCCCAGCTTCCACCAGTCGCCTTCCCACGTAGGCGCAGCCGCTTCCATGGCCTTGTTCTCGAAAGGCTTGGTTGGATCGCCGGGGACCGTGTAAAAGCGCCAAAGCTCTTTGCCCGTTTCCGCGTCATACGCCGCCACGAACCCGCGAACGCCGTATTCGCCGCCCGCGTTGCCCACGATCACCTTGCCGTCCGCGATACGCGGAGCGCCCGTGATGCTGTAGTCCTGTGTGTCGCTGATCATCTCCGTCGACCACACCACTTTGCCGGTTTGCTGATCGAGCGCGACGAGATGGTCATCGAGCGTCCCGACGTATACCTTGCCATCGTAGATCGCGACGCCCCGGTTTGCCGGGCCGCAGCAGACGCTCGGGCCGGTCCGGACCTTGTCCGGCTTGCCCGCCGAGCCGACGGGGAAATTCGTGTGCGGAATCTTGGGATCCCAGCGCCACTTTTCCTTTCCGGTGGCCGCATCGAGCGCCACCACGACGCTCCACGGCAGCGTTGCGTACATCACGCCGTTGGAAACCAGGGGCGTGCTCTCAACCGTGCCGCGGTCCGAATCCGTGTCGTAATACCAGGCGAGCCCGATCTTGCTCACGTTGCTCGCGTCAATTTGTTTGAGTTCGCTGTAGCGCTGGTCCATGTAACCGTGGCCGGTCGTCAGCCACTCGTCCGAGTTCTTGCCCGCGTCCAGCAGCGCCTTGGTGTCCTGCGCCTTGGCTGTGGAAGCCGAAAGCCCCGCCGCCATCAGCAGCGCCAGCGCGAAAAGCCACACTTTTTTGCCGTTCAAAAATCGCATGAAAATTCCCCCTCGGATTGTTCCCCAAATGCTCTCTGCCGGGTAGCCACCCAGAATACCCCGCAAAAAGCCCCGCGTATCTTTATCCCATCATCGAACCGGATGCAAGTGCCGACTATAGATACGGCGGCACGGGGTTTTAGGTTTCAGAAGATCTTCCATCAAGAGCGGAGGGTGCGCCGTCCGCCCACCCTAACCGCAGAGGCGGTTGACGCCGGCATCGCTTGCGACTAGACTAGTCCTAGACTAGTTCATAATGAGGAGTGATGCATGCGGCGAACCAGGAACACGATCGGCGCCTACCAAGCGAAAACGCACTTGTCGAAATTGCTGGAAAAGGTCGAGGCAGGCGAGGAGATCGTCATCACGAGACACGGGTCGCCCGTCGCCAAGCTCGTGCCCGTAAAGAAGGAAACAACCGCGGAAGAGCGCGTGGCAGCCATCGCGCGAATTCAGAGGCTGGGCGCCAGCTTGTCCCTCGGCGGATTGAAGGTGAAGGATCTGATCGCCGAAGGGCGGCGATGAGCGCGGCCTTTGTGCTGGATTGCTCGATCGCGATGGCGTGGCTGTTTGGCGACGAGGCGACCACGAAAACGGCGGCTTTGCTCAGGCGGCTGGGGACCGAGACGGCGCTCGTGCCGGCTTGGTGGTTCATCGAAGTTACGAACGTCCTTGCGCTGGCCGAACGCAAGGGGCGTATCGCGCCCGCGCAATCCGACGCCTTCATTGCGGATCTGGGCAAGCTCGGAATCGAGCGGGACGACGAAGCTCCGAGTCGCGCCTTCACGAATCTGCTGACGCTCTGCCGCATGCATCGCTTGACCTGCTACGACGCAATGTATCTGGAATTGGCTCTTCGGCGCGACTTGCCATTAGCCACGCTGGACGTCGATTTGCGGAAGACGGCAAAACAGCTGGGCTTGCGCCTGCTGGGATAAAGAACCGGTGAGATGTCAGACGAGGCTTCAACGAACTCGGGTGTGAGTGGTCCTTCGCGGCTTGAACAGTGCGATAGGAAAATGCGAAACGGAGGGTCCGCTACCCACCGCAGACCGGGCTCGGTGTCAGAGGCGAAGGGTGCGCCGCCTGCTCACCCGCCGATGACGAGCCCATGCGGCAAGGAGGAACGCAAACCCGAAAGCGAGTCCGACCACCGCCGCCTCAGGGCCCTTGAAGAGGCCGCTGACGACGGCGGCCACGAAGCCGACTAGCATCACTCGATCAAAAATCGAGAGCTGGCGCGTCGTCAGCGTGTGGGAAATCAACCCGCAGCCTGCGGAAAGGGCTGCCAGCTCGGCCGCCACAAGGCGAGGGAACGGCACGCTCCGGTTTAAGAGGTGCCCGTCCACAGCCGCGAAAAGCGCGCCAAGCGTCAGTCCGCCGAGGACAAAGCGGAGGTATCTAACCCAGTAGCCCATGGTGATGACCATGAGGAGCCCGGCACCGGCGAGCGCGGTCCACCCCACGAGGTATGAATGCCAGCCGGTGGGGGGCCTGGAGATCAGCACCCAGCCTAGGTAGACGAGGGCCAGCCAAAATACAGCACCCGCATAAGCACCCGTGCGTAGGAGGGGCGTGGTAATCCGCGAAGGGCGGTTGCGGCGGGTGGCCCGGGTTGAGAAGTGGACATCCATTGACATAACAGCCGCGGCGAGAATATCACTGCGACACGTCTCGCAGAAGTATAGAAAGGCCGAGGATGTCCCAGCTTCGGTTGAGAACCTGGGTCTTGGGGTGACTCCGAACGCACGAAACTAGGAGGAAAGGCTCATTCTGCGGCTGGAGAATCATCACCGGCCGCAGAATGGTTTTCGCGCCTTACGTCCACCGACGATCCGACGAGGGTCGTCATCCTGAGCGGAGGATCTCTCCGCTCGCGCTTTAGACCCACTTATCGATGTTCACGCTTACGCGGTAGCTCATGTTCGCGAGCTGGTGGTATGGGTTGGTCTGTCCCCCGACGGCCACGAAGTTGAAGGAATCGGCTCGCGGCCACTTCGGGATCATCATGTCGTCCGTCAGGTTGGCTGCTTGCGGGCCTCGCGGCAGCATGCTGAAGAGCATCGACTTGACGTCCTTCACCGAGACGAGCGTGTTCTTCTGCAGCCAGTCGGCAAGGTCTTCCTTGGTTTTGTAACCCAATTCGACCAGGCCATTGGCCACCAGCGGATCGGCCAGCACGAGCGCGCCGAACATCGAAGCGAACGGCCCCACGTTGTAGGAGATCGCCTCGTGATACAGCGGAATCGGCTTGACGCCGAGGCCGCGCCCGCCCTGCCCTTGGGTGATCAGGAACCCGAAGAAGAAGCTGATGACGCTGTCTTCGGGCTTGAACCCCCTCTGCACGTGGAACGGCGTCCAGGGGCTGTCCTTCTCGTTCTCGGGAATGATCAGGTTGTTGTAGTTGATGACGTTGCCCTGCGAGCCCATGTAGGTCTCGCCCGCGATTCCGCCGCCGTCGAGGTTCTTCGACATCAGCGTCCACGCGCGCCCGATCACGGCGTTCGCCTGGTTAAATGGACCCATCGCGCCGATTCCGTAGTTCATCTGCAGCTTGTCGCGAATCGGCCCGTTGATTACCGCCGCGGAAACCAGCGAGTTTGTGGAGCTGAAGAGCGCGGAGATGCCGGTGGATGCGATCGCCAGAAGCGTCGGGAAGTAATCCGGAGTCGCTCCCGCCATCACTGCGTTGATCGCCACTTGCCGGACGTTGTACGACCACGGCGGAAACGCGCCCTGTGCCGGAGACATCTTGCCGACCACTTCGTCGGGCATGTGGCTCGTTCCCTTCAGCATCGCGTCCACTTTTTCCTGCGTGGGCATGATGATCGGCATGAAGTCCGTCATGCCGTTGTCGAGGAAATATTGCTGCAGGTTGTCGGAAGTGTCCGTGAACGTGGGTGCGCCCACGGGAGGCGTCGACGTTCCGGATTTCATTTCATCCGCGGTCGGCTGTGTCGTCAGGCCGTCAATCACTTCCTTCATAAGCGGCTTGCCGCTCACCGGGTCGTTGCCCTGCAGGTACGCGTACATCTCGTCATCCGTCTTGCCCCATACCGGGTGCGGGGTGAAGACGATTCGCTGGAGCGGCATGCCTCGTTTTGCGGCGTTGGTTTTGGCGAGATCCTTAAACGCGATCGTCACCATCGGAACGGCGGGGATTCCCATCTTTTCGTATTCTATGCAGTGACCGACGGTCGCTGGCGTGCACGTGCTTCAATGGCCGATGGCCATGATGACTGCCTGGCCATTCGCCTTCACTTCCGCATTGAGCTTGGGATCGTCGTCCGCGAAGCCGCCGGCTTTGAGGCGGTACTCGGTTTTCACGCTCGGCATGTTCGTCGCGAACCACTTCGCCACCTGCGCCAGAAAATGGTCCGCGCCCGGGAAGCCATCGGAAACGAGGAAGATCGTTTTGCCGTCGAGCGTGCTGAGCCGCGGCGCCATCGGGATCAGCGTGATCGGAGGCGGCATGCCTCGCGGATTCAACGCCGCGATTTTTGGCTCTATGGTCGAGGCTTTGCCGTCTTTGCTTTTCGATTTTTTCTCCTTGGCTTCGGCCGTCGCGGCAGCCAAAAGCGCAGGAGATGCTCCTATCAATGACAACAACTTTCGTCGATTAATCATGGACGCTCCAATCTCCCTTCATGGAGATTCCCCCAAGGTAGAGACGAACACGAATACCACCCGGTTACACTACAACTCCGCCCAAACCTTATCTCCATTGGCACCGCAATTGCAACAGAAGGAAGGAATAATCAACGGCCGGTATCGGCGTCGCGCGACTGCCTGGCTTTCTTTTTGGCGGCCTTCCGCGCGCGCTTCCTGCTCTGTTTTTCCGCTGATGCGGTTAGCTCTTCCATCTGCTCCGGACTCAGCGCGTCGTCCAGCGCTTCGCGTAACTCTTTTTCGAGCTCATCGGCCGCGATCCCGCACGCTTCCCGCGCTTCGTCGATCACGCGCGCGATACGCATCGCGATGTGCTGCGCCGCCTCTTCCGCCATGCGGTTGACCATGGTTTTGAGCGACGTCGCGATTGTTTCTTGCAGGCGTGCGTTTAGATCCACGGGCGCGGGCGATGGCTCTTCCTCGGGAGTGAATCCGATGGCGCCCGAAATGTCGATCTCTTCGAAGGCAACCGGGGGAATGTACCGCTTCGCCTCGATCGCCGCCGCTTCACGCAGTGTTGCGGAATCCGTCCCCTCGGCCGCCGCAATTTCGGCGGCAAGCTCCTGTGCTGCCTCGGCGACTGCCTCGTGTGGCGGCACTTCATCGTCGGGATGCGGGAACCAATCCGGAGGAGGAGACGCAAGCCCCCAGACATTTCCCGAGACGACGAACTCGAGGCCGATTTCATATTGCTCGCGCAGATTCCTGGGCCGCTGCACCCACTTGGCCCGCCCCCGGACGACGCGGGGAATGAGCCGGGGATTCGTATGCGTGATCTCGATCGTCACCAGGGAATCGCGCTGCACGTAGTTCTTCGACTTGTATTTGCAGCCGTTGCAGCTGACGCTCAGCGTCGAGGTGAGTTCGCGAAATGCCTCGCCGAGGGCATCGACGCCGCTGACCGTGATGGGGATCGCGGCCGGCACGCGCGAACTCCGGCGCTTCTCCGAGCCCGAAGTGCTTCCCGTTTCGATGGATGCGAGCGTATCCGTCAAGTGTCCTCTGAGGACGAACACTTCAAAACTATCACGTTGCTTCGCATCCCTAGCAAACTCTTGCCCGCATGGTGCAATAAGGGTAAATCTGGCGAGCGCCGATCGTGGACTCGGAGCGGGCCAGCCTCATAGCGACGGTTCGGAATAAGGCCCGCGGCTAAAGCCGCTGCAGGGCTTTTCGCGGGCCTGAAGGCCCACGCTTCCACCCACGGCTTGTGTGGCGCGTGCGGGGAGCGCGCCCCAATCGACTGCTGTCTAACAACACCTCTCGCGTATTACGATGTGATTCGTGAACTGAATCGTTCCCAGGCGATTCCAAGGGGGATGATTGCGATGCGCGCTGCTTCCAAGAAAGCACTTCTTTGCACACTTCTGGCGTTGCTGATCCTGCCGGCTGTATCTCGCGCGCAAAATCAGGTGATGGGGCGGCTGCAGTTCGTCGCGAAGACCGACGCCGACAAGAAATCGGGCGTCTGGATCGACAGCCAATACGTGGGTTACGTCGACGAGCTCAAGGGCGATAAGGAGATATTTCTTTTGCCCGGCGAGCATGACGTTTCCGTCCGCCAGGCGGGGTTTAAAGACTTCACGGAAAAACTCACCATCGAGCCGGGCAAGGAGACTGCGGTGAATGTCTCGATGGAGAAGGATCCCAGCGCCGAGTACTCGAAGGTCACTTCCGAAATCAAACTCAAGGTCTCGCCCGACCGCGCCGCTGTGTTTGTCGACGGCGCGTACGCGGGAACTGCGCACGAATTCGGCGGCATCGGCCGCGCCATGCTGGTGAAGCCGGGCAAGCATCACATTAAAATCGATTTGCCGGGCTACCGCACGTTCGACACCGAGGTGAGTCTGCTGCCCAACCAAAAGATCACGATCAAGACGAAGCTCGAGCCCGGCAGCATCACACAGGCCGATCCGGCGCTGAGGCACTAGCGGAAAGGGCGGGTTTGAAACCCGCCCCTACGGTTGGGTATCGATACCGCGCTCGGCGTGGCGAATCCCGCCGCTTCTGCTAATATTCTGGCGTGACTGTGGGGCGCGAACAACTCGAAGCGGATGTGTTGATCATCGGCGCCGGGCCCGGCGGGCTTTCTTGCGCCCTGCACCTCGCGAATCTGATCGAGCAGCACGCCGCCGCGAAGAAATCTCCGGCGCTCTCCGCTGAAAATATTTATGTGCTCGAGAAGGCGCGCGAGATCGGCGCGCATCAGCTTTCGGGCGCGATTATGGACCCGCGCGGGCTCCGCGAGCTCGTTCCCGACTTCGAAAAATCCGCGCCGCTCGATACGCCCGTCACGGGTGACGCGGTCTACTATTTGACCGAAACCGGTTCCTTCAAGCTGCCCATCACGCCGCCGCCGCTGCGGAATCACGGTAACTTCGTGATCTCGCTGAACAAGCTCGTCAAGTGGCTCGGGGGGCTCGTCGAGAAAAAAGGCGTGAATCTCTTCACGCAATTTGCCGGCAAAGAACTGCTTCTTGAAGCGAACGGCATCGCGGGCGTGCTCACCGAGGACAAAGGCGTCGACAAGAACGGCAAGCCGAAAGACAACTTCACTCCGGGGTACGAACTTCGCGCGAAGGTGACCGTGCTGGCCGAAGGGCCGCGCGGCTCGCTGACCAAGGGGCTTGTGAATCATTTCAAGCTCGACGGATTGAATCCGCAGGTCTACGGCATCGGTATCAAGGAATTGTGGGATGTACAGCCCGGCCGCATCGACACCGGCTACGTGGCACACACGCTCGGCTGGCCGCTTGGCTCTGAAATTTATGGCGGTGGATGGATCTACGGCCTGCGCGACAATCGCGTGTCGCTCGGCATGGTGGTCGGGCTCGAATATCACGACCCGTTGTTTGATCCGCATGCAGCGTTTCAGCGATTCAAGACGCATCCGTTTGTGAAACGGATTCTCGAGGGCGGCAAACTGGTTCGCTACGGGGCGAAAACCGTTCCTTACGGCGGGTGGTATTCGCAGCCGCGCAATTACGTGGATGGCGGGCTCATCATCGGCGATTCGGCGAGCCTGCTGAATTCGCAGCGGCTGAAGGGAATTCACACGGCGATCAAGAGCGGCATGCTGGCTGCTGAGACGATCTACGAAGCGCTGTGCGCCGGTGATACCTCGGCGAACGCGTTGAAACAATATCCGGAGAAAATCGAGCGCAGCTGGCTGAAGCAGGAGCTTTGGGCTGTGCGCAATTTTCACCAGGCCTTTCATGACGGACTGTGGAAGGGGCTGGTGCAAGCGGGGTTTCAGTTTGTGAGCGGCGGGCGCGGGCTGATCGATCCGATGCGAGCGAAGCCCGGCTACGAGGACTATACGAAGCTGAATGGCGAGCGCACGCTGGTCGATCAATCGACGCGATTCAAGGGCGACGGCAAGCTGACGTTCGATCGGCTCACCGATGTCTATCATTCCGGCACGCGGCACGATGAGGATCAGCCGTGCCACCTGGTGGTGCTCGATCCGAATATTTGCGGCGACCGTTGCGTGCGCGAATTTGGGAATCCTTGCCAGTATTTTTGCCCTGCGGCCGTTTATGAGATGGCTCTCGACAATGGCGTGCCGAAATTGAAGATCAACGCCGCGAATTGCGTCCACTGCAAGACGTGCGATATTGCCGATCCGTACCAGATTATCAATTGGGTGCCGCCGGAAGGCGGCGGGGGGCCGAATTACGAGGGAATGTGACGATCCGATGAGGATCGGCACACTGAGGAGGGCGCCTTGGTGTGTTGCCCTCCGAAGTGTCACCGCGCGGGCTTTCGCCGCAGCATAACGGAGCCGGCGAGACGCCGGCGCTACGCAGGCCGGGTTCTTAGCTTTCGCCGAGCTTTACGCGGATGTCGATTTTCTTCCCGTTGCGGACGACCGTCAGCGTGACGGTGTCGCCGGGCCACTCGCGATTCAGCAGGAGATTCAAATCCGTCTGGCTGGTGACGGGCTTGCCACTGATCGCGACGACGATGTCGCCGCCGATTCGCAGCTGCTGCAGGCCCGCGAGCACAATGCGGTCGCCGCCGCGCAGTCCTGCTTGCGCCGCAGGCCCTCCCGGCTCGACGCGCTCGATCAGGATTCCCTGCTTCACGCTGAGACCGAAAGCGTCCGCAAGCCCCGGCCAGATGGCACGGCCTTCGGCGCCAAGCGTCGCGTGGCTGACGCGTCCTTTGGTGATCAGATCTTCGGCCACGCGGCGCGCGGTATTGATCGGAATGGCGAATCCGATTCCCACGGCCGTGCCTGACGGCGAGTACATCGCGCTGTTGATCCCGATCACTTCTCCATGCGAATTGAGTAGCGGACCGCCTGAATTGCCCGTATTGATTGCCGCGTCGGTCTGGATTGCCTCGTCGATGAAGGTGTTGTCGCCGGTTTGCACCGTGCGGCCGAGCGAGCTGACGACGCCCGTGGTGAGCGTGCTCTCGAACCCGAAGGGATTTCCGATGGCGAGGACGCGCTGCCCGACGAGCAGATTTCGCGAATCGCCCAGCTTCAGCGTGGCGAGCTTGTGCCCGCCCGGATCGATTTGAATGAGGGCGATATCGTTGCGCGTGTCGGCGCCGATATATTTCGCTTTGTAGTGCGATTGGTCGCCGAGGATCACCTCGATCGTCTGCGCGCCATGGACCACGTGGTAGTTCGTCAGGATGTGCCCGTCGGTATCGATGACGAAGCCAGAACCTGCGCCTTCGACCGGGACTGCGTTGAAGAAGAAATCGCAGCACTGGACCGCGCGCGTGACGATGTTCGCCACGGCCGGCGACGCCTGCTTGTAGATGCTGACATTTTTTTCCTCGATCGAGTCGAGGGCTTCGGTCGATCCGGGCGCTTGCAGCGCTACCACCGATCCCGGCGTGCGCTGGCCGTAGTGCGTGCCGAGCCAGTACGCGCCCAGGCCGATAATTGCACCCAGGGCGAGTAATCGCAGGGCCCGTTTTCGATTTTCTGGTGTCGTCATTTCCGTTTACCGGATGCGCCGGCCTCTTGCTCGAGCTTTGCCAGCAGAGCTTCGACTTGGCGTTTCGTGTCTTCGAGCGAGCCCGAGCAGTCGATCACGTCGTCGGCGAGCCGGCGCTTTTCATCGATCGGCATCTGCGCCGCGATGCGGCGGGCCGCCTGGTCAAGCGATAGGCCGCGTTCCTTCAATCGCTCGACCTGTTGCTCGGGGCGGCACCAGCAGACAACCACGCGATCGAAGTATTTTCGCAGCCCCGCTTCCAGAATCAGCGCGGCGTCTTCGAAGGCGATTGACGGGCCGCCGGGACCGTCGAGCCTCGCGAACCAGTCCTCTGAGATATCTCGGATGCGGGGATGAAGGATCGCGTTGAGGGCCGCGCGCTTGGCGGGATCGGCGAAAACGATCGCGCCGAGCTTACCGCGGTCGACCGCGCCGCCCGCGCCGAGAATGCCGTCGCCGAATGCGCGGACCACCGCGTCGTAGGCGGCCTGGCCGGGCTCGAGGAGTTCGTGGGCGATGGCGTCGGCGTCGAAAACCATGTAATCGCGGTCGCGCAGCATCCGCTCGACCGTCGATTTGCCCGATGCGATGCCGCCGGTGAGCCCGATTCGCAGCATCAGGCACGCGAAGAAACTGCCGCGGGTGCGCGTGCACCGCGGCGCATGCGAGCCGCTTTCACTGTGTTGCTCATCAGCATGGCGATGGTGAGCGGACCCACGCCGCCCGGCACGGGCGTGTACGCGCCTGCGACTTCGACGACGTCCGGATGAACGTCGCCCGCGAGAATCGAGCCCTTCGTGCGAAACGATTCGAGCTTCGCCGGAAACTTCGCGAAAATGCGCTGGGCCTCGGCTGGGTCCTTTACCACGATCTGGCCGACGTCGATCACGGTGGCGCCGGGCCGGACGTAATCGGGCGTGACCATCGCGGCTTTGCCGATCGCGGCCACGATGATGTCGGCGCGACGCGCGATGCCCGGCAGGTCCTTGCTCTTCGAGTGGCAGATCGTGACGGTGGCGTTCGCATGGAGCAGGAGCAGCGCCTGCGGCTTGCCGACGATGTCACTGCGGCCGATCACCACGGCGTTTGCGCCCTCGATCGGAATGTTGCTGCGCTTCAGAATTTCCATCACGCCCGCCGGCGTGCACGCCACCAGCCCGGGACGGCCCGCGACGAGGCGCCCCACGTTGACCGGGTGAAAACCGTCCACATCCTTTTCGGGAATTACAGCGTCGAGAATCCGCTTGGAATCGATCTGCTTCGGAAGCGGCATCTGCACGAGGATTCCGTCGACATCGTCGCGATTGTTCAATTCATTGACGATGGCGAGCAGCTCTTCGGTCGTGGTGGAAGTGGGCGGCGTGATGTGAAAGCTGCCAAGACCGAGCCTTTCGCAGGCCCCGATCTTGCTGTTGACGTAAAGCCTCGACGCGGGATCGTCGCCAACGCGCACGGCGGCCAATCCCGGCTTGATTCCCGCCGCGGCGAGCGAGGCGATTTCGGCCTGCAGCTCGGCGTAGATTTGGTCTCGAATTGCGTTGCCATTCAGGATTCGGGCTGACAAGGAGCACTCCTCGTTGTGATTTGTGGTTTTTCCAGACCCGCCATCATAGCAAAATCGGCTGGCGGCAATAAAAGCGAATCGGCAGAACTCCGGCGGCTGCGGCGATTTCAATCGCAGGCCGGTCGAGTTCTGACGAAGTGATCGCGGGCGAAGAACCGAGAATACGGGGCGGGCTTAGTTTCCTCCTCCGGCAGGTGCCGCTGATTTCTTGGCCGTCCAGTTGATGGTGTTGCCCATCACGGAGAGAGTGCCCTTCATCGAGGCTCCGTCGACCGTGCCGGTATAGTCGATCTTCATGTCGCCGTTGGGAGTGGTGCGCGTGACGGAGAAGGCGATGTTGTTGCCGGTAACGCTGCCGGTCACGGGGGCTTCGCCGCGCGCGCCCTTGAGCGTGCCCGTGAGCTTGGTGCCGTCCTGCTGGAGCGTGAGCGTCTGTGTCATCACGTTGCCGTCGCGACCCGGGGCGCTGAGATCCCACGCGCCGGCGACGTTGGCATCCTGGGCCCGAGCGATGTGCGCCATTGAAAGAACCAAAAAGCAAAGTGCCGCAAGCAGAATGCTGTTTCTCTTCATTCGATCCTCTCCTTCGATTGAACGACGATTTTGTTGGAGCCCCGATGCCGGATGTTCCGGCATCCTGCGAAAGCTCGACTGGAAATACAGCCATCCCTCTGCGTTACAAGGACGTTCGAGGCGCCCTTCGCGTTACATAGCCCGATTGATGCGGCAGAGTGCAGGTGGAAGTAAGAATGATTCGCCGCGGGCGGAACATAACAAGAAAATCGGGAGGCGTCGCGCCAACTGCGTTACACTCCCCTTTTCTCAGGAGGATCGCCGATATGAAAGGCTCGCCCAAGGTCCTGGAAGAACTCAATAAGGCGCTGCGCGAAGAACTCACGGCCATCAATCAATATTTTCTGCATGCGGAGATGTGCGAAAACTGGGGCTACGAAAAGCTGTCGGAATACATCAAGAAACAGTCCATCGGGGAAATGAAGCACGCCGAAGCGCTCATGGAACGCATCCTCTTCCTCGATGGCTCGCCGACCATGAAGCCGCTCGAACTTACCGTCGGCAAAAACGTGCAGGAAATGCTGCAGAGCGATCTCGACCTCGAGATCGGCGCCGTCAGGGATTACAACGCGGCCATCCAGGTGGCCGTGGCGGAAAAGGACAACGGATCGCGCGACCTCTTTGTGACGCTCCTGAAGGACGAAGAGGACCACGTGGACTGGCTCGAAGCGCAAATGCACCAGATCAAGGAACTGGGCTACGAGCGGTATCTCACCATGCAAATGGGCGAGGACGAAGAAGAATAGAGGGGCTCGTCGTGCGCCGCGCCGCGTTGACCGTTGGGCTCGTGATGCTTTCGGTTGCTTTCGTCTTTGGCGATTACAAAGACGCGTTCGCTCCCGATATCGACAGCCCGCCAATCGAATACGGGACGCGGCCCACGACGGATGCGGTCTCGCAGCTGAATTTGCAAATCCAGCAGGGCAAAGTGCATTTGCAGTTCGACGATCAGCAGGGTTACCTGCGACCAGTGCTCGAGGCGCTTGACATTCCGATCCAGTCGCAACTCGTGGTTTTCTCCAAGACGAGCTTTCAGATGTACCGCATCTCGCCGAGCAACCCGCGCAGTCTTTACTTCAATGACTCGGTCGCGGTGGGCTGGGTGCGCGGCGGGCCGATCGTGGAATTGGCGGCGGAAGACCCTGAGCAGGGCGTGATCTTCTATACGCTCGACCAGAAGCCCGCGCCGCAGCCTCAATTCGTGCGGCACGACGATACTTGCCTGGCGTGCCACGAGTCGACGGCAGCGGTGGGCGTGCCCGGCATGCTGGTGCGCAGCGTGTTTCCGGCGCCGAGCGGCATGCCGCTCGAAGAGTTGGGCGGGCACGTCACCGACGATCGAAGCCCGTTCGCGCAGCGGTGGGGCGGATGGTACGTTACGGGCATGACCGGCGCAATGCGTCACATGGGCAATGGAGTCGTGACCGACCCGTCGAAGGCGGAATCCATTTCCAGCAACCAGACGCTGAATCTGGAATCACTCAAGGGGAAATTTGATACGGATGCGTATCTTTCGCCCTACAGCGACATCGTCGCGCTGATGGTTTTCGAGCACGAGATGCACATGATGAATCTTTTCACACGCGCGGGGTGGGAAGTGCGCTATTCGGAGTACGAGGACCGCACGACCGACTCGCCGGTAGACCGGCTGGGCACAACCGAGGCCGTGCTGCGCGAAGCGGCGAACGCGGTGGCGGACGCGATGCTGTTTGTCGACGAGAAGGCGCTGCCCGACGGGATTCGGGGAACATCGGGATTCGAGGAAATGTTTTCGGCGGAAGGGCCGCGCGATAGCGAGGGGAGATCGCTGCGGCAGTTCGATCTCCGGAAGCGGCTGATACGGTATCCGTGCAGCTACATGATCTATTCGCCGGCGTTCGATGCGCTGCCGGCGGACCTGAAGGCGGCGATCTACGCTCGCCTGTGGGTCATATTGTCGGGGCGAGAACAGACCGGGAAGTACGCCAAACTTTCGCTGGCGGATCGGCGAGCCGTGGTCGAGATTCTGCGCGACACCAAGAAGGACCTGCCCGATTACTTTCAGGCGCCTACCAGCTAGAACCGCCCTTTCCGCCGCAGGCTGCGGGGAACTTCTTCCTACGCGGCTGCGTATCCTGTAGTGCGCCGCGCTATGCGGGCGCCGGCTCAGTCTGTGCGCAAGCAAGGCTGCCGCTTCGAGGGAGGGGCGCATGTTCTGCAATAACTGTGGTTCGGCGATCGCTGCGGAGCAGTCGATCTGCGGGAATTGCGGCAAGAGCACGACCGGGGCGCGCGTGGCGAGCGCGGCACGCATGCGGGTCGCCGAGCACATTCACCTGCTGGCTATTTTGTGGTTCGTCGACGGCGCGCTGCTGCTGATTCCCGCTATCGTGATGGCCGTGCTTGCTGGCGTCGTGACCTTGCCCCTGCGCTGGCACGGAACCGATAATATCGCGCTCGCGATTGTGCCGGGGATCTTCAGCATCCTGTGCGTCGTTTTCCTGGTGTTTGCCGCGCTTCGATTCGTGGCGGGATGGGGCCTGCTGAAGCTGGAGCCCTGGGGTCGAATATTTGCGCTGGTGATGGCGTTCCTGGACCTCCTCCATGTCCCGCTCGGTACTGCGCTCGGCGTTTACACGCTGTATGTGCTGTTGCCGGACGCTGCCGGCGACGAATACCGACAGATGTCGCAGACTCGCCGCTAACTCGCCTGCGTCGGACCATCCTCTTAGAGCATCTACCACACGTGCACAATCCTCAGCAGTTGGCGGCACGGCGGAGGTATCCGCGATGATATTCGGCGAATTCACGGAGCGGAAGCAGCTGGAACGCGCGATGCGCGACTCGGGGCGGCTGCCGCCCGGGCAGTCGGCGACGCTGAAGTGGCCTGTGCTGCACGTGGGCAGCGTGCCGCGATTCGATCCGAAGACCTGGAATTTCAAGATTACCGGACTGGTCGAAAAGCCCGTGCGGCTCACGTGGGACGAATTCAGCCACCTGCGGATGATCGGCGTCACGGCGGACATGCACTGCGTGACGCGCTGGAGCCGGTTCGATGTGCGCTGGGAAGGCGTGGCGTTTAGCGAGGTTGCGAAGATTGCCGCGCTGAAGCCTGAGGCGAAATACGTGATGGTCCACGCCGAGGAGGATTTCACGTCGAACGTGCCGCTCGAAGACCTGATGCGGCCGACCTCGCTCTTCGCGCTGAAACACAATGGCGAGCCGCTGCACGCCGACCACGGCTATCCTGTGCGCCTGGTGGTGCCGCACCTCTATGCATGGAAAAGCGTGAAGTGGGTGCGCGGGATCGAATTCATGGAGCATGACGCGCCCGGATTCTGGGAAGAGAACGGATACAACATGTACGGCGACCCGTTTCGTGAGCAAAGGTTCGACCGGGATTGAACCTCGTATGCCAGGCATCCCTAGTCCCAGAGTTTCGTCACCCTCGTTACGGCCTTCTTGGTGTCCCAATTTGGGAAGTGATCGGCACCCGCAGCCGAGTCAGACAAAGATCTCTCCGACATCAGATTCGAGTATTGCGAACGCCAGTCGGCTTTTTTGTGCAATGTTATGCATACTGAGGGTTGATCCTCATCTTGGGCATCTCAGTGTAATACCTGGGTATAGCAAAGAAAAAAGGATACTTGTTGGCGCGGCAGGCATGGGCGAGACACGCTTAGCAATTTGGCTTCCCGATTGCCTGCTTGAGACCGATATCCTTGCGGGTTGATTTGCGGAGGTAGAGACCTTTCAATTCAGCCATCGCGGGGAGTGTCGGCTAGAAGTGACACCTCAGTATCCAGGCCCAAAGTAGACAGCCCAATTGGAGGATCGGTACATGATGCGACGTTTGACTCAACTTCTTCTCGTGCTATTTGCGATGGCTGGCCTTTGCAAAGTGGCATCGGCCGACGAAGTTTTGGTCGGGGATTTGTCGTACGACTACGCCACGATCTCGGGAACGTCAGCCACGCTCGACATCACGAATTTTGATACGGTGACCGGTCCTGGAAGCACCCCCTTGGTGTTTACGGTCACTGGCTTGACCGTGGATTTCGAGAACGGGACGAGCGAAGTTCTGCCGGCCAGCGACTTCACGACGGATTCCGATGGTGACGAAGACTGCACTGCGGCGGCATGCGACTTCTCGTCGTCTTCGAGCCCTGTCGTGAGTGCAACTCTAACGGGAACTATTAGCCCGACGACTGGTCTGACCGGGCTTGATCCGGGCGACACGGGAATCACGGGCGCCATGAGCGATGCGACCGGAGACGCATTCGTCACGATTACGCCAGGTTGCGGCCTCACCGATCCAGGCAGCGGGACGCCGATACTTGACAATGGCTCTACCGGCGACGGCTGTCAGGACACCGCACTCATTTACGCGGTTGAGACGAGCGGCGTTGTCGCAACTCCGGAGCCGGGAACTTGGTCTCTCCTCGGCATCGGCCTGATCGGTCTCCTGATTGGGTGCAGGCGCTTTCGCGGAGCTGGGCGCTTCTCAGCGACAGCGGCCTGATTCTCGAACGCCATGTCTGAGGGTAGTTGTTGGCTCGGTTCCTCGAAGAGCAGCGGCATGGGGGCCGCTGCATTTCGACACGACTGGCTCTTCCCTGAGGGGAAAGTTTCTTGCGTGAGTCAAAATTTGAGGAGGAGTTCAGATGAACCTGCGAAAGCTCTTTTCGGCCAAGGGTGCCCTTCGCGCAATGTTCGTAGTTGCGTGCGCGCTGTTGATCCAATCCGCGGTTCAGGCGCAGACTTTAACGCCTGCCGCCAACCCTCCATCGGGGCTAGCGGGCGTGAACCAGTCGTACCTTACTGGCTCTGGTTTTCCGGCCGGCACCATCACGGGCGCCACGGTTACCTTCGCCGCCACTTGCGGGGGCACCGCTGTGGCGACAGGTCCGGTGACATCCGTCGCCGTCGAGGGTCCGATTCGTCGCTTTGGGTTTCTAATCCCTAAGTCGCTAGCGACCGGAACGTACGATGTGTCGGTTGCGGGCACTGCCGGATCGACTGCATTCAACACTTTGAACACGCCCAGCTGCTCGACACTTAGCGTTACGGCGACGAGCACGACGCTTGCCGCCTGCGTTCCGACGAGTTCTCTCGCAGTGACTGCCGGCACGAATGTGAATGCATTTGTTCCCTTCGGCTACTGGGAAGGTGGCGAGACAGGCATTGAGGAAGTTCCGATCGAGGGTACGGGTACGGCTGCAAACTTTCCGACCACGGGGGTGGTGAATTCGTGCGCGTCGGATTCAGTGACCGGCGAGGTGGTATGCACCGAGAACAATACCAATGTGGACCTCATCAGCAGTGGTGGCGCCTTCAGCACGCTGACGAGCGGGAGCAACACGTATCACGAATTCTCGGGTGGCGAATGCGAGAACTGCGGCGTGGCCGTTAATGCGGCGAATGACTACGCGGTGATTGCCATGGGACTTACTGGCAGTGGTTCCAGTTATCCCTATTTCGGCACTACTGGGGTTCAAGTCCTCAACCTCGGGAGCAACACTTTTAACGCGGCGTTCCCTTTGGCCAATATTGTCTCCGAAGACATCTCAATCGATTCAAGCCGTAGCCTAGTCTTGTCGGCCGGTGAAGGCGGCATTTACGATCTGCTGAAAATCGGAGCGGGCAATACCTTCACCGAGTACGGCAACAGCATCGGAGGAGAGCTGGATTCCTCGGCTGAGGATTGCACCACCGGGATTGGCTTGGCCTCCGATGAATTCACCGACTACATCTACATAACGGATCTGACGCAGGCCAGCTTCACAGCGGGCACACCGGGTAGCTGGACTGCACCCGGGACTTTCATTGATCTCGCGGACAGCGGCTACAGCGCCGGAACTTGCGGAATCTCAGTGGCGCCCGGCACCGGGCATTTGGGAGTGGTTACCGGCGAGTTCGGGGGCAGCGCCTTCTCCGCATTGGAGCTTCCCTCGACATCGGGTAGCGGTACGCCCGCTCTTGCGGATTACGCTTACGTCGGGAGCATGCCCAGCACCCCAGACGGATATTCCTTTAGCGCGGGATTCGATCCACACACCGTGACTGCATACACGAGTCCCAATAACAACAAGTCCTATGCTGTCTTTGCAGATTATGAGCTCGGCTACCCGAGCTATCTGGGGGTAGTTGACTTGGCGTGCGTTCTGGCGCTGCCTCGCACGGTACCGGGCGGCCATATTGTCAGTGGTAGCGCCGCTTCGTGCGTCCAGTACGTGAAGGTTCCGTAGGCTGCGGCAACTCGCGTAGGCGTCGTTTAATCTTGAGCGCGGCTGAGAGAGCCACAAAGCCCTCTCAGCCGCGTCTTTTGCTTTAGTGAGGTAAAGCTTCGACGTAGAACAGGAAACAGGCGCAGCAGTTTTCTCGCTGGGCGAATCTCGATTGTGCTAGCTTGGCTGAATCCACCGGCTTCCGTCGCGCACGAGAACCGGCTCAGATGATTGTCGGATGAGCCGCCCAATTTCCGCATCAGGAGAGAAGTTTGAAGACATGGCGTTCTGTAAGGCTGGGCCTGGTGCTGGTGGCTGTCTTCGCACCCGGAGCGAATAGTTCGCAGAAGGATATGGCGGCGCCCAAGTGCGGCGCCAAGCTTATATTAGCGGCGGCAGAACCCTCGGCGCGAGTGTCGTCGGAGACAGACTCCCGGCCCAAGGTTCACACCTATTACATCGCCGCGGACAAAGTGCGGTGGAATTACCTGCCGAGCGCACCCATATACGTTCTAGGCGGAGAGAACGAGCTGACTCATGTGCCAACCGCCGTATCAAGCACTTACCTCAAGGCGGTCTATCGCGAATACACCGACGCCACCTTCACAACTCTGAAGCCGCGCTCCCCGGAATGGGAGCATCTGGGAATACTGGGTCCGCTGATCCGCGCCGAGGTCGGGGATGTCGTCAAAGTCGTGTTCAAGAATAACCTCGGATTTATCTGCAGCATGCATCCTCATGGCTTGGCTTACGACAAAGACTCGGAAGGCGCATACTACAGCGAAGGACCGGCCCTGGCTCCGGATTCGACGAAGAAAGGCGATGCCGTCCAGCCGGGCGAAGTTTTCACTTACACGTGGACTGTTCCCAAACGCGCCGGCCCGGGCCCGGGGGATCCAAGCTCGATTCTCTGGATGTATCACTCGCACTTTGACGAGTCCAGGGACATGAATACGGGCCTGCTTGGCCCGATCATCGTTTCTCGAAAGGGCTCCACGAAACCGGACGGCACGCCGAAAGACGTGGATCGCGAATTTGTGGTGGCCTTCGCCGTTTTCGAAGAGAGTGCCAGCGCGTATTTCAGCCAGAACATCGTACGCGATCAGAAGTACCCAAATACCGCGATTACCAACCCGAATTTCGCAAAAACGCTCGAATACTATTCGATGAACGGCTTTATCAGAGGCACGATGCCGCTGTTGACGATGAAAAAGGGCGAGCGCGTCCGCTGGTACCTGATGGCGAATAGCAACGAGGACGACGTTCACGCCCCCCACTGGCATGGCGAGACGGTCTTAGTGAATAGTATGCGGACAGATACGCTCAGCCTTGGACCGATGTCGATGATGGTCGCGGATATGCTGCCGGATAATCCGGGAACATGGCTCTTTCACTGCCACGTGAACGATCACTTCGACGGTGGAATGTACGCTCTGTTTAGAGTTACTCCATGAAAAACGCACAGTTGAGGTGCTTTGACATGAATTCCTGGAATCTTGAAGAATCGGTGCAGGCTCTCCCCGCAATGCAGTGCTTCCATCGAAGCTCAGGCAGGGTCTGGCTTCGCCCTTTGCTCCTGGGATGCTTTGCGGCTGTGCTTTTTTCTCCCTTCGCCGCTGCTCAAGATGCGACTTCTTCGCATTCCACGCCCTCATCGAACTCCCCGGAGGCCTACGCAATCTTTGACGGGCAGCCCATTTATGAAGACCAGCTTCCCGCTAGCGAGCAGACCCAACTGCAGAGAATGATGCAGCAAGTGTTCGGAGTGAGGCGCCGGGCGCTTCAGGAAGTGCTAAATCAGAAGCTGGTGGAGGCCGAAGCGAAGAAGAAAGGCGTCAGCGTCGACGACCTCGCCAAATCGGAAGTGGATTCCAAGGTTGCGGATCCAACCGACGACGAAGTGAGCGCCTATTACCAGGCCCATCAGGGCCAAATCAATCAGCCCTTTGACGAAGTCAAAGACAAGATCCGGCAGGGATTAAAAGATCAGGCCATCCAAAAAGCGCGGGCACTTTACTTGCAGGGGCTCATGGAGCAGGCTGTCAATGACGGGGAGCTTGTAGTCCTTCTGCGGCCGCCGAAGGTCGAAATGAGCTACGATCCCGCGCGACTCCGGGGGGATCCTAAAGCGCCGGTCACCATCGTCGAGTTCGCCGATTTCAGTTGCCCGTACTGTCGGCAGGCGGAGCCCACGCTCGACGAGCTACTGACGAAATACCCTGGAAAGGTGAAACTGAGCTATCGCGATTTTCCGCTCAGGCAATTACACCCTCAGGCCCAGATGGCTGCCGAAGCCGCTCGATGTGCCGGTGAGCAGGGAAAATTTTGGGAGTACCACGATCTACTCTTCGCCAATCCCGACAAGCGGAGCCGGGATGATTTGATGTCGGACGCGAGCGCGCTGAAGCTGGACGACAAGCAGTTCGATAGCTGCCTAAGCAGCGGCCGTTACAAACCACAGATCGAGGAGGACCTTCAGCTGGGGACACGAGCCGGCATTGTCGCTACGCCCGGATTCTTCATCAACGGGACCTTCCTCAACGGCGCGCAGCCCGCCGAAGCTTTCGAGAAAATCATCGACGAGGAATTGGCGACCACGAATCCGAAGCACTCGGTGAATTGAATCACCGAAGCCGCCAGCACAAACTGAGCAGAACATCACCCTGCCGAGCGCCAACACTCGTGCACAGTGGTGTAGTGTAGTGTCTATGGCTACAAATAGAAAATCGGTTCGCAAAAGCGTCTCGTTGCCTCCTCGTCTCGCGGAACACGCACGCGTGACCGCCAGGACGCGCAGGACGACCGACAACCTGGTGCTTGTGGATCTGATCGAAGCTGGCCTCCAATCAAAGGAGGCCGAAAAGGTGCGTTTCTTCGCACTTGCCGACCGCCTCTCCCAATCCCAGGACTCTGTTGAACGCAACCGGATTAAGAAGGAACTCGCGCGGATGACCTTTGTTGAGTACCCTCTTTCCTCTTAGTCCACGTCGTCCTCATCGTCCATCGTCATCTCCAAAGCGAACTTTACCGCGTCGCCCTCCGCCAGCTTCCGGCACATGCGGTCCAAATCCTCCTGCTCGCGCTTCCCCAGCACACACATCTTGGCTCGAAGGACCTTCCCGCGCTTCGGCAAAATCTTCTCGACCATCTTCTTTCCATCGGGCGTCAGATGGACGATCGCCTTGCGCCGGTCGGTCTTGTCGGCTCGGCGAACCACCAGTCCGGCGCTCTCCAGATTCCGGGTGACCACGCTGATGGTGCTGTCGCCGAACATCACGCTTGAGGCAAGCTCCCCGGTGGCGGCGGGACCGTAGAGCAGCAGGCGCTCTAACACCCTGAATTGGCTTGAGGTTAGCCCGAAAGTGTCGCATTGCCGCTCCAGCAGGTCGTCCAGCGAATGGACCGCCCGCGCCAGGCTGGCATAGGTCGCCAGCGCAAGTATCTTCTTGTCGTTTAGAGGTTCCGCCATGTAAGCCCCTTTTAAGGCGAGATAAGCCCCCGAAAGCAGCCATTTTACGCCATTTTGTGACCGAAATTGCCACCAGTCGTGAAATATTAGAAGCTTCGGAGTGAAGTAGCCTTTACAGCCGGACTGGTGCCCAAAACGGGAAATTCCCGACTGCGGTCCCGGACGCCTCGCGTCCACTACCGAAGCCGTCCACCCGAACGCTGTCATACCGCTTGCCCTGAGCTCGCGAAGGGAATCCCATCCGCGCCTCTTGCGGATGGCGTGAGGGATCTGCTGTTTTGCTTTTCTGTTTTGCTTTTGTTCAGTGTGTTCTACGAGCGTCGTTTTCTCCTCTGTTTTGTGCTTAAATCCACCCGTCTTTTGAGCACTGCGATGGACAAGCGCTACTACGTCTACATTCTCGCCAGCCGCTCGCGAAACCTCTACACCGGCGTGACGGGCCATCTCCAACGAAGGCTCCTTGAGCATCGCCAAAACCTCATACCCGGATTCACCTCGCGATACCGCATTTTCCGCCTCGTGCATTTTGAAGTCTTCCGCGACATCCGCAATGCGATTGCCCGCGAGAAGGAAATCAAGGCGTGGCGGCGCCAGAAAAAGATTCGCCTGATCGAGCAGGAGAATCCGACGTGGGAAGACCTCGCCGCAGTCGTGCCCGCGAAAGACTACACATCGCGCTCCAAATCTGAGGCGTCGCAGGCAACTAACGGTGAGGAAAAAGCAGATCCCTCACGCCATCCGCAAAAGACGCGGCTGGGTTCGGGATGACAGCGCGCTGTGTAGCGGCTCCGCGAAGAAGGCGACGCGGCCTCTCGTCGCGGCCGCGGTCCCGCCGCGGAAACAGTTGCCTACAAATGATTGTGGGACTATAGAGCCGTAACGACGTTTCGCTCAATGCTGCCGGCACACATCCCGCACCTACTACCGATGCCCTCAACCTAAGAGCTGTCATCCCGCTTGCCCTGAGCTCGCGAAGGGAATGCCAGCCGCGCCTTTTGCGGATGGCGTGAGGGATCTGCCTTTCACTCTTGCCTCTTGCCGCTGTCCCGCTCTTCGATTTCCCTGCTGCCGCGCTTCTCGCTTCCTGCTGCCACCCTAGCATCTGCGCCATTCACAAGCACTGTCATCCCGAATCCCATCCGCGCCTTTTGCGGATGGTGTGAGGGATCTGCTTTTGCTTTTCGTTCTTTGCCTGACAGTGTGCCCGCGAGGAACAACTGGAGCGGCCCGGGCGCGCCGTGGTCGAAAAGAATCAGCATCTAGCGCTGGGCGGGAACCTCGAGGCTGCGCGCCGCGAAATCCAAGACGCTTGTCACCTGCTCCGCCATCCAAGCGCTGTCATCCCGCCTGCCCTGAGCTCGCGAAGGGAATCCCATCCGCGCCTTGCGCGGATGGCGTGAGGGATCTGCTTTTGCTTTTTGACGTCTTCAACGCTAGCGCCTGCTTCGAGGTTCTCGAAGACGGTGGCGACCGGCATGCGCGTGCCGCGGAAGACCCACGCGCCGCTTACTCTTCCCGGCACGCTTTCCGCCGCGGGGCACTGCGAGCAATCCAGCGCTGGCATAACGCACTCCCCTCGCAATCATCGTCCGACACCCACTACAGAGACCCCCCACCCAGGCGCTGTCATCCCGAATCCCATCCGGGCCTTTTGCGGATGGTGTGAGGGATCTGCTTTTTGCTTTTTGCTTTTCGTCCCTTGCCCGTGCGGCCGTGAAAAACTACTGGAGCGGCCCGGGCATACCGACATTACTACGTAAGAGTCCCCACAAATCTTTTCCTTGCTCAGGTGCCTTCGACATAACCCGGCACTCAACGCGGCGCCGAACCTGTGATGTATCATCACGCAGGAGGCCGTCACGATGGCCTATGCACGCAGAATCAGACAAGAGTACAAGAGAGTTTGCCGAGAAATGGAAAAGCTAATGCAAAGAGGTGATAGAGCGCCACTACCTAAAGACCGTGACCTCTATGGTCGTTTGGCAGCCATAAAGAAAACTCTGGAGTGGGTCCATCCGCTCCTGATAAAGACGAAGGGCAAGGGACCGGACAGGTACATCGAACTCACCGGATACAGGCACTTCATCGCTGGTCCAACGTTTGCCGAAATGTACCCCTGAGAATCCTTACGCCATTGGGGCGCAGGTTTTCCCCCTACGCCCGATAGGCGATTTTCGCGTGTAGCTAGTAGATTGTCGTACTGCTCCCAATGCCACAACCCAAGCACTGTCATCCCGAATCCCATCCGCGCCTCTTGCGGATGGCGTGAGGGATCTGCTTTTGCGTTCTTGCTTTTCTTTTTTTGCTTTTCCCTTTTGCTTTTCTGTTTTGTTTTTGCTCAGTGTGCCCTACCGCCGTCGTTTTCTCCTCCCTTTCGTGCTTAGATCCACCCGTCTACCACGCGCGAGCGAAGACGCACCGCCTCTGTGGTAGACTAGCTGAGTGACGTTCGGTCACGGCGTCTCAATCCGCGTACTTCAATGCCACGGCAAGGTATGGCCCGGTTTCGTCGCTCTCGTCCCTAAAATGCTGAACTTTCCAGCGGCCTGAGCCTTCCATCTCAAACGCGAGATGTCGCGGATTCTTCTGGTAGTATTGGTACCACTTCAGGTTCGACAATGCGTAACTTGCCGCTGGTACCCAATTCCCGCTCGCACCACGCATATACAGTTTCCCGATAAACTCATTGGCAGAGTATTCGCGCAGAATCTGGATCGCAAAAGGCTGCCCGCCTGGCGGCGCGGGGAGACTGCGCATCGGTCCGTACGTGAAATCGCCATAGACGAACGGTTTATCTGTCTTTATGTAGACCATAGATGCGCGTCTTCAATCGCAACAAACGGATCAATCTTATCTTCCTTCTTACGGTATTCTTGCCAAAGAATTTTCACGAGTTCGTCAGGCTTTTCGCGGTCCCATTCGGTATAGGTCAAATCTTTGACGTTGGAAAAGTGGCTATCCATTTGAAGCTTTGGGGATTGGACCCCTAGCGAAGCAGCGTCTGAAAAATAACTCCGGACGTCAACGGTCGCATCCTTTTCCTTCAGAAGAATCACAGGCCGATGAAGGGCTTCCAACAGTCCGTACTCGAACACCACGTTTGGACGCAGCCCATCTAAGGCCACGACCGCGAACGCGCAGCCTTCAGCAAGGTTCATGATCTGCTTAAGCTGTCCAGCGCCGGACGCCAAGCCCGTAGGAGTAAGCTTGAGATCGTAGTGGGGCGCGAATGCAAGCCAGACGCACGGAATCAGAGTTTTAATGTGCGGTTCCTTGCTTGAATACGACAGGAAGCAATAGGGCTTGATTACCTTCACTATCTGAACCTGCTTATTTTTCCATCTGTTCTTCTTCCATTTCTTAGCCATCGTGGTTTCAACAGATTATATACTTGCGCGACCATGAAATGCCGCACGATTCATGCGGCTCGAAAGGACAGGAAATGCTAAATGACTTATAATGGCCGCGAGAGGAGGCAGCGATGAATTGCGACACGGATTTTGCGGCGGGAGCTAGCGCGGCGCTTCGCAATGCCGCGAAAAGGCTTGCATCAATCAGGGGCGTGGAAGCGACGCACAAGGGTCGACCGCGCCGCATCTTCGACGAATCTGCTAATCAGCTTGAATCGAACATTCAACTCATGACCGTACTGGCCATAGAGCACGCGAAGGCGCAAGGCGAACCGTTCCGCAATCCCTTCGTGCGCAAGGGCGAACGGCTGTATCCCGTTAGATACCGCTAGGATTGCTTCGGTCGCCCCTTCACACGGCAGCGTGTTTTCAGACGCGGAAACACATTCGGAGGGCAAAACACCAGGACGCCCTCCTCAGTGTGACGATCCTGGTCGGATCGTCAGTAGATGTCGTACTGCTCCCAATGCAGAGTGGGGTCGGCCTGGATGATGACGCTCTTTTTGGTCCAGCGCTCGAGCTCTTCGACGAGCGAGGATTCGCGCGTCTTCAGGGCTTTGCCGATTTCGGGGTGGACGCGCAAGGTAATGCTGCCCGACGACATTTCGGGCGCCATCTTGCGCGCTTCGGTCTGGATTTCGTAGGTGAGCGTGGGGATGGATTTCACCATGCCGGAGCCGGTGCAATAGGGGCACGGCTGGCAGAGAGTGCGTTCGAGCGCCTGCTTGGTGCGCTTGCGCGTGATGGCAATGAGGCCGAATTCGTTGAAGCGCAGCATCTTCGACGGCGCGCGGTCGGCCCGCAACGCTTCTTCGAGCGCGGCCATCACCTTTTCGCGATTGCGGCGCTCTTCCATGTCGATGAAGTCGATGATGATGATGCCGCCGAGATCGCGCAGGCGCATCTGGCGGACGATTTCCTTCACCGCTTCAAGGTTGGTGCGGACGATCGTGTCTTCGAGGCGATTCGAGCCCTTGCCGACGAATTTGCCGGTGTTGACGTCGATCGCGACGAGCGCTTCGGTGTGGTTGATGACGATGTAGCCGCCCGACTTGAGCCACACCTTCGGACGCAGGCCCTTGTCGATTTCCTGCTGGATGCCGAATTCCTCGAAGACCGGATTTTCCTTGGTGTAAAGCTTCACGCGGTTCACGAGACCCGGCTGGAAGCGGCTCATGAACTCGATGATTTTGGTGTACTCCTCTTCGGAGTCGACCCAGATCGCGCCGTAATCCGAGCTGATGTGGTCGCGGAGCATGCGCTCGACCAGATTCAGATCGCGGTGCAGAAGCGAAGGGGCCTTGCGCTGCTCGGAGCGCGTCTTGATTTCGGACCATGTGCGCGTGAGGAACTCGACGTCAGCGCGAACTTCTTCGGGAGCGGCGCTTGCTGCTGCCGTGCGAACGATGAAGCCGCCGCCCGCTGTGCCTTTTGCATCGTTGACGAGATGGCGCAAGCGCGAACGTTCCTCGGCAGAAGCGATTTTGCGCGAGACGCCCGTATGATCGAGCGTGGGCATGTAGACGAGGTAGCGGCCGGGAAGCGCGATGTGGCTGGTGATGCGCGCGCCCTTTTTGCCGAGCGGCTCTTTCGCGATCTGGACGATGATTTCCTGGCCCTGCTTCAGCATGTCGGCGATGAGTTGCGGGCGGCGCGACTGCGGGCGGTGGCCCGGATGCGGACGGCGGCCGCGATCGTCGCGGCGCCCCCGGCCGCGGTCACGGTCGCGCCCGCCGCGGCGTCCCGGATGCTGCATGCGGGCGCGGAAATCGTTGCTGCGCACGCTTGCCTTCCAGGGCTGGCCTTGCGGCGCCGATCCTTCGGCGGCTGCGGATGAAATGTTTTCGCCGGCTACCGATTCGGAATTGGCCGCGAGCGTTTCTTCCGCCGCCATGTCTTCCGGATGCTCGCCGATTTCGGTTTCGCCGCCGTTTTCCGGCGGGGCGATCATGCCTTCCGTTTCGGCGACCTCTTCTTCTTCCTCGAGCGCGTGCTCTTCCTCGGCGGCAGCCTCGGCATCTTCGGCGTCAGCGGCTTCCGCTGCGGCGATTTCTTCAGGTGAAGCGAAAACCCGATTTTCGGCAGCGCGCTCGATTTCGTCGCTCTGGGCGTCGGCAACGTGCTCAGCGAGAGCGGCAGCTTCTTCGTCGGTCAAGTCTGGGGCAGCCTCATGCGCGGCTTCGATTTCGGCGGAGGTTTCGGTGAATCCGGTGGCTGCTCCGTACATTCTTTCTTGAGACTCGAACTCGCGTTCCCTTTCGTTCCGTTCTTCGGGGCTCAACCCAATTTCTTCAATCACTTCGGACGCTTCTGGCGCGGCAACTACTTCCGCGATTGGCGCGGGCGCCGGTTCCACGTGCTTCCACTTCGAAAGCGACTCGCCGGGAAGCGGCTCGAGACCGGAACTCGAAGGACGATATTCGGGGCGCGGCGGCCGGGGTGCTTCAACAACTGGTTCGGAGAAACTTGGAGCAGGCGGCTCTTGAATCGCGGCCGATGCTTCCGGTGCGGCGACTTGCGTTTCCGCTGTCGAAACATTTTCTTCGACGGAAGCAGGAGGCGCTGCCGAGGGCGGCTTCTCCTTGTATTTCGCGAGAGATTCTCCGGGAAGAATGATGGGAACGTAGTCCGACGGCGGGGCCTGCTCGTTCGATTGGTCTTCATACGGACGAGGCGAAGCGTATTTTGACGGCGGGAGCTCTCGGCCGTAGCGGCGATCACCGCCACCACTGCCACCGCGTCCACCTCTATTATCGCGCCGGCCGAAGCGACCGCCGCGGCGTCCACCGCGCCGGCCGAAATCGCGACCGCCGCGATCCGGGCGGGGCGAGCGACTTTCGAATTGAGGACGATCGGGAGAAGAGGTGTTGAGCACCGGCGGCGGAGGTGCGGGCGCGACGGGGACCGACGGAATCGCGCGGTCGGATGCGAACTCTTCCGCTGGCGCGGCGAATGGAGCCGGGGCTGCCTCAACATCGGCGGGCTCGAGCGCAGGCGCCGCCGCACTAGCGGGGAAAACCTGGCCGCCCTGCTCCTCCATTTTTTGAATCTTTTCCTCGGCGGTCGTGGCGACGTGCTCGTCGAACTCTTCGATGCCTTCGAGGAAGTCGGTAACGTAAAGGAAAGCGTCGCTATCGAGGCCGATTTCGACAAAGGCCGACTGCATGCCTGGCAGCACGCGCGTCACACGGCCCTTGTAGATGCTTCCGACTAGAGCGAATTCCTTTTCACGCTCGACGTAATATTCACAAAGCTGTCCTTCTTCGAGAATCGCGACTCGCGTCTCGTGCGGGTTCGCGGAGATAACCATTTCCTTCGACATTTAGAAACTCCTCATGGAGCATGCGAGTGCGGCGGCGCAGGAAAATTTCGCGTGCGCCAGAGCCGGCATGGGGGAAGGCTGCGCCTTCGACGAGCCACGACGGGCCGCCCAGGAAAGAACCCAAATTTTTCGGATGGACTTTCCCCACTCGATGCATCCTTCGAACGAAGCTGAATTCCCGGGTCCCGAAGGGCCGGGACGCGGGGCACTGCGTGCGGCGACTAGCGCCGCTACCTATGCTTTCGATACCTATTCCAACAAATCGGAGCGGGGCTAGTTGACGAAGCGCCGCATGCGGACGTTCATCACCAGACCCAAAGCCAAAAACACAAAAGCCGTCGCCGAACCACCATAGCTCATCAGCGGCAACGGGATGCCGGTGACCGGCATATCGCCGATCACCATCGAAGCGTTGACCAAGACGTGGAAACCCAGAATGGCCGTCACTCCCATCACGACGTACATGCCGGCCTTGTCTTTCGCTTTCTGCGCGTTGTCGACCAAGCGCAGAATCAAACCCAGATACAGAAGCAGAACGACGCAAACTCCTATGAAACCTTGCTCCTCGGCGAGCGCGGCCAGAATGAAGTCCGAATACCGGACCGGCACGAAGCCCAACTGATTCTGACTGCCCTTGCCGAACCCTTTTCCCCAAAAGCCACCTGAGCCGACGGCGATCTCCGACTGCAAAATCTGATAGCCCGCACCGCGCTGATCTTCTTCCGGGTGCAGGAACGTCTGGATGCGCTGCTGCTGGTAAGGCTTCAAATGACGGCGCATGTTCCAAGCAACCGGAACCAGCAGGGCCACCACAACTGCGCCGATCAACAAATGTTTCCATTCGATGCCGGCGAGAAAGCAACCAACGACGGCCACAGGAACCAGCACCATCGCGGTTCCCAAATCGGGCTGCTTCAAAATCAAGGCCACGGGAACCAAGGTCAACGCGGCAACCTTCGCCAAATCCCGAAGCGTGAGCCGGTCTGTGCGCACTTCCGTAAAGTAGCGCGCCAGCACGATGATTATAATCAACTTCATGAGTTCTGACACTTGTAAATTCTCACCGCCGATGGAAATCCATCGTTTGGCGCCCAAGCGCGAGTAACCAAGTACCAGGACGACGAGCAAGCCGGCAATTCCTACCATGTAGAGAATGGGCGCCTGGTCCAGCAGGGCGTGATAGTCGATCCGAGAGATAATGAACATCCCGGCGATCCCGATCCCGATCCAAATCAGCTGTCTCCACTGCATTCCGGCCATGGCGCTAGCGTGCGTGGAGGAATAGATCTCGAGAAAGCCTATGGTGCAGATAGCGGCCGCGATGGCCATGAGGGGCCAGTCAAAATCGTTGACGCTGGGACGGTCTTTCATTAGCGCTCCGCTCCAACGGAAGAGACGAAAGACGCGGATTTCGCGGGCCCGGCCGCAGCGGCCGGCATCGTGGAAGCGGACGAAGTTCCAATGGTTTGCGGGGCCGGCATCTGGAAGCGGCCGGCCTTCTTGTCGTAATAGGCTTTGACGACGTCACGGACAATCGGCGCCGCCGACGTGCTACCCCAACCGCCGGCCTGAACCAGAGCTGCTACGACGATTTCCGGGTTGCGACGGGGAGCGATCCCGACAAACCAGCCGTTCTCCTTCAATTTCTTCCCTAGCTTGTTTTGCAGGTCGAAGCTTTCGACTTGAGCGGTGCCGGTCTTACCGGAGAAGTCGATGTTTTGCAGCTTGACGAGTCCGGAAGTGGTGCCGTCCGGTTCGTTGACGACTCCCCACAGACCGTCGGTGACTTGCTGGACGGTGTCATTCGAAAGAGGGAAAACCTCGGGCGGGGGTAACGCCGCGTCTTTCAGGAGATGCGGGTGGATCAGCGTGCCGCCGCTGGCCACAGCCGCGATCATGCGAGCCAGTTGAATGGGAGTCGCCATCACGGCTCCCTGCCCAATCGACACCGAAATCGTGGAACCCGGATACCACTTGTGATGGTCGACACGCTCGACCCAATCCTCGGACGGAACAAGGCCGGGCTCCTCGCCGGGCAAATCAATTCCGGTGCGCCGGCCGAGGCCGAGACCCATTGCATAGTGCGAAATCCGGTCGATCCCCAGCAGCTTGCCGACGTTATAAAAGTAGACGTCGCAGGATGCGACGATGCCTTTGTGAAGATCGACCAAGCCGTGAGCGTGATCGCAGTGGAACGTGCGGCCGTAGAAAACAGCTGAGCCCGGACAATTGACGGTGTAATTCGCGGGGATGGCCTTGGATTCGAGCATCGCAGTGGCCATGACGACTTTGAAGACGGAGCCGGGAGCGAGTTGCGCCTGAATGGCACGATTCAGGAGAGGCGTCCTGGGGTCGGAATTGAGTTCGGCCCACTCCTTCGAGGGAATGCGAACGGCGAAGTCGTTCGGATCGAAGGTGGGGCGACTCACGATGGCGAGAACCGCGCCCGTGCGGGCATCCATGGCGATGAGGGCGCCTTCCTTATTGGCGAAATCAGCTTCCGCGACGGATTGCAGGTCGTAGTCGATGGTCAGCTGAATGGGCTTGCCGGGAGTAGCCTCGACGTCGTCGAGACTGCGAACCATTTTGCCGACGCTGTTGACGACGGCGCGGCGCATGCCATCCGCGCCCACGATCTGCTCGTTGTATTCTTTTTCGAGGCCGGCCTTGCCAACGATGTCGCCGGGGCGGTATTTGTCCGGATTGCTGGCGAGATCCTGGGGCGAGACTTCACCGACGTAGCCGATCGTATTCGCGAGCATCTCGCCATGTGGATAGCGGCGGCGCTGGACCATCATCAACTCGAGCATGGGGAGATCGATGCGATGCGACTCGACGAAAGCGATGTCCGCATCGGAAGCGGCAGGCTTGATGACGACGGGCTGGAACTTCGGCTCGGACTTGGCCTCCTCGAGCTGCTGCCGCAAGTCGTCGGCCGAGACGCCCAGGCCCTCTTCGATGCGCGGAAGATTCTTCGCGACCTGCTTCGGATCGTCGCGCAGCAAGAGGATGCTGAACGAAGGATAGCTATCAGCAAGAACGCGGCCTTCGCGGTCGAGCATCGCGCCGCGGGGGGCGATGATCGGAATGTAGCGGATGCGGTTCTTCTCGGCCAGGTCGGCGAAATGGTCGGAACGGACGACCTGCAATTTCCAGAAGCCGACCAGAAGCACAGCTACCATAACGACGGACAGGTAGGAAAACAGGGCGAGCCTGCCCTGCGGAATCTTCTGATCGCTAATGCCCCATGGTGCCAACGAAACTCCAACGCGGCGGGCCGTATGCGGCCCCAAGTGCGCCCTGCCATCCGAATGCGAATCGGTTGACCTTAAAAGCTATCACCGTGCACGGACGGTCGCAACCGGGGCATGTCCTTTTGGTCAACGAAAGGAAATCGTAGCCTGAATTTTCCACGAGCCGACTGGCACAGCTGAGGCGTTCACCGCGCATTTACGCGGACCTGAGGGCGGCGAGAAGAGAGATTCTTCGCTTCGCTCAGAATGACGACCGGAGGCGGTGGCGGCGCTGTGAGCGTAAGTGGCGGGCGTTCTAGGCGGGGCGGCGGAGACGGTCGAGAAGGGCGAAGAGGCCGACGCCGACGGCGGAGGTAACGGCAGAATCGAGCAGCAGGCGCAGCGTGAAAAAGGGCGCCGAATGATTCAGCAGGACACGCTGCGTGATCGCAAAAACCATCTGATGGAAATGAAATAGCAGAAAGACGAGGCCGAAGCGACTGACTGGATGCTCCGTATCGACGCGGCCTCCGATCGAGGACGAGACGTAACCCACCAAGGTCTTCGCGATTCCATACAAACCGATCGGATTATCGAAGCTCAAAGCGTCCTGGAGAATGCCGATCGCCGTGCCGAGAAGCAGGCCGGTGGAGGTGTTGCGGCGGCTGACGCCGAAATAAACGGTCACGAGCAGTGGTAGATCGATGAGCTCGGACCAGCGGCCATACTTGTGAAGGAACGCCTGGAGCACGAGCGCCAGAAACGCGGTGATGATGACCGTGCCGCCGTAATACTTGTGGACCTCGATATTCGAGTCGGAGCGGATTCCGGCGCTGAGCATCGAGGCCATTTTATCGCGGCTCCGGGGATGAAGCGGGCGGCTTGGCGGCAGGCTCGGTTGGCCGCTGCGCAGGATTGGACTTTTCGGAGGCGGCGGGAGATTGCGATTCGGATGATGCAGGAGCGGGCGCGGCAGCCGGCGCAGTACTCTGAGCGTTTGGATCGAGGGGTAGCTCAGAAGACTTCAGGACGACATCCTGGCGCGAGAGCAGGACGAGAACGTCCTCAAGGCGGTCCAAGTGGACAGCCGGCTGGACGTGAATGATCTGAAATGGAGTCGAGTTAGACGCGTCTTTGACGACACCGACCGGCAGCCCCTTTGGGAAAATGCGATCTTCGCCGGACGTAAGGATGACTTCGCCGGGGTGCACTTTTTCCTCGTTCGTAACGAAATCCATCACGGGTAACGGGTCGCCCGTGCCTTGCACGACGCCGTGGGTGCGCGTATCGGCGAAGAGGACGCCGACGCCGCTATCGCGGTCGTCGATGAGGAGCACCTGCGCCGTGTCATTCGAGAAAACTTCGACGATTTTGCCCACGATGCCTTCCGGCGTGATGACCGGCATATCGCGGCGGAGATGGTCGCGCGAGCCGCGATTGATGAAGAGCGTATGAGACGTAGGGTCAGCACTGGCTCCGATCACCTGAGCGGCGAGCATGGGAACCTCGGGACGAGCCTCGCGAAAATCGAGCAGATTTTGCAAGCGCTGAGCTTCTCTGGCGCCGGCTTCCAATTCGAAATTGCGCAGCCGCAACTGGTCGACTTCGGCCTGCAGGCGCTTATTATCCGCACGCGCGCCGTGAAGATCGATATAGCCTGTCCAGACGCCCCGGATTTTGGACGATGTCCACGTGCCGACGCGCCCGACTGGAGTTACGAGGTCCGCGGCCCAAAGGCGAATGAGAGGCACGTCCCGATCGCGCTTGATCTGAAAGGCCAGCAGCAAGACCTGCGCGAAAACGACGCCGACGAGCAGCGCGAGCGAACGATGACGAGAGTAGACGTTGAGCATTTTAAAAACCCGACATTCGAATGCCGTCCAGCCAAAGCCGAAGAGAAAAACAAGAGCAGATCCCTCGAACTGCGTCCCGCGCCCGCAAAAACCGCGGGGGAGGCAAAAGCGCGCGGGACTCCGCTCGGGATGACAGCTCTATTTGTGCGACGCGATGCAATATCTGTTATCCGGAAGCTAGTCGATCGAAACCAGGCGCAATAACCGGAAATCGCTGAGCATTTTCCCCGTGCCCAGCACGACCGAAGCGAGCGGATCGTCGGCGATCGAAACGGGCAAGCCTGTTTCCTCGCGAATGCGCTTGTCGAGATTCTTGATGAGCGCTCCGCCTCCCGTGAGGACGATGCCGCGGTCGCTAATGTCGGCGGAAAGCTCGGGCGGCGTTCGCTCGAGAGCGACGCGGATCGCGTTGACGATCGTCGAGATATTCTCGGAAAGCGCCTCGCGAATTTCGCTGTCGTCGATGGTGACGGTGCGCGGCACGCCCTCGATCAAGTTGCGCCCTTTTACTTCGAGCGTAAGGGGTTTTTCCAAGGGATAGGCCGAGCCGATTTCCATCTTGATCTGTTCGGCGGTGCGCTCGCCGACCAGCAGGTTGTACTTGCGCTTGAGGTAGTGCATGACGGATTCGTCCATTTCATTGCCGGCGACGCGGACGGAGCGCGAATAGACGATGCCGCTCATCGAGATGACCGCGATATCGGTGGTGCCGCCGCCGATATCGACGACCATGTTTCCGGAAGGCTCTTCGATGGGCAGCCCGGCGCCGATGGCGGCGGCCATGGCTTGTTCGACAAGATAGACCTCGCTCGCGCGGGCGCGATAGGCCGAGTCCTGCACGGCGCGCTTTTCGACGGGCGTGATCTCGCTCGGGACGCCGATGACGATGCGCGGGTGCACCAGGACGCGGCGGTTATGCGCCTTCTGGATGAAATACGTAAGCATCTTCTCGGTGACCTTGAAATCGGCGATCACGCCGTCTTTCATGGGCTTGATGGCCACCACGTTGCCGGGAGTGCGGCCGAGCATTTCCTTCGCTTCACGGCCGACTGCGACGACTTCGGAATTGTTTTTATTGATGGCGACGATGGAAGGCTCGTTGACGACGATGCCTTTGCCGCGGGCAAATACGAGGGTATTCGCGGTGCCCAGGTCGATAGCCAGGTCAGAGGAGAACAGGCTGAAGACCGACCGCATGTTGTAACCGTTCTTTGTCAATTCCTTCTCCCCCAGAGCCCGATGCTGCGCCGCTGCGGCAGCGCCCGGCTTGCGCCGGTCTTCCAATGCGGGCGAATGCGTTTACGGAATCACGACGTCGACGCGCTTGATCGCCGTGCCGCCCCGCCGGTCCTGTCCGGTGATCACGATCGTGTGGCTGCCTCGCGCCATCGGCGGAGTGAAATACCGGAAGCGCCCGTCCGGCTGAATATCCGCGACTTCTTCGCCGTTGATGATCAAGGCGGCGCCGGGCTCGGTGCGTCCGATCACCTCGACGACGTTGCCTTGAAGCTGGGTGCCATCGACGTCGAGCGGCATCTCCTGTTCCTTACCCTGCGCTACCAGTGTGAATTTGTACGAATCGCTTGGATCGCTGACGTTGCCTTTATCGTCGATGGCGCGAACCCGCCAGAAGTAGTCGCCCGGCTCGAAGCCGGAGAGATCGACGGAGGTTGCAATCGTCTTCTGCTCCATCACGATGTGACTGAAACTCGTTGTCGTGCTGGTCTGTAGATCATACTCCTTGGCGGTCGCCGAAGGATTCCAGGCGAAATGAACGGGATCATGCTTCGGATCGGCCACGATGATCGGCTGCAGGTTGAGAGGCTGCGTCAGGTCGGGAGGAGCGAGCACCTGAGACTTCGTAATGGAGCCGGCGGTGCCTGTGAAAGTCGCGCGCTCGTACTGGCCGATATCCACGTGTTCGCTGCCGCGATTCAGCTGGGCGCTTCCGGAATCAACCGTGACTACCTGTTCGTTTGTGGCGGGATCGCTGCTCACGTTCAAGCGGCTATTGGCCTGCGCCTCGGCGACAGCATCCTCGAAGGAAACTTCCGCTTTCGAGCCTGGAATTTGCCAAGTGCCGGTGTTGAGGTCCACCTGGCCCGTATTCAGATGAACGGCGACCTGGGTAGCGTGGTCCTGCGCCACCGTGTTTTCCTCGACGGTGACGAACGTATCGCCCTTGACCGTGTACTCGGTACCATCGGCAAAAGAGACGCGGGCAACGCCATCGGGGCCGGTCTCGATCTCATCGCCCTTGTCGAGAGTGATCTGATAATCGGCGTTGACCCACTGGAGGGAGTTAACTTTCTTAATCTGCACCTTGCCGTCGAGATTCACAAAACGCGCCTGGCGGCTGGCCGCGTTCGCGGCGGGATTGTCGCTCGGAGCGAATGTATTCGTGAACCGCTCCAATGTTTTTTCGGAGAACTGCGGGAAAACGAGATAGACGGACGCACCGATAATCGCGATAATGCACAGGACGAGGAGGACGACGGTGCGATATTTTACGGTATGCCAATACACCTCGACGCGCGTGATTTTGGGCTTCGGTGCAGCGACAGTTTTTCCGTCAGCCATCGACATTGGGGTCCGTTTTTCAATCTAGCACACGCGTTGAGAGCTTCTCAATGCGACTCGGGCACAGTTGCGAAACCGCTAACCCCCTCGACAGGGACGCACTCGGAAATGGACCCGGCTGGAAGGATTCAGTGCCCGGGGAGGCCGAGGAGATCCATTTTGGAGGTTGACCCGGGCAGCACGATTTAGGGAGACTAGATATCTGACAGAGGAAGACTTACGGCCTTTCTCGATGGATGTTGCCTGTCGCGGAACGTCTTCAGTCATTTTGCGAAACAAGCGAACGTTCGCGACGAAGAAGAGGAAGAACGAAGATGAAAGTCCCCGAGCAAGAAATGATTGGCGAACTTTTGCCGCCGGAACGCTTGATGTTGACGCCCGGTCCGTCGTGCGTGGACCCGCGCGTGTATCGTGCGATGGCGGCTCCGATCGTGGGCCACATGGATCCGTGGTTCACGAGAATGATGGACGACGTGCAGGTCCTCATGCGCCGCGTTTTTCAGACGCAGAACCGGATCACGTTTCCACTGTCGGCTTCGGGCTCGGGCGGGATCGAAGCGGCGGTGATGAACCCGCTCGATGCGGGCGATGAATGCATCGTCTGCGTGAACGGAGCGTTTTCCGAGCGCATGGCGATTATCGCCGAGCGCGTTCCCGCCAAGGTGATTCGCGTCGAGGCGCCGTACGGGCGCACGGTCGATCCGGCGGATGTGCTCCGCGCGGGGAAAGGCCGAAAAATCAAGTTCGTGGGATTGACGCACGGCGAGACTTCGTCCGGCGTCGTGCAGCGGATCGAGGACTACCGCAAAGTGGCGGACGAACTCGGCGCGCTGCTGGTGGTGGATGCGGTTGCGAGCCTCGCAGGAGTGCCGCTGGACGTGGACGCGCAGCGGATCGACATCTGCTTCAGCGGCTCGCAAAAGGCGATCAGCGCGCCGCCGGGAATGGCGCCGATCACCGTCGGTCCGCGCGCCGAAGAAGTGATGCACGCGCGCAAAGAGCCGGTGCGAAGCTGGTATTTCGATTTGACGACGGCGATGAACTACTGGGGCAAGGATCGCCTGTACCATCACACTCCGCCGATTACGTTGATTTACGCGATGCGTGAGGCGCTGCGCGCCGTGCTGGAGGAAGGTCTCGAAGCGCGCTGGGAACGGCACCGGGAAAATCAGCAAGCGCTGATCGCAGGACTCGAGGCGATGGGACTCGAGCTGCTGGTTTCGAATCCGGCGGACAGGCTTGTGACCGTGACGGCGATCAACATTCCCGCGGGGCTCGAAGACGGCAAGGTGCGCAAGCAACTGCTCGATGAATTCAGCATCGAGATCGCGGGAGGCCTGGGACCACTGAAAGGCAAAATCTGGCGCGTCGGGCTGATGGGCTATTCTTGCCAGAAGCCAAACGTGCTGATCTTCCTTGCGGCGCTGGAAAAAACAGTGCTCGATCAAGGATTCCGGCTGCCGGCTGGAGCGGGAGTGGCGGCGGCGATTCAGAATTACCAGCACGCGACGCAGCCGGCAGCGGTAGGCGCAAGGAAATAAGCGAGACATAAGGCAAACCATGGCAAAAACGGCGGCGGTTGCGACGATTCCGAATGCGGGCGCGATGAGCGAATTCATTGGCGCGTTCGATGTGCCGTCGAAGGTGACGGATTACGTTTACAAATGCCGCTTCTCGCATTGCTGGAACGGCATCGCCACGCGGCACAGCGACACAATGGACTGCAAGTTCTTCGTTGATGGCAAGGGCGTGGTGCTCGGGCTGGCGCATCCGGGATTCGTCGCGTTTCGCGACCGCGCAGGACGCAATCCGAGCGACCGCGAGGCAAGCTACATCGCCGCGGAGTATCTGCGCGAGCGGCTCGGGCAGGAAGACGAGCACTCGCTCTACGATGTTTCGGCGAAGGACGTGGTTCGCATCATCGACAAGCTTAGGATTCAGTGAGAGCGAAAGTTCAGAGTTGAAAGTTTAGAGTTCGGAGTAAGACAAACATCCCTCGCCAAGTATCGTCGCGCGCAATCATCCGTCACCTTGAATTTGTTGCGTTCGCGCCGCGCCAGCCGGCGAGCCAGCCGTGCTCGCGGACACCTTCTTCTTCCATCTGCCGGGTCCAAGCGCCTAATATGCTCGAGCGGTTCAAGTAACCAACCATCTTCTGCGGATTCGCGCGGTCGACGACCGGCAGCCGGCCGACATTATTGTGCAACATGCGATGTAGCGCGTCGGCGACCAGCTCATCCGGATACGCGACAATCGGCGAGTCCGAACCTGCCTCGAGAACAGTCAGCTGCCCTCGGGGATCCTTTTCAAGTGCGCGAAGCAGATCGCCGTGCGTCACGATTCCAGCGAGACGACCGCCCTGCGCGACGATCGGAAGACCTTCCGTAAGATTCAGAGCCGGACCGTTCGAGACGGCTCCTTCGGCAGCGCGGCTCGCGCCGATGCGCGCGGCAAGGTCCGCAACGGTCATCTCCGCCGAAATCGACTGGACGTCCGTCCTCATTACGTCACCGACGCGGACCATGTTGACCACGCCAACCTCATATTCACCCGGAACGTGAAGGCCGCGGCGCGCGAGCTTTTCGGTCATGATCGAGGTCGGCAGATACCGCAACGCAATCAAGTCCGCAACCACGCAGCCGAGCATCAGCGGGAGAATCGCGTTGTAGTCGCGCGTGATTTCGAATGCGAAAACAATGAATGTGAAAGTAGCGCGAGACGCGGCGCCGAAAACGGCGGCCATCGCCACGAGCGCGTAGGCCCCCGGCGAGAGATGCGCGGCCGGAAAAATCAAATTCACGACGACGGCGAAGGCCCCGCCGAGTGCGGCGCTCGACATGAACATGGGCGCGAGCAATCCGCCCGAAGTTCCCGAGCCGAGCGAGATTACGAGAGCGAAGGCCTTGAAAACCGCGATCAAGATAAGCAGCTTGAAAGCGAGATTATCGTTGAGGATGTCTGAAATCGTGTCGTAGCCAACTCCCAAGACCCGCGGGATGAAGAAGCCGATGACCCCGAGCCCGAGGGCGCCGATGGCCGGATGCCAGAGTTCGCTGATGGGCAGCCTGTCGAACTGATCTTCCACCCAATAGAGCAGCTTCGTGAAGCCGATGGCCGCCGCGCCGCAGATCACGCCGAGCAGGACGTAGAAGGGCAGGCCGCGCAGCACATCGAAATTCACGTTGCCCATGGTGAACATGGATTTCTGGCCAAAGATCACGGCGCGGACGCTTGTTGCAAGCGTGGTCGCAATCACCAGGGGTATGAACGAGCGCGCGCGAAATTCGAACAGCAGGAGTTCGATCGCGAGAATGACCCCGGCGATCGGAGTGTTGAACGTGGCCGCCATGCCTGCTCCCGCACCGCAAGCGAGCAGCACCTTGCGTTCTGCCGCGGTGGTCGAAACGAACTGTCCGACCAGCGATCCAAAAGCGCCGCCGGTTTGAATGATCGGCCCTTCGGCTCCGAACGGGCCGCCCGTTCCGATGGCGATCGCAGCGGAGAGCGGCTTGAGGATTGCGACTTTCGCTTCGATTCGACTACGGCAAGTCAGCACGGCCTCCATTGCTTCCGGAATGCCGTGGCCCTTGATCTTTTCCGAACCGTATTTGGCCATGAAGCCTACGATGAGGCCGCCGATCACTGGCGTGACGATAATCCACGGTCCGAGAGATGTATGTTCGGGGCTGCGGAAGCGGAACGACCACTCGTGATAATAGGCGAGGTTCGTGAACAGCCCGATCAGGTCATAGAGAAGATACGCGATGATCCCGGCCAAGACGCCGACGAACGCCGCCAGAAGCGAGATGTAGCCGATACGGAAGCTTGCGGGAGGCGCGTTCTTGTCCGCTTTAGCGTTCGTTGCCATATCCGCGAAATCAGTCACTGGGGGAATCTTCCTTTCGGCGCACCGACGCGTTTGCCTAGGATGACCGAGCGGAGGGCGCCGATCAGGCGCGGGCCAGCGGTGCGGAGTTCGTCGCGATGCGAAAGCGAGAGGCGCGCCAGGAGGCGTTCACCGCGTGGAGTGACGCGCAGCAGGACTTCTCGAGCGTCGGAACGGCTGCGCGTGCGGACGATCAATCCCTTGGCTTCGAGGCGGCGACTCAGTTCGACCGCGCTGTTGTGGCGGATCTGCAGGCGCTCGGCGAGAGCGCCGACGGTGGCAGGCATAGCCGGTGGCAACCCCTCGAGAGCGAGCAAAGCCTGATGCTGCTGAGGCTCAACGCCGGCTGCGCGGGCGGCATTCTCGCTGAAATTCAGGAAGCGGCGGATTTCGTAGCGGAATCCGGCGAGGGCCTGGTAGTCGATTGCATGGCGATGTATGGTCACGCGGATATTATATCGTATTACGATATAAAGTGAGAATGGAGTCGACAGTTCAGAGTTAAGAGTTAAGAGCGAGGCAAAAAAAGATAGCCGCGAACTCCCGGTTGGGAGTTCGCGGCCTGGAAGCGGAGTTGGGGTTACGGTTTAAGGCAGCGAGTACACGTTGACGGCGTCGCCGACGACGATGGCGACATATTGCTTGCCGTTGGCCTCGTAGGTCATGGGATCGGCGGAGCCGCTTTTCGCCATTTTCGTGACCCACAGTTCCTTGCCGGTCTTCGAATCGTAGGCGCGGAAACGGCTGTCGGAGGTGGAACCGTCGAATACGAGACCGCCCGCGGTGGCGATGGGACCGGCGCTGCTGCCATTACCTGTGTCCTGCTTATCCGGCGGCAGGCCTTCGCTAATGCCGGAGACCGTCTCCCAGGCGATGTCGCCGGTGTTGGCGTTGACGGCGATCAGTTTGCCCCAGGGCGGTTTCTGGCACGGCCAGTTGCCGACCACTTTGCCGTTCGCGTCCTTCACGGTGGCGCTGAAGCCATAATAGGGACCGGGGCCCACGACGCTCGCGCGATCGTAAATCTGGGTCGAGCCTTCGGTGCCGCGGCCGTAGCTGCCGACTCCCGCCTTCTTCTTCTCGATCCAGCCCATGAGGGCCATGTCGTGGGTGTGGACGAACACATATCCATCGCTGGGATCGGTGGCCGCGCCGCCCCAGTTAACTCCGCCGGTGCCACCTGGAAATTGGATCGTGGTTTTCGGAGGCGCGCCTTCCTCGTGATACAGCCATCCGGTGAAAGGTCCGGCGTTATACAAAGTGCCGCCGTTCTTGGCCAGCACTTCCTGGCAAGCCTGGGCGTGCTCGGGCGAAGTGTCGTCGGCCGTGACGATATCGTCGGCCTTGTAGCTGTTGCGAGCGAGCGGCGGAGGCTTGAGCGGGAAAGGCTGCGTGGGCGAATACCACTCGCCGGGAGCATCGCCCTTCGCAACCGGGCGCTCTTCCACACCGAAAACGGGCTTGCCCGTGTCGCGATTCAGGATGTACATCAGGCCGGCCTTGCCGACTACGATCACGGCGGGAGTTTTCTTGCCGTTCGCATCGATATCGATGAGGGCCGGGCCCGGCGGGAGATCCTGATCCCACAAGCCGTGATGGATCGTCTGGAAATACCACTTGAGCTTGCCGGTGGTGGCGTCGACGGCAACGATGGAATTGCCGAAGAGGCCCGGTCCGGGACGATCGCCGCCGTAGTAATTCGGCGAAGGGCCACCGATCGGCATGTAGAGGAGGTTTTTCTTCGGGTCGACGGTCATGTACCAGCCCCAAACGTTGGTGCCGGAGCGGCCTTTCCATCCGTCGTCCAACCATGTGTCGTGTCCCACTTCGCTAGGCTGGGGGACCGTGTGGAAAGTCCAGACGAGGGCGCCGGTGAGAACGTCGATGGCGCGCGTGTCGCCCGGAGGGCCGACAGGCAATTCGCCGACGCTGGCGCCGAGAAACGCGAGATTCTTGTAGATGGTGGGGACGCCGCTATATCCGACCGTGAGTTCGATCTCGCCGTCCTTGCCGAACGTCGGCACGGGCTTTCCCGTGGCGGCATCGAGTTCGATCACCTTGCGGCCGAAAGTCGTAAAGACGATTCGAGGCGGATTGTCTTTATCGCCGGGCCAGTAGGCCACGCCTCTGGTGGAGGGCGTGGCGACATCGTAGCGCCAGAGTTCCTTTCCGGTTGCGGCGTCGAGCGCGTAAACCTTGCCGGTGCCGGGAAGATACATCACGCCCTTCACGACGATGGGCGTGACCTCGAGCCCGCCACGATCGGAGAGTGGCATGGTCCAAGCCTGAGCGAGTTTGTCGACGTTACTTGTGTCGATCTGTTTCAGCGGCGAATAGCCCGAGCCTTCGACGTCGTGGCGATACATTGGCCAATCGCCCGGAGCTATTTTCTGCGCCTTGGCCGACGGCGTCAAAACCGTAAAAAGAATGGCAACAACCATCCAAGTGAAAGTCTTCTGATGCATGAATGAAATCCCCCCTCACCAAAGTCGCGAGCATACTATCAGCAAGCATAGTGGGACGCGCAAGTTTTCGCGACGGTTACATCATTCCTGAAAATGAATCGAGGGGCGGCGAGATCACGAAAAGAAGCGGGGAAAGAACGCGGGGACGCGGCGCGCATAATCGCTGAATCGAGCGCCGAAAGCCCCGCGAAGCAAATTTTCCTCGGCGCGGATGCGGATCGCGGTGCCGGCGAGAAAAACAATCAAGCCGATAAGGGCCGCCGGCCATCGCGTGACGGCGAGGGCAGACGCAACGTACATACCGAGCATGGCGAGATAAATCGGATTGCGGACGATTGCATACGGACCGGTGGAGATGAGCTCGTGTCCTTCGATCACGCGCGCGACGAGCGCCCACTGCTTACCGAGGGCCATCGCGGCGGCGTAGCAAAACCAGACGGAGGCCACGACGATCGCGATCGTGACTCCCGCGAGGATCACTTCGGCCAAATACGACATCGGGCGAATCGCAGAGAAATAGGTGCGCGCGAAGACAAAACAGACGGCGTACGCGGCGGCTTGCAGCAGAAAACCGACGCCCGACTTCCAGTCGCGCTTGGCCGCACCCGGGGCGGCGCCGCGCTTGCCGAGAGCGAGAATTGCGCCGAAGCCGAGCCAGCCGGCGAGCACGGCGGCGAATGCGATTTCGGCGGGCAAATCGGAACGAAAGACGATTGGCAATTTGCGGCTCCCGTCGGTGCGATTTATCCGGCTGTGAGTCCGAGTGCTTTTCTCAGCAAAGCAATTTGTCCTGCGTGATAGAGGTCGTGCTGTATGACGCCGTGAAGAATCTGATAGCGCGACACGTCGGTGGCGCCGATTTTCTCGTCGAGCTGATCGTCGCGCTGGGCCGCAGCGGCCTGTCGGAGGCGCGCGCGGCTCTCGACAAGACTTTCCAGCGCGCGTTTCCAAGCGGGCTCGCTGACTTCCCACACGGGCGGCCAATCGCGCTCCGCGGTGACTTCCACTGTTTCTCCCTGCAAACGGTGCTGCACGATGGAATGCCACGCGCCGATGTGGTGCGCGAGTTCCCAGACGGAGTGCGCGCCGGGCACCGCGTGTTTCGACGCATCCTCGGCTGAGATACCTTCGAGCAGATGCATCAAGGGAGGGCCATGCCAAGCGTCGCCGGAAAAGGCGCGGTCCATTTGATCGAGGATCCTATGAATTTCGCTCATGATTCCCCCCAGACGAAAAGCGTAAGGCAGCGAAGCCAGAGTAGCAAGCGCCGGGGAATCGTCGACCTTGTCAGTTCCTTGGATCAGGCGAAGGATCTTTGAGGCTGGGATCGACCCAGTCTTCCCGCAGAAGATCGCGCTGATCTTCCGTCAAACCAAACCAGGATTCGGCGAGATCGCGAACGTGCTCCAGCGCGGCCTGCACTTCCGCCTGCTTTTGCTTCATCACCTCGCTATCCGCATCGCTAGGGACGGAAATCCGCGGCGCGACGAACATGACGGCGCGCGAAAAAGGATAGGGAAGCTGGAACTGGTCCCAGGATTTCGTGAAGGTGTGGGCGCGGCTCAGCGCGATGTGAAAGACGGAGATGGCCTTGCCGCTGCGACGCGCGAGAATTACGGCGCCCGGCTTGGCCACGAAGCGCGGGCCGCGAGGGCCGTCGATGGTGAGCGCGACATGAGTACCCGCTTCGAGATGGCGCGCCATCTTGCTGAGGCCTTCGATAGCGCCGCGCGTCGAGCTGCCCTGCGCGGTGCCAAATCCGAGGCGCTCGATCACGCGGCGAGTCCACTGGCCGTCGAAGTTGACCGTGTTGAGTACGACGATGCCGCGATTGCGCCACATCCATACGGCCGGGAAAATGCAGCGGTGCCAGAATGCTCCGATGCAGGGCTCACCCGAACTGCGAATCTGAATGGCGTTGTGGACGCCGACCACTTCGAATCGGAGAGTGGGGCCGATCAGCCGGAGCGCCCAATAGACGGCCCACGCGATAACGGGAATCTGCATCTTACGCCACTTGGAAAGATGCGGGTGCGGAATGCCGGAAGAGACGTTAGCATCGGCGCCCGGCCGTGCGTTCGCGGGAGTGCCGGGCTGGGTACCAGCGGATTTGGGGGCGTTCTGCACTGCTGTATAGTATAGGCGGTCTTCGATGTACCCCCGATTTCAAATCGTTTGTGGCGGGCGTGTCGCCTGTTGTCTCGGGGCGATTGTTTTCGGGATGCTCGCTCTCTGCGCGGCGCCGGCGCGCGCGCAGCAGCCACCCCCTGGTGCCGTGGGAGAGGTGGAGGGAAACGACGTCACGGTGGACAGTGGAACTCCGGCGATGATGGGTACGGCGACGAGCGCGCCAAAGATTTTCGTTTCGAACGGCAGCGTGCTGACGGTACATTCGGGAACCGCGATAATGACGCTTCTTGGCGGAGGCGAGGTCGATATCTGCGGTCCGGCGAAGATCACGATTCTGCGGTCGTCGGGCGCGATCACGCTGGCGCTGAATTTCGGACGGATGCGGGTGCAACTGCCACCGAAAACGTCGCTGCGCGTTTTCACTCCGACGGTGATTGGAACGCCACTCGACATCAGCGGCGGTGCGCGGGACGTGACGATGGGGCTGAATCTGGATGATTCAATGTGCGTGCTCGCGAAGAGCGGCGCGATCCAGCTCGCGAATCAGTTCACCGACCAAACGCTGATCGTGCCGCAATCGGGAGAGTTTTTCCTCAGCGCCGGGCAACTGCAACCTGTCGCGGGCAAGCCCGGAAGCTGCCAATGCACGGCAACGAAGCCGCAACCGCCGCCCCCGCCCGCCGAGATACCGGAATTCGCACAGGCGAAGCCACCCGAGCCTGCGCCGCAAGCTCCGGCCAACGTCGCGCCGCTGACAGCGCCTCCCGTGACCGTACCACAATTCGTGCAAACGACGCCGGCGGCACCGCTGGCGCGACATTCGACCGCTAACGCGACGCCGATCGCACCTCCGGTGTTTGCGGAACAGCAACTCGCGGCCGTGATACCGGCGGCCCGTCCCGGCGAGCCTTCTCCGCCGCCAATCGAATACAGCGTGCCGGCGAGTGTGAGCGAAGCGCACCCGGTAGTCCCACCCGCGAAACAGACGCCAACCAATGCGCCGTCCGGACCGCCGCCGACATACACGGCAGTGCTGCCGGCACTGGCGTTCTCGGCGTCGTCTCCCCTGCCGCCCGGGGATCTCACGCCCGACATGACGCTGCTGATCCGAATAGCGCGCGTCGAGCCCGAATGGGCATTCACGGGAACCGTGGCGGCGCCGGAATTCGTGTCGGCGATGAGGCAATCGCTGGGCGTCGACGCGGGAAAGCAGCCTCCGGTGGCGGACCCTACCGCGCCGAAACAGAGGGGCGGATTCTGGGCAGCGCTGAAGCGATTGTTTGGCGGGAAGTAGTCGCGCGGAATTTTCAACCACAAGCCCGAACAAGCCGACAACTAAAAGAGTTTGCTGGAATCGAGGAGGATGGTGACGGGGCCATCGTTCACGAGATCGACGGACATGTGCGCCTGGAAGACGCCTGTCTCGACGCGCACGCCGAGCGCCCGCAGAGCGGCGACGAATTCTTCGTAGACTGTTTTGCCAAGCTCGGGCGGAGCGGCGAGAACGAAGCTGGGGCGGCGCCCACCGCGCGCGTCGGCATATAGAGTGAACTGCGAGACGGCGAGAATGGCGCCGCCGGTATCGAGGAGCGAGCGATTCATCTTGCCCTGATCGTCGTTGAAGACGCGGAGATTGACGATTTTTTCGGCCATCGAAACGGCAGCGGCTGAGGAATCTTCGCGTCCCACGGCTATGAAGACGACGAGGCCTGGGCCTATCTCGCCCGCGACGCGATCGTCGACTGTGACGCTCGCGCGCGTGACTCGCTGGAGTACGATTCGCATGTGTCGAGGCGGATGATTCTACATCGCGAAGCTGGCGATTTGGTCTTTGTTTCGGCGAGAGGAAAATCCAAAGCTGAACACAGAGGACACAGAGTAGGCACAGAGGGCACGGAGAATGCCTGGCTTGGAGAGTATGTGCCCGTCTCTTGCGCTTGTAACGTCTCCGACCTACACATACGATAAGGGCGCAGGCCGTTGATTATGAGCGAAACTCAAACAGCGCCTCCTCCCGAGTCTCCAAGCGGGCAGCCGTGGCTGACGCGTGGCGTGCTCGGAATTGGACTCGCGAGCCTGTTTTCGGATTGGGGGCACGAGGCGGCGACGGCGATTCTGCCGGTCTTTCTCGCGAGCCTTGGCGCACCGGCAGTCGCTCTCGGGATTATCGAGGGCGTGTCCGACGGACTATCGAGTTTCGCGAAGCTTGCGGGCGGCTTCGTCGCGGATCACGCGCCGTGGCGGAAGCCAACCGGGATCATCGGCTACTGCGCGACGGCGGTGACGACGTTCGGCTACGCGTTCGCACAGACCTGGCCGGCCGTGTTGCTGTTGCGGGCGTTTGGATGGATGGGGCGCGGCAGCCGCGGGCCCTCGCGCGACGCGCTGCTGGCCGATTGCGTCCTGCCGGGACAAGAGGGCCGCGCCTTCGGATTCGAGCGCGCGATGGACACGCTCGGCGCGGTGCTCGGGCCACTCTGCTCAACACTGCTGATCGGCGTCCTCGGCACTCGCGGCGTGCTGCGGTGGACGCTGTTGCCGGGATTGACGGCGGCGGTCTGCTTCGCGCTGCTCGCGCCGGGCGCGAAGAAAGTGGACGGGCAGCACGCGCCCGCGCTTTCGTCCTTTGGCGCGCGGCTCGCGCAACTGCCTAAAGGCTACTGGCATTTCCTGGGCGGAGTATTCGCGCACGGGATCGGGGATTTCGCGCCCACGCTGCTGATCCTGCGCGCGGGCCAGATTCTGACGCCGCGATACGGAGGCGCGCGGGCCGCGACGATTGCCGTGGGGCTGTACACGTTTTTTAACGTGGTGAACGCAGCGGCGGCGTATCCGGCGGGCGCGCTGGCGGACCGGATCGGCAAGCGTGGACTGCTGGCGGCAGGTTACGCAGTGGGCGCGGCGACGTACATCGGATTCATTTTCGAGCAGCCGACGATTCCGGTGCTGGCCATTCTCTTCGGGCTCGCAGGTGTGCACGGGGCGGTGCAGCAATCGCTCGAGAAATCGGTGGCGGCGGAGCTATTGCCGAAGGCGGTGCGAGGGTCGGGTTTCGGCGTGCTTGCGACGGCAAACGGCGTGGGCGATCTCATTTCGAGCATCGCGGTGGGCGCGCTGTGGTCAAGCGTGAGCCCGGGAGCCGGATTCCTGTACGCAGGAGTTTTTGCGGCGATTGGGGCGGCGCTCGTGTATTCGTCGCGGGCGCGATGAAGATTAGAGAGGGAGCTGGAGGGGCGTGCCGCGCTCTTCGTTGACGCGCATGGTCGTTTCCGAGTCGAGGTCGGCGAGAGCGATGGTGCGACGGCTGCCGTCGGCGGTGATGTAGACGATGTTCCCGTTTGAACTCGTGAAGGCTACAGCATGAATCCTTGTGCCGTTGCGCAGGACGAGGATGAACTGGCCCACGTCAGGCACGGGCGCCGCCGCGGGCGCGGCCTCGGCGTCCGGCGCGGGCTGGGCGGCAGGCTGAGTCGGGGGCGCTTGCTGCAAAACGATGATCTGGGGTTGCTGCGACGGCTGAGTCTGCGGTGGCTGCGATTGGTCAGCCTGTTCGGATTCCTCGGGAAGGTAGTAGCCTCCTCCATCAAGCAGGTAGAAACTGGAGCCTGCGAATCCGCCGCCGACGCGCAGTGCGCGCTCGGCCTCGGCGACGCGCCATTGCGTTACCGGATCAATCAAGGCTTTCACGGCCAGATCGCTATCGATTGCGGAGAGATATTGGTAATCGAAGCCGGGAGGCGGCACGGGATCGAGCAACTGTTGCAGCGTGAGACCTGATCCGGCAAAACCGGTTGCGTCGAAAGCATTCGGAACAGCATGATTTGCATGGTGCGGTAAAGAACCGATCGGACGCGGCACCAAACGCCGGCTATATGTGGCGCGAGGCTGTATGGCCATCGGGCGAGCTACAGGAGCGCCCATATGTTGCGCCTGGGCGGGCAAGCACAAAAGGGACGAGACGAGGAGGACTCCCGCACCGAAGCCAAACTGGAGCGCGTGTTTCATGGCCGCCCTCGCGATCTACTATTATATCAGACGCCCTCACAGAGGGGGCGGTTGCACGCGGGCACGCAGCTGCCTTCCCGGCGGGCTGGCCGACAAAAAGCCATCCATGACTGCCCACACCTGCTAGAATTTGGTATTCTGCGCCGCTCGACGGAATCAAGTGTCGCGCCGATGCGCGCCATGCAACACGACGGAGTGAACATTCGATGGCTGATGCAGTAGCGGAGAAAGTGATTGCGACGCTCGCGTCCGTGAAACGTATCCCGGCCGAGAACATCCACCTCGACACCAACCTTCAGGAAATGGGCATCGACTCGCTCGACGTTTTCACGCTGCTTTTCGAGCTCGAAAACTCCTTCAAGATCACGATTCCGGACGACGACGTCCGGTCGATCAAGACCGTCAACGACATCGTCGAAGGCGTCAAAAAGCTGCTTGCCGCTGCGCCTCCGGACGCGTCGCTCGGTTCGGCCAGCACGGCGGACTGACGAATGGCGGCACGCCGGGTCGCAATCACAGGTCTGGGAATCATTTCGCCGCTGGGCCTGAATCTCGCCGATAGCTGGCAGGGCCTGTGCGAGGGACGTTCCGCGATCGGCCCACTCACATCGGTCAACTCCTCGAGCGTCAATTTGAAGATTCAAAACGGCGCCGAGGTCCACGGCTTCGACCCGCTGAAACATTTCGAAGGCGGCAAGGACGCCCAACTCGACCGGTTCGCGCAATTCTCCGTTGTGGCGGCCCGCGAGGCTTTCCGGGATTCCGGCATCGAACTTACGCCGGAGCTGCGCGAGCGGTCGGCAATCGTTTGCGGCTCGGCCGTGGGCGGACAAGCATCGATCGAGGCTGGATTCGAAGACCTGTGGGTGCTGGGACGCGGCCGCGTCCATCCGCTGACGATTCCCAAGACGATGGCCAATGCCGGAGCTAGCCATATCTCGATGGACCTGGGCCTGAGCGGGCCGGTCTACACCGTCTCGACGGCGTGCTCTTCGGCGAATCACGCCATGGGACAGGCTTTTCGGCTGGTGCGCGACGGTTGCGCGGATTTCGCCGTTACCGGCGGCGCAGAAGCGATTTTCACTCTCGGCATGCTGAAGGCGTGGGAGGCGATGCGCGTAATTTCGCCGGACACATGCCGTCCATTCAGCAAGGACCGCCGCGGCATGATTCTGGGCGAGGGCGGAGCGATGCTGACTCTCGAGCCATTCGACTCGGCCAAGGCGCGCGGCGCGAAAATCTACGCGGAGATTTGCGGATTCGAGATGACTTCGGACGCGCACCATCTGACGCAGCCGACCGTCGACGGGCCCGCGCGCGCGATGAAGGGCGCTCTGCGCGAGGCGGGGATCGCGCCGGAGTCGATCGGCTACATCAACGCTCACGGGACGGGCACGCCGGGAAACGATCCCGTGGAATCGCGGGCGATCCGCGAAGTCTTCGGCCCGCATGCGGACAAGATCGGCGTCAGCTCGACGAAATCGATGCACGGACACGCGCTCGGCGCGGCCGGCGCGCTCGAAGCCGTCGCGACTGTGATGGCGCTCCATCACGGCATCCTGCCGCCCACCGCGAATTACAACGAGCGCGACCCCGAGTGTGACCTCGATTACATTCCCAATCAGGCGCGCGCCCTCCAGGTCGAGGCGGCTCTCTCGAATTCCTTCGCCTTCGGCGGATTGAACGCCGTCGTAGCCTTCCGCGCAGTCAAGAGCTAACCTTCAAACGCACGATCTCAGATGAGCCTGATGGGTGAACGTGTGTATGTGGGCTCTAGAAGAAAAGATGGTGGAGGAAAGGAATGACGCTGGTCCAGCCGGCCGGATTGATTTCCCAGCCGCGCGTCAGTTCATCGGAGAGCGAGAGCGTGATCATGATACCGAGCCAGAAGAAGCCGCAAATGATGACAACCTTGGTAAGGCCGTGCGCGTATTTCACATGCATGAAAAAGAGGACGACGAGGAGCATCTTAATGACCGCGATCGTGAGGGCCGCGACGGTATTCCATTTGCCGAGGTCGATGTAGGCCACCTTTGTAGTTAACGCGGTCAAACACATCAGCGCAATAAAGACGCCAACATAAACGCTGACCGGCACTACATGGCCGTGGCTACTTTGTTCAGTATGCTCGGACATCGCTTTCAGCTCCCGGAGTAACGCCCGCCAATCAAGTACAGCAGCGGGAAGAGGTAAATCCACACAATATCGACAAAGTGCCAGTATAAGCCGCTGATTTCGAGCGGCGTGTAATATTCGGACGAGAATTTGCCGCGCGCCGTCATGATCACCAGCACGGTCAGAATGCCCAGCCCGACCACCATGTGCAGCGCGTGCAAGCCGGTCATGAAGAAATAGAAGCACATGAACATCTGCACGTACGGAGCGTTCGCGCCCCATTCGGGGTGATTCTCAAAGCCGAAATAGGCGCCCGGAACGATGTGGTTGACGTAATCCGCGCGCCACTCGAACGTGAACTTGACCGCAAGGAACGTCGCGCCGAGGATCATGGTGAGGATCAGCCACCAGATGATGGTGCCCTTGCTCTTGCCCGTCTGCGCGGAACGGATGGCCAGCGCCATCGTCAAGCTCGAGCAGATCAGGACGGCAGTGTTGATCGCCCCGTACTTCACCTCGAGAAGATGGCTGCCGATGATGAAGCCCTGGAGATGCAGCGAACGATAAACGATGTACGCCGTGAACATTCCGCCGAAGAACAGGATTTCAGTAACCAGAAACGCCCACATCCCGAGCGTCCCAGCTTCCTTCTGCTGGGCGGCGTCCTCAAATTGATGCGCAAACCCGGGCGGATGGGCGTGCGCGTCGTGTGCAGCCATTTCAGACATGCGAGGCCTCGGCGTGAGCGTAGTTGTAAGCGTCTTCCGTCACAATTGGCGGAACGTCAAAGTTTTCCGTCGGCGGCGGCGAGAGAGTGGTCCATTCGAGGCCTTTGGCGCCCCAGGGGTTCCGGCCGGCGGGCGGGCCGTAGCGCATCGACCACGTCAAATAAATGAGCGGAATCACGTAGCCCACAGCGAGGACAGAAGCTCCGGCCGACGACATAATATTGAGGAACTGGAACTCCGCGGGATACACCGCATAACGGCGGGGCATTCCCCAATAGCCGACGACGAACTGCGGGAAAAACGTCAAGTTAAAGCCGATGAACACGATCGCCGCAGCGATGCGCGCCCACATGTCCGGATACAGGCGTCCCGTGATCTTCGGCCACCAAAAGTGAATTCCGCCGAGATAGCCCATCAACGCGCCGCCCACCATGATGTAGTGGAAGTGAGCGACCACGAAGTAGGTTCCGTTCAAGTGGACGTCGGTGGCCAGGCTCGCCAGGAACAACCCGGTAAGACCGCCGATCGTGAAGAGGCCGATGAAGCCCAGCGCGTAGAGCATCGGCGCCTCGTAGGAGATCGATCCCTTGTAGAGCGTAGCAGTCCAATTGAAAACCTTGATGGCCGAGGGGATCGCGACGATGAAGCTCAACACCGAGAACACCAGTCCGGCATACACGGACTGGCCGGTGACGAACATATGGTGGCCCCAAACGATGAAGCTGATGACGGCGACCGCCAAGCTGGAGAACGCGACGAAGCTGTATCCGAAAATCTTCTTCCGCGAAAAAGCGGTGATCAACTCGCTCACCACGCCCATGCTCGGCAAAATCATGATGTACACAGCAGGGTGCGAATAGAACCAGAACATATGCTGAAAGAGGAGCGGATCGCCTCCAATCGCCGGATCGAAGATGCCGACGTGGAAAAGACGCTCGAGGCCCAAGAGGAAGAGCGTGATCGCGATCACAGGCGTGCCGAGGATGAAGATGAGGCTGGTGGCGTAGAGCGCCCAGATGAAGAGCGGCAGGCGGAACCACGTCATGCCGGGCGCACGCATCTTGTGAATCGTGACGACGAAGTTGAGGCCGGTCAGAATCGACGAAAACCCGGCGATAAAGATGCCCAGCGCCATGATGACGACGGGCGTGTGCGAATAGAGGCTGCTATAGGGCGGGTAGAACGTCCAGCCAGTGTCCACGCCGCCCGACAAGATCGCGAACATCGCAAAGCAGCAGCCGGTGACGAAGAGATACCAGCTCAGCAGGTTGAGCTTGGGGAACGCGACGTCGCGCGCCCCGATCATGAGCGGGATCAAAAAATTGCCAAGCGTGGCCGGGATCGACGGCACGAGGAAGAAAAAAACCATGATGATCCCATGCGTCGAAAAAAGCTTGTTGTAGGTTTCCGGTTCCACGAGCGCGCCCTGCGGCTCTATGAGATTCAGTCGCATCAGCGTGGCCGCGACGCCGCCAATCGTGAACATGAAGGTGATCACGGCCAGGTACATCAACCCGATGCGTTTGTGGTCGACCGTGAAGAGCCACGACTTGATTCCGTAGCTCGCGTTCAGGTAGTTCACATTGGATTCGACCGGATCGTGGTGGATATCCGCAATGGCCGTACTCATTTGCCGTTCCTTTCTTGCGAGCCGAGCGACTTCACGTAGGCGATCAGATCAAGAATCTGTTCTTCGGTCAACTGGCCTTGATACGTAGGCATGATCGGCTGGTAACTCGGCACGTGGACGGAATTGGGCACGAGAATCGCCTGGCGTATAAGGGTTTCGTCCACAACGCGCATCTCGCCGCTCGCAAGCTTCTCGGGCTGTCCATATAGTCCCACGAGCGATGGCCCGCGGCCGGAGCCGGAGGCCACGTGGCACTCGATGCAACCATACTGGGTGAAGAGGTGCTCGCCCTGCTGAGCCATCGACTCGGTCTTCTCGCCGTTTGCAAGCCAGGCCGCATAGTCTTTCGCGGACATGACATAGACCCAGCCAATCATGTCACCGTGATTCGTGCCGCAGTATTGCGCGCAGAAGAGATGATACTTGCCGACTTTGGTCGGGTCGAACCAAAGCGAAGTGTAGCGGCCCGGCAGAGCATCTTTCTTGACGCGGAACGCGGGAACGAAGAAATCGTGAATCACGTCCTGCGAAGTGAGCGTGATCTTCACAGGCACGCCCACCGGCACGTGCAGCTCGTTGATTTCGCGCGGCCCTTCCGGATGCTGCAGGTGCCACATCCACTGCTTGCCGATCGCGAAAATCTCCGTGGCGGAGGCGGGCGGCCTGGATTCCTGCACGTAGAGCGCCGAGGCCCAGACGAAGAGCACGACGCAAATGAGCGAAGGAATGATCGTCCAGGTGAGCTCGAGCGCCATCGACGTATGCGTCTCCGGCGCGACTTCGTCCTCGGAGCGGCGGCGGTACTTGATCATGAAGTAGAAAATGATCGAGAAGATCAGGACGCTGAAGAAGACCGTGATGCCCGTCAAAAGATAATAGAGCTGGTCCACGTCGCCGGCGATCGAAGAGGCGTCCGGCGGCGCAAACGGCATCAGTCCGAGCGCGGCGGCTGCGTTGTGGAAACCAATTTGAGCGAGACCGATCATCACAGTTTCGTCACTGTCCCTTCGTCGCTTTCCATCCGACTCGTACCGCTGGTTTCACTGGGCGTAATGCTCGCCCCGAAAGAGAATAAACAGAGCGATGCCCCCGAGCACGACCGTCAAAGCGCCCGACAACTGAATAACGCGCGAAATCAGCAGCCCGTATTTCCCCGTATGGGGATCGTAGTGGTAACAGTACAAAAGGGCCGCGTCGATCGGCGAGCCGACCTTGCCCGACGAGGCATCCATCAAGGCGAGCCGCATATCGCGCTCGGGATACGTCACCCCATAGAAATAGCGTGAAATCCGGCCGTCCGGCGTCAGGATCATGATCGCGGCCGCGTGCGCAAACTGCTTCGAGTCAGGATCGTAGGCGTAGCGGAATCCAACAGCGTCCGCCAATTGCTTGATTTGCGGCTGGTCTCCCGTCAAGAAGTGCCAGCCTTTCGCTGCGCCTGGACGCTCGTACATGCCGGTGTAGAGCTCTTGTTTCGCTTCGGCCAGCACAGGCTTCTCGGTCGGGTCGATGCTCACCGTGACGACGTTGAAATCCTTTCCAATCGTCGGCGGAATATTCTCCAAACAACGGTCGAGGCTGTTCAGAACCTGAGTGCATAGCATCGGGCAACTGTAATAGACCAGCGTCAGAATCACGGGCTTGCTGCCGAAGTATTGGGCGAGCTCGACCGTCTTGCCGTGCTCGTCTCGAAACGTCAGATTCAGTGGAATCGTATCGTTGAGCTTCTGATCGATTCGCACTTGCTTGAGCAGTTCGGGGTGAACGCCGATGCCTTGCGTGGGGTTCATGGGATCCCCGAGCAGTTGCGCCGCCGCGATCGATGGGAGGAGCAAAAGCGCGAACGCCACCGCGAGCGCCGCAGCCACAAACCAAACGCTCACCGCGCGCCTCCCGGCTCCAATCATCGCTCGATCTTTCGTCCCGCTTCTCATTTCGCTGCTTGTCAGTCTCCGAACTGCTTACTCGTTCCGCCCCATGGGCTCCGCTTCCACCGGATGCTCGCCCAGATAGCCGCACGGCCCTTGGACGTCCATTCCGCCGGGGATAATTGGCGGCGCCGCGACAGCCGGCAGCGTGCCACCGGGAGCCTCGCTCGCCGGGCGCGTGGGCAAACCGCGCTGGAGGATCAGATCCATCGCGCGATCCACGGGAATGTGAACGATATCCGCCTGCTGATTGATCCAGGAGTAGCTGTTGACGCTCTGCTCCTGGACCGCGCAAAACTCCGCGAGTTCGAGATGCGGCTGAACCTGCAACCTCGGCTTTGGCGGAAGCGTGCGTTCCGCTTCACTGACCATGGGTGACGTGGTCGCACCGAGCGGCTGCACCTTCTTGAAATGGTCGAAGGTGTATTTCATGCCGACCAACGTGACTGCAAGAACCACAGCCATCCAGAACGCGAACTGCAGCAGTCCGCGGACGTTTGCGTCGCGCCGCTCGTAGCCCGGGCCGCGATCGTGCGGAGCGCCCGGCGGATATGGCTGCCTAATCTCCATGCGAAAGCTCCAAAGCCCCTTCGTATCGAGGATCGTGCAAAGGCAACAGCGGCCGCTTCTTGTACTGCCAGCAGAACGCACCCAGCCACAAACCGCCGAGTCCTATGATTCCAAGCAAATCCTGCAGGTGCACGTGCGGCGTCGTGACCTCGTACGAAGGAACGATGATCCAGTAGAGGTCAAGCAGTGTGACCAAGAACAACAGCCCCGCCACGCGGGCCAGCACAACAAGGCGGCGCTTGACCCGGCGCTGCAACAACAGGAAAAACGGGACGAAGAAGTGAAAAATCAGCAGTACGGCCCCGACCGACGCCCAACCGCCGAATGCGCGTTCCTTGTACCAGGGGATCTCGTTCTTCAGGTTGCCGGCCCAGATGATCAGCAACTCCGAAAACGAGAGATACGCCCAGAGCAGGACCATCGCGAGCATCATGTTGCCCAAGTCGATGAAGCGCTTTGGCGGCAGGCAATCCTTGAGCGGCTCCTGATCGGACAAGCCGCGTATGACGAGAATGGAGAACGACAGACCGGCCAAGCCGTCCGTCACCAGGAAAATGAATCCGTACATGGTTGAGAACCAGTGCGGCTCGAGGGACATCACCCAGTCGACGACGGCGAGCGTGAGCACGACCACGAAAATAACCATGCCCGGACCCGACAGGCTCGACATGCGCCCCTTGAGCGCGGGGTTGGCGGTGCGGTCCTGTTCGGCCGACCACTTGTTCAACAACGTTGCGATGAGAATCCAGATCGCGAAATAGATTACGGCGCGCAGCGTGAAGAAATCGGGATTCAGGTACACGCTCTTGAACTTGATGATCGGATCGGCGGCAACCATTGCCGGTTGCGCCCATAGATACAGGCGATGGTCCACGGGCGTGATTCGAAGGCTCCACAGGAGCGGCAAGAACAGAATGAAGACGATGGGCAGAGTGCGCGTCCCAGCTTCGACCACGCGGCGGATCGGATAACCCCACCAGCCGCCCGTGAGGTGATGAACCAGCAGGATGCCAAGACAGCCCAGCGGAACGGCGGCCCAAAACATAAATGCGAAAATATATGACCGGAAGAACTGCTGCGTGTCGCGCAGTCCGAACGCAAGCCAGACGACTATCCCCAGCACTCCCACGATGAGCGCCTGCGTCTGCCGGCTGTTGAGCCGCTGTTGAATAATCTCCGAAGGACTCATTCCGATCGCCCCGATGTCTGCGCGGCCGCCTGTTGCGCTGTCCCCTGTGTTCCCGTCTGAGCGGACTGCCCCGCCAACTTTGCTTTGTCCGCATCCGGTACGTCGTTGATCGTCGCGTTCTCGCTCAGCTGGAGAACGCGAATGTACGCCGCGATCCGCCAGCGGTCCGCGGGAGTGATTCGCGCGGCGTAGCTGTACATGGCGCCGAATCCGTTGGTCATCACCTGATAGAAATGTCCGACCGGCGCCTCGCGCAGGCGCTGTATGTGATACGAAGGCGGCTCAGGGAAACCGCGCTGCACGATCATGCCGTGGCCGCTGCCCGTGTAATCGTGACACGGCGTGCAGTAAATGTTGAAGCGCTCGCGCCCGCGCTCCAGATCGGCCCGCGTGATGGGAAAAGGAAACCGATTGGATTCAACGCCATTCTCAGTGCCTGAATAGAGAAGCTCGTCGATGCGCAACTCGCCTCGCGCCACCGTTCCCGGAACCGGCTGCCGCTCGGAACGCCCGTCAGCAAAGAAATTGGTCGGCTCGTAAGGCAGATACTTCGGCTGGATGTGCATATCCAGACGGCAGCCCGCAAGCAGCACGACGATCATGCCCAGGCACGCGATGCCCAGACCCCGCGCGAACGTCCGGCCGGACTCGGCCGGGCGCGAGCCCGCACCAGCGCGCGAAAGGAACTCAGGTTTCAATGTCGTACACTCCATGCGGATGCAAACTTTCGAGAAACACGCGCGTCTGGACCATGTCGAATTTGCGGTCGCGCGCCTTGACGCACAGGAAAAAACGGTCCGTGGTGGCGTGCACGAATCGCTCGACGTTAAACGTCGGATGATACGGCGTCGGCAGGCCGTTCAGGGCGAGCATGCCGAGAACGCAAGCAATCGACGCGCCCAGGATCGTCAGCTCGAACGTGATCGGAATCCACATCGGCCAGCTGTTGAATGGCTTGCCGCCGATGTTCAGCGGGAAACTAATCACGTTCGCGTAGTAACACATGCCGAATCCCGTGCAGCCGCCCGTCAATCCTCCAAGGAACACGATGATCGGAAGCGCCGTCCAATCGAAGCCGACTGCTTCGGCCAGGCCCTCGACCGGGATCGGCGTGAACGCATCGATGCGGCGATAGCCCGCATCGCGCGTGCGCTTTGCCGCCTCGAGCACCTGCTCGGGTGTCTCGAATTCAGCCATCATGCCGTACATCGGTTGCCGCTTCATGCTAGCTGTGCATCTCCGGATTGGGATTCTTCACGCGCGCGAGATACGTGGTGCGCGGGCGCGTGTTCAATTCCTCGAGCAAGCCGTAATCCCGCTTCTGTGCCTTCAGTTTCGAAACGCGGCTCGATTTGTCGTTGATGTCGCCAAAGATGATCGCTTCCGCCGGGCACGCCTGCTGGCACGCCGTGACGATTTCGCCGTCGTGCACCGTCCGGTTTTCTTCTTCCGACTTGATCTTCGCGGCGTTGATGCGCTGCACGCAGTAGGTGCACTTCTCCATCACGCCTCGGCTGCGGACGGTAACGTTCGGATTGCGGACGCCGTACAGGCTCGGGGTCGTGTAATCCGAGAATAGATAGAAATTGAAGCGCCGGACTTTATACGGGCAGTTGTTCGAGCAATACCGCGTGCCCACGCAGCGGTTGTACGTCATGTCGTTGAGCCCTTCGGGGCTGTGCGTCGTGGCGCCGACCGGGCAAACGTATTCGCACGGGGCGTTTTCGCACTGCATGCAGGGCATCGGCTCGTAATACGTTTCCGGATTGTCGAGATCGCCGCGGAAGTACGTGTCGATGCGGATCCATTGCATGATGCGCCCGCGCATCACCTGTTCCTTACCCACGACGGCGATGTTGTTTTCCGACTGGCAGGCGACTACGCAGGCGTTGCAGCCGATGCAGCGGTTCAGGTCGATCGACATGCCCCACGAGTAGCCGTCGTATTTGAACCCGGGATAGATCGTGAGGTCCTTCTCCTCTACTTCCTCGGGCAGCTGCGCGAACGCCGGGTTCTTGCGGAATTCGTCCATCGTCGCGATGCGAACCAAATCGCGCGCGAAAGCGTTCGTGCTTTCTTCTTCCTCGGAGTGGCCTTTGACGTCGATCGTGTTTTGTTGCTGCATCGACGCGAAATAGTATTTCTTGTCCGTCTTTTCAATACGCAGCCCGGTCGCGATCCAGGGAGACGAGGAGTGCCGCAGCAGGTAACCGTCAAATCCGGGGCCCGTGCCGATGCTTCCAGCGCGCCGCCTGCCATAGCCAAGGTGCATGGTCACGGAATTGTCCGCGTGGCCCGGCACGACGAATACTCCCGCCTCCATGTAGCGGTCGTTCAAATGCAGCTTGATGTAGTCGCCCGTCACAAGACCCGTCAGCTGCGCCGTGGTCGGGCTAATCATCGCAGCGTTGTCCCAGGTGATGCGCGTGACGGGCTTCGGACATTCCTGCAGCCAGCTGTTGTTCGAGTATTCGCCGTCGCCAATCGTGGGATCGGGACGAAAGACGATTTCCATCGCGCTTGCGTCGGCGCCGCTCGCTGATTCCGCGGTCCCCTGGCCGGCCCAATCGGGGCGCACCGCAACGGAAATCGGGGCGAATGCCGTTCCCGCGATCAAACCGTCGTGCAGCGATGTTTCCCAGAAGACTTCGAACGCCCGGCCCTTTTCCGGCCGCTGGCCCTGCCAGTAATCGTGAACGAGATCGTGATCGGACTTCCCGGCATCGCCCGTGAAAAGGCCGATGATCTGGTGCGGTGTATGCGCGTCGTACAGCGGCTGAATCAAAGGTTGGAGAATGCTCGCCGTGCCGTCGTAGGCGCGCGCGTCGCTCCAGGATTCCAGGAAATGCGCGGCCGGCACGTGCCAGTGGCAAAGCTCGGCGGTCTCGTCGTTGTAGAGCCCCGAATGAACGCGGGTCGTCGCTTTCTGAAGCGCTGCAGCAAAATTCAAATCCGCGGGCGCATCGTATACGGGATTGCCCCCGAGAATGACCAGCAGTTCAACCTTTCCCGCGTTCAAATCGTTGACCAGATCTTCGAGCGACGCGAGCTGGTTCACCGGATTGACTTCGATCGACTCGATGTACGTCACCGTCTTGCCCACGTTGCCGAGCGACGCGTTGAGCGCGTGCGCGAGGGCGTGGACGAATGGCGGTTGATTCTCGCCGACGACAACGAGAGAGGATCCGCGGTGCGCGGTCAGGTCGCGAGCCACCGCTTCGACCCAACCTGCCGGAATCTTGACGCTGGCGTTCGCGCTCTGAGGAACGGCGACGCCCGCAGTAGCCGCCAATTGGCGCGCAAAGACCTCGACGTCGCTCGAGCGCAGCGGCAGACGATGGTCCGCCACGACACCGGTGCTTGTCGCCATGCTTTCGACCACATAGAGCCGGTTCAACTTCGAATCCGGTCCCGCGGCTAGATCGCGGCGCGAAGCAAATTCGCGCGCGTAGCGGGCATGTCCTGGACCATTGACGAGAAAATCCGCGTCCAGCGAGACGACGACGTCTGCCTGATCAAAATGATAGACACTGTTGACGATCTTGCCGAACGCGAGGCGCGCCCCTTCGCGCGAGGAATCGCACCCGCAAGGCTCGTACTGGTGCCACTTCGCTTCCGGAAACCGCGTCAGTAATTCGTGAATCTGCACGCCCAGCGTCGGCGAAGTAAGAGTCCTGGTGAGCAGCCGGATTCCGGCGCTCTTCAACGGCATCCCCTGCGCAAAATCCTCCCACGTGCTCACGCGGCCCTCATTGAGGACGACCTGCGAGCGATCAGGGTCATACATATTCAGGATCGACGCCTGCGTGAACGCATCCGTGCTGCCGAGGCTCCCCGGGTGTTCCGGATTGCCCTCCATCTTCGTGGGCCGGCCCATGTGGCTTTCGACGAGCACACCTACCGCGACGCCCGACTGCGGTATGGAAGTCGCGTAAAACAGCGGGCGTCCGGGGATGATTTCCTCGGGTGGACGCACGTAAGGAACGATCTTCTCGGTAGGCAGTTTCGTGCACGCGCCCAAGCCTGCCATCGCGGCCGAGGCCGCCATCAGCTTCAACACATCGCGGCGATTCACGCCGTCGGAAGCGTCGACTTTCCTCGCCGGGATCGAAGGAAACTCGTTCTCGAGAAACTTGCGGGACTCCGGTGTATCGGAGAGCTCCTCGAGGCTCCGCCAAAGCTTCTTGCCGCCCTCGCGCTCGAGCTTCGCCCGCGCCGCCGCCAAGTCGATCGAATTCGTTGGTTTGGGGTCTTGATTCATTGTTCCGTTTTCACCGGTGACACGTCGCGCAATCTTCCATATTTTGCAGATTCTTGATCTTGTAGTCCTTCACGAGCTGCCGCCCCATCGCCATCTGATCGGTGTATTCCTTGCCATCGACGAGGATCGCGTTCGATCGCGTGGGCCCCTGGTAGAAAGGATCGAAAACCTCGGACCTCGGCCGGATATTCTTGGCCGGATCGCGGTGGCAATCGAGGCACCAGGACATGTACAGCGTGCCCGCGCGGTACGTCAGCGGCATCTCCGCCACCTGCCCGTGGCACGTCGTGCAACCGATGCCTTTCGCCACGTGAATGCTGTGATCGAAATAGACGAAATCGGGCAGCGCGTTCACGCGCGTCCATGCAAGCGAGGTGTCGTCGCGGTAGCTGGCGCGCACCGGTTCGAGCATCGACGAATTCGTCCATATCTGCGAATGGCATGTCATGCAGGTCTGCGTCGGCGGCAGCCCGGCAAACGACGACTTCTCGACCGACGTATGGCAATAGCGGCAGTCAATGCCCAGCTCGCCGGCATGGTGCCGGTGGCTGAAGGGCACGGGCTGCTGGCGCGTGTCGTTCTGTTCGGTGTACCACGGAGACATCGCAATCTCATACAGCCCGAAGGCCAGCGCCGCAATGATCAAAGCGCCACCAAAAATGGTGACGCGCGCGATCATGTTCGTGCTGCGATGAAAAATCTGTGCCATCGATCTCGGTTACCGCTCTCTCTTATTAATGCGCCTTCTCTTCATTCGTCTCATGCACCAATGACCGGACTTCGACAATCGAGATCATGGGCAGGAAGCGGATGAAGAGGAAGAACAGGAAAAAGAACAGACCAAACGTTCCCAGATACGTCGCCCAGTCCCACTTCGTCGGGTAATACATCGCCCACGACGACGGAATAAAATCGCGGGTCAAGCTGATCACCACGATCACGAATCTCTCGAGCCACATCCCGATATTCACGACCAGAGACACAATGAACAGCAGCGGGATGCACTGGCGGACCTTCTTCGACCACAGCGACTGCGGAATCAAAATGTTGCAGGTGATCAGCATGAAATAGAGTACGTGATAAGGGCCGTGAATGCGGTTCCACATCATGTATCGCTCGTACTGATCCGCGCTATACCACGACATAAACGCTTCCATCGCATAGCCGTAGGCAACGATCAGGCCCGTGGCCAGCATGACCTTGCCCATTAGATCGAGGTGGCGCATGGTGATGAGATCTTCGAGGTGATAGTACTTGCGAATCGGAATCGCCAGCGTCAACACCATCGCAAATCCGGAATAGATCGCGCCCGCTACGAAGTATGGCGGGAAGATCGTGGTGTGCCAGCCGGGAATGATGGCGATTGTGAAGTCGAAGCTCACAACGGTATGGACCGAGAGCACCAGCGGCGTCGCCAGGCCCGCCAGCAGCAACGAGGCCATCTCGTACCGCGACCAGTGGATAGCCGACCCACGCCACCCCATCGAGAGCATGCCGTAGATGATCTTCGCGGCGCGGTTCTTAGCGCGGTCGCGCAGTGACGCCAAATCGGGAATCAGTCCGACAAACCAGAACAACAATGAAACAGTAAAGTAGGTGGATACCGCGAAAACGTCCCAAACCAGCGGGCTGCGGAACTGCGGCCACATCCACATCGGGTTGGGATACGGCATCAGGTAGAAGAACAGCCACGGGCGGCCCATGTGCAGCAGCGGGAACATGCCCGCGCACATTACGGCGAAAATCGTCATAGCTTCGGCGAACCGGTTAATTGAGGTCCGCCACTTCTGATGCAACAACAGGAGAATCGCCGAGATGAGCGTGCCGGCGTGGCCGATTCCAATCCACCAGACGAAGTTGACGATGGCGAAGCCCCAGGCCGCCGGAATCCGGATGCCCCAGATTCCCACACCCTTGATCATCAAAAGGGTGATCACCATGTTCAACAGCATAAGGAGGGAAAAGCCAATGAGGGCGCCGAAAACCCAACCTGGCGTCACCGGGCGCGTCAGGACGATCGCGCTGATTTTATCGGTGACGCTTTCAAATGTCTGGCCAGGCGCCAAAAGCGCGTCTGGCTCAGCGACTGCAGTTATTTTCCGAGATTCTTCAGAATCCACGCGGTGTCCCCGGCTTTAGTAACGGATGCCTGTTGTCTTATGAAGGGGCATCGTGGGTTCGAAATCGGCGGCTGAAAATCACCTGCTCGATTCCGTCCCGAACAGATATTGCGAAAAATAACCTGCAGTTTCTCCCAGCTTTAGGCCTTCCAACAACCACCCAGCCCGCTTGAGACGCAATAGCATAAAACTGCGGACGCTTAGACGCAAGTTGAAATCAAAAAAACTTTGCACCGGATCGGAAGAACTAGATTCGCCGATTTTCGCCTCCATTCGGTCGCCGAGAGCATCGAAATTCCACCTTGCCCGTATAGCCTTAGAGCATCACCCCGCATGAATCGCGTTTGTAGCGACGCCGGCATTGGTAACATCGATTCGTGCGTTCCGCGACGCCACTCGTCCTGCTCCTCGCTCTCGCCGCGTCATCTTCCGCCGCGGCGGACACGATCGTTTTGAAAAACGGCCACAAGATTGTGGCAACGAATGTCACCCAGGATGCCGAGCACGTCACCTATCAAACACCCGCGGGCCAGCTAACCATTCCGAAATCGATCGTGGCCAGAATCGATCACGATGATTTTGCGTATTCGTCCGCTGCAAACGATTCCGAGCCGCCTGTCTCCGCGCCCACGATCGAGCCCGTTCGCGGCTATGAAGACGTGGCGCACCTCGCGGTTCACGACGATGCTGTCGATTATGCCTATCTGGCCACCCTCGACACGAACGCCCGCAGCGGCTCGGCGATTGCCGTCGCGAAACTGGCCGCCGGACACTATGCGGCTGCGCAATTTCTAGCCGGGAAGGGCGACACCGATTCGGCGATCAACCAGTATCACCAAGCGCTGGTTTTCGCGCCGGACAACATCGGCCTGCTGCTGAATCTCGCCGTCCTGTATCTCCGCGAGAGCCAGTTCAAATCCGCGCTCGATCCGCTCCAGCATGCACGGGAGGTGGCGCCCGATTCAGCCGACGTCGAGAAGCTCATGGGCTGGGCCTATTACGGCGCCAACAAAACGGATCAGGCGATCGATGCATGGAAACGCGCCGAGCAGTTGCATCCGGACCCGGAGGTTCAAAACGCGCTCGCAAAAGCCCGGCGCGACAAAGCCGAAGAGGAAAGCTACCGCGAAGGCGAAACCGCTCATTTCGACCTGAAATATTACGGCGGAGCCAATCCCGATCTCGCGCGCGCCATCCTGCGGACGCTCGAAGACGATTTTCAGGACCTCGAATCGCAGCTCGACTACACACCGCCCGACCAGATCGCCGTCATCCTATATACCCAGCAGGCGTTCGCCGATATCACCCGCGCGCCAGGATGGGTGGGAGCGCTCAACGACGGCCGCCTCCGCATTCCCGTGCAGGGATTGACGGAAGTGACGCCCGAACTCGCGCACGTGCTGAAGCACGAGTTGACGCATAGCTTCGTCGGACAGAAAACGCATGGCCGCGCGCCTACATGGCTTCAGGAAGGGATCGCGCAGTGGATGGAAGGGCGCCGCAGCAGCGCGTCAGCCGCGGGGCTGGTGGCAGCGGCGGAACAGGGAGACATCCCTTCGCTCGGGTCGATGGAAGGATCGTGGATGGGCCTGTCGGGAGATTCCGCCTCGTTCGCCTATGCATGGTCGCTCGCTGTGATCGAGTCGATCATCGATCAGGGCGGCGTGAGCGACATCAGCCGCTTGCTGGAACACATCGCTACGGCGCCCTCGACCTCAGGAGCCTTGCAGGAAACCCTGCGCATGGATTACGCCGATCTGCAGCAGCAGACCGTCACTTACCTCAAGCGCGCGTATTTGCAGTAAACGCGATTCGCGCGACTGCTGGCCGGAAGGTCGCGTCCTGCTCATAAGGTCGCAAGCAGGCCTGCCAGCAGAGCGGCGCGCTCGGGGAGCGAACGAATCACGACATGTTCGTTCAGACTGTGCGCCCCGTTGCCCACCGCGCCGAGGCCGTCGAGCGTCGGCACGCCCAGCGCGCCGGTAAAATTTCCATCCGAGCCGCCTCCAGTCGAAGCCTCATCCAGCGAAAGACCCATTTCGCTCATCAACTCGCGCGCGTGCTCGAAGAGCTTAACTACGCCGTGCGTGCGCTCGAGCGGCGGGCGATTTACCCCGCCTCGCACCTCGATCCGCGCGCCTTTCAATATTGGCCGCAGGCTCCGAAGTCTTCGATCGATTGCCGGCGCATCCGCGAGATGCGAATAGCGAATATCGACCATCGCCCGCGCGTGCTCGGGTACAACGTTTGAGGTCGTTCCGCCGGCGACGACGGTCGCCTGCACGGTGATGCCGCGCCGCCGGTCATTCATCTTCATCAGCCGCGTGATCTGCAGCGCCACTTCGTGAACGGCGTTCACTCCGGCGCTCGGATCGATGCCGGCGTGCGCGGATCGGCCCGTGACGCTGAGTTCCGCGGTGCCCACACCTTTGCGCGCGGTCTTGAGGCAGCCATCGCGTCCGTACGCTGGCTCGAGGACTAGCACCGCGTCGCTACGTTTTGCTTCGCGCTCGATTTCGCCGCGCGAGCTTTGGCTGCCGATTTCCTCATCCGAGTTCCAAAGGAAAACGAAACGCTTGCTCGGCCACAGCCCCGCGGACCGCAAAGCATCCACCGCAAAGAGCGCGAGCACCAGCCCCGCTTTCATGTCGAAGGTGCCCGGGCCCCACAAGCGCCGGTTCGCGGAGCGGAACGGCATCTTCGCAAGCGTGCCGAGCGGATACACCGTATCCAGATGGCCCAGAATCAGAATCTGTCCGGCGGGCCGCCCCTGGCCCAGCCAAACTTCGGCGCGCACGTGATTTCCAGCTTGCTTCTGCCGCAGAATTTGGACGCGCGCTCCCCGGCGCTGCCATTCGCGCGCGACGATGCGGCCCATCCGGTCGACCGCGCCCTTCTTATGGCTTGGCGATTCGCAGCGGACGAACTCGCCGAGTAGGCGCACCAGTTCTTTTTCGCGGCTCTTCAAGACACGCAACAATGCATCCATTGGCGCGCGGCTTTTGCTGCGGGCATCGTTATTCTTGCTTGGTTTCAAGCTTCCGAGCCTATGCACAAGACCGGGATTTTGCAAGGATCGTACGACACGCGCGCCCGGATTCCCGCTGTCCGTGATTCCCAATTCGTATAGAATTGATTGATTCGGCCAAGCGAAACTCAACCGTCTGAGGTCAACGATGCTTCTCGATACCAACGCGATCCAGAAAATACTCCCGCACCGCTACCCTTTCCTTCTGGTGGACGCCATCGAAGAAATGGAACGATGGAAGCGCATCGTGGGAATAAAGAACGTCTCCATCAATGAAAGCTACTTCCAGGGCCATTTCCCGGGCATGCCTATCATGCCGGGTGTGCTGATCATCGAGTCGATGGCGCAGACCGCGGGCGTGCTGCTGCTCCAGGAAGTGAAGGATCGCGAGAAAAAATTGATCTACTTCGTCTCGATCGACAACGCGCGTTTCCGCCGCCCGGTCGTTCCCGGCGACCAGCTGAAGATCGAGATGAATGTCGTCGCCTGGCGGCACGGTTTTGGGAAATTCGATGGTCGCGCAACCGTGAACGGCGAAGTCGCGGCCGAAGCGACGCTGATGTGCAAAATGGTCGATCTCGAGACGGAACAGGCGCCTGCCGCCGAACCCGCCGGAAAAGCTCAATGAGTGGAATCGATCCCCAGGCTATCGTTTCGCCCTCCGCGAAACTCGGAAATTGTGTGCAGGTGGGAGCCTTCGCCATCGTGGGAGACGAAGTGGAGCTCGGCGACGGCTGTCTTGTCGAGCCGCACGCGGTCGTGAGCGGCCCTTCCACCTTCGGCCGCAAGAATCGTTTCTACTCGTTCTCGATTGTCGGCGGCGATCCCCAGGATCTCACGTACACAGGCCAGCGGGTACGGCTCGAGGTAGGCGACGAAAATGAGTTCCGCGAGTTCTGCACCGTGCATCGCGGCACGATCAAGGGCGGCGGCGTCACTCGCCTGGGCAGCCACAACCTGATCATGGCCTACGCGCACATCGGTCACGACTGCCAGATCGGCAACCACGTGATTTTGACCAACGGCGCGCAACTCGCCGGGCACAGCGTCGTCGAGGACTACGCCGGGATCAGCGCGTTCTGCTTGTTCCACCAGTTCGTGCGCGTCGGCGCCCACTCATATATCGGCGCGGGCACGATCATCACCCAGGATGTGCCGCCGTTTTCCTTGATCGTGAGCGAACGCCAGACGCGCTGCTTCGGAATCAACAAGGTCGGCCTCGAGCGCCACGGATTTTCGCCCGAGCGCATCGGCGTGATCGAAAAAGCCTACCGGTATCTTCTGCGCTCGAAGCTGAATACCTCGCAGGCGGTGGAAAAAATGCGTGGAACCCTGGCCGACTCCGAGGACGTCCAAAGCCTTATCCGGTTCATCGAGTCGACCACCGCGCGCGGCTTGACGAAATAGGAGTGAGAATGGCCGCCGTCGAAGACACCTCGCGCAATTGGGGCCTGATCGCTGGCAACGGCGATTTCCCCTTTCTCGTGCTCGAAGGCGCTCGCAGCCGTGGCATCGACATGGCCGTGATCGCGATTCGCGAAGAGGCTTCGCCGGCCCTCGAACGGGCCGCGCGGCGTTTCCACTGGATCAGCCTCGGCGAGCTCGGCCGCGGAATCGACCTGCTCCACCAGGAGGGCGTGAAACACGCGGTGATGGCCGGGCAGGTGAAGCACAACAAGATTTTCAGCTCGATCCGGCCCGACTGGCGCCTGGCGAAATTGCTGCTCGCGCTGCCTTCGAAGAATACGGATTCGCTGATTGGCGCTGTGGCCCACGTGCTCGAAGGCGAGGGCATCGAGCTTGTCGATTCGACGAAATTCCTCGGGCCGCTGCTGCCGGCAACAGGTGTCTTGACGCGCCGCGCGCCCGATGATGCGGAGACGGCGGACATCGCCTACGGCCGCCAGATCGCGCATCAGATCGCGGGACTCGATCTCGGCCAGACGGTCGTGATCCGCGATCGCGCCTGCGTGGCGATCGAGGCGATGGAAGGCACGGACGAGACGATCGAGCGCGCCGCACGGATTGCCGGCGGCCAAAAGCTTGTGGTGGTGAAGGTGAGCAAGCCGCGCCAGGACATGCGATTCGATGTGCCCGTCATCGGCAGCAAGACAATCGAAGTGATGCGCCGCGCCAACGCGACCGCGCTCGCGATCGATGCGGGGCGCACTTTGCTTTTCGACCGCGAAGCCCTGATTCGCGAGGCAAACGAAGCGGGCATCGCGATTCAGGCGTTCGCGCCTGAACGGGCCGAGCAAGCCAAGGCGAAATCGTGAGCGATCAACCCATTCGTGTTGCAGTCGTTGGCGCCGGCCAATTCGGACGCAACCACGTCCGCGTGTGGCGCGAGCTGGAAGGTGTCGAACTCGCAGGAATCGTCGACGCCGATGCCGAGCGCGCCCGCCAAATCGCCTCGGAATTCAGCACGCGAGTGCTCTCCGATATCGATGCGCTCGCCGCCGCTGGCGTCCAAGCCGTCAGCCTCGCCGTGCCCACAAAGGAACATGCGCGCATCGGATGCCGTCTGCTCGATGCGGGAATCGATGTGCTGGTCGAAAAGCCGATGGCGGCATCGATCGAGGAAGCGGACCAGTTGATCGCTTCGGCAAAACGCTCGGCGCGGATTCTGCAAGTCGGTCACGTCGAGAGATTCAATCCGGCAGTCGCGGCCGCCCAAAGCGTCGTTTCGCGGCCCATGTTTTTCGAGGTCCATCGCCTTGGGATTTTTACGCCGCGCAGCCTCGATATCGACGTGGTGTACGACGTGATGATCCACGACCTTGATATCCTGCTCGCGCTGGTCGACGCGCCGGTCGTCGATCTGAAAGCCGTTGGCATTCCGGTGATCACCGATAAAGTCGACATCGCCCACGCGCGCGTCGAATTTTCCACCGGCACCGTTGCCAACGTCACCGCCAGCCGCGTCTCCACGGAACGCATCCGCAAGATGCGTTTCTTCCAGGAGCACGACTACATCTCGCTCGATTTCGCGCGCCAGGATGCGCTGCGCATTCGCGTCCAACCGGGAAGCCCGCAGCCGGGAATCGGATTCGAGAAGCTGGTCACCGCGCCTGAAGAGCCGCTGCACGCCGAGTTGCGCGCCTTCGCCGAATCCGTCCGTACGCGCAAGCGGCCCATCGTCGATGGGCCTGCCGGGCGCCGCGCCCTGGCCCTGGCCGACCAGGTAATGGAAGGCATCCTTGCGCACGCCCGCAGCGTCCAATTGGGTGCATTCACACCCCAGGAAATTCGATGATTCCGCGCACTTTAGTCCCGCTCAAACTGCGCCCCGTCAGACCTGACGAGGTGAAGCAGCGCGGCCATCGCCTCGAGACCTACATGGACGACCGGACCGTGGTGCCTTCCGGCCTTTCCGACGCGCCTCCGCTCGACGGCAAAACAAACATTCCTGCGTATCTGCCCCTCGGCGTTCTCGTGGACCGCACACTTGTGCCGCGCGGGATGCCGGCGAAGCCGATCGAACGCCTCCGGCCGATCTACGAATCCGTTCCGATCGCGGTCCTCGATTCGCGTGTCGTGGTCCCTGCCTACGTAGAACCCGCCGACGCCGAAGAGCAGCTGGAATTCGAGCACACGCCGGAAATGACGGATCAGCTGCGCGAGGTGATCGAGCCCGACATCTTCATGACCGGCGACGCCAACCTCCTGATGGAGGCCAAGGATAAGCGCGATCCCAAGTCCGACCTGATCACGCGCGTGATGTCAGTTCTGGTGCACATCGGCCTGATCATTTTCCTGATTTTCGCGCCGAAGATTTTCCCATCGCACCAGCCGACCGACGAAGAAATCGCGATGGCCAAGAGGGACCTGAACTGGATTTACTCGCCGCCCGAGCTTCCGAAGGCGGCACCGCCGCCGTCGCCAAAGCTCCACATCACCGCGAAGACGCTGAATACGATCTCGCCGAAGATCGAGCAGCCGGTTATTCCCGCGCCGCAGCCAAGCCCGGAAAAGCCGCCTACGGATCTGCCGGAGGCTCCGAAACCGCAGGCTGTGGCTCCGCGGCCGCAGCAGCCGGCTCCCCAAACTCCTACTCCTTCTCAGCTTGAGCCCGTCGAGCCGCTACGGCCCAACCCACAGAGCAAGCTCAATCTCCATTTGAATGATGATTCTCCCGGAAAACAGATTGAGGATCAAATTCAGGATGCCATTAAGCACGGCAATCGCGGCAGCGTATACTCCGGCGGTCAAACCGCACCGGGAACAGGCAGGGGCGGGCCGGGGATGGGCGGTTCGGCCCAAATCCTTTCGGACCCGCAGGGTGTTGACTTCTCGAGCTACATCCAGCGCCTCCTCGCCACGCTGCAACGCAACTGGGATGCCGTGATGCCGGAATCGGCGATGATGGGAGACAGGGGCATCACGGCCACAACCTTCAAGATCGCTCCGGATGGAAGCGTCATCCCACCCGATCCCACCCTCGAAAGGACGTCCGGCAAGGAACCTCTCGACAATGCTGCAATGTCCGCGATTCACGCGTCGAACCCCTTCGAGCCCCTGCCCCCACAGTTCCATGGCCCATATCTCGAGCTGAGAATATGGTTCCTCTACAATATTCCTCGGGATCAATGGCCTAATTCCCGGTGAAGTTGAGCCGCGCCCAAGTCGCCGGGGCCTTGTTGCTCGCAGCTCTTGCGCTGCTGGTTCTGCTTCTTCGCTACTGGAAATTCCCGGGATGAGCGAACTTCCGCGGCTCGTGGTGGTTCTCGGGCCGACCGCTTCGGGCAAATCCGAGCTTGGAATCTATCTTGCGGAAAAGCTTGGCGGCGAAATTCTCGTTTGCGACTCGACGCAGGTCTACCGGCACTTCGACATTGGCACGGCGAAGGTTCCGCTGGCCGAGCGGCGCGGCATTCCTCATCATCTGATCGACCTCCTCGAACCGGAGGAAGTCTTTACCGCCGGCGATTACCGCAGGCGGGCCCTCGAAGCGCTGGAAGACGTGTGCCGACGGCGCAAGGTGCCGATTCTCACGGCGGGAACGGGACTCTACCTGCGCGCGCTTCTCGAAGGCCTCGCGGACGCTCCCACCCGATCGGAGGAACTCCGCGAGCGCCTCCGCAAGCAGGCTGCCCAGCATGGCCCCGAATACCTCCATCGCCTGCTGGCTCGCCTCGACCGCGAAACCGCCAGCCGCGTTGCTCCGCGCGACACCCAGAAAATCATCCGCGCCATCGAGATTCGCGTGCTCGCAGGCAAGGGCGTTGCCGACGTTCATCGCGCGGGCCGCGCCGCTTTGGAGGGGTACGACATTCGCAAAATTGGACTCCTGCCCCCGCGCCCAGCCTTGTATTCGCGCATCGACGCGCGCGAAATATCGATGATCGAGGCTGGATGGCTCAATGAACTCCGCGCATTGATCGCCAGTGGCGTGCCTCCCGATGCAAAGCCCTTCCAATTCATCGGCTACGCGGAACTGCGCGCCTGCCTCGAAGGCTCTCTCGCTCAAGACGCCGCCATCAAGGAGATCCAACAATCCACTCGCCAGTTCGCCAAACGGCAGATCACCTGGTTTCGCAAAGAAAAACATGTCGAATGGCTGACCGGCTTCGGCGACGAGCCAGCCATCCAGTCCGCCGCTCTCGAGATCGCGCGAAGCTCTACCCTCGCATCTTGACCTTGTAAGCGGTTTCCACTACGATCTGCACCGACATACGGTAGCGTATGGCAACTGCCGCTAAGCTCGCGAAAGCCTCGCCACTCCGACCGAACGATTGGATTCGGGCGGCGCTTGCCAAACTCTCTCAAGATGGCGTGGATGCGGTTCGCGTTGAGGTTCTGGCCCGCGATCTTGGCGTGAGCAAGGGCAGCTTTTACTGGCATTTCCGCGACCGCCAGGAACTCCTCGAGCGGACGCTAGCCCACTGGGAGCAGGGTGAGCTCGCCTTGCTCGATCTTGATGCGGATGCCACCAGCGCAGCGACCCGCTGGGCGCGCATCGTGCAGGTGTCAGCCGATCCCAGCCGCATTCAGCTCGAAGCCTCGGTGCGCTCCTGGGCGCGCCGCAATGAACAAGTGGCACGGCAGGTAGCGGCCGTGGAACTGAAGAAGACAATCGTCATCGCGAACGTTCTGCAAGACGTCGGCTTTAAGCAGCCGGCGGCGCAAGCGTGGTCCGAGGTTGCTCTTCTCGTGTGCCTCGGCTGGCTGGACCGCGCAACGCGGGATCGGCAGTTTCAAATTGCCGGCCGGGGCCTTGGTGAGTTCCTTTCCGAGTTGCTCCTCGCGGCTTCGAGCCGCCTTCCTTCGGCCAAGAGACTGGGTTGACGGTTGCGGGAATAAATTCCGGAACTTTTTTATCAGCCGCAAGAATGTTACAGTTATCCGCTGCCAGGACGGGGTGGCGTAGGTCTATCTCTGGCAACCCCAGCCGCACAAATGTCTTCCAAGGGAGCGCAGGTGCGGTGTGGCCGTTTGTCTGCGTGGCGCGAGTTTGCCCGCAATAATCGAAATCGAGGACGAGAAAAGCTTCCCTATGCAAAAGAGGGCTCCAGCTCTAGGTTTCTTTGCGTGCGTGATTGGATGCGCGCTGATTCTCGCGGCGTGCGGCGGTGGCTCAGGTTCAAGCACCGTGACCTCGGTGGCGATCACGCCGACAACGGCTACTGTGCCCCTGAACGGCACGACGGACTTCACGGCCGTCGTTAACCTGACGAATTCGTCCACCACCACAAGCACGAGCACCGTCGTCACTTGGGAAGTAAACGGCGTGGCTGGCGGCAGCACTACAACCGGAACCATCGTTTCTTCTACGACCGACGAGCAGGTCGGAGTCTACACCGCTCCCGGAATCGTACCGAGCACCAACAACGGCCAGGTCAACATCACAGCCGTCGCACCCCAAAATCCCGGCTCGACGACTTCATCGACGACCAGCTCCACGGTAACGTCCAATACCGCAGTGGTCACGATCGGCGCGGGGGGCGGCCTGGTCATCACCGAGCAATCGACGCTGCCGGTTCCGGCCGGGAGCCCGCGCCAGTTTACCGCGACGCTGAACAACTTGAATGACCCGAACGCGACCTGGTCGGTCAGCTCCGCCAATGGCGGTGACGTCGGAACGATTAATCCCATGAGCGGCCAGTACGTGGCGCCCGATTTCCCGCCACCCGGCGGCACCGTGACGATCACCGCCACCGATCCAAACGCAACCGCCCCGGCTACTGCCACGGTGGAAATCGTCTACTCCAATCTTTCACTCAACGGGCCATTCGCGTTCTCCTACTCCGGCAACGACTCCAGCGGCTTCCTGGCGGCGGCCGGAAGCTTTGTGGCGGATGGCGGCGGCAACATCACGAGCGGCATCGAAGACACCAGCAGTTTCCTCGTCGGTGTCTCGACTGGTCTGTCATTCACCGGCACGTACGTGGTGGGACCAGACGGCAGAACCACGGCCACGATCGACACGGGCCATGGCGTCGCCACTTGGCAATTCGCGCTCACGACGAACAAGCACGCCGTTATGATTCGTTTCGACACCAGCGCCAACGGCAGGGGCACCATCGACCAGCAGAATTTGAACGACCTCATCACTTCGCCGAACGTCGTGGACGGGCCCTACGCGTTCAGCGCGTCCGGCACTGATGCAGCTTTCAAGCCCATGGCGCTCGCGGGCGAGTTCACCTCAACCGGCTCAAACGTTCTCACGGCATCGGGATCGATGATCGACGTAAACGATGGAGGCACGGTCACGACCGAGAGCCCAACCGTCAACGGAGCTTACTCTCTTGACGCCGGGAATGCGGGAACTGGGCGCGGCACGCTCATGTTGCCGAACACCAGTGGGACCCAGCTGCAATTTGCCTTCTATGTGATCGACAGCACGCATCTCCATATCGTGGAAATCGATGGCGCGGATTTTCTCGCCGGCGACATGTACACCGGCGCAAGCAGCGGCACCAGCTTCGCGGGCACCTACGTTTTCACCGCCGGCGGCACGTCCTCCACCGGCACCGGCGGCGCATACGCGCAGGGCGGAGTCTTCGTCTCGAACGGCAGCAGCGTCACGAGCGGAGCGCTCGACACAAATAACGCGGGCACCGTTACCACAAACGCGACCATCAGCACGACTCCGTTTTCGATCAACGGAATCACTGGAAGGATCGGTCTAACGCTTTCGAGCTCGCAGTTCGCCGTCTATCAAACCGCTGAAGGAACGGCGGTGATGGTCGAAACGGATTCAGCTGGTGTTTCAACTGGGTTGGCGTATTCCCAAGTCACCGCCGACGCATCCACCGCACCCGCGGCCGGCAGCTTTGCCTTCGTTCTCGGCGGCCAGGGAATGTTCCACCAAATTGCTGGCTCCGCTCAACCCGATGCCGAGGGCCAGCTCACACTCAGCGGCACCGGCGTCTCCGGCGGGCACTTCGACATCAACAACTTCAATGCGACGTACAAAGCCGATCCCGTCAACATCACCAACAGCTCGATCACGGCGCCTGCCACCACCGGCCGCGGAACAGCGGTACTCGAAGGCGAAAATCCGGACATCACCTACAATGTCGTCTATTACCTGATCGACGACAATACCGCGCTCCTCTTCGATTCGGATACGTCGCGCGTCGCAATCGGCAGCATCGAGCGGCAGTTCTAGCTTTCGCCGCGTGGCGGCGCGCGCGGGCGCTGGCCGCGCGCTGCAAACTGTGGCACACTCGATAGCCTGAAGGACGCGGCGGGCGCAGCCGAGCGCGCACCGCGTTTGCCGCACGCGATTCCCAAGAGACACCATGGACCCCCGGTTCATCCGGAATTTCTGCATCATCGCGCACATCGACCACGGCAAATCCACGCTGGCCGACCGCCTGCTTGAACTCACCGGCGCGCTCAGCCAGCGCGAGATGCAGGCGCAGGTATTGGACTCGATGGACCTCGAGCGCGAGCGCGGCATCACGATCAAAGCGAAAAGCATCCGCCTGCACTACACGGCACGCGACGGCAACGAGTATCAGCTCAATCTGATCGACACGCCGGGGCACGTCGATTTTTCCTATGAGGTTTCGCGCGCGCTTTCCGCCTGCGAAGGCGCTCTGCTGGTGGTCGATGCGAGCCAGGGTGTTGAAGCGCAGACCGTCGCGAACGCGTTCCTCGCTTCGCGCCACAACCTCGCCATCATTCCCGTGATCAACAAGATCGACCTGCCCGCCGCGCAGCCCGATTTCGTCAAGGAGCAGATCGAAAACGTCCTCGCCATCCCGGCGGACGACGCGCTTCTCATCAGCGCGAAAAGCGGCTTGGGCGTTGACGAAGTCCTCGAAGCAATCGTCAAGCACGTGCCGCCGCCGAAAGGCTCGGCGGATGCGCCCCTGCAGGCGTTGATTTTCGATTCGTGGTTCGATATCTACCGCGGCGCCGTGGTCCTCGTGCGTGTGATGGACGGCCGCATCGCGCCGCGGATGAAGATTCGCCTGTGTGCGAGCGACGAAGTCTACGAAGTGGAAACGCTCGGCGCGCTCACGCCCAAGCCCGTCGTGCTCGGTGAGCTCGCCGCCGGCGACGTGGGCTTCATCGTTGCCAATATCAAGCGCGTCGCCGATGCCCGCATGGGCGACACGGTGATCGAAGCCGACCGGCCCGCGCCTGCCTTGCCGGGATTCGAGGCCATCAAGCCGATGGTCTTCGCGGGGCTGTTTCCCGTGAACGCGACCGACTACGAATTATTGCGCGACGCGCTCGGCAAGCTGCAGCTCAACGACGCTGCATTTTTCTACGAGCCGGAAAATTCCGTCGCGCTGGGCTTCGGCTTTCGCTGCGGCTTTCTGGGCCTTCTACACATGGAAATCGTGCAGGAGCGGCTCGAGCGCGAATTCAACATCGACCTGATCACTACCGCGCCCAGCGTGCAATACCGCATCACGACAACCAGCGGCGAGGTGATGGAAGTCGACAATCCGACGAAATTCCCGCCGCCAACTTCGATCCAGAAAATCGAAGAGCCGATCCTGATGGCGATGATCATCACGTCCGAGGAATCGGTGGGCGGCGTCCTGCATCTGTGCGAGGAAAAGCGCGGCGTGCAGAAGAAATTCGAATACCTCTCGCCGACGCGCATCATGCTGACGTACGAATTGCCGCTCAACGAAATCGTCCTCGATTTCTACGACCGGCTGAAGAGCGTCTCGCGCGGCTACGCTTCGCTCGATTACCACCTCTCGGGCTATCGCGAATCCGATCTCGTGAAGCTCGACGTGCTGATCGGCGGCGAGCCGGTCGACGCGCTCACCATCATCTGCCATCGCGATCAATCCTACGAGCGCGGCCGCGATCTCGTCACCCGGCTGCGAAAGCTGATTCCGCGGCAGATGTTCGAGGTTGCCATCCAGGCCGCGATCGGGAGCCGCGTGATCGCACGGGAGACGATCAGCGCGATTCGCAAAAACGTCCTCGCCAAGTGCTACGGCGGAGACATCACGCGCAAGCGCAAGCTCCTCGAAAAACAAAAGGAAGGGAAGAAACGGATGAAGCGCGTCGGTCGCGTCGATATCCCGCAGGAAGCATTCCTCGCCGTGCTGAAAGTTGCCGGAAGCACCGACGAAGATTAGCTCGCCGCTTTCCTGACGTCGGCGGATCGCCGCCGGAATTTCTCCCGATTTTCGCCTTATCTTCTGCTATAACAACCGCAAGGACTTTGCTCCCGTAAGCGGCTTAACTGGCCTTAAATGGTCAAAAAAAGCCAGTTTTGGCAGGTTTTGGCACAATGAAGCCCCGGCCGACGCAAAAAGAGAAGACGCAGCGAGCTTTTCGCGCGTACCTGGACCTGATGGATACCGCCGACTGGCTGAAAAGCGAACTGCGCGCGCCGCTTGAGGCATTCGACCTCACGATGCCCGGTTTTCGCCTGCTGGAGATGCTCTATAGCGAGGGAGCGGTGACTGTCCCAGACGCCGCCCGGAGGCGATGGTGTTCACGCCAGAATCTGGACTTTATCATCGCGCGTCTGGAGGAGCGCGGATTGGTGCGGCAGATGGTGGTGAGGATTCCGCCAGCCGCGATAAAAGAGAGCCGCCTTCCGAAAGCAAGGCGGGCCGTGGACCGGGAGGGCCCGAAGGTCAGCGTGGTGGGTCTGACCAAGGCGGGAAAGAAGTTCATCGGGAGGGTCCTGCCGCGGCACGCGAAAATGGTGAAGGCGCTGATGCGTGCTCTCGACGGGCGCGAGCAGGAATCGATCAGCCGCGTCTGCCGGAAGCTGCGCGAAGGCGACCCGGTGAAGTTTTTTGGGGAGATCATGATGATGGACGAAGAGGAGGAAGCAGAGGAGTTGAGGCAGAAGGCGATGGCTGAGTTGGAGCGGCTCACGGCGCGAGCGGGGATGAGGAGGCGAGCGATTCGAGTTCAGCGTTGAGGGTTGAAAGTTGTCCTAACGTTTGGAAGCTGACGGCGTCTTCCTTGCGTCAATTACGATCACTTCCGGAACCTTCAAGCCCTCCGCCTTCTTTCTCTCGCACAGTGCGAGGACATCGTCCACACCAGATTGCCGCTCTGACACACGCAGAATTAGATAGACCGATTCCTGGGTTGCCTCACTATTCTGGTAGGCCTCCAGCTGAGTATCGAAACCGTGTAGAAGGTCCGGATTATTCGACTTCTTGATCTCAACCAACAGCCTTCCCTGGTAGCCAGCACTGAGCTTGAAGTCAACCGGGCCGTTCCCGGCGTTTGGCTCTCGGCTGATGTCGACATCATTTGCCTTGCAGTATGAGTCGGCAATCGCAAAAAAGAGTCTCTGTGCAAACCTTTCATGCCTAGCGTTTCCGGCATCGTCGTAGAGCATTTCATAAAGCTTGTTCTGCTCGATATTTTTCTTAAATTGCTGAAGGATAAGGTTCACGATCTCCCGTAGCTCTTCAGTTGTCTTTGGTTGTTTTGTATCGATCTTGAGAGGAGAGTTTGCCGCGGCCGTGCGTCCGATATAGTCCCAACTAAACAGGCCCGAGGGATCCGCGCTAAAGTCATATCCGTTTCCAGCCGCCTTCCGGTATACCTCAATCAAATCCGCCACGTTTTGAGATCTCGCAAAAAGCATTTCCCTGATCTCGGATTTAGTGGGTTTCCGGCGTTGCTTGCTGGCCGCTGCGATGATTTCGTTCCACCGTCGGCGCACGTCATCGTTGAATTGGGCCACCTCGGAAATCTCACTCATATCGAGAGCCGCCGGCAAAGGTGTGAGGACGTCCGACGGGACGAATATCAAAGCCTTCGTGTGGTCTGGATGCAACGGCAGAATCAAGTCTTTCAGTCTGATACGAAACCTGGCGTTCGGCTGCAGCTTGAGCTGGGCTGTCACGCGCTCCGTATAAGCCAGAAATCGCTCCAGCAGAATGCCGACAGCCATGTCGCTCAACAGATCTGGGCCGAACTTCTCCTGAAATAGCCCTATCAGCTCAAACATCTCAGGGGCTGAGATATCGAGATCGACTATCTCCTTGCCCCGCCTTACAAGCATTCTCGCCAAATCAGGGCCCACACCCCTGCCAGAACCACCCGCACTCGCGTATCCGAGTGCTGCTCCATGCTCCTCCTTGAAGATCAGTCTCTTAACCGCAGCCTCCCAGGCAACATCGCCCTCTGCCTTCGACGCTTTTAGCAGTTTGATGATCGGGACGAAATAGTTCTCGAGTTCGGCGCGCGAATCCTTCAGCTCTGGCACTTCCGTAGCTTTGAGAAGGTTCGGGTCCACAAACAATCGGTTATCGATACCGAGATAAGCGTTCAGCACACCTTGTTCTCGCAATTGAGCCGGAGGAATGTTGAAGTATGCGCTTAGAGTAAGAACCATACGATAAACCCCAAGTTTATGAGATTATCACGATGCGAGGCGGTTGGATCATTGATCGTCGGTCGCCATAATGTTGCGGAATGGTGGGTGACAGGGGGTTGGCTACTCGCCTACCACGTCGGCGTTAAGATTCTTTGGAGCTTTCAATGGATCAGGAAATTGAGATTCTATTCAAGGAGTACGACACCCTGCGAAATGAGATCATCACCCGTACAAATAACGGGTATCAGCTGTTTGCCGTTAGTGGTGGATTGGCCGCTGGCTTGATCGGGTGGTTTAGTCAGCATCGCTTTGATCGCACGTTTTGGCTCTTGTTGTTGGTCTTCTCGTTCGTGATATTGGTGTCTGCTGGTCTCTTGATTGCGGACCTCAGGCGAGCGAGCCTTAGGCTTCAGGAACTAGAATCTCAGATCAATGAATTGGCCGGAATGGAGCTCTTGAAGTGGGAACGATCATGGGGTAGAGGTTCGCCAGGTGGCTTGATTTTTCGAAGGAGGTCAAGGTAATCCCGCCCTTTGTCTTCTATGGAATCGAGCCGCAGATGGCGCGGAATGGCAGCGGACCTACTATACAGAACATCACTCCTTCGGCTGGGTCGTTTTCGAACCGCGTTGGTATTTAAATTTGTTGCCTTCCTCTGAGGTTGGCGGAATCTTCTCTCCTTGCTCGATCACTGTACGGCGGCCATCCGGCACCTTGCCGCCGCGAGGACCTACCTCGACAAGCACTCCAGAATCTGGAGCTATCTCACCTGGTTTGAAAGTTGCCATTCCTCCGACGCCCCGTGACTGCATCCGTTTTCGTGGGTAGATTTATATCTTAACACGCATGGCGAACAGCTAGCGAATCTGTCAACCAATCGGTCAGCGATCTCGGTGTCTGACTCGCCGGCACCGGGCGTTTGATTGCTGCATCAGATTGGGCGGAGGGAACACGATGGGCAAACTTGCGATTTGGGCGCAGTTGGAAGCGAAGCCGGGGAAAGAGAAGGAAGTGGAGGAGTTTTTGAAGTCGGCGGAGCCGCTGGCGGAACGCGAGGCGGGGACGCTGACGTGGTACGCGATCAAGATGGGGCCCGGTAAATACGGAATCTTCGATACGTTTGCCGACGAGAACGGGCGGAACGCTCACCTGAACGGAGAAATCGCGAAAGCGCTGATGGCGAAGGCGGGCGAGCTATTTGCGAAGCCGCCGGAGATTGCGAAGCCCGAGGTTCTCGCGTCGAAGGCCGCCCGGCAGGCAGCGAGCCGGGGCTGAAGCCCTCCTTATTGTGGCGCGCTTTTCGCGGGCCTAAAGAGCCTGTGTGGCAACTAGAAAAACCGCACCTCAGCGGCTAAAGCCGTGTTGATTTTGCACCGCTTACGGCACGACTGAAGTCGTGCCCTGACGCAAAAACGAGGTTGTCACACAAACTCTAAAGGCCCACGCTTCCACCGAAGACTCTTGCGCCTCCACAACCCGGTCGGCACCGCGCGGCAGGCGGCGAGCCGGGGCTGAAGCCCTCTTTATTGCCGCGCTTTTTCGCGGGCCTGCCCTTCGACATTGCTCGCTTCCTGCGTCAGGGAAGGCAGGACAGCGCGGAGACCCTCCGGGGCTGAAGCCCTGTGTCTTGGCCTGCTTTTTCGAGGGCCTGAAGAGCCTGTGTGGCAACTAGAAAAACCGCACCTCAGCGGCTAAAGCCGTATTGATTTTGCGCCGCTTATGGCACGACTGAAGTCGTGCCCTGACGCGAGAACGAGGTTGTCACACAAACTCTGAAGGCCCACGCTTCCACCGGGGCACCCGGCAAAACAAGATGCCGCGCTGTCTCTGACCGTGCTTCACATCGGCCAGAGACGCGAAGTTTACCGATAATTCGGCGTTTCTGAAAAACGTGGAGTTGCTTCAGGGGCTGAAAGCCCACTGAGTTTGCGCGACTTACGCCGGGGCTGAAGCCCCGGCCTCCTAAAAAACTGTGCTGCGAATTTCTGACTCGGGACACTAGCTCGGAAGAAAGGCGCCCGCCTGGAGGCGAGGCGGCCGCTACAGAATCCTGGGCGCGAGAGATGGCATTCCGGCGGGCGGGTTTGAAACCCGCCCCTACGGAGATCTTCGATGTTGGTGATGAGGAAACGACAACCGAAGGCCCCCGCCTAGAGGCGGCCCTTCGGCTTCGCTCCCGTCCTGTGTCAGGGCAGGCAGGACAGTGGGGCGCCCGGCAAAACAAGATGCCGCGCTTAAGGCCCCCTTCGACTTCGCTCCCTTCGCCACTGCACTCAGGGCAGGCAGGGCAGGGCGGCGCTACATTTAAGTCTAAAGCGAAGTCTTACGGCGGGGATGCCACTACGAAGGCAACCGCGACCCCGCCCGCCTAACATCAAGGCGGCCGCTACAAAGGCAACCGCAACCCCGCGCGTGCGCCCTTACTTCTTGCGGCGGACGGTGGCGTCGAGCTGGCCGCGGGCGAGGCGCACGGAAATATCGTCGCCGAGCGCCACCTGATCGGCCGAGTGCAGGACTTTTCCCGCGGCGTCGTAGGCGATGGCGTAGCCGCGCTGCAGGAGATTTTCGGGATTGCGCTCGCGCAGCTGGACCTCGACGGCTTCGTAGCGGCGGCGCTTGGCGATCAGCGCGCGCTCGATTCCGATGCGAAGGCTGCCGGAGCGCTCATCGAGCGCATGGCGCAGCCTGCCGACACGCGCGCGCAAATCCATTCGCGCGAACCGGACGTGGGCGGCGGTGAAGCGGCGCTGCTTGCGGGTCACGAGCCGCTCGAGCGCGGCGCGCAGTCCGTCGCGCTGCTGGTCGATCCTGCGCCGGAGGATTTCCGCGCGCCTGCGCAAATCGAAGGCCGCGATGCGCGTTCCCGCCTTCGTTAGCCGCTGGCGCGACGACACGAAGCGAGTGCGCAGCGCGTTGCCGAGCGACGCAGCGAGATCATCGACGTGCTGGCGGCGCTGCCGGACCAGCGCTTCGAGCTGGCGGAACCCGCGATGCGTCTGCAAATCGCGCACGCGATGCCGCCGCTCCGAAAGCAGGTATCGAATGTGATGGGCGAGATGCCGCTGATGCTCGGCGATCTGGCGGTCGAATTCCTGGCGCGAGCGCAGCACGATTTCGGCGGCGGCCGACGGCGTGGGCGCGCGCAGGTCCGCGACAAAATCGGCGATCGTGAAATCCGTCTCGTGGCCCACGCCGGTGATCACCGGAATTTCGGAGGCAGCGATCGCGCGCGCCACGATCTCTTCGTTGAACGCCCACAGATCTTCGAGCGAGCCGCCGCCGCGCGCCACGATCACCACGTCCACAGAGCGCGCGCGGCTGAAATACCGCAGCGCCGCGGCGATTTCCAGGGCCGCGCCGTCTCCCTGCACCTTCACCGGATAGAGCTGGACGCGCACGTTGGCGAAGCGCCGCTTGAGGACGCGCAGGATGTCGCGAATCGCGGCGCCGCTTGGCGACGAGACCACGCCGATACAACGCGGCAGCACGGGCAGCGGCCGTTTGCGCGCTTCTTCAAAGAGGCCTTCGCCCTCGAGCTTCTTTTTCAGCTGTTCAAAGGCAAGCTGCAACGCGCCCAATCCGACCGGCTCGATGTGGCTGACGTAGAGCTGATATTCGCCGCGCATCTCGTAGACGCCCAGCGATCCGCGCACCGTGATGTGCAGGCCGTCTTCGGGGCGGAACTTCAGCCCGCGCACCTGATCGCGGAAACAGACGCAACGCAACTGCGCGCGCGCGTCCTTCAGCGTGAAGTAGAGATGCCCCGCTTGCGACGCCTTGAAATTCGACACCTCGCCCTCAATCCACACATCGGGGAATTCGCCTTCGAGGAGCTCGCCGATTCGCTCGGTGATCTCGCTGACGCGCCAGATGCGGCGCTCGGGCATGATGTCGAAATCGAAAAGGGACGTTTGGCTCATGGCGTCATTGGTCTGCTATCGCCGGAAGTGGCTGACAACCCAAAATACGAGCGTGAGCGCGGCGCTCACCAGAAGGCACGTCACGATCGGAAAATAAAAGCTACCGTTGCGGCCCTGATAGGAAATGTCGCCCGGAAGCCGGCCGAGCCGGAACGGCAACTTCGCGCCGAAAAACAGAAGCGCGCCCGCGCCGACGATTACGATGCCCGCAATCAGCAGGAGCTTTCCGAGTTCGCGCGAGGGATCCATGGGCACGACGCCCCATCTTACCGCCGAAAAGCAAAGTCAAAAGCCCCACCCTCACAAACCGAGGATGGGGCACCCGAAAGAGCAGATCCCTCGCTTCGCTCCCTTCCTGCGTCAGGGCAGGCGGGATGACAGGTCGAAGGAGTTTTTCAGCAAGCTGCTAGATCAGCTCGAGGCCCGAGAAGAAATAGCCGATCTCGAATGCGGCGGTCTGCGTCGCGTCCGAGCCGTGCGTGCAGTTGTACTGAATGCTGGTGCCGAGCTCGCGGCGGATCGAGCCGGGCGCGGCTTTGGCGGGATCGGTGGCGCCCATCGTCTCGCGCCACTTCGCGATCGCGTTTTCCGCCTCGAGGACGATCACCACCGCCTTGCCCGAGCTCATGAATTCGGTCAGCTCGCCGAAAAATGGCCGCTCGCGATGGACGGCGTAGAATCCCTCGGCTTCGGATTTCGTCAGCCGCAGCGACTTGATCGCCACGATCTGAAACTTTGCCGCGTGGATGCGGCTCAGGATATCGGCGGTAAAGCCGCGGCCCACCGCGTCAGGCTTGATGATTGCGAGAGTGCGTTCAACGGGCAAGTGATCTTTCCTCCTGGATCGTTTTCAGAATGCCCTGCGATTTCTCAGCTATTTCTTGATGACCGCGGCCATTGTTTCGCCGATTTCTGCGGGACTTTGGACCGTGTGGATTCCGGCGGCGCGCAGCGCTTTGTATTTGTCGGCGGCCGTGCCCTGGCCGCCGCTGATGATCGCGCCCGCGTGGCCCATGCGGCGTCCCGGCGGCGCCGTTTGTCCAGCGATGAAGCCGACGACCGGCTTTTTCACATGCTGCTTGATGAATTCGGCCGCGATTTCCTCGGCGTTGCCGCCGATTTCGCCGATCATTACGATCGCGTGCGTCTCCGGGTCGTCGTTGAACATGCGAATGACATCGAGGAAAGACGTGCCGATGATCGGGTCGCCTCCGATGCCGACGCATGTCGATTGCCCGATGCCCAACCGCGAAAGCTGGCCCACTGCTTCGTACGTGAGCGTGCCGCTGCGGCTCACGACGCCGACGTTTCCCTGCTTGTGGATGAATGCCGGCATGATGCCGAGCTTGCATTGCCCGGGCGAGATGATTCCCGGGCAATTTGGCCCTAGCAGGCGCGTCTTCGAATTCTTCAGCGCGGCGGCGACGCGAACCATATCGAGCACGGGGACGCCCTCGGCGATGCAAGTGACAAACGGCAAACCCGCATCGATAGCTTCCAGGATCGCATCCGCCGCAAATGGAGGCGGAACGAAAGCCAGCGCCGCGTTCGCGCCCGTCTCGGCGACGGCTTCGGCGACCGTGTTGAACACGGGCACGCCGACGTGCATGGTGCCACCCTTGCCGGGCGTGACGCCCGCGACAACCTTCGTCCCATAGTCGATCATCTGCTGCGTGTGAAAGCCGCCTTCGCGCCCGGTGAGGCCCTGCACGATGACGCGCGTGTTGGTATCGACGAGAATGCTCATCGCGCGGCCCCGGCGAGAGCGACCACTTTTTCCGCTCCGTCTTTCATTCCATTCGCCACTGTAAAATTCAGGCCCGAGGTCCGCAGAATTTCCTGTCCCTTTTCAACGTTGGTGCCTTCCATGCGCACGACCATCGGCACCTTGATGTTCAACTCCTTCGCCGAGTTCACGATTCCGCTGGCGAGGACGTCGCACCGCAAAATTCCGCCAAAGACGTTGACGAAAACAGCTTTCACGTTTGGATCGCTCAACAAAATGCGGAACGCGTTCTTCACACGCGTTTCCGAAGCGTCGCCGCCCACGTCGAGAAAATTCGCCGGGTTGCCGCCGGTGAGTTTGATGATGTCCATCGTGGCCATGGCGAGGCCCGCACCGTTGACCAGGCACGCGATCGTGCCGTCGAGCTTGATGTAGTTCAGCTTGAATTTCGAGGCCTCGACTTCGAGCGGCGTCTCTTCGTCGAGATCGCGGAGGTCATTGAATTCGGGATGGCGAAAGAGCGCGTTGTCGTCGAAATTCACTTTCGCGTCGAGCGCCACCAGCCGGCCATCGCCGGTGATGACGCAGGGATTGATTTCGAGCAGCGACGCGTCCGTTTCGATAAACGCGCGGTAGAGCGATTGCATGAAAGGCAGCGCGACGCTCGCGAGCTCCGGCGAAAAGTGCAGGCCGAATGCAAGCTTGCGCGCGTGATATGGCTGAAAACCTGTCTCGGGGCGGATCGTCTGGCGGAGGATCGCTTCGGGATGCTGCTTCGCCACTTCCTCGATTTCCATCCCGCCCGCGGCGCTCGCCATAAACACCGGCGCACCCACTGCACGATCCACGAGGATGCTCAGGTAAATCTCGCGCTTGATGTCGAGGCCTTCCTCGATCAGCAGGCGACGCACCACGCGCCCTTCCGGGCCTGTCTGCGGCGTCACCAGCGTCATGCCGAGAATGCTGTCCGCAAGCGACGCTGCCTCGTCCGCGGATTTGGCCAGTTTCACGCCGCCGGCCTTCCCGCGCCCGCCCGCGTGAATTTGCGCCTTTACGACCACCACCGGCGTGCCAAGGCGCTTCGCCACCGCCCGCGCGTCCTCTTTCTTGGATATGACTTCGCCGCGCGGCACTGGAACGCCGAACTTCGCGAGAATCGCCTTCGCCTGATATTCGTGGATTTTCATGCTAATCGTATCGGCCGGACTGAAGGTCGCCTCAATAGTGCTAGTATTTATTCAAGATGCAAACGAAGCAGTTTACCTGCATCTACAGAGACGAGCAAGCGGATGCGCTCGTTCGCTGAAACCACATGATCCACGAAGCGCTGGAAAAAATCGTTGCCGACGAAGACCTCTCGCGCGCGCAGGCCGAAGCCGCGATGGAGGAGATTCTCGCGGGGCGCGCCACCGACGCGCAGATCGCCGCGTTGCTCACCGGTTTGCGCATGAAGGGCGAGACGGTCGATGAATTGGTTGGCTTCGCAACCGCGATGCGGCGACACGCGACGCCGATTTTCCGCGCTCATTCGCATATTGCGGAGGAAGCGCTGGTCGATACTTGCGGCACCGGCGGCGACGCCTGCGGCACTTTCAATGTATCGACGGCCGCGGCCTTCGTTGTGGCGGGCGTGGGGGTGCGCGTGGCGAAGCACGGGAACCGGTCGATCAGCTCGCGGTGCGGCTCGGCGGACGTCCTCGAACAGCTTGGCGTGCGCATCGATCTTCCCCCGGAACGGGTTGCGGCCGCGATCGAAGAGATCGGCATCGGATTCCTATTCGCGCCTGCCGTGCACGCGGCCACGCGCCACGCGATGACCGCGCGCCGCGAACTCAAGATGCGCACCGTCTTCAACCTGCTCGGCCCACTTACTAATCCCGCCGGGGCCTCGGCGCAAGTCGTCGGCGTTTACGATGAAAGCTACACCGAGCTTCTGGCGCGGGCGCTCGGCGAACTTGGCGTGCGGCGCGCGTTCGTTGTGCATGGCGCGGATGGGTTGGATGAAATTTCGATCTCTGGCGAAACCTACGTGGCCGAGCTGCGCGACGGTGTCGTACGCAGCTTCACGGTGACGCCCGAGGATTTCGGCTTGCATCGCGCTCCGATCGAAGAGATTCGCGGCGGCGACGCTGAGCAAAACGCCGAAATCATTCACAAGATTTTCGGGCGTTCGATGCTGTATCGCGAGCACGGCCCGCATCGCGAAATCGTCCTCGCAAATGCCAGCGCAGCTCTCCTCGCCGCCGGCCACGCAGCTGATTTCCTCGAGGGCGTGCATCTCGCCGCGAAATCGATCGATTCCGGCGCAGCCCGTGAGAAACTCGACGCGCTCGTCGCGTTCTCGCAAGCTGAAAAGGGCCACCCGCACGCCGCGTCGTAGGATTCTAGCGTCGTGAGAACTTCGGGGGCTGA
>JBKQNJ010000017.1:0-9006 GCA_052146315.1 Candidatus Acidiferrales bacterium | reverse complement strand
GAGAAAGACCTTAGGATTCCACACTCCTGCGAGTAAACTTCGAGAAAGTGTTGCGTCGACCGTCTGAGCCAGCACGACTTATCGGGAGTTACCCTCATTTGCTCTGCACCTGTGGAGTGGGGGGATTGCTTCTTCATGCAGATCCTATATGATGGCTCGATGAGGAAGAGAATAAACTATTACAGCGACAGCCTAAAGCTGTCCGGAATACTTTCCACGCCTGACAATTCCGAAGGAAGACGTTTTCCTGGTGTCGTGCTTGTGCCAGGTTTCATGAGTACGGCGGACGCTTTCTTTCCTGGGTTCGCTGAAGAGTTGAACGCAGGTGGCTTTGTAGCCCTAACCATGGATTTCAGAGGATTCGGAGAGAGCGAAGGCGTCCGCGGCGAGGTCATTCCATACCTACAGATCTATGACGCTAGAAACGCAATATCCTACTTGCAATCAAGACCAGAAGTGAACCCTGACCAAATCGCCTTGTTGGGTGTCAGTTTGGGAGGAGGAGAAGTAGCATACATAGCAGCTCAAGACCGACGAGTAAAGTGTGTTGCCTCAATGGTCTTGGTCGGTGATGGCGAGCGGAGAATGCGAAGATTTCGAACCGAGCAGGAGTGGGAAACGCTCATGCAAAAGGTTCAAGAGGACAGGATAAACAGGGCTTTGACTGGCAAGTCCAAAGACTTCCATGGGTTTTTGGGAAAGGGAACCGATTCGGTACTGATCATGCCTCCTGATCTGGCCTCTTCCCTGAAGAGTGCTGAACAGGTGGAAAAGGAAAAAGGCAACAGAACAACTCTAGCGACCGTCGATGGGTGGCTGGGCTACAAGCCGGAAGAGATTATTGACAAGGTGTCTCCAACACCAATTCTCTTCGTTCAAGCTGAGAAGGACGAGCTCGAGGCTGATGATGCCGATAGATTGTATAGTAAGGCTAAGGAACCGAAGAAGCTCTTCACTCTAAAAGGCGGCGTACACTTCGATGTGTATGGGAAGAGGACAAATGAAGCTATGCAACCGGTCCTCGAATGGTTCAAACAGTACCTTCAATGAATCAAACGCAGGATCGATCAAAATCTACAAGTTTGACCCAAGGCTTACGATTCTTGCTCAAACGAGGTTTTCAAACGGCTGCGGCGAGGAGACTCACGCCCAGGTGATTTTCAGCTCCGCATACTTACCACCGGCAGAAATGGGGACGGTGAACTTCACCGCGACCTGCTTGGCTCCCGAGATTTCCAGCGCCTTGCGATAAAAGCCGATGATCGCGTAGCCGACGATATCGTGTTGGCTCTGGAAACCCACATATTTGATTAAAGCTTGCTTCGAGTCGTCGAACTCCGGAATAAAATGAATGCCTCTGAAGTAGGATTCGTGAACCGACGCGATCCGCTTGATGACGTACTCGGGCGAACCCAGTCTGATGAATAGCTTATACATGCCCCGCAGTTGGGCTTCGAACACTTTCTCGGAGCGAAGGATTAGAACCTCGCGGTCGCCGTTCGCAGTTACGCGAACATCGGCTTCTAGAAAAGCCGCCAAGATGTCGAGCGAATACCAATCCCATGGAGAGATCCGGCCCTCGATGACGCTCCTGGAATCCGGATCCAACTGAGCCACGATGGTCGCGAGCTTGTCTTCCCCGTCTCTCGCCTTGACGGCCTCGATCGTCTGGAGGAGAGTCGCACCCTTGATTTCAGCCATTCGACCTGCCTTACGAAATCCTGTTGGTTCGATCGGGTATGCCTAGGGCTGGGGCCGGTTGGTTTGCACGCAGGACACTACTTTGGCAGTCCGATGGAGTCAATCGGATTCCCCGCTGGCGCTTCAGGAAGATTGTGAGTTCCGTCCCCAAGCAACCCGCTGCAGAACACATGAGTCCAAGTGCCGAGTAGGTCCTGTTGTCTTTGCGCCGTAGGATTCACGAAACCAACGAGCAGTGATTTACCATCGTAGAAACTTTCGCTCGGAGAACGGAAAAGTGAGCTTGCGAGGCTACATTCCAGCTCTGGCGCTCGCGGTGATTTTCGGGTCCTCGGCGTTGGCGCAGACTATCCTCGGTCCTGGGGGAATCGACAAACTCCCGACCATACCGTTGAACGAGGCAGAACAGCATCTCATTGAACGCCAGCCACCCAGGTATCCAGCGATCGCGAAGGCTGCTCGTGTACAGGGCACCGTCGAGCTGACGCTCGAGGTCGACGCGGCGGGTGCGGCCACGGGAGTGCTCAAATCCGACGGCCCTCCGCTCTTGGTTCAAGCCGCAGCCGACGCCGCGCGGCAATACCGCTATCGGCCTTTCGAAATCAACGGGGCCCCCGCCGACGTGCTTGTCGAGGCCGTGGTTCGCTTTTCGCTGGGCTTTGAGTTTCCTCCGGCCATGCCGTTTCCAGAAGTGACCGACATCAAGGCGGTCGTTATGACGTACAACGACGGTTCCTTCAGCGTGCAAGTTCGCGGAGATGGCTTCGTGGAATACGATGCCGCGCCCACGTGGGATGTGGTCGTGCAGGGAAAACATCAGCGTCGGGTAAACCCGGAAGAAGTCCAATCACTGCTAAAAACCTTTCAAAGCGCAGGTTTCTTTTCGATGCGCAACGATTACTCGGTCGGGGCGACTGATGTGGGCACGACCACAACTTCGATCCAAGTCGGCGATCTCCGGAAAGCAATCAGGGATGACTGGGTGCAGGTACCGCCCCCTCTCAAAGGCGTTCAACAAGCAATCCTGAAATATTCCCACTCCGACCAGTGGACGACGGGCAATGCCGACACGGTCCCCGACCTGATTGAAGAAACGCGCGACCCGGCAGCGAGGGAAAAGCTGTTCTCGGACTTGCTGCCACGCGCCGCCGTTTACGCCGACACTTCCGTCGTCCGCGCGATTCTTGCGCAACCCGTTGATTTAGACCGTCCCGGGCCATGGGGCGACACCGCCTTGATGCTCGCGGCCGACCGTGGCCTTCCAGACATGGTCGACGCGCTTCTCAAAGCTGGCGCGAATCCTCGCGCCCTTGACCGAGAGGGCCGCAATGCGTTGATCTTCGGAGCGGGAAGCGGCAATGCGGAGGTCTTGAGATTGCTTCTCGCCGCGAGATTGAGAGCCAATGAGAAAGATACATACGGCGACACCCCGCTGATGGCCGCCGCGGCCTCCGGGAATCCAGAATCCGTTCGCCTGCTCCTGAAGCATGGAGCCAAGGTAAATGCGCGAAACCAACGGCACCAAACGGCCCTTCTGAGCGGCGCAACGGGCGATTCTGGCTTCAGCATAGGGGAAATGGGCAGACGGCACGCCGAGATCCCCGACGAATCCGTTCATCGTGACACAGTTGTCGATTTGCTTCTGGATGCCGGTGCCAACATCAACGCGCGCGGCTGGGACGGTGAAACCGCCCTTTTTACTCTCGAGGACGATCCGGCCAAAGAACTCATCCGCCACCACATCAACCTCGAAATCCGAGATAAATATGGCGAGACAGCGCTAATCAGAACGGTTTCCGATTCAATCGCAGAGCTGTTGATTAAAGCGGGCGCAGATGTCAATGCCCACGACAACGACGGCAACACAGCGCTCATCCAAGCAGCCGAAAATAATTTCACCGACAAGCTTGAGATGTTGGTGAAAGCCCCAGGCATCCGAGTCGAGCAGCGCAACAACAAGGGTGAAACGGCGCTAATGAAGGCAAAAGCTGCCGGCCTCGCGGACTCCATCCGCGTTCTCGTCGCCGCCGGTGCAAGCCAGTGAACCAAAATCGTGTCGAAGGACAGGGGTACTAGTTCTTGTACCAATTCTGCCCTTCGGTACACCACTTCCGTGCGTCTCATGATGCTAACGTGGAACCGCTGCAATGAACGCGCATCGACAACTCGACCAAAGGCGAACGCCAGGCGCTCGATCGCCTTTCCCCGCCTCTCTGCCTCCTTGCCTCCCTGCCCCCGTGTTCAAGTCACGAGTCACGCCCTTCAAATCCTCACGAATCACGCCTTTTCTAATCGACACTCCGGCGATTAGAATTCGTCCTATCTTCTTCGCCTTCAATACAAACACCACTTCTAATCGACACAGTAAGCGACCCTTTCCCTTTTGCACAATTGCCACGAAACTCGCCAAAGTTCTCTATTTACCCCGCGATTTTCTTTGCTATAGTCATCGCCGCACTCGCGTTCCTCCTCATGGGCTCCGCGCGCTAGCGCCCGCGCGACCCACATGGTGCGAGAGCCTTCCCCTGCTTGGCCATCGAGAGCTTTCTGTTTCCGGCGATTCGCAATATCGGCTGGAGGCATCAAAGCTAAACGGAGACTTTCGTGCGCGTTCTTACGCCAACTGAAAATAAGCGCCTCAACGAGCTCATCGGCTTCATCGGCCTCAGCTTGGCCGTGTTTCTCGCCCTCAGCCTGCTTTCGTATTCGCCGCTCGACCCGTCGTTCAACGTATCTGCCGGGCCGATCGGTTCTACGCCCGTGCACAACTGGATCGGGCCCGTCGGCGCGCATCTCGCGGACCTCGTCTTCCAGTTCAGCGGCTACGCGGCGTTCCTGTTCCCCATCGCGATCTGCATGGTCGCGCTGCGCTGGTTCCGCAGCCACACGATCGACGCGCCCATCGCCAAGCTGATCGGCGCGTGCCTGCTGCTTACGTCGCTCGCGGCTGAAATCACGCTGATCCATCTTCCGCCGGTTCGTGGCGCGCTGCCGCCCGGTGGATTGCTCGGTACCGTACTTGCCGAAGGTCTGCGTGCCGGTTTCAATCCCGTTGGCGCGAATCTCGTCGCCGTCGCCACGCTACTCACGGCGCTGTTGCTCACCACGAGCTTCTCCTTTCACGCCGCCGCGGATTGGATGAAGAAGCCGCTCGCGCCCGAAGGCATGGTCGGCAAGTGGGTCGCGCAGTTCAAAGGCTGGCGCGAAGAGCGTGAAGCCGCGCGCCTGCGAAAGCGCGTCGAGGAAATCAAGATCGCCGGGCGTCCGCCCGTAAATCAGGCGGGCCAGCGCCGCACCGCCGTCAAGGATCTCGACGAGGACGAAGAGCGGAACGAACCGGACCCCGAACCGTTGCTCTCCGAGCGCGGCTCCGCCGTGATCAAATTCCACGAGCTCGACGCGCCGCCCTCTCCTAAAAAGACCGGCGAACCAAAAATCTCGCGCGGCCGCACCAGCTACAAGCTGCCTCCGAGTCACCTGCTGCACAGCGCCGAGCGCGGCGAGAAAATGGACGAGGCCGAACTCAAAGAGTGCGCGCGCGCCATCGAGCAGAAGTGCGCCGAATTCGACGTCTCCGGCCACATCACGCAGATCAATCCCGGCCCAGTCGTCACCACGTTCGAATTCAAGCCCGAGGCGGGCATCAAGTACAGCCGCATCACCAATCTCGGCGACGATCTCTGCCTCGCCCTCCGCGCCGAATCGATCCTGATCGAGCGCATCCCCGGCAAATCGACGGTCGGCATCGAGGTGCCCAACGCGCGCCGCGAAGTGATTGCTCTCCGCGACGTCATCGAGGCGCCCGAATTTTCGCATTCGCCGTCGAAGCTTACTCTGCCAATGGGCAAGGACTTGATCGGCCGCATCCGCGCCGCCGATCTCACCCAGATGCCGCACCTCCTGATCGCCGGCGCGACGGGAACCGGCAAGAGCGTCTTCCTCAATGCCCTGCTCATGGGATTGCTCTACAAGGCGACGCCTGATGATCTAAAACTGGTGCTCGTCGATCCCAAGCAGCTCGAGCTGGGCCTCTATTCCGATATTCCGCACCTGTTCACGCCGGTCGTCACCGACCCAAAGGTCGCCGCCAACGTCCTGCGCAACGCCACGCGGGAAATGGAGCGCCGCCTCAAGCTCCTCGCGGGCCGCTCGGTGCGCAACATCGACCAGTACAATCGCACCTTCGAAAAAAATCAGTCGCTCTCGCTTTTCGATAGCGCTGAGGAAGAACATCGCCCGCTTCCCTACATCGTGATCGTCATCGACGAGCTCGCCGATCTCATGATGGTCGATACTAACGGCGTCGAGGAATCGATCACGCGCCTCGCGCAGATGGCCCGTGCGGTTGGAATCCATCTCATCCTGGCCCCGCAGCGCCCGTCGGTCGACGTCATCACCGGCCTCATCAAAGCCAATTTCCCCGCGCGTATTTCGTTCCGCGTGGCCGGCAAAGTCGACTCGCGCACGATTCTCGACGCGAATGGTTCCGAATCGCTCCTCGGCAAAGGCGACATGCTCTATCTCCCGGCTGGCTCCTCGCGCCTCCACCGCATCCACGGCCCGTTCGTCAACGAATCCGAGGTCACTGCCGTGTGCGATTTCTGGCGCGATCAGGCCAAGGCGATTTACAACGAAGAGCTTCTGCGTCCGCCGCGCGATGAGAACGCCATGGCTGGCAGCGCAGATGGTGTTGACGGCGAGGAAGTCGACGACGATCTTTATCACGATGCGGTCCGCGTCTGCTGCGAAATGGGACGCGCGTCCACATCCACTCTGCAGCGCCGCCTCCGCATCGGCTACGGCCGCGCCGCGCGCCTCATCGACCTCATGGAAAAGGACGGCATCGTCGGCCCCGCCGACGGCTCCAAGCCCCGCGAAGTCCTCAAAAAGAAAGACTGGATGCGCGAATTCGACGAATCCGTCCAATAAGCTGCCAGTGAAAAACAACCTGTCATTCCGAAGCCCGAGCAGCCGGAATTTCGCGCCCATTCACCTCGGCGAGCGCGAAATTCCGGCGGTGTGGCGAGGGACAAGAAGGGCTCCCGGGTCGATGGTTAATCGAGCCCGGGAGATCAATCTCGGCGCCGGAACGGCGGACACCTCGCATCGTTCGGGCGCTTTTCGCTTTCCAGCGCCTCTGCTTTTCCGTAAAATCGGGAGTTGTTCCGGTGCCGAGGTAGCTCACCGGTAGAGCGCGGCCCTGAAAAGGCCGGCGTAGGCAGTTCAACTCTGCCCCTCGGCACACTCCCTATAGCCTAGCAATTTCCACGAGCCTTTATAGCGGACTGCCCCGCCTTCGGGCAGTAGCGTAATCGTGTCGATATGGCGGGCTAGCTCCTGGCGAACGCGGGCGGGGTTGGAGTGCTTCCCGGCTAGCAGCTCTCGAATATCGGCTACACCTTCCTTCACAAACTTTCGTAGGTCGCCAACCTGCTTCGCGACGGAGCCTTTCTTCCGCCCTGCCGCCTTCTCCACTAGGCCAGCAATTTCCTTCTCGCGCTTGCTAATCTCGGCCCGCACCGATGGAGAATCCAGCCCCGTAGCAACCGCGCGGCCTAGATTCCCTAGCTCGGTTTCGAGGACAGCCTTTCGCTTGCGCATGTCCTCCATCTCTCCACCGAGTGCCGCGAATCGTTTCCCGATTTCCCTTTCCAGATTTTCCAGCACGTAGTCTATCGCCTCATCCGACAGGACATCGCGCTGGAGCTTCGAGAGCAATTCCATTTCCAGCGTCTCTCGGTCTACACGGCGGGCATTCGCGCACGTTCCGCGGAAGGCGCGGGCCGGGCAGCCGTAGTCAGCCGACTTGTGATTCTTCCCTTTCCCCGAGACGATGATGAAGTTTGCTCCACAGACTCCACAACGCAGAAGCCCGGAGAAGATGTAGGGGCTAGACGCGGAGCGCGAATTCATTAGTCCACCCTTCCGTCCACGATCACCGTAGACGCGGTTCACATAGGCTCGGCGTTCCTGCACGGCCAACCACAGCTTCTCGGACACGATTCGCTGTGCCGGCATCTCCACGCGAATCCATTTCGACTTCTCGCTGGCTTTCTTGACCCGGCGTCCAGTCTGCGGGTTGCGAATCTTCTTCGTCTTGCCCCACGTCAGCAGTCCACGGTATCGCTCGTTGCGAAGGATTACACGGACGCTGGACGGCGCCCACGACCGTTCCCGCCCGATGCGAGGCGTAGGCGATAGCGTGCGCTCGGCGTTCAGTTTCTTTGTGACGCCTTTGATAGACAGGCCGTTGGCGTAGAGCGAGAAAATCCTGCGGATGATTTTGGCCTGCTCATCATCGACCTGTAGGCGTGCTCCCGCTATCGTTGGGCGTCCATACTGGTCACGTCGCTCTGGGTCTTCGATAGGCACAGAGCGATAGCCGAAAATACGTCCGCCGTGGTGTAGCTGATTCAGCACTCGGCCTTCCAGCCCACGATGGGTCTTTTTTCCCAGTTCTCGAATGTAGAGGCTATCGACGATGCCATGTGTGGCTAGGAGGACCTCCGCCTGTTCATCGTCGCTGTCGATACCCTGACTGACGAAAACGATCCGCACGCCAGCGAATTGGAGACGGTCGGAGAGATTGATCGAATCGGATAGTTTGCGGGAGAGGCGCGAAGTGTCATCTATCAGCACGATGTCGAACGCCTTGGCGCTGGCCGCTGCCATTAGACGCTGTAGGCCAGCCCTTTCGGATGTAGCGCCCGAGATCGCTTCGTCGCTGTAGATGTGATCCTTGAGAACTTCCCATCCGCGTTCCTCCGCGTACTCACGGCACTTGCGTACCTGGTCCGTGATCGAGCACTTGCTCTGTCGGTCAGACGAATATCGGGCGTAGACTGCACAGCGCAATTTCATCGTCCGGTCCCTTTCTGCTGCTTGGCGAAATACTTCTCGACCAGCGCGGGAATGATGCAGTTGTCCAGAAACTCGCGCAATTCGGGCCGTAGCTGCTTCGGCCCTTTGCGAGCCGGAATGTTACATGACTTTTTGGCGGTTGGCATACTTCTCTCCCGCCAAGATAAAACCCTTTTTGAATTTTTTCTGAATTTGAAGTCACGATGTCACGCTTGAAATACGGTCAATTGTTTACCCGCAATTTGGCTCGGCGAAATGACCGATTTATCGCGGCCCTCTGACCCAGCTGTTTCCTGACGTTTTTTAGCCTCCCTCTATACAAGGCTGTGGCGGATGATATTCCGAGCGCCTTTCCGATAGCTCGCCACGATGCCCCGCTCGCCCGAAGTCGGCGAAGCTCCGCCAAGTCAACTTCACAACGTGGTCTGCCGAGAATCTTGCCCT
>JBKQNJ010000016.1:0-64856 GCA_052146315.1 Candidatus Acidiferrales bacterium | reverse complement strand
GAACGCCTCGCAGAACTCGATCCTTGGATTCACAGCTACAACTGGCATCGCCCTCATGCTAGTCTCGACCAGAAACCACCCATCTCCCGTTCCGGCTTGGATGTTAACAACCTCTTGAGACACCACATTTAGCCCCTGAGGGCACTCTTCGCAAACATTTGTGAGACGGCTGACAGCTTCAAGCCGCTGCGAAAAGACTTCCGGCGCCGGGATCAGGTTCGCTTAGTCTGCAGCTGGTGGTAGCCGAATTCCTTGCGGGCCTGATCGAGGCGCTTGCCTTCGCGGACGCTCTTGCGAATCGCATCTTCGGCGGCGGCGATCCCTTCGGCGACAGCCAGTATTTCCGCTTCGTGCTGCCGGGGAATCACCACCACGCCGTCGGCATCGCCGCGCATCAAGTCTCCGGGCGAAACGCGCGCGTCGCCGATATCGACCGTAATTTCCGTAGCATCGAGTTGCACGCGATCTTTGCCGGTACGCATTGAATAGCTGCGGCTGTAAACGGGATAGCCGAGCTCGAGGCAAAGCGCAGTGTCGCGGCAGGCGCCATCGATCACCGTCCCGGCGAGTCCGCGGCGATGCGCGATTTCCGTTAAAATGTCGCCCCACACGGTCGCGTTCTCGCGCCCGCCATTATCGATCGCCACGACCGAGCCCGGCGCGACGTCGTCGATAAATTCGCCAACTGTTCCCGCGGGTTTTCCAACCGGGCGATACAGCATCGTGAAGGCTCGCCCCGTGAGACGAAAGCGCGGATCGCGCGGCTTGATATTCAGGCACTGCCCGGCGATGCCGAGCCGGTCGAGTGCGTCGCTAATGGTCGCGGTGTCGAGCTTGCTCGCGCGCTCGACCGATGCATCCTCATTTGGCAAGGGGGCGGCCTCTAGTCGCGCTGCAGCATGTTTTCGTAATTTGCGCCCATCACTTCGGTGATGGGTTTGCCCTCGTAGAGCGATCGAGCCATGGCGGCTTCGCGCGCTACGATATCTTCCGCCGTCGCCAGCACCCGCTCGATATTCGCCGCGGCAATGAATGCTACGCCGCTGCCGTCGGCGATTGCATAATCGCCTGCATTCACTTGAATGTCGCCGATCTCGACCGGCTGATTGTTCGCCAGCTCGACGATGCGCCCGCGGCCGGTGATGGGTGTGAGTCCGCGGGCGAAGACCGGAAAATCGTGCTGGCGCGCTTCATCGATGTCGCGCACGGGTCCATCCGCGATCACGCCGCTGATGCCGCGGAGCTTCGCGCCCAACGCCAGGATGCCGCCCCAGGCGGCCGCGCGAATGTCGCTTCGCTGCTCGACTACGATGATGTCGCCGGGCTTCGCCGCTTCGATCGCGGTGGTCCCAATGTGGCGGGGTTTTCCGGGAGGCGGCGCCCCAAAACCCAGTTTGATCGTCAGCACGCAGCCGGCAATGCGCCGCGCCGAACTCAGCGGCGACAGCCCGGTCACCACGCCCGTCAAGCCCAATTTGTCGAGCGCGTCCGAAACCGCGCAGCAATCGACTCGTCTGAGCCGGGATGCGAAATCGTCTCCTCCAGCTTCTGCTCTCATAGCCTCTCTTTCGACATCTTTATTGCCAGTAGACAAAGCCCATCGCGCTGCCCGTCCCGGCCTCGGTGCGATAACACGCGACGTAGTCCACTAGAGTCATTTTCTTCCCCAGAGCGTTCATGCCCACCGACACCGGCATCCAATTCCGGAGCTCGCACGTATTGCCAAGCAGATAGCTTTCGGGAATTTCAGCGAGCGCTTTTTCGTCGCCCGACTGCATGGCCTTCAGCACGCGCTGATCGAGGTCTTCGTCGACCACGAAGTGCGTCAATCCGCCCGAGCAGAAAACCGCGATCTTTGCATCTTCCTTCCAGCTTTCGATCGCCTTCATCAGCGCACGGCCGAATTTCAGGCAACGCGGAATTTTCGGCCGGTTATTCGGGATCCCGGCGTTCAAAAAGACCGGGACGCTCGGCGGCGGATTATCCACCATGATGCGCCGGTAGAGAAAACCAAAAGCGTGCGGAATTCCGTGCTCGTGCCCGTTGACCTTCGGCAAGCGCGACGATTCCGAAACGTCGAATTCCTGATCCATGAGCGAATCGATCAGATGGACTGCCAGGTCATTCGCGCCCGAATATACGGCGCCGCCCGGAGGACAATGGCCGATTTCCGCAATCGCAATTCCGGGTGGAAACTTGGCCTTCGCCTCTTCCGTCTCGGGAATGTTTTCGATCTTGCTTCCGGCGTAAACCAGGAAGGCGGGCGTGTTGTCGTCCGTGAAGAGCTCGCGCTGGTCGTTTCCGACGATCACTACCGCATCCGGCTTCACCTCCGCGAATTTCGCGGCCAGCTTATCGAGCGCGCGCTGGCATGCGTCGTAGCGCTTCTGCTTCTCTGCCGGAGTAATCGCATCGGCAAACCCCGGCTGGCGCGCCGCCAGCAATTTGTCGAAATCGTAGGCCTGGCCGCGATAGAAGTGCTTCGGATTCTTTCGGTCGGCGCCTGCGCGCAAGTGCCACATGTCGGGCGGCGTCGAAAGCATCGGTCCGTGCGACGACCCGACGCCGAGCACAACCTTTGCCATAATCTTTCCCTCCGTCTGAATCTCTCCAGAAGGCGCCTAAGCGCCTCTTAGGGGGTCGGAGCTTCAGCTCCGACATTCGAAGCCGAGAAAGCTGGGCTTTAGCCCCTGAAGAAATTCTTGTCTTCCACCGCGAACATTGCGAGGCTAGCGCCACACATCGCGAGCCGTCTCGATCACCAACCGCATCTTCGCCCACTGCTGCTCTTCGCTGATCAGGTTGCCCTCGAGCGTAGAGGCAAATCCGCACTGCGGGCTCAGCGCAAGATTTTCGAGCGGCACGTAGCGCGAAGCTTCCTTGATGCGCTCAACGATCTGCTCGCCGCTCTCGAGTTCCGGCTGTTTCGAGCTGATCAGCCCGAGCACAACCGTCTTGTTCTTGGGAACGAAGCGCAAAGGCTCGAACGTCCCGGAGCGCGCATCGTCGTATTCCAGCAAAAACCGGTCCACATCCATTGTCGCGAAAAGCTTTTCGGCGATGGAATCGTAGCCGCCTTCCGCATACCAGTGGCTGCGGCTATTGCCGCGGCACAGGTGAATGCCCAGCGCGATGCCGGGGCGTCGCGCCACCTGAAAGCATGCGTTGTCCGCGCGAATCGATTCCTCGAGCCAGGCATCCGGCTCGACCTTCATCTCCGTGCGAATCCATTCGCGCCATTTCGGGTCCATGAAATAGCTGTAGCGCGGCGCGTCGATCTGAATGTACTTCACGCCCTCGGCCGCCAGTCGCGCGAGCTCCGCCTTCATGATTTCGACAATATCCCACAGCAGCTCGGAATGATTTTTGTAGGCCTTGTCGGTCCGCCCAGCCTTGAACGAAATCGCCGGAAACTGCGTGGCGCTCGGCAAGGTCATTTTGATGTCGCCGGGACTATGTTTCTTCAAGAAAGGAAGCTCGTGCCCCGTCAGCGGCCTCACGACGCGCAGCTTCTCGACCACCACGCCCGCCACTCTTCCCCGGCCCAGCGTCGAACCCCCGGCGTTCGCCGTATTCCAGCTTCTCGGCAAGCCGTCGCCAAAATCGAATCCTTCGACCGCGTCGGTGAAATCGCCCATGAAATTGCTGCGGCGAAATTCCCCGTCGGTGAAGATACCGAAACCGAGTTCCTTCTGCTTCGCGAGCACGCGCAAAATTGCGGCGTCCTCAATTTCTCTCAATTTCGCCGCGTCTCCGGCTTTCCGCGCCTCCAGCAATTCTGGCGGGCGCAGGAAGCTTCCCACATGATCGGCGCGGTAAGCCGCTTGAGTTCCCTTTTCAAGCGCGTTTCCCTGTGCGGTTGGCATAAATCCTCGAATCTTTTCCCGAAATCAGGCTTTTTCCGTCTTGGCGTCCACGCTCAGGCGGAAAAGCTTCTTGGCGTTATCCTCAAAGATGGTTTTCTTGTCGGCCGCGCTCAGCCAGTCGAATCCATCGATGTAGCTCTTCACGTCATCGAACCACTTTCCCGTTTTCGGATCCTTCGCCGTGCCGACGCCCGGGCGCTCGGTCCCGAATAGGCAGCGGTCCGCTCCCACCGTCTTGAACAGCAGTTCGAGCGCCTGCGCGGTATAAAGCACCGTATCGAAATAGAGGCGGCGCAGACCGTCGTAAAAGGTTTCGCTCCCTCCGCGGCGCAGGCTGGGCGCCTGGAACCGACCGAAATGATACGGCACCGCCCCACCGCCATGCGATACGACGATCTTGAGCTTTGGGAAATCCTTGAAAACGCGCGAGCCGGCCAGCGAAACCACCGCGATCGTCTCTTCATTGATGAAGTGCGTCGAGTAGCTATGCCGGATCGAGCGGCAACCCGCGCCGTGAATGTAGCCCGGCACATCGAGCTCGACGAGTTTTTCGTAGAGCGGATACCAATATTCGTCGCCAAGATTCGGCGTGTCGTAGTTCGACGCCTCGCTCGGATCAGGATTGAGCAGGCAGCCGACGAATCCGAAATCTTTCACGCAGCGCTCGAGCTCGGCGATGCAATTGTTCGGGCTGATGCCCGGCGATTGCGGCAGTCCGCAAACACCCTTGAAAACGTTGGGAAACAGGCGGCACTGCTGCGCGACGAGGTTGTTGCACTCCTCGATGAACCACTGCGAGACTTTGGCCGGCTTCTCCGCCTGCATCATCTGATACGGGCGAGGCGAGAGGAGCTGCAAATCGGTGCCGACTTCCTTCAAGAGGTCGAAATGCGACTTGCCCGTGCCAAAGGTCGGCTGCTTCAAGAAGGCGATCATCTCATCGTCGCTGATCTCGACCTTGCCGCGCCCGTGCGATCCGCGATGAGAGAGAATATTCGCCTTGTAGACGTACAAAGAATCCGGCGCGGTCAGATGACCGTGAACGTCGATAACCATCGCTCTTCCCCCCGTTCCAAAAGAGCTGTTAGTGCTAGGGTTGTTCTTATCATTTCTGACCGTCAATTGTCGACACCATCATACGACGCACATCAACCTGAACGTGTCGATGAGAGGAAGCGATTCGAGACGCGAGGCGTATGCACCCCCCCCCGGCGGGGGACAGGCCTAGTACGCGGGGGTTCCGTCCGGGACTTCGAGTTCGGCAAGCCTGCGACGGAGGAATCGGCGCTCAACGTCATTCGTCGCCAGGGCCAGGGTGCGGCGATACGCTTCCGCGGCTTCCGGCTTTCTTCCGAGCCGGCGCAGCATATCGGCTCGCGCCGCCGGCAGCAGGTGAAAACCAGAAACATCTTCGCGCTTCTCAATCTCGTCGAGCAGCGCGAGCCCTTCCTCTGGAGAACGAGCCATTGCTACAGCCACCGCCCGGTTGATTTCCACGACGGGCGATGGATGAACTTGCACCAGGAGTCCGTGGAGTGCCGCGATCTCTTCCCAATTTGTCTCTGGGGCGCTTTTCGCATTGGCGTGAAGCGCGGCGATCGAAGCCTGTAACGCGTACGAGCCTGCCGCCCCATCGCGCAGGGCGGATTCGGTGATCGCCGTGCCTTCGCGAATCTGCTCCCGGCGCCATAAGGTGCGGTCCTGCTCTTCGAGCACCACGAGTTCGCCAGCGGCGTTCACGCGGGCATCGCTGCGCGAATCGTGGAGCAGCATGAGGCCGAGGAGCGCGCGAACTTCCGGTTGCCGCGGCAGAAGCTTGCACAGCACACGCCCGAGCCGAATCGCTTCAGCGCACAGTTCGCGGCGCACCAACGCGTCGCCGCTGCTCGCGAGATACCCTTCGTTGAAGATCAGGTAGACGACCAGCAGGACTCCCTCGACGCGATCCGGCAGGTCTTCCGGCGAAGGCACGCGGTAAGGAATATTCGCTTCGCGGATTTTGCGCTTGGCTCGCACGAGCCTCTGCGCCATCGCAGCGACGGGAATCAGAAAAGCCCTCGAAATTTCTTCGGTCCTGATGCCGCAGACCGTGCGGAGAGTCAGCGCCGCCTGCAAATCGACGGCGAGGGCCGGATGGCAGCATGTGAAGATCAAGCGTAAGCGGTCGTCTGGAAACATGTCTTCGGCTGAATTGGGCGCCAGGCCGGTCACCGGGTCGGGTACAAAATCGAACCATGAGGCGACGGGCTGGTCAGCGGATTCGACCGTGCGCGCGATTTCTTCCCGCTTGGCCTCAAAGCGCTGATCGCGCCGGATGCGGTCGATTGCTTTGTGGCGCGCCGTGCTGACGAGCCACGCGCGGGGATTCGAAGGCGTGCCTTCCGACGGCCATTTCTGCAGGGCGGTGGCGTAGGCCTCCTGCAACATTTCCTCGGTGAGATCAAAATCGCCGAGGAAATGTATCAGCGTCGAAAGGATGCGCCCCGATTCTTCGCGATGGAACTTCTCGAAGTCCATTTGAAATCCGACGACCCCGAGGCTCCATCATCGCCCCGGACGTGACGTGGCCCTCAACCCCTTTGGAACCTAGGGCCGGGCTGCTTGCTCTCGCACAACCACCGGCCTGACCTCTACCGACGCCGTGCGTGCGGAGGGGATACGTGCGGCGATCGCGATGGCCTCATCGAGGTCGTTGGCGTTGATCAGGAAGTAGCCGCCCAACTGTTCCTTGGTCTCGGCAAACGGGCCGTCGGTCACCACTCGCTTGCCGTCGCGCACGCGCACCGTGGTCGCCGTTGTTGTGGGCTTCAACTCATTGCCCCCGAGGAACTTACCTTTCGCTGAAAGGTCCTGCATCAGCTGGCCGTATTCCTGATACATCGCTGCCTGTTCGTCCGGTGTCATCTTGCCCCGATCGGCTTCGACTTGATTGATGAGTAGCAGGTATTCCATTTTTGTTGCCTCCTACCGGTTAGTCGAACGAGAAAGTCAAAATCGACAGCGATCTTACGGGGAGTCCAAACCTTTCGCGCCGGCCAGCAGCCGCAATCCGCACCTCAGGAGGAGACGGTTTGTGCGGGGGGGACTTCGATGCCAAGCAACTTCGCCGCATTGAGCAGCAGAATCTTCGGCCGCACGGAATCTTTGAGCGGCAGCTCAGCGAATTCCGAAAGCCAGCGCTCGGGCGTCATCATCGGAAAGTCGGTGCCGAAAAACGCCTTGTCCTGCACGAGCGTATTGATGTTGTGCACGGTCGACGCGGGGAAATATTTCGGCGCCCAGCCGGAAAGATCCATGTACGTGTTGCTCTTGTGCCGCAGGACGGCGAGCTGGTCGTCGTGCCAGGGCCACGACGGGTGCGCCATGATGATGCGCATCTCGGGGAAACGGGCGGCGAGATTGTCCATATACGGAATCGGCTTGCAGTATTCCAGGATGATGCCTTTGCCGCCGGGCAAGCCGGCCGCGACCGCTGTGGTGCCGGTGTGGAAGATCACCGGCAGATTCAGGCTCGAGATTTTTTCGTAGATCGGAAAGAAGCGTTCGTTGGTCGGATCGAATCCCTGCGCGGCCTGCTGAAATTTCATTCCGCGCAGGCCCATATCCGCGCAGCGCTGCACTTCGTTCACCGCGATTTTGCCCTTCCACGGATCGACGCTGCCGAAGCCGATAAATGTCTCCGGATATTTCTTCGCCCACGCCGCTGTTTCGCCATTGTCGATTTTCACGCCGCTGCGCGTCTCGCCGTCCACGTCGAAGATCACGGCCATCATCTCGTGCGACTGGTACATCTCGGCCATGCCGTCAGGATCGGAGCGCCACTTGCCCGTGTTCATCGGCGGCCCCGTCTTCGCGATGGATGCCCAGCCCTGCTTGGCGCGGTCGCCGGTCAGGATGTGGACGTGCATGTCGATGGCTTTGAGCACGTGTGACCTCCGGATGCTTCTTCGATCTCGACGACCGCCCTTATCGCGCGGCGGCCTGCTCGGCGTGGAACGCGGCCGGCACATTCATCTCGCGGCAATCGGGCGCCACGCGCAGCGGCGCTTCCGTCAACGCCTGCACGGCCGCGGGATTGAGCCCTGGCGCGAATTCGCGCAGCACGAGGCCGCCGGGCGTCACGTCGATCAGGGCCATATCGGTATAGATATGCTTCACGCAGCGGGGCGCCGTGAGCGGCAGCGTGCATGTCCTGACGATTTTCGCTTTGCCCTTGTTGGTGATGTGCGTCATGGTGACGATCACGTTGTGCACGCCAAACGCCAGGTCCATTGCGCCGCCAACTCCCGGAACCTTCTCACCCGGAGTGCGCCAGTTGGCGAGGTCTCCGTTCGCCGCCACCTGCAGCGCGCCCAGTATGGCGTGCGTCACATGCCCGCCGCGAATCATCGAAAACGACGTGGGGTGATCGAACACACTCCCTCCGGGCAGCAGCGTGACGTACTGCTTCCCCGCGTTGATCAAATCGGGATCTTCGTGGCCCGGCTCGGCGATCGGCCCCATCCCGAGTATCCCGTTCTCGCTGTGGAAGAAAACCTCGCGGTCGGGCGGAACGAAACCGGAAACTAGGGTCGGTATGCCGATGCCCAGGTTGACGTAGCTCCCTTCCGGCAAATCGCACGCAACGCGATACGCAATTCCTTCTCTCGTGAGCGACATGGCCTACCTTCCCTCCGTGGTGATTTTCAGGTATTCGGGATGACGCACGCATTCGACCACCCGGTCGACGAAAATTCCCGGCGTGTGGACGTCCTCCGGATCGATCCCGCCGGCGGGAACCAACTCGTCGACTTCGGCGACCACGAAATCAGCGGCCGTGCACATCGGCACATTAAAGTTCCGCATCGCCATCCGGTAGTTCAGGTTGCCAAGGCGGTCGCCGCGATACGCGCGGACGAACGCGAAGTCGGCGTGCAGCGCTTTCTCGAAGATCTGCTCGCGCCCATCGAGCATGCGACTCTCTTTGCCGGCGGCGAGGTCGGTCCCCGCGCCGGTCGGCGTGAAAAAGCCGCCCAGGCCCGCGCCGGCAGAACGGATACGCTCGGCGAGCGTACCCTGCGGCACCAGCTCCAGCTCGATTTCGTTCTTCAGATACTTCTCCTGAAACGACGTATTGCCCGGATTGCTCGGAAACGACGCGATCAGCTTGCGGACTTTGCCGTCGTGAATCAGCCCGCCGAGAGAGTGCGTGCCGCCCCCCGAGCCGTTGTGCACCATCGTCAGATCTTTCGCGCCCTGCCGCCGGAGCGCTTCGAGCAACTGCCCCGGCAGCCCCGGATCGCCAAAGCCGCCGAGCAGAATCGTGGCGCCGTCGAACACACCTGCTACCGCTTCTTCACATGTTTTCAGAGTTTTGTCTACCATCGCCCCCGCCCCGGCCGGTTCCCCGCCTGAGAATTAACCCGAAACTTTAACATACCTCGCGACAATTTCAATTCTACCGCGCAGCCGCGCTCGATCCCAATAGCATCGCAAACAGCGCCTGTGCCCGGCTTACCGCCGCTCTTTCGGGGCGAAGCTCGCCTGTCCTGCCTGCCCTGAGTGCCCTTGCGAAGGGAGCTAGTCGAAGGGCTTCGCCGACCGTCGGCCCCGGCCACCTAAAGCTCAACCATCCACTAGAAGCCATCTAGCTATCTCATAAATGGCTGAATGGGAGGGCGGGGCTTTCAGCCCCGCCATCAAGCCTCCGTGAAAGAAGGGCTTTAGCCCCTGAAGCCATGTTCTCGATCGCGGCCGCCACTGACGATTTCTCCGCGTCCTCTTGATTCGCTCAGTGTTCTCTGTGTTACGACGCGCTTTTGCCCCGACGCCGCATCATCAATCCGCCGAGGCCCGAGTCATATCCCTCTGGAAGAATTGCGCCGCAACCAGGAAGATCGATCCGCCAACGAATGTGGTAATCGCGGCCGTCGACATCGAGTAACGGATCACGTCCACGCCCAGCCGCAGACGATAGTGGTCGTTGAACACGCCAATCAGGAACGGCCCCAGCCCCAGCCCGATCAGCTCCGCAATCAGATAGATGATCGACGTCGAAAACGAGCGCATCCCCACTTTTACCGTCGAGTGCGACGCCGCAACGATCGGCCCCACGTGTACCGGCGACATCGCCGATACGATCGTGAAGCCCACAATGCACCAGAAGAGGCTTTGCGAGAAAACGAAGAGCAGCACCCCCGGAAACGCCAGGATCGAACAGATTCCAGAAACGTAGATCTTCCAGCGTATATCCCAGTGCCTGCCAGCCCAATCCGAGAGGTAGCCGCCGCCCAGCGTGCCGATGAGCCCGGCGCCCGCTCGCACCGTGCCGATGTAGGTCCCGATCTGCGCGGTATTCAGATGATGGATTCGTCCCAGGAAAGGAGCGGCCCACGTGCCGAAGCCGAATTGCGTGAACGTGGTGAAACAGAATCCGATGAGGATCAGCATGTAGCATCGTTGCCGCCACATGAATTCCAATGTTTCGAAAAATTTCTGCTGGCTGGTGCCGACCTTTTTCTCCTCGGAAATTCCGCGCACCGGCTCTTTCACAGTGAGCCGGAAAATCACAGCGACGATGAGTCCCGGAATGCCGGCCACAAGGAACGCATGATGCCAGCCGTAATACTGATTCACCCACCCGCCAATGAACGCGCCGAGGAATCCGCCGATCACAGGCCCGAGCTGATACACCGCCATGGCCGTCGAACGCTGCTCCCCGCGAAAGAGATCGGAGATCATCGACGCCGAAGGCGCCGTCCCTGCCGCCTCGCCGATGCCAACTCCAAATCGCGAAAGCGTCAGTTGCACTGCGTTTTGCGCCACGCCCGCGAGCGCCGTCATGCCGCTCCACAGCACCAGCCCCCATGTGATGATCGACCGCCGATTGCCGCGATCCGCCCATCGGGCCACGGGCGCGGCCAGGATCGAGTACATGATCACGAAGCCGAAGCCCGAGATGAAACCCATCACTTTGTCGGACAGGTGGTAATCGTGCTTGATGGGATCGATCAGGATGGTGATAACGGTGCGGTCAAGGAAATTCAGCGAGTAGATGAGCGTCAGCATCACCAGCCCGTAGGCTGCCGCGGCCCTCGACGCGCTCCCCGGCGCTATGAAATTCTTCTCGCTCGCGGCGCCCTTCGCCTCGCTCGTCTCCCCGGTCGTCACCCGCGGCGGTCCCCCCGGCCCGATTCGCACCGCGGAGCCTATGCCGGGTGGCTTGCCACGTCAACTGCGAAGAAAACATCTGCTAAAAGGCATCCGGGTTTGTTGACATCCTGCGCCTGGGGCGCGGCTTGCGTAGCGCCGGCCCGCCCTGAGTCGGTGCGAAGGGCGTCTCGCCGGCTCTTTCTCGGCGCACCATCTCGCACAAATTCACATTCAGAGCGCAGAGAAGCTGGGCTTCAGAGTCTGTGCAACAACCTCGCTCTTGCGTCAGGGCACAACTTCAGTCGTGCCGTAAGCGGCGCAAAATCAATACGGCTTTACAGGATGCGGAAAAAATGTGCGCTGTCATCCCGAGCGAAGTCCCGCGCGCTTTTGCCGTCCCCGCGGTGTGTGCGGGCGCGGGACGCAGCGAGGGATCTGCTGTTTGCGGCCCTCCGAGCGACGGTTCGGCATTTTTTCAGCAGCCCCTTTAGCCGCTGAGGTGCGGCTTTTCCAGTTCCCGCCCAGGCTCTTCAGCCCCTGAAGACATTCCTCGCCTTCGCTGCGAAAATTATGAGGCATCTTCACTACTCGCTGGTCGATGGCCGACGAGCGCTCCATTGTTCTCTGGGCTCGGTTTTTCCCCTGTCCTTTTCCTGTACTTCAGGACAATTTGAAATCGCAGCGCATCCTGCTAGCGTGGTAAGAGTTATGCGCGAAAACGCGACATCGTCGAAACAGAGCCCGGGCGCCTGGAAACGTCGGCTCCGGTTTTCCTCCGCCTCCTCTGCGTCCTCCACCTCCTCCGCCTCCTTTCTAATCGACACTGCGGCGATTAGAAATCGCCGCAACTCATTGGAAACAAACGATGGGTGCACACTCTAATCGACACGGTTATGGCGCCTCTTCTCGAAATACAACAGACAAGAGCGGTAAACGGGTACGATTCTATGCGGTTTGACACCCCGGAGAGGGCAATGCTACCTTGCGGGCGCAACCTATTCTGCGCGGTCCGGAGTTGAACATGCCCTACAAGCTTACAGTGAACGGGCGCCCTGAAACGGTGGATGTTCCCGCTGATACGCCGCTTTTGTGGGTGATTCGCGACGTCCTCGACCTCAAGGGTACGAAGTACGGCTGCGGAATGGCGCTGTGCGGATGCTGCACCGTGCATCTGAACGGCGAAGCGGTGCGATCCTGCACCACGCCGATTGCAGCTGCGGCCGGCAAGCACATCACGACGCTCGAAGGCCTCTCGGAGAACGGCACGCATCCCGTGCAAATCGCATGGGAAGAAATCGACGTGCCTCAGTGCGGCTATTGCCAGGCCGGACAACTGATGTCCGCCTCCGCGTTGCTCGAAAAGCATCTTCATCCCACGGATGCGGAAATCGATGCCGCGATGGACGGCAATATCTGCCGTTGCGGAACGTACCTGCGCATCCGTAAAGCCATTCACCGGGCAGCCGAGATTGCCGCCGAGCACAAGGCCGCGCCCACTCACGCAGAACTGATCGATTTGAACCGCGCGTAAGAGCGCAAGAGCCAATCGCAAGGAGGCGCGCTGTGGCAACTACACTGCCGAAATTGGAATCGCCTGAATCGCGAAAGATGATGAGCCGCCGTTCGTTCCTGCGCGCAACTGCGCTCGCCGGCGGCGGCATGATGCTCGCTCTCTATATTGAGCCGGTGGAAAAGGTGCTGGCCGCGCAGTTCGGGCCGCCGGTCACGCTGCTGCCTGCCTCGTTCATCACAATCGCGCCCGACGGCATCGTCACGCTCATCGCCAAAAATCCGGAGATCGGCCAGGGCGTGAAAGTGATGCTGCCCATGCTGATCGCCGAGGAGCTCGACGTCGACTGGAAGAACGTCCGCATCGAGCAGGGCGACCTGGAAGCAAAATACGGGTTGCAGATCGCCGGCGGCAGCACGGCCACGCCGATGAATTGGGAACCCTTGCGGCAAGTGGGCGCCGGCGGCCGCCAGATGCTGATCGCCGCTGCGGCGCAGAAGTGGGGCGTGCCCGAATCGGAATGCACCACGACCCCGGGCGTCGTTCACCACGATGCCAGCAGCCGTTCGGCCACCTACGGCGAACTCGCCTCCGCGGCCGCCACATTGACGCCGCCCGATCCCAAAACTTTGAAGATGAAGGATCCGAAGGATTACCGGATCATCGGCAAGAACACCGCCAATCCGGACATCCACAAGATCGTCACGGGAAAGCCGCTCTTCGGGATTGACGTCACGGCGCCCGGCATGCTCGCGGCGATGTTCGTGAAGTGCCCGGTATACGGCGGCAAAGTGGTGAGCGCGAACCTCGACGAAATCAAAGCGCTTCCGGGCATCAAGTATGCGTTCGTCGTCGACCCCGTCGGCGACTCGAGCGTGCTCGCCGGCGGCGTAGCCATCGTCGCGGATTACTGGTTCCAGGCCCGCCACGCAGCGGACCACAACCTCAAAGTAACTTGGGATAACGGTCCGACGGCGCAGCAAAGCAGCAAGCTCTACGCCGACACGTCTGTGGAGCTCGCGAAAAGCCAGCCGGGACAGGTCCTGCGCAAGGACGGTGACGCGGATGCAGCCTTTGGCAGTGCTGCGCATGTCGTCGAAGCGGACTACTCCTATCCGTTCCTTTCGCACGTGCCACTCGAACCGCAGAATTGCTCCGCATCGTTCAAGGACGGCAAGCTCGAAGTCTGGGCCCCCAGCCAGACGCCCGCGAGCGGAGTGCAGCAAGCCTCCAGGATTCTCGGCATCGACAGCAAGGACATCACCGTCCATCTCACCCGCGTCGGCGGCGGCTTCGGCCGGCGCCTTACAGACGACTACATGGTCGAAGCCGCGTATATCGCCAAGCAGGTTGGCGTCCCCATCAAGCTCCTCTGGACGCGCGAGCAGGACATGGCGCACGACTATTACCGCCCGGCGGGCTTCCACTTTCTCAAGGGCGGCGTGGACGCCGACGGCAAAATCGTCGCGTGGCAGAATCACTTCGTCACTTTCGGCCAAAACGGCCGTTTCGCGCAAAGCGCAGGCCTCTCGGGCGATGAATTCCCCGCCCGCTTTATTCCCAATTTCTCTCAGCTCTCTTCGATGATGCCAAGCGGCGTTCCGATGGGCGCGATGCGCGCTCCCGGCAGCAACGCGATCGCCTTCGTGATGCAATCCTTCATCGACGAACTCGCGCACGCCGCGGGGAGAGACCCAGTCGAGTTCCGTCTCGACCTGCTCGCCAACACGCCGATGCCGATGGCTTCTCCGCCGCCGGGAACGCCGGTCGCCTTCAGGCCGGTGCCCTTCGACGCGCCGCGCATGACCGGGGTGCTCAAGGCCGTGGCGGAACGGTCCGGCTGGGGCAAGACGAAGCTGCCGAAGGACACGGCGATGGGAGTCGCCTTCCACTTCAGCCACATGGGATATTTTGCTGAGGTCGCTCAGGTGAGCGTCACCGGCGGCACCAACGTGCGAGTCCACAAGGTGTGGGTGGTGGGAGACATTGGCAGCCAGGTCATCAATCCGGGCGCTGCGGAAAACATTTCGCAGGGCGCGGTGATTGAGGGCATGAGCCACATCATGGGATACCAAATCACGATCGATGATGGCCACGCCGTGCAAAGCAATTTCAATAACTACCCGCCGTTGCGGCTCACGCAGGCGCCGGCGGCAATCGATATCTACTTCCTGAAAACGGAACATGCACCCACGGGCCTCGGAGAGCCGGCGCTGCCGCCGATGCTGCCAGCCATCGCCAACGCCATTTTCACGGCGACCGGCAAGCGCATCCGCAATCTGCCGCTCGCGAACCACGGCTACACCTGGGCGTAAGACGGATAGGATCAAAGCGAAATAAAAGCTGTGCCGATGCGAAACCGCTTCGGCACAGCTTCTTTTTTTGTGGCGTGGGTCCTTCCTGAATTCAGACTTCTGATTGTCCGGTGCCGAATGCGAGCGATACCAGATTGCGGATGTCTTCGAGCGCTTCGTCGAGTTCGAAAGTGAATCGCATGAGATCGATGCCATCCAGCTCGCGGTGTTCCTTCGCAAGCGTGGCCCATGCAGCGTCGTGAACCATATCCACTTTCCGCCGCTCGTAATATCCGTAGCCCAAGCTCCGCATGCGGCACAGAAGGTCGCTCAAGTGCACGATGGCCACGAGCCCTTGCGCCTTCCCCGCATATTCGGCGTCGTGATGGTGGCCGACAACCTCGACGATTTCGTCCGCGAGGCCCCACTGCCGGGCGAGTATCTCTCCCGTCTGGCAGTGCGTGAATCCCATCGCGGCGCGTTCGCCTTCGTCGAGAGGAACCTGCTCCCCGCAGGCCTTTTTGAGGGCGGCCGCGAACTGGTCGGGAAACGCGATGCAGTTCACGAGAAACCCGACATCATGCAGCAATCCCGCGACGTAGGCTCTTTCTCCGTCGGCATCCGCCAGCTTCTCGCTGAATTTCCGGCAGACCATCGCGCAGCCGAGCGAATGTCTCCAGAAGACGACGGGCGGCAGAGCCCATTTCTTCGCGGGAAACGCCTGCCCCATGCAGCAGGTGACGACAATCGATTTCACGCGGTTCAATCCGAGACTGACGACTGCGCTTGAAATGGACTGCGGCGGCCGAGTGAGCCCGAAGAGCGGCGAGCCGGCAACGCGCAGGCACTGCGCGGCGATGGCGTTGTCGTAGGAGACGAGGCGCACGATCTCGTCCATGTCCGCCTGCTCGGCCGGCACGTTGAACAACCTCAGCAGCGGGAGCAGCACCGCTGGTATGGCGGGCGTAATCTTAATCCGCGCCACGCGATCGCGAATGATCGAGTTCAGGGATGGGCTCATGGCTTGCCACGCTTGGGAGAAGGCTTCCAGTAGCCGACTGTCCCCGGAAAGTGCACGAGATGGAACTCGTCGTTCAACCGGAAGAGCGATTCGGACATTCCGAGAAAGAAGTATCCGCCGAAATTCAGGTTGTTGAAGAAATGCTCGACCACCCGGGATTTCGACGGGCCGTCGAAATAGATCAGCACGTTGCAGCAAAAGATGACGTCCACCCCCGTCATCGACGATATCTCGGAGTCGTCCTTCAGATTCAGGCGGCTGAACGTGACGAGTCTTTTAACTTCCGGGCGCACCTGGAGTTTTTCCCCGTCGGCTGGCACAAAATACTTCCGTTTGAAGACCTCGCTCGTATTGCGAAGCGCGTAATCGCCGTAGGTTCCTGCTTGGGCCGTTTCGATTGAGCGATCGTTGAGATCCGTGGCGACGATTTCCACTTGCCAACCCTTCAGCAGCCCTCCACTTTCCTCGAGCATGCTCATCGCCAGGGTGTAGGCCTCGTCGCCTGTAGAGCACCCCGCACTCCACAGCCGCAGCCTTTTCGTCATTTGCTTCGCCTCTTGCCCCAGAAACTCGGGAAGAATCACCTTCCGGAGGGCGTCGAGCTGCGGCTGTGACCGGAAGAGGCAGGTCTCTCCGATGGCGATTTCGTTCAGCAGGTTTCGGAGTTCGCTCTCGCCGCCGGAATCGGCGGTCAGCCTGTCCCAATAGTCGCGGGGCGTCGAGACTCCCAGTTCCTTCATGCGCCGAATGCAGGCCTCGGCCAAGAGGTGAATCTTTTCCTCAAGCTGATAAATTCCCGACACGTTGTAGACAAGGTCGCGGATCTGTCGGAAGACAGGGTCGATGGGCTCGGCGGCTCGAGGCGCGGAACCCACGGTAACGTCATTTTGTATGAGCGGGCTCATCAGCGCTTTCGTGTTCGTCTTCCGAAGGACTCCCGATTTGAATTACTGGTCCTGTTGCGTTGGGTCCTGAACCGGCAGGCACCAAGGTTCGCCTCTTCGTGTATCGTCCGCGCGCGGGCATTCTTTAGCCTTTAATGAACGGTTCACTGTGTGTTCACAAACCGGAAACAAAAGGGGCGTCATGTGACGTCAGAGAAACCGGCGCGTTGCTCTTCGGCGAGACGCCCAAATTCTAGGGTGATTGCTGTATTGCAGCGCGAGGCCTGCGACTGTATTGGGATTAGCGGGGGGCAGCAGGTGAACGATCCGGCCTGGGAAGATTCCGCTCGAAATCTTACTACCGAGTTGACACCCTGGAGGGGCGGCAGCATAATCCCGCTGCTCGCTTTGGCTTCCGAAGGGGGAATTGCGATGATCCCCGGAGTTTCTGTAGCGAATGATCGGCTCCAATCGGCAAACTTTCCCTCGACTCGCTCGAATGGAGTCCCCGCAAGTCGTTTCCAAAATTATTTCAAAAAACTATGCGTCGGAAAACTGCCGAGATACATCTCAGCCGTGTGGGAGGAACATGCCTACGGCAACACGTTCACGATCTTGATGGCATCACCTTAAACGCATAATCGAGCAACGCAAGCCCGGGTAGTTGCGACCAACCACAGGAGGATGCAGATGGAAGTAACGCGCCGAGCCTTCCTCAAGGTTGCAGTGATCGGTGGGACAAGCGCCAGCGTGCTGGGCTTCGACCTAAAGCCGGCCTACGCGCAACTGAAAGAGCTGAAGATTGCGCGAGCCACCGAGACGCGCTCGACGTGTCCTTACTGCGCGGTGGGCTGCGGCGTCCTCATCTACACGATCGGCGACCGCGCCAAGAACGTAACGCCGCAGGTAATCCACGTCGAGGGCGATCCCGATCATCCAACCAACCGCGGAACGCTCTGCCCGAAGGGTTCTTCGCTCGAGCAGGACATGCTCAACTCGCGGCGACTCACCAAGCCCCAGGTGCGCCGCCCCGGTGCAACGGAGTGGCAGGACATCTCCTGGGACGATGCCCTGAACGAGATTGCACAATGGACTAAGAAGACTCGCGACGATACGTTCGTCGAGAAGGACGCGGACGGCCACACGGTCAACCGCTGCGAGGGCATCGCCTTCACCGGCGGCTGCACGGACACGAATGAATTCAATTATCTGGCGGTCAAAGCCATGAGAGGTCTGGGCTTGGTCTATTTAGAAAACCAAGCCCGTGTTTGACACGGCCCCACGGTCTCAAGTTTGGGACCAACATTCGGCCGCGGCGCGATGACCAATGGCTGGATCGACATCAAGAACACCGACATGATGTTGATCATGGGCGGAAATCCCGCCGAGAACCATCCCTGCGGATTCAAGTGGGCGATGGAGGCCAAGCGCAACCGCAACGCGAAGCTCATTTCCGTCGACCCACGATTCACTCGCACTTCCTCCACCGCCGACCTCTTCTGTCAAATTCGTGCAGGCACCGACATTGCATTCCTCGGTGGCCTGATCCGCTACGCCATCGAAAACAACCGGATCGCGAAGGATTATCTGGTCAACTACACGAACGCCGCGTTTATCGTCAAGGAAGGCTTCAAACTCCCGGAAGATGGACTTTATTCCGGATTTGATCCCGCAGCGGGAGCGTACGACAAATCGACATGGACCTATGAGGAAGGCGGCGACATGGCCGGTAAGGATGGCGGCGGAAACTCGGCAGCCGCGCCCCCTCCCAACGCCAAGAATCCTCCCCCGGCGCTGCCACCCAACACAGCCTATGACCTCACGCTGCAACATCCGCGCTGCGTTTTCCAATTGATGAGGCAGCAGTATTCCCGCTACACGCCGGAGACGGTCGAACGCATCACCGGAATTCCGAGAGACCAGTTCCTGAAGGCTGCTGACCTGTTCACGTCGATCCGCAAAGATGGCGACATGAAAAAGGTCGCGACGATCATCTACGCCGTCGGCTGGACGCAGCATACCTCCGGAACGCAAATCATCCGCACGGCCGCGATGATCCAGCTGCTGCTCGGCAACGTGGGACGGGCGGGCGGCGGCGTGAACGCGTTGCGCGGTCACTCGAACATTCAAGGCGCCACCGACATGGCGGGGCTCTACGAGAGCCTGCCGGGTTATTTGAAGGCGCCACTTCCCACGGATGCAAACCTGGCGGCGTTCTTGAAGCGAACGACACCCACACCGTCGAAACCCGGACCGTGGAATTCGATGAACTATTACTCGAACACGCCGAAATTCATGGTGTCGCTGCTCAAGGCGTTCTATGGCGACGCCGCCACTAAGGCAAACGACTTTGGCTTCGATTACTTGCCCAAGCCTGGCAAGGACTGCTCCTGGACCCACATCTGGGACGATATGTACAACGGCACCGTCAAGGGCATGTTTGCGTTCGGCATGAACGGCGTGATGATCGGCCCCGACACGAACAAAAACATCAATGCGCTGAAGAAAGCCGATTGGCTGGTGGTGGGCGAAATTTATCCGGATGAGACCAGCGAATTCTGGCGCGCTCCCGGCATCACGGCCGAAGAGCAGCAAAACATCAAGACGACCGTGTACCGCCTGCCGTGCGCCGGCTTCGCCGAAAAAGACGGCAGCATGACGAACTCGGCTCGCTGGGTCACTTGGAAGTATGCCGCCGTTCCGCCGCCGGGAGATGCACGGCTCGATCAGGACATCGTCGCGCAGATTTTTTTGCGCGTTCGTCAGCTTTACAAAAAAGACGGCGGCAAGTTCCCCGACCCCATTCTGAATACCAGCTGGGCCTACGCCGACGCGTCTCACCCATCACTTTCCCAGGCCGCCATGGAAGTCAACGGCAAGGCTTTGGCCGACCTGAAAGACGACGTTACAGGCCAAGTGATCAAAGCGGGCCAGCAACTGCCGGGTTTTGCGTGGTTGAAGGACGACGGGACGACGATGTGCGGCAACTGGATCTATTCGGGCAGTTGGACGGAAGCAGGACCGCAGCTCCAGCGGCGAGGGACGGAGGATCCCTCCGGTTTGGGCGTTTACCCGAACTGGGCATGGTCGTGGCCGGCGAACCGGCGAGTTCTGTACAACCGCGCCTCCTGCGACCTCGAAGGCAAACCGTGGGATCCCGAGCGCAGGCAAGTGTGGTGGAACGAGGGATCGAAGAAATGGGCCGGTAATGACGTGCCCGACTTCAAACCCGATTCCGATCCCAAGGATCACATGGGTCCGTTCATTATGAACCCGGAAGGCGTGGGTCGGTTGTTCGCGCCGATCGGCGTGCTGGCCGACGGCCCGTTCCCGGAACACTACGAACCAATCGAGAGCCCGATCAAGAATCCGCTGCATCCGAATCAATCGAATAACCCTCTGGTGAAGAAGTTCAAGACGCCATACGACAAATTCGGCACGCCGGAAGACTACAGCATCGTGTGCACCACATACCGGCTGACGGAGCATTATCACTATTGGACGAAAAATAATCCAATGAACGTCCAGTTGATCCCGGAGCCGTTCGTCGAGATTCCGGTCGAGCTGGCAGAGGAAAGAGGAATTCGCGGGACGGACCTGATCAACGTGATCAGCGCGCGCGGAACCTACACCGCCAAAGCGTTTGTCACGAAGCGCCTGAAACCGATGATGATTGATGGCAAGAAGGTTTACCAGATTGGATTGCCTATTCACCAAGGCTTCCGCGGGATTCAGGAGGATGCCGATCGCGACGCCCGCACGCCGGCGAATCTGCTGACACCGACCGTGACCGATCCGAACGCGCACACCCCTGAATCCAAGGGCTTCCTAGTAAAAGTCGAGAAGGCGTAGGGAGCGGACGATGAGCCAGGCATCGACGGAACTAATCAGGATTTCAGGGCATGCCGGACCCGTCCCAGGTGCCGGCCTGAACCGCGAATACCAGGTTTGCAAGCTGGTCGACACCACCACGTGCATCGGCTGCAAGGCCTGCGAAGTGGCCTGCCTCGAATGGAACGGCTATCCATTCACCGAAACCTCCTTCGACAACACCTACCAGACCATGCCCGAAACGGCGTGGAACTATTGGAACCTGATCAAGTTCAACGAGCACGAGGATCCCGAGCACGGCCTGATGCTGCTGATGCGCAAGGATCAGTGCATGCACTGCGAGGATCCCGGCTGCCTCAAGGCGTGCCCTGCGGATGGCGCGATCGTCCAGTACGCCAACGGAATCGTCGATTTTCAGGAGGCGAACTGCATCGGGTGCGGCTACTGCATCACGGGCTGCCCGTTCAACATCCCGAAGTTCAGCCCGAAGGCGCACAAAGTGTTCAAATGCACGCTGTGCAATGACCGCGTGACGCAGGGACTCGAACCCGCCTGCATCAAGGCGTGCCCGACTGGCTGCCTGCATTTCGGCATGAAGAATGAGATGAAAGCGCTGGCGGAGACGCGCGCGGAGCAGCTTCGCACGCACTCGGGCTTCGCCGATGCCGGCGTCTACGATCCGGCGGGCGTCGGCGGTACGCACGTCATCTATGTCCTGCACGACGCGTCGAATCCTGAGCTGTACGGCGGACTGCCAAAAGATCCGCGCATTCCGTGGTCCGTGCAACTCTGGAAGAAACCGCTGAAATGGCTCGGCAATGCCGCGATGATCGGCGGCTTGCTCGGAATCGCCGTTCACTACTTGCGTTACGGGCCGAAGAAAGAAGAAGAGATTAAATCGGATAATGGGAGGCGGCCATGACAACGAATGCCGTATCGACCGCCGCCAGCCGCAACGAAGAGATCATCCCGCGATATTCATTTGGCGAGCGCATCAATCACTGGATCGGCGCGCTCAGCTACATCTATCTGCTGCTTACGGGCCTTGCCTTCTGGTCTCCTTATCTCTTCTGGCTGACCGCGATCGTAGGCGGCGGCACGACGGCGCGCTTCTGGCACCCGTGGTTCGGGCTGATTTTTACGGCGTCGCTCTTCTGGACGTTCAAGGAGTGGCGGCAGGACATGGAAATTGACGCCAGCGACCGCGCGTGGGCGAAAGCCATGCCCCACTACATCAAGAACGAAGACGACCAGGTGCCGCCGGCGGGACGCTTCAACTACGGACAGAAGCTTTTCTTCTGGGGAATCTTCTACGGCACCATCCTGATGCTTCTTTCGGGAGTCGTGCTGTGGTACACGGAAACTCTTCCCTGGAGCCTGCGCTATCTGCGCTATGCCGCCGTTCTCGTTCACGCAAGCGTGGCGCTGATCACGATCGGTCTCTTCCTGATTCACGTCTATCTGAGCACCGTACTCGAAGAAGGCAGCTTTGCGTCCATGATTCAGGGAGGCGTCACACGCGCCTGGGCGTGGACCTTCCATCGGCTGTGGTACGAGAAGCTCCAGAACGAATCCTCGTCGCGAAAATGAAACCCACCAAATGGGACGCGCGGATTCGCCGCGCGGAAGATCTCGCTTCGAGTCACCCTTTTGCATCTGAAGGGCTCCTGTTTTACCGCGCCGTCGCAACGGCCCAAAAGCAGCTCTATGCGCGGATCGAGGCAGCTTGCGGCGTGGAAATGCTGGCGCGGCCCCAAGGCAAGCTTCGCGCCGAATTTGATTCGTCGTTGCTGCTTCCACTTTTTCCCTTCTTTCTTTCGCGGATCGAAGAAGATGCCCCCGCGCCCCTCGCCCAGGCCGCTCGCGAATTGGGCGCTGGCAATGCGAGCCGCTGGCAGGATTTGTTGTTCGGATTCTGGCAGGATGCGCCCGATGAGCCTGAAGAAGATGGCGCGACCGGTCTTGATTCCGCGGAAGAGCTGATCGCCTGGACTTTTCTCCAACCTTACGCCGAGTATCTGGCCGACCACACTCGCCAGTATCCGATTCATGCCACGCCATCGCACTGTCCCGTCTGCGGAACAAAGCCGCAAGTGGGAGTCTTGCGCCCCGAAGGCGACGGTGCCAAGAGATCGCTCATCTGCGCGCTGTGCGCCCACGAATGGGACTATCGCCGCGTCGTCTGCCCGTCATGCGGCGAGGAAAACCCGCACAAACTTGCCGTCTACACAGCTGAAGAATTTGGCCACGTGCGCGTCGAGGCATGCGACTCGTGCCACAGCTACATTAAGACGGTGGATCTATCGAAAAATGGCCTCGCGCTGCCTGTCGTCGACGAACTTGCCACGATCCCGCTGAATCTCTGGGCTACCGAGCACGGCTACACCAAACTGCAAACCAATCTTCTGGGAATTTAGAGCTGTTGCTTGGCCTTTGTCGCGGCGGGGCGCTGGGTGGCGACCCGGCATTCCGTGCGCGCTTAGGCTAAGATGCCGGCCTTCGCGCAATTTGCATCCACGATGAAAAGTGCGCCGTGCCCTTCACCGGCTTTTCGCGGCTCCAGTCGTGATAGGCGTGGCATTCGAAGCAGCGCGCTTCGGCTGCGTCCGCGCCCGCGTGATGGCACTGCTCGCACGTCTTCTCGCCCGGCACGAGGATGTCGGCTGTCTCCTGGCTCGTGGTGGCGCGCGGATGGCAGGTCGTGCAGGTCCACGCGCGATGCGCTTGGTGATCGAATTCCGCGTCCGGGAACCACCGCACGGGGATGTTCGACGTTGCCACTTTGGGCAGTGCCGCCGGCGGTATCATCGGAGCGGGCGGAGCGCTCGGCAGGGATGACAGCGCGTGACACTCTTTACAGGCCTTGCGCCACAGCAGATTTTCCGCTTCGGCCACGCGCGTGTTCACCCATCCCTGCGGCGTGTAAATGCGTGGCGAAATCGGCACGGGCTTCGCGGGCAGCGCGATGGTCGATTTCGTCTCGCGCAATTCCGCCGGATGCGTCGCGATGTACTCCGTGTATCGCTTCACCAGAAACGCATGAATCGCCTCCGGCGTATCGTGCGGCACGCTATCGGTGAAGCGCTTGTCGAAAAGCAGCGGATGGCAGCCGATGCAGTGCCTCGCATAGGTAATCGGCTGCATGTACGCGCGCGCCGGCGAATACGACGGCGGAAACATGCGCGGCGCCGAAACCGGCATCATCTGACCGGCCGGTGCGCTGGCGGCCATGGGCGATGACGCCGGCTGCGATTGCGAGGTAGGCGCCGCGCCGAATCTCCAGGATTGATCCGCGGCGTTCGCCCGATGGCAATCATCGCACGTCATTTGCACTCGGGTGCCATTCGGTCCCAGAAGATTGGCCTTCAGGTGAACGGCGTGGTTGAGCTTGATTGTCCCAGGATCGCGGAATCCGGCGCGCAAAGGCGCGAACTCCGGATGCCCTTTCGAAGTGAATTCCGTAATGCGCGTGACGTAAGAGGTGGCCGCGCCCTTGGTGCGCAGATCGGCGTGACATTGCGTGCAGCTCTGATCGGCCGTCGCCGCAAGGCGCATCCGTCCGCGGTGCTCGACGTGGCACGACGAGCAGCTCGGCGTGAACACCTGATCCGCGTGGTGAATCGGCCCGTCGTGACACGAAAGGCAGGCGTGATCCGTCGCCGCCGCGCGAAAGAATCCCTCCTGGGATATGTGGCACGCGCCGCACTGCCGCGTCAGCACCGCATGCGCGGGCGACATCTTGCCGGTGCTATACGCGTGATTGTTGCGTGCCACACCGTATGCCGCGAGCCACGCCACCGCAAGGCACGGCAGCGCAACCGACAGCGCGAACCGCCACCGCCTCCATGGGCTCGGCCGCTTGAAATAGTTCAGGTCGATGCGCTTCGCGACCGTCTTGGTGGTGCGCTTCTCTCGCGGCACGATGCCTCTCGTAGCAGAAACAATTGCAAATTCGCTCTACACCGGCGCCATCTGCGGCTCAGTACCGCAGCGCCATCACGGCGTGCACCGCGCCTAGCAACAGCAGCGCGAACGACAGCGGAATGTGAAACAGCAGCCAGTCGTGCAGCCAGTGATGAAGGCGCACCTGCCGCTGCAATTCGCGCTCTTCCTCGCAGATATCCTCAAGATCCTTCACGGATTCGTGAACCGCAGGCGGTAGCAGCGTGCGCAGCCCCTCAAACATGGCCCGCGCCTTGGCCGCATCCGCAAGAACATATCCGCGCGCGTCCGGTTTCTCCGCGAATGGCCGCATCTCGCGCCCGTAGAACGACCGCAATGGCGCGACGTCCGCTTCCGTGATCACCGCCGCTTCCTCGGTCGCCATCGCCACGCGCGTGGGCACTGCCGTCACCAGAGGAGCCACCAGCGCCGTCACGCGCGCGACGGTCTGATCCGCTTCGTCGAGCAACTGCCCGCGCACGCGATCAATCTGCTCGAAGATCGTCTCGAGCGGCACCTGCTCGGTCATCACCGTCGGCAGATAGTGCTGCAGCACCGCGCCGAACACGCCGCTTATCACCACAACAATCAGCAGCACCATCAGCGCCGCCGTCAGCGGACCACCGAAGCGGAACCCGCCATGAAAGAGAATCAGCGGCAAGCTCAGCACGCCCAGCCACAGATGCCCGCGCATCCACGCTTGCGCGCGCCCGACGCGCCACACCGGAAATCGTTTGCGCGCGCCCAGCAGCCCCGCAAAAACCATGAAGGCGAAGCCGACGATTCCGAACGTGAGCCCGATCCCGCTCGCCCCGCTCGGCCCGTAGGGAGATTCCGCCGCGTAGGGAACGTAGACCGCCGTCGCCACAACGAAAATGATGAGCGACGCGATCAGCCACTTCTTATGTGTGCTATCGATGCGCACGTTTGAAATCCACGGCGGCGATTCTGTGTTTCCGGCGGCCTGTTGAAAATGCGCCTAGTGGTCGCGCGCCCCAGCCTGCCCCGCCCCTAGAATTCCCGCGAAAAACTTTGTTGGATCCACGCGATGCGCCGCATCGTGCGGGCATGCGTATACGCAGCTCGGCTCGGCATGATCGACGCACAAATCGCATGAAGTCGCCTTCTGGCTCACGGACGCCTTCTTGCGTCCCAGCCGCTCCGGATCGTCGACCATCACCTCGAACGGATGCAGATTAATATTGCCGTACGGGCAGTTTTTCGCGCAAAGCCCGCAGCCGATGCACCAATCCTCGATGATCACCTCGAGCGTATTCCGTCGCCGGATCGAGCCCACGGGGCATCCGACCATGCACAGCGGATCGCGACACTGTCGGCAAGATGTCGCCACCAGGTACCGGTCGAAGCGGAGCCCGTCGCGCACCAGCCGCGTCACTCCGTCGTGCGCGTCGGCGCAAGCGCGCACGCAGGCATCGCACCGCGTGCAGCGGTCGAGATCGAGCAGCAGCAGGCTCTGCGCCTCCATCAGGCCGCGCGCGAGAAACGTATCGAGCGGCAGGCTTTGCACCAAGGACATCCGCTGGCGGTTCTGCTGCAACCGCTCGTGCTCCACCGCCTGCAGCTTGCTGCGGATCTCCGGAAATCTTTCCACCATTTCGCTGAAATCGTCGCCCGAAATCCGCACCAGCTCCACGTGATCGAGCGCCGTGCACGTCGCCGTGCGCACGTCGCCTTCGAGCAATCCAATCTCACCGAAATAATCGCCCCGCGAGAGATAGGCCAGCACCATTTCACCGCCCGGATGCTCCTGCGAAACTTTCACGAAACCGATGCGCACGAGATAGAAGCTGTTGGCGATCTCGCCTTGCCTGCAAATCACCTCGCCCGGACCGTATCGCACCAGCTCGACGCGATCGCGCAGGCTCGCGAGAAAATCATCGGGCAGCGACGCAAACACAGGTATGCCGCGCAGGTGGCTGTCCAGGGCGCGCTGCTTGTAGGAACGATCGAGCTGCGCGCGGAAATTCTTGTTGCGCTGCAGGATGTCGAGCACGTTGCGCAGCATTTCGAGCATCGTGCAGTCGGTTTCCGCGCGCACGGTCGCCGAACGCGGATAGAGGCTCATGCAGGTCATCTCGCCGAAAAGATCGCCCGGACCAAGCTCGCCGACGGGATTTTCATACGCGAGGTCCACGGGAGCATCGATCGGGATGAATCGCTGGCTCGTTTCCTCCTCGCGCTGGTCTTCCTTGCGCCGCACGAGCGCGCTCGTCAGCTTGCTCAGCAATCCGTGCGATCCGCCGCCGGTTTTCACGTGCGCGATGGGGCTCGAAATCGAAACGCGCACTTTCCCTTCGAGAATGTAAAACGCGGTCGAGCCATATTCGCCCTCGCGGCAGATCACGTCGCCGCGCCGGAATTTCCGCCGCACCACTGCGCCGCGATTCAAGCTGAGAAATGTCCCCGAAACACCTTTGAAAACGCTGAGCTGCTCGAGCTCCTCGACGCTCACCTGATCGGCGCCCGCGCCCGCCGCAAACGCAGTCCCGGCCGCCACTTTGTTCGTCAACGCGCCCGTAGGGCACGAAACCATGCACTCGCCGCACGACACGCACGACGAATTGCCCATCGGCAGGTTGTTGTCAAACGCGATGCCCGCGGTCCCACCCTTGCCCATGCGTCCCAGCACGCCGTTGTGGCGGATTTCGTTGCATCCGCGAATGCACCGGTCGCACAAAATGCACGCATCGAAATCGACGGCGATGCTCGGCGACGAATCATCCTTCGTGCGCCCGCTCGACCTACGCGGAAAGCGTGGCTGCGTTACGCCCATCTGATGTGCCAGCGTTTCGAGCTCGCAGTCGCCGGTATGCTGCTGCCGCGTGCAGGGGCTCGTGTGATCGGACATCAGCAGCTCGACGAGCGTCCGCCGCGCTGTCTGCACCTTGTCCGACGCCGTGCTCACATTCATGCCGTTTTCCGCCGGGCGGACGCACGAAGCGCTCAGCACGCGCCCTCCGGCATCCACCACGCACACGCGGCAAACTCCCACCGGCGTCTCGTTCTGTTGATGGCAGAGCGTTGGAATCGCAATCCCGTTCAGTCGGGCGGCATCAAACACGGTGGTGCCCTGCGGCACCGACACTTTCTTGCCGTCGATCGTGAGGTCGATGATAGGCGCGGAACTCACAGCAACCTCGGAACGGCCGCAGCCGCTGCGGGCACTGCGCGCGTGGGCGTGTCGGAAAAGCAGATTCCCGAGGGGCATTCGTGCCGTGTGATATGCGCCTCGACTTCCTCGCGAAAGTATTTCAGCACGGAGCCGATCGGCGCGGGCACCACTTGCCCGAGTCCGCAGATCGAAGTCAGTACCATCGACTGCGAAAGCTCCTGCACGAGGGCGAGATCGCCTTCCGCCCCCCGTCCCTGCGACCATCCGGCGAGAATGTCGACCATCTTTTGCGAGCCCACCCGGCACGGCACGCACTTCCCGCACGATTCGTTGCGGAAGAATTGCGTCGCGCTCAGCGCCATATCCAGCATGCAGGTTCCCTCGGCGCAGACCACGACTGCACCCGAGCCCAGCATCGAGCCCGCATCCGCAAGCGACTTGAAATCGAGGTGCACGTCGACCATCGAAGCCGGAAGATAGCCTGCCGAAGGCCCAGAAGGCGCAAACGCCTTCAGCTTCTTGCCACCGCGCACGCCTCCTGCTTTCTTGAAGATGAGCTCCGACATCGGCGTTCCCATCGGCAGCTCATACACGCCCGGCTTTTCGATGTCGCCGCTTACGCCGACGAACTTCAGCCCCGCCGTTCCACCGACGCCCTGCGCCTTGTACCAATCCACGCCCCGTACCAAAATCTGCGGCACGTGCGCAAACGTTTCCACGTTATTAATCACGGTCGGCTTGTTCCAAAGCCCCTGCTGCCCCGGAAAAGGTGGCTTGTTCCGCGGCTCGGCACGCTTCCCTTCGATCGCTTCGAGCAGCGCGCTCTCCTCGCCGCAAATGTATCCGCCAGGACTAACGAAAACCTCCAGATCGAACGTCAAATCGGTTCCGAGAATCTTCGATCCCAGCAAGCCAGCCTCGTAGCAGCGGCGAATCTCCTGCTCGCAAAGGTGTTCCTGCGTTTCGTATTCGTGGCGGATGTAAAGAATCCCTTTGCGCGCGCCGGTGATCAGGCCCGCGATGATCATTCCTTCGATCACGAGGAAGGGAAGATGCGTCAGGATGAACCGGTCCTTGAACGTCCCCGGTTCGCTCTCATCCGCATTGCAAACAATATATTTTTCGTTGCCGGGCTGCTGCCGGACGAGCTGCCACTTCATCTCCGTCGGAAATCCCGCACCTCCCAGCCCGCGAAGCCCAGCCGACTTCAGCGCTTCAAGCGCCGCGTTCCACCCGCGCGATTCCACCAGCCGCCGCACGGCGCCGTAGCGCTCGCCGCCCGCGTACGGATTTGACGCGCACTCCACATCGGCTTCGCCATGCGCGGCCTTCGGCAATTCCCCCTGCAGCAGCACGTCGCGAATAATCTGCTCGACGCGCGCCTCATCCGCTGGCGCGAACACCCGGTCGTTGATCGACACCGCCACCGCATGATCGCACTGCCCCAGGCACGACACGCCGCGAATCGTCACCTCCTGCTCGCTCGCGCCCTTGAACCGCTCCTCGAGATTCATCCGGACGCGATCTCCGCCGCGCAAATGGCACGACATGTCGCGGCAAATGCGCACGTCGGCTTTCGGAGGAGGCGTGAGACGGAAGTGCGGGAAGAAGCTGGCAACCTGGTGGAGGCGCGTGATCGGGACATCAATCTTCTTGGCCAGCGCCTGAAGCTGATCGGCGGGCAGGAATCCAAACTGGGACTGGACCGCTCTCAGTTCCTGAACGATCAACCTGTATTCTCCCCAGAATGTCGGCGGCGATTCTGTGTTCAGTCGACTGCAAGACCGGTCGAGTCACCGAGTCGTGCAAGAGTGTATAGCAAGACTCGCGAATCCGTCCACAGCCCAGCTGAACATGAAAATATTATCTTGTGCCCGGCCCGACCTCATCGTTGACATTGCGACGGAAGCCGATACTATAAGCGTCGAGACAGCGACATCTCAGGCGGTTTCTTCGCCGCTCGCGTGGGGCGGCAATGCGCTCCGACCCGCTGAACCGAAGATGAAACTGAGGATGGACGGAACAAAGATGCGCTTCGCCGGAGCGTCGCTGGCGCTCGCCGCCGCGCTCGCCGCGCTGGCTGCGCTCGCAGCGTTTCCCTCAGCCATCCGATCCCGCGCACTTGCCGCTCCGCCGAATGGCCCGGCCAAGCCCGCCGTCGACGAGCCCCATCAATACACGGGACCCGGATCGTGCAGCTCAACCAGCTGCCACGGCAGCATCGCTCCACGCACCGACAATCGCGTCAAGCAGAACGAATACAGCGTCTGGATCGTTCGCGACAAGCACTCGAGGGCCTATCAGGCGCTCACGGGAATGGTCGGCGAGCGCATGGCCACGATCTTGAATATTGGCAAAGCTGAGGAAGCGCCGAAATGCCTCGCCTGCCACGCGCTCGATGTGCCCGCCAGCGAACGCGCACGCACGTTCGATCTCAGCGAGGGCGTGAGCTGCGAGAGCTGCCACGGCCCTGCCTCCGCATGGCTCGGCCCTCACACCGAGCGCAATTGGACGCACGAGCAGTCCGTTCAGGCGGGCATGACCGACCTGCGAGACGTTGCTTTGCGCACCGATAAATGCCTCTCCTGCCATCTCGGCAGCAAGGACAAACTCGTCGATCACCAAATGATCGCCGCGGGACACCCCGACCTCTACTTCGAGCTCGATTCCTTCTCCGCATCGATGCCCCGCCACTGGAACGAGCCCGGCGAACCGGGTGAAGCTGAGGGCCCCAAAGGTACCGACCAGTGGTATGAGGTTCGCGAGTGGTCGGCGGGGCAAGCCGTGCAGCTCCGCCAGTCTCTGCTGCAACTTGCGGATCAGACCCGCAGCACCGATTGGCCCGAATATTCGCAGCTCGAATGCTATGCGTGCCATCATTCGCTCGGCCCGGCGGAGCAAAGCTGGCGGCAGGCGCGCGGCTATCCCGATCGCCGCCCCGGCGACCCTCCCTGGAATGCTTCGCGCTACATCGTGTTCCGGGAAATCGTGCGCGAGGTCGATCCGGCGGCCGCGCAGAGCCTGGACTCCAACATTTTGCAGGTCACCAAATTGATGAGCACGTTGAACCCCGACCACAACGCGGTCGCCGCTGCGGCAACCACCACCGCGCAGCTTGCCGATCAGCTCGCCACCAAATTTGACACGATGCCTTACGATCGCGCGCTCACACTCCGCGTCCTCCAGCGCATCTGCTCCGACGCCGACAGCATCTCGAATCAGGACGAGCACGCTGCGGCGCAAGCAGCCATGGCTCTGCAGTCGCTCTTCGTCGCCTACGATCGCAACGAAAAACCCGCCAACGCGCCTGAAGTGCGCGCCGCCATCGCCGGGCTCTTCGACCAATTGCAGATTCCGTCGAGCTACGATGCCAACCGCTTCGCCCACCAAATGCACAACGTAAGCGCACTGCTCCCCTGAGCACCGATGGCCAAAAGCTCGAAATCGCTCCTTCGTGAAGTTGAACGCCTGAATGCTCCCGATGAGGGCGGCACCGCGCCCTGGCGCCGATGGGGGCCTTACATCAGCGAACGCTCCTGGGGCACCGTGCGGGAAGACTACAGCGCGAATGGCGATGCATGGAATTTCCTTCCGCACGATCTCGCGCGCAGCAAAGCCTATCGCTGGGGCGAAGATGGCATCGCCGGAATCTGCGACCGCTATCAGCTCCTCGTCTTCGCGCTCGCCCTCTGGAATGGGCGCGATCCGATCCTCAAGGAACGAATGTTCGGCCTCAATGGCTCGGAAGCAAATCACGGCGAGGACGTGAAGGAATATTACTTCTACCTCGATAACACACCCACGCACAGCTACATGAAGCTGCTCTACAAATATCCGCAGGCGGAATTTCCCTATGGGCGTTTGATTGACGAAAATCGCCGCCGCGGCCCGCGCGGCTCGGAATTCGAGCTGATCGATACGGGCGCCTTCGACGACGATCGTTATTTCGACGTCTTCGTCGAATACGCGAAGGCGGGCCCGGAAGACATCTGCATTCGTATCGAGGCTATCAATCGCGGCCCCGAAGAAGCCACGCTTCATCTGCTCCCGCACCTTTGGTTTCGCAATACGTGGGCGTGGACCGATCCGTCGGTGCCCGAGCCCGTCATTCGTCGCGCCGCCACGCGCGGAAAGTCCCTCGTCCTCGAGGCCGATTCGTCCAGCACGCACCCGCTCGCCAATCTTCAGTTCGAATACACGCTCCCGCTTACGCGCCTCTACGGGCCGCAGGGCGCGGAGCTTCTTTTCACAGACAACGAGACGAATGGCCCGCGCGTTTTCGGCCCCGGCCACGCGAGTCGCAAGCCATTTGTGAAAGACGCATTCCATCGCTACCTGACTCACGGCGAAAATTGCGTCAATCCGGAGCAAGTAGGCACGAAGGCCTGCTTTCACTATGCGCTGAATATTCCCGCGGGGGAGTCCTTCGTGCTTCCGATGCGCCTGCGAGCATCGGGCAAGGCATCGCGGGGCGGCGATCCGCTCGCGGAAGTCGAAGCAATCGTCCAGCAGCGGAAACAAGAGGCCGACGAATTCTACGATTCGATCCATCCGCCTGACGCGTCCCCCGACGACCGCCTGATCCAGCGTCAGGCACTTTCCGGCATGCTTTGGAACAAGCAGGCGTATCTCTTCGACGTGAATCTCTGGCTCGATGGCGATAATCCCCGCTGCCCACCGCCGGAATCGCGCAAGCACATTCGCAACGTGCACTGGCGCCATCTCAATTCCATGCGCGTCCTCACCATGCCGGACAAGTGGGAGTATCCGTGGTTCGCCTCCTGGGACCTCGCATTTCACTGCGTCTCGCTCGCGCTCGTCGATCCACGCACGGCCAAGCAGAATCTCTGGGTGCTGCTCTTCGAGCAGTTCCAGCATCCCAACGGCCAGATTCCCGCATACGAATGGGAGTTCTCGGATCTGAATCCGCCCGTGCAGGCGTGGGCCGCATGGCGCATCTATCAAATCGAGAAGAAGCGCGCCCGAAGAGGCGACCGCGAGTTTCTTGAGAGGGTTTTTCACAAGCTGCTCATCAATTTCGCCTGGTGGGTCAACAAAGTCGACAGCTCGGGCCTCAACGTCTTTGAGGGCGGCTTCCTCGGGCTCGACAACATCACGGTCGTCGATCGCAGCGCCAAGCTGCCCGACGGCGCAATTCTCGAACAAGCCGACGCAACCGGCTGGATGGGCTTCTTCTGCCTCCACATGATGCGCATCGCTCTCGAATTGGCGCGCGAGGACAATGTCTACGAAGGCCTCGCCGTGAAATTCTTCGAGCATTTCATCGGCATCGGCGCCGCAATGAAGAAAATGGGCGGCCGCGATTACCAGTTGTGGGACGAGGAAGCCGGCTTCTTCTACGATGTCCTGCGCTATCCGAATGGCGACTTCCACAAATTCCAAGTGCGCTCGCTCGTCGGCCTGATTCCGATGTTCGCGGTCGAGTTCCTGCGCGAAGATGAACTCGAGCACCTCGCGCACTTCCCCGGCAACGTCAACTGGTTCATCAAGAGCCGCCCCGATCTCGTGGGCAGCGCCTGCTATTCGGAAACGCGCGGTGGCGTGCGCTGTCACGTTCTTTCGATTCTCGATCGCCATCAACTTTCCCGCATTCTCGAGCGCCTGCTCGATCCGGACGAATTCCTCTCGCCCTACGGCATTCGCAGCCTCTCGAAATATCATGAGCGTCATCCCTTCTCGTTCGGCGAGAGCGATGTGCACTACGCGCCCGCGGAGGCCGACGTGGGAATCAAAGGCGGCAACTCCAACTGGCGCGGCCCGCTCTGGTTTCCGACCACGTATCTGATCATCCAGTCCTTGCTGAAATTCGGCGACGCCTTCGGCCCGGATTTCGCAGTCGCCGCGCCCGCCGGCAGTGGCAATGTGATGACGCCGCACGCCATGGCCAAAGAGATTGCCCGGCGCATGATCGGAATCTTCCGCCGCGATTCTGCCGGCATGCGCGCCGCGTTTGGCGACGCCAAGAAATTCCAGCAAGATCCGCTGTGGCGCGATCACCTGCTCTTCTATGAATACTTTCACGGCGACACAGGCGCCGGCCTCGGCGCAAGCCATCAGACCGGCTGGACGGCGCTGGTCGCAAACCTGATTGATGAATGGCGATGATGAATCGCGAATTCGAAATTCGGAGGCCCCGTGCAATCCTATGATCTGGTGGTAATTGGTTCCGGCCCTGCCGGAGAGAAGGCGGCGGCGCAGGCCGCGTATTTCGGGAAGCGCGTCGCGCTGGTTGAGTCGGAGGCTGAGCCGGGCGGCGCGTGCGTTAATTCCGGAACGATTCCCAGCAAAATCCTGCGCGAATCCGCGCTCTATTTCTCGGGCTTGAAGCAGCGCGGGCTATATGGCATCGATTATTCCCTGCGCGAAGGGCTCACCGTCGAAGGATTTACCCATCGCAAGAACGTTCTCGTCGAAATCGAGCGCCAGGAAATCAAAAAGAATCTCGCCGCGCATCACGTCGATGTTTTCTGGGGCACAGGCTCCTTCGAGGACTCGCATACGGTTGCCGTCACGTCCCCCAAGAATTCGCCTGAGCAGTTGGGCGGAGACGTCATCCTGATTGCAACCGGGTCGCGCCCGCATCGCCCAGCTGAAATTCCCTTCGACGATAAATCCATCTTCGATTCCGACTCGATTTTGCAGATGGACCGCCTGCCGCAAAGCCTTATCGTGGTGGGCGGCGGCGTGATCGGCTGCGAGTACGCTTCCATCTTTACGGCGCTCGGCGTAAAGGTCTCGCTCGTCGACGGCCGCGACCGCCTGCTGCCATTTCTCGACGCCGAATTGAGCAAGCTTTTGCGCGAGCGCCTGACTGGGCTCGGCGTTCAGTGCTATCTCGAGGAGCGCGTCGCCAAGACCGAGCACGCCGCGAGCAGCGTCCGCCTGCAGCTCAAATCCGGAAAGATTCTCGAAGCCGATTCGGTTCTCTTCGCCGCGGGGCGGCGCGGCACCGTCGAAGGCCTCGCCCTCGAAAAGATCGGGCTTACGCTGAACCAGCGCGGCTACATCGACGTGAACGAGTCGTATCAGACCTCGATCCCGCACGTCTACGCCGCCGGCGACGTGATCGGCTTTCCCGCCCTCGCATCAACTTCGATGGAGCAGGGCCGTGTGGCCGTCTGCCACGCTTTCGGATTCGATTACAAAAAGCGGCTCGCTTCGCAGCTTCCGATGGGCGTCTATACGATCCCGGAAATTTCAGCGGTCGGCGAAAGCGAGGAATCCTGCCACGAGCATCACATCGACTACGTCGTCGGCCGCGCGCATTATGCAAACAACGTGCGCGGCGCCATGGTCGGCGACACGTCGGGGCTGTTGAAGCTGCTCTTCCGCCGCGACGACCGCAAGCTGCTCGGCGTTCACATCATCGGCGAACAAGCCACCGAGCTGATTCACACGGGGATGGCGGTGCTGGAGGCAGGCGGCACAATCGATCTCTTCATCGCCTTCGTCTTCAATTTCCCCACGCTCTCGGAAATGTACAAATACGCGGCCTACGACGGCCTCGGCAATCTGGCCAGCCACAAGCTCCGCGAAGGATAGCGCGGAGGCGAAGTCGGCCCTCTCTAACTGTGTCGATTAGACTGGGTGCCCATCGTTTGTTTTCAGTGAATTACGGGCGTTTCTAATCGCCGCAGTGTCGATTAGAAATACGGTGGCTTTGCTGACAAAGAACCGGCGGGACGCCCTTCGAACCGACTCAGGGCAGGCCGGCGCTACGCAGGACGCGCCCCAGGCGCATGATATCAATACAGCCAAATACGGTTCGGGAATCGGCGCGGTTGTATCGAAGTTTCTTGTGTGGATGTCGAGTTTTCAAAGAGCATTCGGCCCTCTCCGGGAGGGCGAGCGGCATTTGCCGCAACAACTAAGCTGACAAATTCTGGCGTCGGGAACAAGCTGTACTCGAGGACAGTTTTCGCACAGGTCTTAGCCGCGTGCCGAGTGCTCCGCCCAGCAGCCCTTACTATCTCTTCGTACCGGTTTTTCGGGAGACTAATCCGTCGGATTCCGCGGGAAATGCATGAACGGCAGCCGAACGCCGTCGATCACCACCTGGTCCGCCTGGATATCCGCGGGCGGCGCATATCCCGTAGCCCCGCCTGCGGTGACGTAATCGTCCTGATCGACTCCATCCCCGCTAACACCCAGCCCGGCCACCAGCGCACCATTCACGTACAGCGGCTCCGACCCCGGGAAAAACACGACGCCGCTCTGATTCGGCCCCGTATCAGCGCCCTGCGTGCACGGATTGGCGGCGTCCGATGTATAAAGGTCAAAGAACGGCCCCGGCGAAGATCCATTGATCCCCGGCGGGAAAAGCGGCTGCGCGCCAAAACCGATCGTGCGATTCGTGACGGCGGTACCCATCGGCACGCCGGGCAAATCGTCTGCCGTGCGATTCGGCCCGCTGAAATAGATCACGTTGCGCGCCTTTGTGGCGGCCACATCGATGCTGAAGACGGTCGCATCGTGCATCCGGTACATGCCGACGATCGTCCCATCGAGATCGCTGAGCGCGATCATCATGCGCGCGCGCGCGCCGGGAGGCAGACGGATCAGCGCACGCGTCTGATCGGCCGTACTCACCGCGTTCTGGATGATGCCATCCACTTGGGCCGCGCTAAGCCCGCCCAACGGCGCGGCCACGGGACCCACCAGGTAGCCTTCGGGCAGCGGCCCGGCAATCGGATCCGTGATCGGTCCCGAGACATATTTCGAGGAATCAAACGGCGCCGTGGCCGGCGTCAGGTCGCTCGGCGGCGTCGTATTGTCGACAAACGGCAGCGCGATTCCGTCGATCACCACTTCGCCCGGCGCCGGCAGCGGCTGAAATCCGATCCCATCCGCATCGGTCGACGACACTCCGATCAGCCCGGCCGCGGTGTACGCAACGAATTCCGCAACGTCGAGCGGCACACCCGCGATGCCGACGCCTCCCACGACATGCCCCGACTTGAAAATGGGCACGCCGCCCGGATTCACGGCCGTCGAGTCGCTGTCATCCACGTCAACCTTGCCGGTGATGATCCCGTAATGATCCGGCAATCCATTGATCGTGGTCGGCGCGGGGATCGCCTGGCCCGGAACGTAGTTCGTCGATAGCGTGCAGCCTCGATTCGTGGTCTCGATGCCGTAGAGCGCGGCGTTCGGCGTGTTCGCGATGCCCGGGGGAAAATGAATGCCGCTGATGTAGCGGACAGTGCGGGAGGAAAGCGGCGCCTGATCGTTACTGAAGAACGAAGCCGTGCGGGCAAGATTGACGGCCAACTCGCCCGTCGGCGTCGCTTGCCCGAAATTTCCGGTGGATGTCGCCGGCATGCTGGCGCCTTCCCACACTGCCAGAATATTGCCGACGCGATCGGTCACTGCAATGGCCATCGTGCTCGGGTCGGCAGTCGTGGCCGCTGTCTGCACGATCGTCATCACATCGCTTTGCGTGAGAAATGCAAAACCCGCAGGAGGCTGCGGATATTGCGTTCCGCCTCCAGGGTCACGCGCACCGCCGCTGCTCCCGCCGCCGCAACCGGACATGGCAGTGGACAGCAGCAGACACGGAACGATCCATCGGATCACGGAGGGTCTTGGCTTTCGGCGGGCCGGCCCCTTGCGCATGGTCCCTATTCTTACCATAGCCACGAGGGTTCTCAAACTACCCTTGCGGCCAGGTAGTGGATCAGCACTTACCGGAAACTGACCCACTACCTGCCGCCACTCGATCTCCCTTCGACCGCGGCTCTTTCATCGCGCGTGTAACCTCGCCGAGCCGATTACCGCTTGAACGCCCGTGGGAACTGTGATAACCAAGCACTACCCGACTCGCAACTGACGCGGGCCAAGCGAGATCACGAGGGGATGTCCCCCGCACCCCACATCCTCCGCAGACAAGCATCACTCCGGGTCGCGGTATATCTTTCTCTGCTGTTCCTGGCAATTCCCTGCGCCGGATCCTTCGCGATGCGCGCGCATGCAGCCGACCGAACCAGTGTGCACTCAAAGGCGCGTCATCGGATGCAGAAGACTCACGCGCGCGTACGCGGACACGGGCGCAGCAGCAGCCACCTTCGCCGGGTGCGGCGGGCGACCAAGCGTCGTGCTCCGGGACGCAAACCGCAACGCGCAAGCCTGGCGGCCTTTCGCGCCCCTCGTCGGTCCAACGTGACCGGAACAGCGCTGATGCCGGTCGCGCTAGCCGGACGCTCGCCAGCCCGATCTCTCGCTCACCAACAGTCCGATCCGCAGAAGGAGCGCCTGCCTCAATCGAAGCCGATCCGGACCGGCGCCATCGAAGGAACGATTCGCGACCCAAGCGGGCAAGCGGTGGTGGGCGCAGCGGTTTCGCTGCGCAATATCGATACGGGCGAGACGCGGCAGCAAACCGGAACGGCCGACGGCGTTTTTCGCGTGCTCGATCTGCCGCCGGGGCATTACGAGCTGAAGATTACGCACGACGGCTACACTTCCTACACGGAATCCGACATCAGCGTGGGCCCCGGCCAGGTGCTCGATCGCGACATCAAGCTCGCGCCGATTTCGACCGTCACTCCGCCGCTGCAACACGTCCCGGAAATGCCGGAGGTGAAAGCGTCTGCTCCGCCGACGTCACCCGCTCCGCCATCGCCGGCCGCTCCGCCATATCCCGGCGTGGTGCAGCAGCTTGAAAACGGGCAACCGCCTTCGGCCGAAACCGCGCCGACGCCACCGCTTCCGCCCGCCAACATCGTTTTCGTTCCGGAGCCGGATCGTTGGACCGCCCCTATGCCGAATTGGGATCGCTACGGCGTGGGCAACGAGCGGCCCTACGTGAAGAGCCATCTCTTCGACCCGTTCGATCGCAACAAGCTGAAGGGCGATTATCCTGTGTTCGGCCAGCAGACTTTCTTCGATCTCACCGCCGTGAGCGACACTTTCCTCGACGGCCGGCGCCTGCCGACACCGAGCGACGTCAGCACCGCGCGGCCCGGCGAGCCTGGGTTCTTCGGCAAGGGCGACCAGCTATTCCTCGATCAGACTTTCCTCTTCTCGTTCGATCTGTTTCACGGCGACGCGTCGTTTCGCCCAATCGATTGGCGGATTCGCGTGACGCCCGTGATCAGCCTCAATTATATCGACGTTCAGGAGCAAGGCGTCGTCAATATCGACGTGCGGAAAGGCACCACGCGCCTTGATTCGCATATTGGCCTGCAGGAAGCGTTCGGCGAGTTGAAGCTGCACGACCTCAGCCCCAATTTCGATTTCGTCTCGGTGCGCGCTGGGATTCAGGAGTTCAACAGCGATTTTCGCGGGTTTCTTTTTGTCGATCATCAGCCGGGAGTGCGCTTTTTCGGCAATTACTCGAATAATCGCTGGCAGTACAACCTCGCCTACTTCAATTTCCTCGAGAAAAATACCAATAGCGACCTGAATTCGATGGCGCTGCGCAAACAGCAGCTCATCCTCGCGAATGTCTACCGCCAGGATTTTCTCGTTCCCGGCTACACCGCGCAATTCAGCGTGCACTACAACATCGATCAGGCCACGATCCACTACGACGACAACGGCTTCCTCGTGCGCCCCTCGCCCATCGGCGGCGTCGTTTCCGACGGCCTGATTCGAGCGCACGCGATTCACGCCGTCTATCTCGGCTGGACCGGCGACGGCCACATCGGCCGGCTCAACATCACGAATGCGTTCTATCAGGTGCTGGGCAACGACAGCTACAATCCGATCGCCAATCGTCCCGTCACGATCAACGCGCAGTTCGCCGCCGCCGAGCTTTCCGTCGACAAAGATTGGGCGCGCTTCAAGATTTCGGGGATGTACGCGTCCGGCTCCGCCGATCCCCGCAGCGGGCGCGCGCGCGGTTTCGATTCCATCGACGATTCCCCCGAATTCGCGGGCGGCATCTTCAGCCTGTGGGATCGCGAAGGAATTCGCCTCACCGGCTCGGGCGTGCTGCTCACGCCGCCCGATAGCATTCTGCCCGACCTGCGATCTAGCAAATTCGAAGGCCAGTCGAATTTCGTGAATCCCGGTATTTTCCTGGTCAACGCCGGAACGGATCTCGATCTCACTCCGAAGCTGCGCGCCTTCGTGAATCTAAACTATCTCCAGTTCATGCGCACCGAGCCGCTGCAGCTGCTGCTGTTTCAAGGTAACATTCACCGCCCCATCGGGTACGACTACAGCGTCGGCGTTCGCTACCGCCCGCCGCTGACGGAAAATTTTTCGATCACCGCCGGTGCGGCTGGCCTCACTCCGGGCCAGGGCTTTTCCGATATCTACGGCGGCAAAACACTATTTTCGCTATTTACCGACATTCGCTTTCAGTTCTGACGGGGAGACGGAATGGATTTTCTGGGCCAATGGATGCGCGGATCGAGCAGGCGCACGCGATGCGTGTTTCTCCCGCTGCTGATGCTTCTCGTCGCCGTGTGTCTCGCGCTCGCCGCAGACTCCGGATCACGCGCGCAAACCGAAGATTCGCCGCCGCAACAGCCGCAGCAGCAGAGAAACGCGCTGCAGGCCAGCCCCGAGGGTCAATCGCAGGCGGATGTCGACCGCAAGAATGCCGGCTGCGTGAGCTGCCACACCGCGACTGATCAGCCCACGATGCACCCGACGGGCACCGTCCGCCTCGCTTGCATCGACTGCCATGGCGGAGATTCAAGCGTTCACGTGGCACCCGGCGCAGAGCTCGGCTCTCCCCAATACGAAGACGCCAAAAATCGCGCGCATCCGAAATCCGCCATTCCGGAATGGGCGCGCACCTCCGCAAATCCCATCCGCCCCTACACCGAATGGCTGCGCGAGAACTACGATTACATTCGCTTCATCAACCCGGGCGATCTGCGCGTGGCGCCGCGAACCTGCGGCCAATCCGGCTGCCACGTGAGCGAAGTCCGCCGCGTGCAGACCAGCCTGATGACCACCGGCTCGATACTCTGGGGCGCCGCCCTCTATAACAACGGCGCGTTCCCTCTGAAAGACGCACACTTCGGCGAAAGCTATTCGGCCGACGGCACGCCGCAAGCCCTGTTCACGATGCCGCCGCCTACGCCCGAGGAAACGCGCACCAAGGGCATCCTCCCGGAAATCACGCCGCTCGAGCGCTGGGAAATTTCGCAGCCCGGCAACGTCCTGCGCGTTTTCGAGCGCGGCGGCGAAAAGAAGGGCGAGATCGGCAATCCGAATCGCGAGGAAGAATCCGGCCGCCCCGACGACCAGCTGAGCGATCGCGGTTTCGGGACCGAGCTGCGCACCGATCCCGTTTTCCTCGGCCTGCAAAAAACGCGTCTCCTCGATCCCCTCCTCTACCTGCCGGGCACCAACGACGAGCCCGGCGATTATCGCGCCAGCGGCTGCACCGCCTGCCACGTCGTCTACGCAAACGACCGCTCGCCCGATCACTCCGGCCCGTACGCCGTTTACGGAAACATGGGCCAAACCGCCACTTCCGATCCAACGATCCCGAAACTCGAACCGGGCCATCCGATTCGCCACTCCTTCACGCGAGCGATTCCTTCAAGCCAGTGCATGGTCTGCCATGTCCATCCCGGCACGAACATGGAAACGACCTACTTCGGCTACACCTGGTGGGACAACGAAGCGGACGGCGAGTTCATGTACCCGCACGAACAGAAATATCCGACCGAGGAAGAGCGCTATCAAGTAGCGCTCCGAAATCCCGAACCTGCCGCCGTGCGAGGCATGTGGTCCGATCCGAAGTTCCTTTCGCAGGTGGTTGGCAGTCCTGAATTCAACAAGCAGCTCAAAACGACGCAGTTCGCCGATTTTCACAGCCACGGATGGATTTTTCGCGCCGTCTTCAAGCGTGACCGGAAAGGCAACCTGCTGGACGCGGACGACAAGATCGTCTCGCCCGACGATCCGCAGAAATTCGGTAAGGCCATCCACCTGAAAGACATCCACCTCGAAAAAGGCATGCAGTGCACCGATTGCCATTTTGAGCAGGATAATCACGGCAACGGAAACCTCTACGCCGAGCCGCGCGCCGCGATCGAGCTCGATTGCATCGATTGCCACGGCACGATCGACCAGCACACCACACTGATCACCTCGGGGCCCGCCGCACCCAATGGCGGCACGCACCTCGAGACGCTGCGCACGCCCTCGCGCGAGCGGCGCTTCGAATGGCGCGATGGCAAGCTCTACCAGCGGTCGATGGTCGACCCGAAACTCGAGTGGGAAGTTGTTCAAACCCTTGACACCATTACGCCCGGCAATACGCACTACAGCGAAAAATCGCGCTGGGCCAAAACCGTGCAGCTTGACGGCAAGACCTGGGGCAGCGTCCCCGGCGATTCATCGCAGCTCGCGCACCCCAACAGCAAAATGACGTGCTACGCCTGCCACACCTCGTGGACCACCAACTGCTGGGGCTGCCATCTCTCCATGATGGCGAATCAGCGCAAGCCCATGCTCCACAATGAAGGCTTGATCACGCGCAATTGGACCAGCTACGCCTTCCAGGTTCTCCGCGACGATGGTTTCATGCTCGGCGTCGATGGCACCGTTACGGGCCATCGCATCGCGCCCGCCCGGTCTACCTGCGCGGTGATCGTCAGTTCGCAAAATGCGAATCGCGAGTGGCTCTACTACATGCAGCAGACGGTTTCAGCCGAAGGTTTTGCCGGCACCGCGTTCAGCACGTTTGTCCCGCACACGGTCCGCTCGAAAGAAACGAAGGGCTGCGACGATTGCCACCTCACCGCGGCGAACGACAACAATGCGTGGCTCGCGCAGGTTTTGCTGCAGGGCACAAACCTCGTGAATTTCATGGGCCGTTACATCTACGTCGCCGAGGGCAAGAAAGGATTCGATGCCGTCGCCGCCGCGGAGCACGACGAGCCTCCGGCCATTTTCGGCAGCTATCTGCAGCGACTCGCGTATCCCGACGACTATCGCAAACACGTTGCCGAAGGCAGCCAACTCAAGCACGCCATCCACCACGAAGGCGACGTCCTCAACGTGCAGCTCCGCGGCGAGTACCTCTATGCTGCTACCGGAAAAGGCGGCTTGCGCATCTACGATGTCGCGAATATCGACAACAAGGGCTTTTCGGAAAAAATGGTCACGGCCCCTGTTTCTCCCATCGGCCAGCGTTTTTACCTGAAGACGAAATATGCGGCCGATGTCGCCAGCCCGTCGACGCTCGCTCTCGATCCGGCGCGCTCGAAGAATCCGAAAAACGAGGAAGGCCCGATCCATCCCCTCTACGCGTTCCTCTACGTGGCGGATAAATACGAAGGCCTCGTCGTCGTCGGCGATCCCAATGTCAAAGGCAAAAGCCCCGGCGTCAGTACGCTGCTCGACGGTGATCCGCGAAACAACTTTCTCAAGCGGGCGCTCGCATTTAATCCCGGCGGCATTTTGAACGGCGCTCACCGCATCACCATCGCTGGCGTCTACGCCTACATTCTTTGCGATCGCGGCCTGGTCGTCGTCGATCTCGACAATCCGCTCAAGCCTCGTGTCACGGCCGAAATAGGTGCGCCCACGCTCGTCGATCCGCAAGGCATCGACGTCCAGTTCCGCTACGCCTTCGTGGTGGATAAGCAAGGACTGAAGGTTCTCGACGTGACCGCTCTCGATCAGCCGAAAATCGTGCCGAGCGCGTTCGTGCCCTTCCCCGATGCACGCAACGTTTACGTCGCGCGCACCTACGCCTACGTTTCCGCCGGCAAACAGGGAGTGGGGATCGTCGACGTCGAGCAGCCCGAGCACCCGAAGCTCGACCAGCTCTTTTCCGACGATGGCAAGCTAAATGACGTCACGGACGTCAAAATCGGCATGGTGGATGCCAGCGCGTTCGCCTTCGTCGCCGATGGACGCAACGGCCTCCGCATTCTGCAGTTGATGTCGCCCGAAGATTCGCCGAATTCCTACGGCTTCAGCCCGCGCCCCACGCCAAAGCTCATCGCGACATATCGCACGTACGGCCCCGCCCTCGCAATCTCCAAGGGAGTTGATCGCGATCGCGCCGCAGATGAAAGCGGAAACCAGCTCGCGGTTTTCGGGCGGCGCGGTTCGCGGCCATTCAATCATGAGGAAGCGGAACGCCTCTACATGCGAGACGGCAAAGTCTACACAGTCACCGTCGACCCGCCGCAACCCACGAAATAATCCCGGGAACGCCAATCCCCGCCTGCAGCAGGCAGGTCCCGATTGGCGTCTTTTCTATTCCTCACTTGGTCTTCATCACGTACACGCCATTCCAATCCGGTTCCGGGGCATTCTCCATGAATTCCAGCGCGCGCTGCAAGAACACCTGCGTCGGGCCATCTTCCGGATAGCTGCCCAGCAGCTCGCCAAATTGGCCCGCAGCCTCGCGCCAGTCCTGGCGTAAATAAGCGGTCATCGCCCGGTCAAATGGCGTCAGCAACGGCTTGAATTTCGCGCGTTCGGCCGCCGTGCCCATCAGTTCGTAGATCTTCACCGCATGGCTTTTGCCCTTCACAGCGATCCGGTCGAGTTCGCGGCAAGTGAACTGGCTCGCCACCTGCTGGTACGTTCCCTCGGAGATCACCGTGCCGATGCGATACGTCTTGGTGATTCCTTCGAGGCGCGACGCAAGATTCACATTGTCACCCATGACGGTCCAGTTGCCGAAGTAGACCGAGCCCATGGTGCCTACGATCATCGGGCCCGTATTGAGCCCGACGCCGATCGCGATCTGTGGCCTCCCTTCCGTTTTCCATTTGCGGTTGATTCGTTCGAGCGCCCGCTGCATGTGCAACGCGCAGGCGCATCCGCGAACGGCGTGATCTTCCTGCGGCAGCGGCGAACCCCAGAAAGCCATGATCGCGTCGCCAATGTATTTGTCGAGCGTGCCCCGACTGGCGAAAACCGCTTCGGTCATGTCCCCGAGGTATTCGTTCAACAGCAACACGAGTTCGTCCGGCGTCAACCCCTCCGACAATGTCGTAAATCCGCGGATGTCGCTGAACATCACAGTCAACTCCTTCAGCTCCCCGCCGGGACGGATGTATTTCTGCGGATCCTTTTCTATTAGCGCGATGACGTCCGGAGAAAGAAAGTGCGAGAACATCCTGCGAATACGCCTCTTTTCTCGCTCCTCGAAAATCATGCGGAAACTCGTGATCGCCGCGTAGTTCGCCACCAGCGTGCCCGCCGGAATCACGAAACTGAGCCATCGCCCCTGCGCCGCAAATTCGTAGTAGACGAACCACGCGAACACCCCGAGCGCCACGATAAGCAATAGCGTCGAATAAAGCGGCTGCACGCGCCCGAACAGCACTCCGAAAGCAATTCCGAAAATCAAGATCACGCCCACATCGATCATTTCCTCGTCGAGCCCGCGCTGCAGAAACCCCCGGCCCTTTTCTTCACTGTGCAGCGCGTTGTCGATGATATTCGCGTGGACCTCCACTCCCATGTAGGTCCCCTCGAAGGGCGTGTTCCGCAGGTCACCAATCGCAAGCGCCGTGCCGCCTACCAGGACAATCTTGTTGTGAAACGTCTCTGGAGGCACCGCCCCGCTCATTACGTCCCACATCGAATAATGCGCGTACGTTCCATAAGGCCCGGCGTAGTTGATCAGGGCTGTGCCGTCGCGCGACGGCCGCAGCGTGTGAGCTCCGAGTTGAATTCGTTCCAGGCCGTCTTCCGCGATATACGCCGCGATATTTTGATCCGGAATGTTTTCATACTGGCGCACGATCTGCAGAGCCAGCGAAGGAAAGAAATCCTGGTCCTGATAGCGCACGATCAGCAGCGCGTGCCGCAGCGTCCCATCGGGATCGGGCCGGATGTTGATGAACCCATACGACGCGGCGGCCTCCGCGAGCTTCACGATGTTCGGCTCCACGGCCGCCTCTACCACGCCGCCGTTGTTGATCCAGGCTTTTCCAAGGTCGAAAGCGCGTCCGTCCTTGCCTTTCACCGGCACAACCTGCGGAAAAGACTTCGCCCACACGATGTTGTAATAATCCGCGGCCACCTTCGCGTCGGTAGACTCGAGATTCCCGGGGCCGAGAAAGACATGCCCGAGCACCACGTTGCCGCCGCTCTTGAGCGCCGCCGCCAGACTCGCGTCCTGGTCGCTGCTGCCCTCGATATTCTGAATCTTTGCAAGAAGGGTCGGCGAGATAGACTTGCCGGCATCGTGCCGCAGTTCCTCGAGCGCTGCGATCGCCGAATTGCTCGCAGGCGTCGGAAACGTTTCGTCAAACGCGAGCACGCCCGCGCCGCCGGCATCGAGCTGTTTGATCAGCAACGCGTAACTATCCCGTGGAAGAGGAAACGAACCGATTTTCTGAAGAGTTTTCTCGTCTATCCCGACGATGACGATGCGGTCGTCGTGCGGCCGCTCGCCGCGCATGCCGAAACGCAGGTCGAGCGAGCGCTGCTCGATATTTTGGAGGAAAACGAAGCCTGCGTGCGTGTTACCGCCGATTCCTGAAAATGCAAAGAGCGCCAGTCCCGCGAGCGTCACCAGCATCGCCAGGACGACATCCGTCTGCCGGAGCCAGATTCTGCGCAGCCACGCCGATACTTGCCACCGGCGTTCTTTCTGCGTCGTCATGTCGTATCGCGCTTGGAGTGAAGGGAAAATCTACCCGCAACTAGGAACGCCAACCGGGCAGCTGCCAGTCTTACCGCTTCTTTGCTCCCCCACGGCGATCCCGACGCCCACGCCGACCGCCACGCCCGCCGTGATGAGTCCCCAACGCAATCCGTGCCCGCCGCGCGCCACGGGATTACCCGGCTGAATCACTCCTGTATCCAGAATGCCGGCGTTCATCAATCCCGTCGGCGTATTCGCAACTTGAAATCCTCCAGGAGGAATCGCCGGGCCAATCACAACCATCTGGCCGGGGCCCAACGTGATCGAATTTCCGTTGGACTGCCCGGTATTCTGCGCCGGCTGCGCGTTCCCGCTCGGCGTCACGGACACTTGTCCCTGGAAGCACATCACGGTCGTGGTGCCGTTGTCGACCAAGGTTAAGAAATCGGTCCCAATCACGCCGATGACTGCGTTGGGCGTCGTGATTTGGAACTTGCCGCCCGGCTTCGTGATCTTCTGCACCTGGCTTCGCACTTTGCCGTAATCCATCTCGAGCGAAGTCTGTTGCGAAGCGGCGTCGTGCTGCACGATGCGCAGTTGGCTGTTCGAACCCAAACTGATCAGCGAGCCATCCGCCAACCCGGCGCGCACGCGCCCGTTTTGCGCTGTGGCCAGCAGATCGTTCCACTGTAGCGGCTCTTTCGCCTGAGCCGTCTGCGAGTTAACGGAAACGGCCGGAATCATCGCGTCGATCTGCCCGGCCCGCTGCCCGGCCGCCTGGGACTGACCCATCACCGGCAAAACACAAAGCAAACAACAGAGCCCAATCGCGCCAGCACGCCTGAATAGAATCAAGGTCGTTCCTCCCCAGCTCCAGGTAGCTTCCAGACAATCCCTGAGTAGCCCCATTCTGCCAAGCACCTTCCAAATGTCAACGCTGGCAACCGCACGTGTATCCGTTATGGTAAAGCCGCTCCCTTTCGGCGATTCCAGTTTGAATCGACGTACGCTTGTCTCTGTGCACCCGGTTGGCGTATGATGCCCGCCGTTGCGAGGAGGTATTCACCATGTCTCTCGTCACAGGCCTTCACCACATCACGCTTTGCGCCAGTCAGGCGCAGGAAGACATCGATTTCTTCACCAAAGTAGCCGGCCAGCGGATGATCAAGCAAACGATCCTCTTTGACGGCCGCTACGCGCACTATCACTTGTATTACGCGAACGCGAATGCCGAGCCCGGCTCGGTCGCAACCACGTTCCCGTATCAGCGAGTGAAGGGGCGCCCCGGTTCTGGGCAGATTTCGGCAACGTCCTACACGATTCCCAAGGGCACCGCCAAATTCTGGGTCGACCATCTCAATCGCCACAAGGTCAAGAATACGGGGCTTCAGGAACGCTTCGGCCAGGCGTTCGTTCGCTTTGAGCATCCTTCGGGCTTGCAGTTGGAAGTAGTGGAGGATTCCGCCGACAAGCGCAAGGGCTGGACCACCGAAGAGATCAGCGGCGACGTCGCTACGCGCGGATTCTACGGTGCCGTGCTCTCGGTAAAGGAAGTCCCCGAGACCGAGCGCTTCTTCATCGATGCTCTTAGCTTCCGCAAGACGGGCACCGAAGGACCGTACCACCGCTTTGAAGTGGCCGCCGGCGGGGCCGGCCGCACCGTGATTCTCGTTCACGAGCCGGATCGTCCCGCGGGCAGCTGGATTTTTGGAGCGGGCACGGGACATCACCTCGCGCTCGACGTCGGCAGCGACGAAGCCCTGGCGGAGCAGAAAGCGCTCTACGAAGAATTGGGCTACACCGACGCATCCGAGATCAAGGACCGCGTTTACTTCCATTCCGTCTATTGCCGGTGCCCCGGCGGAATCCTGATCGAGGTCGCGGCCACGGCTCCCGGCGGTTTCGCTCGCGACGAACCCTACGATCAGCTTGGCCACCAGCTTCTGCTGCCTCCCTGGTTCGAGCAGCGACGGCCCGAAATTCTGAAGATGCTCGAGCCGATCAAGGTGCCCGAATCAAACGGCCCGGTCGCGGTTACGCAGTCCGCAGCGGGTGGCCCTTCGCGGCGCACCGACGCAACGTTTATCGGGGGCGATACTCCACGCAATTAGTGGAGAGCACTACAGACAGCTCCGCGGCGGCTTTCTTGGGGGACCGCCGCGGAGGTCGGCGCGGGTGGCGCTTTTCTTTTCTCACGCTCTTTCTTCAGCCCCTGAGGGTGCTCGCGCCGCGCGCTCGGCGGCTTTCGACGGCACTGCCTGCGTTTGCTCGGCCTGGGAAATGGGGGGATGGGGAGAGTGAGGTTCGCGAAGATTGCAGCGCCGATGCTCTTGCTCGTCGCGTTGATCGCCGGCCCGGCATCGGCTCAAATCGACCCGTCGGGCGAATGGGCGCCGAGGTTTGACGAAGACTGGCTCGAGCGCATACCCGGCCCCGAAATCGGCGACTATCTGGGTCTTCCGATCAACCCGGCTGCGCGCATGCAGGGCGACACGTGGGACGCGGCGCTCATCGAGATTCCGGAGAATCAGTGCAGGGCCCACGGCGCCGATTATGCGTGGCGCGGCCCTTCGAATATTCGCATCTGGAAGGAAGTCGATTTGGCGTCGCAGAAACTCATCGCCTATCACATCTATACTTCGGCCTACAACGAATCCCGCACCATCTATATGGACGGGCGCCCGCATCCGCCCGATTACGCCCGCCACACCTGGCTCGGCTTTTCCACCGGCCACTGGGAAGGCGATACGCTCGCCATCTTCACCGATCATCTCAAGGAAAACTGGGTTCGTCGCAATGGCATTCCTCGCAGCGACGAAGCCACGGTCAGCGAACACATCACGCGCCACGGCAATTATCTGTCGGTCGCCGTAATCACCTACGATCCGCTCTACCTCACGGCGCCGTTCATCCGCACCACGGACTTTGTTTTCGATCCGCAGCAGCAGATCGCCCCGTGGCCATGCGAATCCGTCGACGAAGTCGACCGCCCCGAGGGAGAAGTTCCCGCGCATCTCCCGGGAACCAATCCCTTCCTCGACGAGTTCCCTGCTAAATACGGGATACCTCCCGAGGCTGCCCGGGGCGGCGCGGAAACGATGTATCCCGAATACATGTTGAAGATGAAAACCATGAAGCGTTTGCCGCGGCCAAAACCCGCGCCTATACAATGACACACACAATGATTTCGAAAATGAACTGGAAAGAGATGAGGAGCACCCAATGACAACCAAGCTGCTCACTTCTTCCAAGAGCCGCCTCGCGGTCGGCGCACTTGGGATCGTCGCCGCGCTCGCTCTCTTTGCCGCAGCCGCATCGTGGCAAGTCGCCCGCGCGCAAGCCCCAGCCGCGCCCGCTCCCAATCCGACGCCGAACCCGGCCAACGTCGAGGTTCACGTCCTCCACGTGCAGGGCAATGTCTACATGCTGGTCGGCGCCGGCGGCAACATCACGATGCAGGTGGGCGACGATGGCGTCTTGCTCGTCGACACCGGTCTCGCCGGCGCGAGCGACAAAGTTCTCGCCGCCATTCACAGCGTCACCGACGAGCCCATCCGCTACATCATCAACACGCACATGCATCCCGACCACACCGGCGGTAACGAAGCTCTCGCCAAGGCGGGCAATACGATAGCGGGCGGCAATGTCGTCGGCGATATCGGTGCAAGCGCCGGAAATCAGGCCGCCATCCTGGCGTTTCAGACGGTTCTCGACCGCATGAGCGCCCCGACCGGCCAGCAGGCTCCCACGCCGCAGGGAGCGTGGCCCACCGAAACCTACACCACGCCCGAGCGCAAACTTTTCTTCAACGGCGAAGCCGTCCAGGTGATCCACATACCCAACGCGCACACCGATGGCGATAGCATCGTCTTCTTCCACCGCTCTGATGTGATCAGCACCGGCGATATTTTCGTTACCAACCGCTATCCAATCGTCGACATGGCGCGCGACGGCAACATCCAGGGCATCATTGCCGGCCTTAACCGTATCATCGAGCTCGCCACTCCCGGCCCCACGGACGAAGGCGGCACGCTGATCGTTCCAGGCCACGGCCGCCTCTGCGATCAGTCCGACGTCGTCTTCTACCAGGAAATGGTCACTATCATTCGCGACCGTGTTCAGGACATGATCAACAAGGGCATGACGCTCGAACAAGTGAAAGCCGCGCGCCCCACGCAGGATTACGATCCGCGCTACGGCGCCACCACCGGCATCTGGACGACCGATATGTTCGTGGAGGCTGTTTACAAGAGTTTGGCCAAGAAAGATTGAAACGGGCGCTGCGTTTTGCGCCTCTTATCCATAGAACCGGGAGCGTTTTAATATCACGGGGGACCATATGAAATACGCACTGCCGATTGTTCTCGCGGCTGCCGCGCTCGTTTCCGCCGGCGCGGCTTACGCCCACCACTCTTTTGCCGCCACCTATTTCGTGGATCGCGAGATCACCGTCGAGGGCACGCTCACGCAGTTCCTCTTCCGCAATCCACACTCGTTCATCAAGATCCAGGCGCCCGACGCCGACGGCAAAATGCAGATCTGGTCCATCGAATGGGGCGGCGGCGCTCAGCTGGATCGCGAGCACGTCACCCGCGACACCTTGAGGCCGGGCGACCACGTGATCGCCACCGGCAATCCGGGCCGCGATCCCACCGAGCACCGCATTCGCTTGCACAAGCTCGTCCGCCCATCCGACGGATGGAAGTGGGAAGGCGTAATCATGTAGTTGCGCGCGCCAGCCGCAGGATTTACCGGTGGAAGTGTGAGCCTTTTTACCCTGAGCGAAGTCGAAGGGTAGGCTCTCGAAAAGCCCGATGTGATAGGGCGGCTTCGGCCGCGGGAGTTGCTTGGCGAACATTTGCGAGACAGCTTCGAGTTGTTGGGGGAACTGATGAATCTTAGAATCCTGCAAAGCCGCGCTGCCTTGCCTTTTCTCATCATGGCGCTGCTGTCGATCGCCATACCGTTGCGCACCAGCGCGCAGTTCGGTCCGCCGCCGCCCGCCGCCAAACCGCCAAATCCGCGATTGATTGCCCCGCAGGATTTCACGGGCCACTGGGTCTCCATCATTACGGAAGACTGGCGCTATCGCATGATCACAGCCGACAAAGGTGACTACGGCGGTGTCCCTCTCACCCAGCAAGGTCATGCCCTCGCGGAGGCATGGGACCCCGCCAAGGACGCCGCCGATGGCAATCAATGCCGTGCCTACGGCGCCGCCGGGATCATGCGCATGCCCACGCGCCTCCACATCACCTGGCAGGACGACAACACGCTGCGCGTCGAAACCGACGCCGGCATGCAGACTCGCCTCTTCCACTTCAGCGCCACCGCGCCCGAAAACATAAAGCCTGAATGGCAGGGCTATTCCGCCGCCTCTTGGGAGGGCCTCCCGGCGGGCGGCATGTTCCGGATACCCACGACTCTTCTCGGCCCCGGCGGCGGTCCCCACGGCGCCTCGGAAGGCTATCTGAAAGTGATCACCACGCACATGCGCCCCGGTTACCTGCGCAAGAATGGCGCTCCCTATAGCGGTAACGCCATCCTCGAGGAGTATTTCGACAGCTTCAAGGAAGCGAACGGCGATACCTGGCTCGTCGTCACCGCAATCGTCACGGATCCCGAGAATCTCTACCAGCCCTTCATCACCAGCGACCAGTTCAAGAAGCAAGCCGATGCCACCGGCTGGGACCCCACCCCGTGCGAGGCGAAGTGAGGTTTAAACGTAACGCCAGGTTCTTCAGCCCAGAATCTTTCTCGGTCTGTCCCGAAAAGGTGAAAGGGCGGGGCTTCAGCCCCGCCGTAAGCGATGCCCCCTTAAGAGGGGCTTCAGCCCCGGTCTCGCCAAGGGTCCCCGATGTGGTTCGCTAATTTCTTGCAGTGGCTTCACGATACGCAGCTCAGCACGACGATGCGCGAGTCGATCTGGGCCGAGCCTCTCGTCGAAACCATTCACGTACTCACGCTCACTCTCTTCCTCGGATTCGCCGTGCTGCTCGATCTGCGCCTTCTCGGCGTCTGCATGCGGCGCAGAAAAATGTCGGAGGTCCTGGCGCAACTCAACCCATTCTTGTTCGTCGGCTTCGCCATCATGGTCGTCTCGGGCCTGCTTCTCTTCACTGGCGACCCGCCGGCCTTTTGGGGCACCATCTTCTTCAAAGTCAAAATGATTTTCCTCATCCTCGCCGGCCTCAACGTCCTGATCTTCAACGCGACCATCGGCCGCGGCGTGGCGCAGTGGGATCTGGCCCCGAAAACACCGCAAGCCGCTAAGGTAGCGGCGGTCGTGTCGATCGTCCTCTGGGTCGCCATCGTCGCAGCCGGCCGCGCGATCGCCTATGCACTTCCGCCGCCATGACGAAACATCAGGAGTTCGAACAATATGGCGCTTAAGACAATGCTTTATCACTTCTGCCAATGGTGCAATGCTTCGCCCTGGGGCCACGGCGTGCGCGATTCCGTCTGGCTCTTCCCTTTCGTCGAGATTTTTCATCTTCTCGCTCTCGGCGTCCTCGGAGGCACCATCCTGATCGTGAATTTGAGGCTCCTCGGCTTCCGCTTTCCAAGCGAGCCGGTCTCCGAGCTCGCTGAGGATGTGAAGCCCTGGATGCTCGGCAGCCTTGCCGTAATGCTCGTGTCCGGATTTTTTCTCTTTTGCACCGAAGCCGTGAAGATGTACGGCAGCCCAGCTTTTCGCTTCAAAATGATCTTCCTGTTCCTCGCCGTCGTTTTCACTTTCACGATCCATCGACAATTTGTCACCGCCGACGACGCTCGCTTTTCGCGTTTCTCGCGATCCGTCGCGGCAGTCGTTTCGCTGATCCTGTGGGCCTGCGTCGGCCTCGGCGGCCGCGCCATCGGCTACTACGGCAGCTGACACCAAATCGCCTTCTCACGGCTCTTTCTGGACGTCTCTCTGCACAATCTCGCCCGGGGACGACACGCGTTTGGAGTACCATACAAGTGGGGAGGCGCCGGTTTATAGTGTCCAACACAGCTGGTCCGACTCCATGAAACGCTCTGCCATCCATCTGATCCGCGCCGTCGCCGCCGTTCTTGCAATCACTCTCCTGTGTGCTCTCGCGTCGCAAGCAGCCACCAGCGGCAGCATCTCCGGCACGGTGAAAGACCCCAGCGGCGCGGTCCTCCCCGGTGTCGCTCTGACCTTGAAAAACACCGCGCTCGGCACGCCCTACAAAACCACGTCCGACGCGAACGGCTACTACTCGTTCCCCAATCTCTCTGTCGGCGAATACGACTTGACCCTCGCCTTGCCGGGTTTCAAGACCGTGCAGAAATCCGGCATCGTCGTCGATATGGACAGCGCCCTCCAAATCAACGTCCCCATGGAACTGGCCGCACAGTCCCAGTCGGTCCTCGTTACTTCGACCGTCGCCGCCGAGCAAGTTCAGGTCGAGACCGTCGCCACGCATCTCGGCGAGGTCGTTTCCGGCACGCAGATGACCGCGCTTCCCCTCAACGGCCGCAGCTACACCGATCTCCTCGCGATCCAGCCCGGCGTTAGCCCGGTCACGACGCTCACACCCACGTCCGTCATCATGGCCGGCGTCACCGGTACCATCAATCCATCGGGCGATCTGAATCCCGGCGACGTCTCCATCGACGGCCAGCGCGAATCCGCCAATGGCTTCATGGTCGATGGCACCGACGTCCAGGAACACATGAATGGCGGCACGTCAGTCATTCCCAATCTCGACTCAATTCAGGAATTTCGCGTCCTCACCAACAATTTCGATCCCGAATACGGCAATTACAACGGCGGCATGATCAACGTTGTCACGAAATCCGGCAGCGACTCCTTCCACGGTGATGCCTTCGAGTTCCTGCGCAATACGGATCTCGACGCCAAGAACTATTTCGCCGATACGCGCGGAACCTTTCGCCAAAATCAATTCGGTGGCACCATCGGCGGCCCCGTAAAGCGCGGCCAGATTTTCTTCTTCGCTGATTACCAGGGCACGCGCACGAATCAAGGCATCACATCGCCGCAGATATCGGTCCCGTCCATTCAGGACCGCGGCGGCAATCTGGCTGACCTTGCGAGTTCGTTGACAGGCACCGTCAATGGCTCGTATCTAGCCGGCCTGCTCGACACTCAGCTAGGCTACGCGCCCGGCACGATCCATCAGGGCGAACCTTATTACGTTTCCGGCTGCGGCAGTCCTTCGCAGTGCGTTTTGCCCACGCTCAATCTGCCGCAAAGCGAATGGTCGGCGCCCGCCCAGCAACTCTTGCAATACATTCCGCAGCCCAATATCGGCACGGATCTTTTCTCCACGTCCGCGTTCTCGCAAACGGTGCGCGATGATAAGGCCGCGGGCCGGATCGATGCGAACACTCGCTGGGGCCAGTTCGCCGGCTACTATTTTCTCGACAACTATCGCCTGGACAATCCCTATCCTGGCGCGCAGGGGGGCGCCAGCGTCCCCGGCTTCGACGCCTTGACCATCGGCCAGGCCCAGCTGTTTTCTCTCGGCTACACTCGGCTGATCGGCCCCGACACCGTCAACGAATTGCACGTCGGCCTCATTCGCAACGCGAACAATATCGGCCAGCCCCACGGCGGACTGGGCGTCAGCCTCGCGTCGCAAGGTTTCGCCACCGGCGCGGGCACCACCGGCATTACCGTGCAGGCACCTCAATTCGAGGGCGTCGAGAATATCGTTTTCCCCTCGTTCATCATGGGCGTGCCCATCACCAACACCGATCAGTGGAACAATACGCTCTATGTCGGCGACAACCTCTCCAAGGTAATCGGCACGCACACGCTCAAATTCGGCGTCGATTTTCACGTCGATCAGGTCAACGAGCATCCCAACGCCACATTCAACGGCACCTTCAACATTCTCGGCACGCAAACCGGCTCGGCCTTCGCCGATTTCCTCCTCGGCCTTCCTAGCAATTTCACGCAATCCGCCGGCCAGCCCTTTTATCTTCGCAATCGCTATGCGGGCCTTTTCGCCGAAGATAGCTGGCACGCGCGCAATGATCTGACGTTGAATTTCGGTCTGCGCTGGGACCTGATCATGCCGTGGTGGGAAAAGTACAATAATCTCCAGACGGTTGTCCCCGGCCAGCAGTCGGTCCTCTATCCGAATGCAATCCCCGGCCTCGTCGTGCCTGGCGATCCTGGAATTCCCTCCACGATCTCGCCATCCAAGTGTCACAATTTCGCGCCCAGAATCGGCCTCGCCTATTCGCCAAAATTCGTCCGCCGCTTGCTCAGGGTAATTTTCGGCGACGGCGGGAAAAGCAGCCTTCGCGCCAGCTACGGAATGTTCTACACCGCTTTCCCGGGGATCTCGGCGGGAATCATGTACGCCGTCCCGCCGTTCGGATACAACTACCTCAGTCCCGGCCCGCCGCTTTTCGCGACACCTTTCGTCAACGCCAGCGATGGCACGGTCAACACGAATCCTTATCCGCTCACGTTCCCGCCGCACACCGTCTCAGCCAAGAATCCGTACACCGCGTTCGATTGGGCCGCCGTGACGCCCGACAGCGCCGATCCTTACTTCTACTACCGCAACGACGTGCCCTATACCGAGAACTACATGCTGTCGTTCCAGCGCCAGATGACCAGCACTCTTTTGCTGACGATGAGCTACGTGGGAAATCAGGGCCATCATATTCTCGAGCTTTTGCCGACGAACGCCGGCAATGCCGCGCTTTGCCTCAGCCTCAGCCAGCCCGTTGAAGTCGCGCCCGGAACGGCCACCTGCGGCCCCTACGGCGAAGATGCGGTTTATCAGTCTGCGGCCGACCAGATTTATGATGGGACGCGGAACATCGGGCTGGGCGCGAACTCCGCGCTATACGGAAATTATGGCGCGGTGACCGCGCAGGAAACAATCGCCAATTCAAACTACAACGCCCTCGAAACCAATCTTCGCTACGCCGGCAAACGAACCACCGTGCTACTGGGCTACACTTACGCGAAGTCGATCGATCAGGGCTCGAATCTCGGCGAGGAACTCAATCCTTTCAATCCCGCGCTCAGCCGCGCTATTTCTTCCTGGGACATGCGCCACAATTTTGTCGCGACCTACAAATACACGATTCCGTTCGACAGCCTGTTCAATCGGTCGAATCGCCTCACGCAAGGCTGGGAAATTTCCGGCACCACGCGCTTCAGCACGGGCTTTCCTGTCACCTTGTACGACGATTCGGACAACTCGCTCCTCGGCACGCTCGGCAACGGCGTGAACAATCAATTGCTCGACACGCCGCAATTCACGCCCGGCCCGCTGCGCATCAATACCAACCCGCGCAACGGCCAGCCCGAATTCAACACCGCGCTTTTCGCGCCGGAATCGCTTGGGCAGTTGGGCGACGCGCGGCGCAGATTTTTTTACGGACCCGGCATCAGCAACTTCGACGTGCAGGTCACCAAGAACGTCACGCTCACCGAAACAAAGTCGCTCGACATTCGCGTCGAAGCCTTCAACGTCTTCAACCACGCGCAGTTCTACGGCCCCGCAGCCGTCGACGGAGAGGTCAACGATCCCACGTTCGGCCACGTAGTCAGCGCGGCCGATCCGCGCCTCGTCCAGATCGCCGCCAAGTTCCATTTCTAGTTTTGATTTTGATTTTCCGGGTGCCCCATCCTCGGTTTTTGAGGGTGGGGCCTTTGCGTCGAGAAGTTCCTAATACGCGGCGTCGAGCAGCGCAAGAATTTCCTCGCGCGTCACCGGGCGGTCCGCAACATTCAACCGCGCGAAGTGGTGCTCGACGGTACCCGCAATTTCTCCGACTTCGCCCTTCGGCACGCGGGCGTCGCGCAGGCAATGCGGCACGTCGAACTGTGCAATGAATTTCTCGACGCGATCCGCGCAGGCGAGCGCTCCAAGCTTGGGATTCGCGGGATCGAACGCGAGGCCGAAGCCTTTCGCGATCGGCCCAAACCGCTGCGGCGCCATTTCCGCCATGAACCGCATCACGTGAGGCAGCGTGATGCACGAAGTAACGCCGTGCGGGACGTCCCACTTCGGCCCGATCTGGTGGCCCAGCGTGTGCGACAGCCCGAAGCCCGTATTCAGCGCGCCGAATATCGAAAACCACGAAGCCATCTGGCAGAATCCCCGGTGAGCCACGCGATCGTCGCTCGCGCCGCGAATCGACGCCGGCAAATGCGCGTCGAGCAGTTCGATCGCTTTCGACGCAAGCGTATCGCTCATCAGTTGATGCCGCGTCGAGTAAATCGTTTCGATCGCGTGATCGAGCGAGCGCATTCCCGTCGATGCCCACAGCCAGTCCGGCGTTTCGAGAGTGAGCAGCGGATCGTTGATCACGGTTTTCGCGAGAATCCGCGGATCGCCGACGCCCTCCTTCACACGCGTGCTTTCATCGGTGACGCCCGCCACGTGCGTGTACTCGCCGGCCGAGATCGTCGTCGGGACGGCGATGTGGACGATATCGCGGGCACGCGCGGCTTCCTCGGCGGTGGGCGCGGAACCGGGCGCCAGCGCCGCGGCGAGCGGATCGCGGCCGTTCAACACCGCGTAGGCCGCCACTTTCGAGCAGTCGATGGGGCTGCCGCCGCCGAAACTCACGAGACAATCGGCGTTCACGTGCTCGACCTCGGCAAGCAGCTCGCGCACCGCACTGATCGGCACATGCTGGCGAACACCGGTAAAAACGCACGCGCACCGCGCGCCCAGCACGCCCGTGACTTTCCCTAGCAGCGGCGATTTGCCGAGCGTCTTGCCGGTCACGACGATTGCGCGCTTCAGATTGCGGCGGTCGAGCTCGTTGGCGAGCGCGTCGATTTTGCCCGGCCCGGAAATCACGCGTTCCAGGCGGCTGAGATTGACTTCTCCAACCGGCGCCTCCACCGTGAGTTCTCTCCTTGTTCCTGTGTCTGTTATATTCTGCACGTTCTGCATCACTTCTTCACGGGAGTCGCGGGGCCGGTAAAATTGAAAATATCGGACACCGCTTTCCACGAGCCATCCGTCTCTTTCTTGAAGACGGTCACCCATTTTCCCTCTCGCGTTTCCACCCTCTTGGTCTTCGGGTTCGTGGCTTTCTGAGTGAGCGTTCCCTGCGCGTAGCCGTAATCGCCTGCCTTCGAAACCTCCACTTTTGCGATCTGAATGTCGATCGAGAAGTTCGGATCGGCAAACGCTGCCTGCAGCGCCGTTTTGATTGCGGGAAGGCCTGTGACAACGGGCGCGTCGGGTGCAAAAATCGACGCATCCTGATCGTAAAATGCGTTGGCGGACGCCGACGACAACGACAACGACGTAATCGCGTCGCGGATCGCTTGCGCGTCGGCGGCTCGCATGTCGGGCGGCGCCGGAGGAGGTGCCTGCGAGCATGCGGCCAACACCAGGACAAGCACGGCCGAGGCGAACAATTTCTTCATTCGCATTTCCGCCCTCCTTCCCTCTTTGTCACACAGCCGATTCGATTTCAGGCGTTCTGCAGGTCGTGCAGCATGCGCTGTTCTTTGCCGTAGGGATCGTCGACCGCCTTGCACTCATCGTTGAGGATCATGACGGCGCGGCGCGTGTTATCGAACGCGGGCCACTCGGCCATGCCGGAATGATTCGGATTTCCGGTGCGCGCGAACGCGACCCACGAGCCGCTCACCTTGCTCGCAAGCGCGTAGCGGTCCTGCCCGTCGCCCGTCATCGACTTGGCCGCGTCCACATTGTCGAAAACAAACGGAATCTCCAGCGTGTGGAACGTGCGCAGCTTCCCATCGCGCACCGGCGATCTCCACGTGAAGTAATACTGATACACGGGCGCGTTGCCGGACGCGGCTTTGCGCTCGGCCTCGGTCACCACCCCCGCGCGGAACGTCGCGTCCGACGCAATGATCAAAAACAGATCCGTATTGCTCGCCTGCGAGCGCCCGGCGCGATACGCGGCGATCAGTTGGTCCACCTGCTCATCGCTCGCCTTGCGGACGAAGCCCTTCACGCGCTTGTGCAGATCGGCATCGTCGATCGGATCGAGCTGCTGCCCCGGGAAAAACGTCACTTCGGTTTCGACGGTTCCGATCAACAGCGGAATATCGGCCGAAATTGCCGGCGCCACCGGATCGAATGGATTCACCGGCAGCGTGGTGCCGTCGACCACCGGAGCGAGCGCGAGCCCGCCCGGCCCCCCGGGCATGCCATTGCCGGTCATCGCGCCCATCGTCGCGAGCAACTGATCCATCGGAAGCTGCTGCATCTGATCCACCTGATTCGGCTGCAAGCCCAGCTTCGCCATAAACGCCGTGGCCGATTTCGTAGCCGCTTCCTTCGGCACGCCGCGCACATTCGCGCCGCTCTCCACAATCGCGCGATGGAAAAGCCCTTTCGCGGGAGGCATCGCCATCAGCGCGCTCACCTTTCCGCCGCCGCCCGATTGCCCGAAAATTGTGACGTTGTTGGGATCGCCGCCGAACGCCTCGGCATTATCGCGCACCCATTCGAGCGCCGCGACGATATCGAGCATGCCCACGTTGCTCGCCTGCGCGTATTTCTCTCCGCCCAGCTCGGCGAGATACAAGTAGCCGAAAACGCCCAGCCGGTGATTGATCGAGATCGCGACCGCATCGTGTTTTCGCGCAAGCTCCGTGCCGTCGTACATGATGAATGCGCCCGAGCCTGTGGTATATCCGCCGCCGTGTAGCCACATCATCACCGGCCGCTTGTGTCCGCGCCCCACGCTCGGCGTCCACAGGTTCAGGACGAGGCAGTCTTCGCCCATCGGCCCGCCGGGATCCATCGCCTCGACTTCCGGCGGCACCACACCATGAAATTGGCTGTCGAGCTGAGGCGCGCGCAGGCCGTACGCGGTCGTCTCGCGCACTTTGGTCCACGGCTGCGGCTTCGCGGGCGGCATGAAGCGGCCGCTGCCGGCGGTTGACGCGCCATATGGGACGCCTTTGAAGCATTGCACCTTGCCATCAGCCACTTTCAGCCCGCGGATTTTCCCCGCGGTCGTTTCGACAACGGCGCCAGCAGTCGCGCCATCGTCCATCGCCTTCGCCAGCCCTCCGCTCATCAAAGATCCAGCTGTCATCGCTCCCAGCCCTATCCCGGAACTAATGAATGATCGCCGATTCATCGCATTCCCCCGCCGCGAAAATATCCAGCGCCCACCACGGCGCCCCCAAACGGCGGCTAGTGTACCCCCTCTCCGCGAATTTTGTGGAGAACAATTGCGTTTCCGGCAGGCCTCGTAACTGTGTCGATTAGACAAGGCCCCGATCCTTTGTTTTCCGGGAGTTACGACGATTTCTAATCGCCGCAGTGTCGATTAGAAATGGCGAGATTTGTGGCTCGCGGCTCGCGATGGACGGCGCGAGGCAAGCCTCGCGGCAAAACAGCGGGAGCCCTTCGGGACTCAGGACAAGCAAGCTCCCGCACTCCCACCGCCTTCTGCTTCCGACGCCTCGACGACTAGCCGGCAATATGATCTGCTCGCGCATAGCTCCAATCACGCTAGCACCAACGGGCGCCAATTTGGGTTGTACCAATGTACAGAAAACGGCCAGGGGCAAAATCCTGATCGATGCCCGCAGATGCTATGATAGTCAGAGAATGGGCGTCGAATTTGAGTGGGATGCCGAGAAAGCGAGGCACAATAAGGCAACCCACCGCATAGATTTTCGGGAAGCGCTGACGGTCTTCGCCGATCCATTCGCCAGGATTTTTGAGGATGAAGAACACTCTGAAGAAGAGCCCCGCGAAATCATTATCGGCCATTCAGCGCAGAGAAGATTGATTCTGGTGTGTTTCACGGTCCGCGACAAAAGAATTCGGATCATCAGCGCCAGGAAAGCGACATCCCTTGAGCGCAAAGACTATGAAGAAAACGTCGGATTCTAAAAAGCGTCGGGCTGCAAGCAATGGGATGCGGAGCGAGTACCGTTTCGATTACCGGCGAGCCAAACCCAACAGGTTTTCGGAAAGGATGGCCGAAGGCGCGCTTGCCGTCGTCCTCGAACCGGATGTTGCTGCCGTGTTCCGGTCTTCCGAAGCTGTCAATGCGCTTTTGCGTTCCGTGATTGCCGCAATGCCCGACCCGGACCGCTAGCCGACTCCCCCGTTAGGCCCTAGCGGCGTTCCAGGCGATGTCTCATGCGAGGCCGCGCACCCTTTGATCCGCCTTCGCCATGTCAATGCGCGCAACGGCTCGGCCGAGCAGCAAGAATGGGCCACCCACTCTGACTAACCAGGCCCTCTTATACGAAGACTATGGGATTGCGTTCATGGAGGGCTGCCTGGGTCAGTTCTTCGACACGATCAAGAAGGTCGCGCAGGTCGGATGATAGTTTGCCTGATTTGCGTACGAGCGACATCTCCTCTGCCAGGCGTGCTAACTCATCGATAGGTATGAAATCCCCCGAGTGCGAACCGGAATATACGATCTTTTGATGTAGGATGCTATCCGCACCAACGGTACGAGCGATTTCCTCACGCAGCGCAGAAATCATCGCAATGTTGCCAAGCCTGACGCGGACCGCTTCAAGTTCTTGAGAATGTCTTCTCGACGCCGCATTGTCGTCGAAATATATCTCGCCTGTACCTGGGATTAGTTGGGCGAATTGCTCGTCAGCCCCAAGTTGCAGATTGCTTTTGTTCCGATAGACCACCGCGTCCAAACCCATTTGGTACCTCACCGAAGTTCCGCAGCCCTTCGTCCTTCAGAAAGATGCGCGAGGTAACGTCGCCATGTACCACCGCCGCGATCAGCATCGGGAAACGAATTCGCGGAGCTGGCCGAGTTCTAATTCCCGCGGCCCGGGAGCTTCAGAGGATTTCGCCCGATCGCAACCGCCGATGCCGTAAGCGTCGGCGACGGAGCGGAAGATTCTTGGCTCACCTGGTTGTCCCTCTTGGCGGGCAGGCTGTTCAAGCTATCGAGGTACGCAGCGATCCCGCGGTAGAGGCTTTCGGCCACGCGCTGGCGCTGGCTGCTCTCGAGCAGCAGGCTCTCGTCGCTGGCATTGCTGATGAACGAAATTTCCGACAGCACTGCCGGCATATTGGCCCCGGTCAGCACGACGAAGGGCGCGCGCTTCACGCCGCGATTCGTCTCGCCGCGGCTTACCAGCTCGAGCCGCGTCGCCAGCGCGCTCTGGATATCCTGCGCAAGGACTTTCGATTCCGCGACCTTCGCGTTGCGCGTGATCATCTCGACCAGCTCGGGCAGATCGTGCAGCGATGATTGCGCGAGCGCATTTTCGCGCGCCGCAAGCCTCATCGATTCGGGCGTTGCCAACAAGCTCAGAAAATACGTTTCGACGCCGCGCGCTTCCGGGCTGTCGCTCGAATTCGCGTGAATCGAAATGAAGAGGTCCGCGTTGGCCCGGTTGGCGATCGCCGTGCGATCCTCGAGCGAAACGAATTTGTCGGTCGTGCGGGTATAGATCACCTCCGCGCCGGGAATGTCCTGCTGGATCAGCCGCCCCAGCCGCAGCGCCACGTCGAGACACAGATTCTTTTCCATCAGGCCGTGCGGGCCCATCGCGCCCGTATCAAACCCGCCGTGCCCCGGATCGATCGCGATGCGGCTGATCTTCAGCCCCAGCGCCTGCGTGAGCGAAAGACGATTTGCGTGGCTCGCGCTTGCCTCCGGCGGAAGGTTGGCCGCGTTTTCCTGCGCAGCTGCCAAACTCGCACCGCTTTTTGCGGCGCCGCCCGGCCGCGCGGAGACATTGATCACCAAGCGGTACGGATCCGAGAAGAGTTGCGCGGAATAATCCTTCGCCTTGCCAGCATCGAGGACAAGCCGCACCACATCGTCCGTATTCTGCGCCGCCCGCACCCACTTCAGCAGCCCATCCCCGGCGGGAACCATCTTCTGCGACACGGATGAATCCAGCCGCGCGCCGTGCAAATCGAAATAGATGCGCTCGGGCGCGCTGATGCGCGCCGAGTCGTAGCGCACCGCATCGTCGAGCGCCACGACGATCCGCGCGTCGCTCTGCGTGCTCGATACCTGAATGCCGGTGACATCCGGCATGCCGCCACTGCTGAGGCGCGGCTCCGGGACCGGATCGACTTTCGCTACATCCGGAAAGCCCTGCGTTTGCAGCCGATCGTCGATTGGGTCGCTCTGCACCGGAGCATTCGGCAACGCCGTGGTTTTCGCCATCGCTCCGGTTCTCGCACTCGCCGCCTCGACAATGCCGCTATTCCGGTGGCTGAGCAGCGAAGCGAACGTCGCCGCCATTCGGCCACGCACCGCCTGCAACATCTCTCCCGGCAGCTTGCGCGGCAGCGCAAAGCCCGCGGCCAGCACGATCGCGGCAAATGCCGCCATCCAAAGCTGCCACCCACGCGACTTCGACCCGCCGCTTACCGGTTTGTAGGTAAGCTGCGGCGCCACCGAAGCGCCCGCTGCCTTCATGGATTCACTTCCGGCGGACCCCATTGGCCCCGGCGTCGATCCCGAATGAACGCCCGGCGCGATTTTCAGCTTGCGATCCGCCCGTTCGACAATCTCCGCCGAAACGGTGGCGCGCCCTTCGCCATGCGCTTCGAGCAGCGCCTGATAGCAGATCCGGTTGATGTTTCGCGGAATGCCCTGGCTGCGCTCGGCGATCAGCGCCAGCGCCTCCGGCTCAAATAAATCTCCAGTGCTGTGCCCCGAAACTTTCAGGCGGTGCCGGATGTACCCGGTGGTTTCCTCGGGCGGGAAAGCTTCCAGGCGCTGCACCACGGCAATGCGCTGCTCAAGTTGCGCCAGTTGCGGCTGGCCGAGTTTCGTCCCGAGTTGCGGCTGCCCCGCGAGAACGATTTGCAGCAGTTTGGTATTCGACGTCTCGAAATTCGAAAGCAGGCGAATGGTTTCCAGCACCGAATCGTCGAGGTTTTGCGCCTCATCGACGATCAGGACGAATCGCTTGCCCTTCATCAGCTCCGAAAACAGCATGTCGTTCAGCTTGTTGTGCATTTGCACGAGGCCCATGCCGGCGGAGTCGACGCGCAGCTCGCTGAGAAGGTATTGGAAAAATTCGCGCGAAGTGCACTGCGTTTGAAAAAGAAACGCGGTCTTCGCCTTATCGCGCAGCGCATCGAGGACCTGGTAGAGCAGCGTCGTCTTGCCCATGCCGGGATCGGCGATCAGCGTGAGGAATCCGCGGCCGCTCATGATGCCTTCGGTGAGCGCGTCGAGCGCCTGGCAGTGCGTCTGGCTCGGATAGAGGTATGCCGGATCGGGCGTCACGCCAAAGGGCTGCTGGCGCAATTTATAGAATTCTAGAAACATGGCATAACCTCCGTCGCCGCCCGAAAAGGCAAGTCGCCTTACTAGTTCCCTACCCTGGGACTCCAGCAAGGTGTCGAGTCATATACGGCTGCACTGGGACCCAGCTGGTTGCCGAGGGTGGGATGGCAACGGCGCGAATGTCGGGCACAATTCTGCTCTGGGTTCCCTGCCGGCTAGTACTTTACTTCGGACCGTGGCGACCGCGCAATCCTCTCCAACGGGGAATTGAGCGCCGGGCCGCTGGGTTTGCGGCTCGGCAGCTTGCTTCTTGTGGGTGGAAGCGTGAGCCTTCAGGCTCGCGAAAAGCCTGCGCATTAACCCGGCTTTAGCTGTGGTGTCTCAAGAGGTTGTTAACATCCAAGCCGGAACGGGAGATGGGTGGTTTCTGGTCGAGACTAGCATGAGGGCGATGCCAGTTGTAGCTGTGAATCCAAGGATCGAGTTCTGCGAGGCGTTC